>NZ_JBWKOX010000028.1:0-58202 GCF_059416305.1 Pseudomonas sp. GW821-FHT09D08
GCCAGGGATGGCCCATGACGGCGGCCCACGGATTCAAGCCGGAGTGAGGGCATACCGAGCCTAGGCGAGGTACCGAGTGGTGGGGCGAGAGCCTTTTGGTTACTTTTGGGCTCTTTCCAAAAGTGACCCGCTGTAAGAGCGGAACCATAGGCGGCCGTGACCGCAGCAACGGATATGTACTCGGTCAAACCCAACGACATGGTCGGCCCGAAGGCCGCCACGGAACCAAGCCCCCTCACCACAAAGAGATTTTTCAGCCTGAAAGACAGACTCGCTAGCCAGCGCTTGCGACAACCCCCTGTTCGGTAAACCACCGCTGATCCTTCAGGAACAAGGACCCAGAATTGCCCGGCCTGTCACCCTGCGGTCATAAACCAGACGGAAGGCACTCAAGTCGCCTCAAGTTGCAAGTTACAGCGCAGATAACAACTATGTCACTTACATCCGCAACAACGTTCAAGGATCGAACTCATGCCCCAGCGCCAATCCAGCCGCCTGCCTCTTCCCGTTTATCCGCGTTTTCGCTGGTTCGCTTTGATCCCGGTCGTGCCCGCCGTGTTGTGGATACTTGTGCAATCAACCTCGCCGGCCAATCTGCTGGCTTGCACGGTACTGGTGCTGATCGGCCTCGGTGCCTGTGCCTGGAGTGCGAGTTCGCAGCGCAACGCAATGCAGCAAGCGCTTGCACAGGCGGATCAGTCAGATGCGCACGCGGCGCACGACGGCATGGCCTCCCGTGCCCAGCTCGATGAGGTATTGCTGGGCGCCATGCCCATCTGGGCCAAGCAGGTGGAAAGCTCGCGCCATCAGACCGAAGAAGCGATCGTGAGCCTGGCCAACCGTTTCACCGGGATCGCCGCACGCTTGCAGGAAACGGTACAAGCCTCGCAGCACGCGGCCGGCGAACTGGACGGGCAGGCCGCCGACGGTGCGCTTGAGGTGCTGGCACGCAGTGACAGCGAGCTGAGCCAGGTGATCAATTCGCTCAAGGCCACCCAAACCAGCCGTGACCAGACCCTGGCCCAGGTCCGCAGCCTGACCGCCTACACCGGCGAACTGCGGACCATGGCCGCCGATGTGGCGGCGATCGCCGCGCAAACCAACCTGCTGGCCCTCAACGCCGCCATCGAGGCGGCGCGTGCCGGTGAGGCCGGGCGCGGTTTTGCGGTGGTGGCCGACGCGGTGCGCAGCCTGTCGAGCAAATCCAGTGAAACCGGCCAGCAGATGTCGGCCAAGGTCGACATCATCAACAACGCCATTACGCAATTGGTCCAGGCCGCGTCCAGCAGTGCCGACCAGGACAGCCATTCGGTGGCCGAGTCCGAAAACAGTATTCAAGTGGTGCTCGAACGCTTCCAGAACATCACCGGGCGCCTGGCCGAGTCCGCCGACCTGCTCAAGCAGGAAAGCTACGGCATCCGGGATGAGATGACCGAAGTGCTGGTCAACCTGCAATTCCAGGACCGGGTCAGCCAGATCCTCAGCCACGTGCGCGACAACATGCAGGCCCTGCATGAGCACCTCCTGCAGGCCAGCCAGGCCCCGGACCAGCCGGTGGCCGTCGACGCCCGCCAATGGCTGGCGCGCATGGAAGCCACCTATGCCACCGACGAGCAACGGCGCCTCCATCATGGAGAGGCGGCCGTGCAGCAGAATTCTCAAGACATCACCTTCTTTTAGGAGTACATCATGGCGAAGAGTGTATTAGTGGTCGACGACTCCAGCAGCGTGCGGCAAGTGGTCGGCATAGCCTTGAAAAGCGCCGGTTACGACGTCATCGAGGCCAGCGACGGCAAGGATGCCCTGGGCAAGCTGACCGGGCAGAAAGTGCACCTGATCATCAGCGACGTGAACATGCCCAACATGGACGGCATCACCTTCGTCAAGGAGGTCAAGAAGCTGGCCAACTACAAGTTCACCCCGATCATCATGCTCACCACCGAGTCCCAGGAATCGAAGAAGGCCGAGGGCCAGGCCGCCGGCGCCAAGGCTTGGGTGGTCAAGCCGTTCCAGCCTGCGCAGATGTTGGCAGCTGTGTCTAAACTGATTCTGCCTTGACCCCGGCGCCAGGGAGGCTCCCATGCCGATTACCACTGAAACACTCGACGACACGGCCCACGTGCGCATTGACGGCGAGCTTACGATCTACACCGTAGCGGAGCTGGCGGCGGCGCTGCTGCCGCAGATGGGCGCGGCACCCCGCCTGGAGCTGGATCTGTCTGAGGTCACGGAAATGGATGGCGCCGGCTTGCAGTTGCTCGCGGTCATCCGGCGTGAGGCCGGTAATGCCGGCATAGCCTTGAGCGTGACCGGCCAGAGCCAGGCGGTCACGCAGACGCTTCAACTGTGTCGCAGCGCGGCCTCATAGCCAGCGCTTCCCAGGTTTTTTGATCGACAAGGAAAGTCACGGTGAGCATCAATCTCGATCAGGCACAACAGACATTCATCGTTGAGGCACGCGAGCTGTTGCAGGCCATGGAGCAATCCCTGCTGCAATTGGAAAGCGAGCCCGGCGACCAGGATGCCATCGGCGCGATTTTCCGCGCCGCGCACACCATCAAGGGTTCGGCGGGCCTTTTCGGCCTGGCGTCGATCGTCGGGTTCACGCATATCGTCGAAGACGTGCTTGACCGCCTGCGCGAAGGCAGTGTGGCGGTGGACGCCGCCTTGATCGCGCTGCTGCTCAAGTGCGGCGACCACATACTCGAACTGGTCGAAGTGGTCGCTGACCGCGGTGAAACGCCGACCCCTGCCGCTCTGGAGCGCGGTGAGGCATTGCGCGAGGCGCTGAGTGCCTATCAGCCGATGCGAACCGCCGTTGCCAGCGTCGAAACCGCCGAGGTGACCGACGACGTGGCGGTCGAAGTGCTTTGGCATATTTCCCTGCGCTTCGGCACGGATGTGTTCCGTAATGGCATGGACCCGCTGTCATTTCTGCGCTACCTCGAGACCTTGGGGCAGTTGATACAGGTCGACACCCTGACCGACAGCATCCCGCCCATGGACAGCTGGGACCCGGAAAGCTGCTACCTGGGTTTCGAGATCGACCTGCGCTCGACCGCCAGCCACGCCAGCCTCAACGAGGTGTTCGATTTCGTGCGTGACGACTGTGACGTGCACATCAGTGCCGTCGATGAAGCGCCCGACAGCACAGCGGCCATCGCTGGCGAGTTGGTCACGCCGGTCGAGCCCGGCCTTGTGACCGCCGCACCCCAGCGTCCGGCAGCCAGCGAGGCGAAAACCCGCGACGGCAATTACGTGCGCGTCAACGCCGACAAACTCGACGAGTTGATCAACCTGGTGGGTGAGCTGGTCATCGCCAGCGCCGGCGCGAACCTGCTGGCCCGCTCCTGTAACAACGACCCGTTGCACGAGGCCTCCTCGACAGTCTCGGGGCTGGTGGAAGAGATCCTCGATGGCGCCCTGCATTTGCGCATGATCCCCATTGGCGACACGTTCAACCGCTTTCGCCGCGTGGTGCGCGATATCAGCCAGGAGCTGGGCAAGGACATCGAACTGAGCATCAGCGGCGCGGAAACCGAACTGGACAAGACCGTGGTCGAGAAGATCGGCGACCCGCTGATGCACCTGTTGCGCAACGCCATGGACCACGGCATCGAAAGCGCCGATGCTCGGCGTGCGGCCGGCAAGTCGGGCAAGGGCCATCTGAGCCTCAATGCCTACCACGACTCGGGGAGCATCGTCATCGAGATCGCCGACGACGGCGCCGGCCTCAACCGCGATCGCATCCTGCAAAAGGCCCAGGAGCGCGGGCTGGTGGCCAGCGGTGCGGTGCTCACCGACCAGGAGATCTACAACCTGATCTTCGAGGCCGGGTTCTCCACCGCCGAGGCGGTGACCAACCTGTCCGGACGCGGTGTCGGCATGGACGTGGTCAAGCGCAATATCACCTTGCTGCGCGGCACCGTCGACCTCGACAGCCGCCCCGGCCAGGGCACCGTGGTGCGCATTCGCTTGCCGCTGACCCTGGCGATCATCAATGGGTTCCTGGTCGGCATCGACCAATCCACCTACGTGATTCCCCTGGACATGGTCCAGGAGTGTATCGAACTGGATGAACAGCAGCGCCAGTCCAGTCGCGACACGGGTTATCTGGACCTGCGTGGCGAGGTGTTGCCGTTGGTGCACCTGCGCGACCACTTCAGTCACGAAGGCCCCGCGTCCCGACGCCAGAATGTGGTGGTGGTGCGTTACGCCGAGCATAAGGCCGGGCTGGTGGTGGATGACCTGCTCGGCGAGTTCCAGACCGTGATCAAACCCCTGGGCAAGCTGTTCGGTGCACTGCGTGGCATCAGCGGCTCGACCATATTGGGCAGCGGCGCGGTGGCCCTGATCCTGGACGTACCGGTACTGCTCAACCAAATCGTACAACTGGAAGCCCGCACGGCCCAGGCATCTCAGTCGCCACCGGCCGTCGCTCGCTGACGCATTTGCAATTCCATGGAGGTTCCCCGATGAAATGGTTCTACGATCTTAAAATTTCCACCAAGCTGATCAGCTCGTTCCTGGTGGTCCTGGCGCTTACCGCGGCCATGGGCGGCTTCGCCATCCACCAGCTTGGTGCGGTCAACCAGGCGGCCCAGGACATCAAGGGCAACTGGATGCCCTCCATGCGCGCAGCGGCAGGCATGCGTTTTTTTGCCGCCAACTACCGCTTGAAAGAAAACCGCCAGGTCGGTACCGAGATCGCCGAGGAAAAGGCCCAGGCCGAACGCGAAGCCGCCGATTCGCGTCAACAGTTCGAAACCCGCATGGGCACCTACGAGCAATTGCTGTCGAACGATGAAGATCGTCAGCTCCTGGCCGGCGTGAAAAGCGCCTGGACCGCCTACTTGGCGACCAGCAGCCAATTGCTCGAACTGTCCCGGCAGAGCCAGGAAGTTCAGGCGCGCGTCTTGCTCCGAGGCGAGTCCAGGGTGCAATTCGATCAGGTGACCGACCGCCTGCAGAAAATGATCGAGTTCAACGACGCCGGCGCGAGTGCCGCCGGCGACAAGGGCTCGGCGCTGTACGAAAGCGCACGGGTGTCGATCATCGTGGTACTGGTCGCGGCCCTGTTGATCGGCCTGGGCCTGGCGATGTTCATCGCGCGGATCATTTCCCGCCCGTTGCGCCAGGCCGCGAGCGCCGCCGAGCAATTGGCCGAAGGCAACCTCAACGCGCACATCGAGCCGGGCGGGAAGGATGAAACCGGCATGGTGCTCAACGCCATGCGCAACATGGTCGGCAAGCTCGCCCATATCATCGGTGAAGTGCGTAACGCCGCCGACAACCTGGCCAGCGCCTCCGAGGAGGTCAGCGCCACCGCGCAATCGATGAGCCAGGCCACCAGTGAACAGGCCGCCAGCGTCGAGGAAACCAGTGCGTCGGTCGAGCAGATGAGCGCCAGCATCAACCAGAACACCGAAAACGCCAAGGTCACCGATGGCATGGCCAGCAAGGCCGCCAAGGAAGCCACCGAGGGCGGCGAATCGGTGCAGCAGACCGTGGTGGCGATGAAGAAAATCGCCCAGCGCATCAGCATCATCGATGACATCGCCTACCAGACCAATCTGCTCGCGCTCAACGCCGCCATCGAGGCCGCTCGGGCCGGCGAGCACGGCAAGGGATTCGCCGTGGTGGCCGCCGAAGTGCGCAAGTTGGCCGAACGCAGCCAGGTTGCCGCCCAGGAAATCGGTGAACTGTCCTCCAGCAGCGTGGACATGGCCGAGAAGGCCGGCAAGTTGCTCGACGAAATGGTGCCCTCCATCAACAAGACGTCCGACCTTGTGCAGGAAATCAGCGCCGCGTCCGAGGAACAGGCCGCCGGTGTCGCGCAGATCAACACCGCGATGACCCAGCTCAACCAGGTGACCCAGCAAAATGCCTCGAGCAGCGAGGAACTGGCGGCCACGGCGGAAGAAATGAGCAGCCAGGCCGAGCAACTGCAACAGGCCATGAGCTTTTTCGTGCTGGATTCAGCGCCCAAGGCTGCGGTTCAAAGCAACAGCGTGGACAGCCCGGGCAGCAAGCCCAACCGTCAGGCGCCACAGCCAAAACCACCGGCGCAGCGCAAGGCGTTCGCCTACACCATGGCCAGTGCCCCGGACGAAGCGGATTTCACCCGCTTCTGATCCCACGATCAATACGGGCCTACTAGGGAGAGTGACATGGGTGCAGCAATGACGAATCGGCAGACCGCAGCAGCGGTCGATGAGGATGCGCAGTATCTGACCTTCATGCTCGGCGGCGAAATGTTCGCCATCGGCATCCTGGGGATCAAGGAAATTATCGAATACGGCAGCCTGACCGTGGTGCCGATGATGCCCGCTTTCGTACGCGGGGTGATCAACCTGCGCGGCGCGGTGGTGCCGGTGGTCGACCTGTCGGCGCGCTTTGGCCGGGCCAACTCGGCGATCACCCGGCGCTCCTGCGTGATCATCATCGAGGCGAGTACCGAAGATGGCCAGGCCCAGGACATCGGGCTGCTGGTCGATACGGTGTCTGCGGTGCGGGAGATCCCGGCGACGCAGATCGAGCCGCCACCCAACTTCGGCGCACGAATTCGCGCCGACTTCATCAGCGGCATGGCCAAGGTCGACGGCAAGTTCGTGATCGTGCTGGAGGTGGACAAGGTGCTGTCCATCGATGAGATGTCCAGCCTCGCCGAGGCCGGCCAGGCGCCGGCCCTCGACCTCGACCCGCGTTGAGACCCGATCATGGCAGACACCGTGTCCATCGACGACCATGAATTCGGTCAGTTCCAGACCTGGCTGTACCGCGCGGCGGGCATCAACCTGTCGCCGACCAAGAAAGCCCTGGTGGCCGGGCGCCTGTTCAAGCGCCTCAAGCACTATGAGCTGCACAGCTATGGTGAGTATTTCAAGCTGATCATGAATGACCAGCGCAAGGGCGAACTGCAGGTTGCGCTGGATTTGCTGACCACCAACGAAACCTATTTTTTTCGCGAGCCCAAGCACTTCGACTTCCTGCGTCAGCACGTGCTGCCCCGGGCCGCGCCGGGCAAGGTGTTTCGCGTGTGGAGCGCGGCCAGCTCCTCCGGTGAAGAACCCTACAGCCTGGCGATGACCCTGGCCGAAAGCCTCGGCAGCACGCCCTGGGAAGTGGTCGGCTCGGATATCAGCTCCCAAGTGCTGGCCAAGGCGCGCACCGGCCATTACTCCATGGAACGCACCGAGACATTGCCCCAACCGCTGCTGGCCAAGTACTGCCTCAAGGGCATTGGTCGCCAGGAGGGCACCTTGCTGATCGACAAGGCCTTGCGTAGCCGCGTCAATTTTGTCCAGGTCAACCTTAACGAAGCGCTGCCGGCCCTGGGTGAGTTCGAGGTGATCTTCCTGCGCAACGTGATGATTTATTTCGATCAGCAGACCAAGAGCCAGGTGGTCGCGCGCCTGTTGCCGCTGCTCAAGCCGGGCGGTTACCTGATCATCAGTCACTCGGAAAGCCTCCACGGTGTCAATGACACCTTGAAGCTGGTGGCGCCGTCGATTTACCGCAAGCCATGAAAAAGCCCGTCGGTACGGCCGAAGTGGTATTGGCGCCTGGCCAGGTCAGCTTTGCGACGCGGCCGACGCGCCTGCGCACCTTGCTCGGCTCTTGCGTGGCGATCACTTTTTGGCACCCGCAACGGCTGATCGGCGGCATGTGTCACTTCATGCTGCCGGGGCGCGTGCGCGACCATCAGCCCTTGGACGGCCGATATGCCGACGAAGCCCTGGAACTGCTGCTGCGCCACGCCGAGATCAATGGCACCCATGCACAGGATTACCAGGTCAAGTTGTTCGGCGGCGGCAAGATGTTTCCCCAGCTGCGCCGCCTGCCGACGCAGGACGTGGCCAGCCTGAATATTCGCGCGGCGCTGGCCCTGGCCGAGCGCTATCACCTGCACCTGACGGCCCAGGACATGGGCAGTACCGGTTACCGCACGATCATGTTCGACCTGTGGAACGGCAACGTCTGGGTCCGGCACCAACCAATGGGAACAATTCAACAAGATGCCTACCAAAAAAATCAGCGTGCTGCTGGTCGATGATTCGGCCGTGGTGCGCCAGGTACTGCTGGCGATTCTCAGCGATACACCGGATATCCACGTCATGGGCGCCGCCTCCGACCCGATTTTCGCCATGGACAAACTCGCCCGGGAATGGCCGGATGTGATCGTGCTGGACGTGGAAATGCCGCGCATGGACGGCATCACCTTTCTCAAGAAAATCATGAGCGAACGGCCGACGCCGGTGGTGATCTGTTCCTCGCTGACCCAGAAAGGCGCGGAAACCTCCCTGCAGGCGCTGTCGGCGGGCGCGGTGGAAATCATCACCAAGCCCACCACCGGGTTGAAGAGTTTCCTGATCGAGTCGGCGGCCGAGCTGGTGGCCGCGATCCGCGCCGCAGCGAACTCCAACGTCAGGAACCTGGGCAAGCGCAGCGCCAGCCCGGCGCCGGCACTGGCCCCGGCCAGCAAGCTCACCGCGGATGCGATCCTGCCTGCCGCCAATGGCCATGCCATGGCGCAGACCACCGAGCGTATCGTCGCCATCGGCACGTCCACCGGCGGTACCCAAGCGTTGGAGGCGGTTCTGACGGCACTGCCGAGGGTGTGCCCAGGCATGGTGATCGTGCAGCACATGCCGGAAAAATTCACCGCCTCGTTTGCCGAGCGCCTCAACAGCGTATGCGAGATCGAGGTGCGCGAAGCGCGCAACAATGACCGCATCCTGCCTGGTCTGGCCCTGATCGCGCCGGGTGGCAAGCACCTGATGGTGACCCGCAGCGGCGCCTATTATCACGCCCAGGTCATTGATGGGCCCTTGGTCAACCGGCACCGGCCATCCGTGGATGTGCTGTTTCGCTCGGTGGCCAAGTTCGCCGGCAGGAACGCCACCGGCATCATCATGACCGGCATGGGTGACGACGGCGCGCGCGGGCTCAAGGAGATGCTCGAGGCCGGAGCCGCCACGGTGGCCCAGGACGAGGCCAGTTGCGTGGTGTTCGGCATGCCCAAGGAGGCCATCAAGCTGAATGCCGCCCAACGCATCATGGCGCTGGAGGATATCCATCAGGCGATCTTGTATAAGTGACGTCGCGCGCCGGCTTTTGCGCTGCGCCAGAACCCGCGGCGGAGGCTACTAACGACCACTGATCCGCAGCCGCACAACCCCGATTGAATTTTCCCCATGCCCGCAGGCTCTGCATTTTAGACGCGTGTGCTGTTGAGCGCGCTTGCGGGGCCTCCTTGTGGGGAGGCCTGGTTGGATCGGACTTTGCGGAAACTGCCATCATGACGCTTCTCACAGCGCTGTCGGGCCAGCCGGCCTCCATCACCCAACCGGGTCAGTACCAGTGGTTGTACCAACACCTGTATGGCGAAACCCCTGGCGCTGAAGAGGTTGCGCGGGCGTTTCTACGCACGCACTTGGCGCAGGTGCGCGACGCGCCCAGTGAGTTGCCGCAGATGCCCGAACAACTGCCGGCCTGGATCGAACAGCGCTGCGCCGACGTGGCCCAGGCCTATGCCGATTACCTGGAGCAACGCCAGCAAGGCCGGCCACGTCGTTATTTCCAGAACAAGGCCCATGCGTTGTATTTCCTGCAGCGCGTGGCGCCGACCAAACAGGTCGATGGTGCCTGGCTCAATGGCCTGCTGCGCTATTGGCACGACCCGCGTTTCGACGGCCTGCTCACCACCTACCTGGAAGAGCTGGGTGACGGCGAAGCGGCGCAGAACCATGTGGTGATCTACCGCAAATTACTCAGCGAGCATGATGCCGACAGCGACGCCGGCCTTGAGGACAACCATTACCTGCAAGGCGCCCTGCAACTGGCGCTGGGCCTGTGCGCCGACGACTTCCTGCCGGAGATCATCGGCTTCAACCTCGGCTATGAGCAGTTGCCGTTGCACCTGCTGATCACCGCGTATGAGCTGAGCGAACTGGGCATCGACCCGTATTACTTCACCCTCCATGTCACCATCGACAACGCCAGCAGCGGCCACGCCTGCAAGGCGGCGCAGTCGGTGTTGAACCTGCTGCCGCTGGGGGAGGGCAGGGAGGACTTCTATCGCCGGGTGGCCGAGGGGTATCGCCTGAATGACCTCGGCCCGGGCACCGGCGCCGTTATCCACGACTTCAACCTGAATGACGAAGTGGTCGCCATGCTTGAACGCAAGCGCACGTTCGGCCAGCACATGCATTCGGATTACTGCCGCTTCGAAGGCAAGACCGTCAACCAATGGCTGGCGCAGCCGGGGCAGATCGGCGCCTTTTTGCAGGCCCTGGAAGACAAGGGCTGGATCAAGCGCAACCAGGATCCGGCCGAGAGTCGCTTCTGGCAATTGATCGAAGGCGCGGGCGCGGCGATGTTCGGCGTGTTCAGCGGCTATGAGAAACAGCTGCTGCGCGACTGGATCGCGGGTGACTGGATCAGCGCTCAACGTGTGGCGCCCGTGCGGCCCGGACGCGGCAGCCGCTTCTCCCGCGAGCAGCATCGCCCGTCCGACCCGGACACCCAGGCGCTGGTGGATTCGCTGTGGAACCTGCCTGATGAGCAGCAGCTCAATGCGCTGATCCCGTGGCTGTCGGCGCAGCGTCACTGCACGCCCGCCGGGTTGTATGCCACTCGCCGCTTTATCCAACTGCGTGCGCGCCTGCGCTAAGGAAATCACCCATGTCTGCACAACAACTCGCCGACCGCGCCCTGCTGAACCTGGGCCGGGGGTTGAAGGAAAATGGCTACCGCTTCATCACGCCAACGCCCTTGACCCATGAACGGTTTTTCCAGCGCCAGGGGGCGCCGCTGGCGAAGGACCTGCGGGACGTCTTCGGCTGGTCGCTGCCGTTTGACCGCGAGCTGTTGCCCGAGGCGTTTCGAGAGGAGCTGCAGCAGGCCGATGTGGTCGAAAAACACGAGGCGCTGTGGCGCAGTGCGGTGCGTTGGTCGAGCATGGACGATTTGCTGTTTGCCCACTCGGCGTACCCCACCACGCAAGCGGACGCGGTATTTTTCGGGCCTGACAGCTATCGGTTTGCCCAACTGATCGAAGCCCATATGCAACAGCGCTTCGAGCCGATCAAGCGTGCCGTGGACATCGGCTGCGGCGCCGGTGTAGGCGCGTTGGTGGTCGCCCGGGCGCGGCCTGACGCCGAGGTGCTGGCGGTGGACATCAACCCGCGCGCCTTGCGCCTGACAGCGGTGAATGCCGAGCTGGCCGGGTTGGCGAACGTCACGGCGTACCACAGCGATGTGCTGGGCGGCGTCGAAGGCACGTTCGACCTGATCGTCGCCAACCCGCCCTACATGAATGACGACCGCCAGCGGGCCTACCGGCATGGCGGCGGGGCACTGGGCGAGCAACTGTCGGTGCGCATCGCCGGCGAGGCCGTTGGGCGCCTGGCCCTGGGCGGCAGCCTGGTGCTCTACACCGGCGTGGCGATTGTCGCCGGGGAAGACCCGTTCCTGGCCGCCGTCACGCCGTTGCTGGGCAGCGATGCCTTTGGGTGGACCTACCGCGAACTTGACCCCGATGTGTTCGGTGAAGAACTGGAAAAGCCCGGCTATGAGCGTGTGGAGCGGATCGCTGTGGTGGCACTCACCGTCACCCGTCTACGCTGACGCTCATCTATCCCCCGTAGCAGCTGCCGAGCGCGCTGCCGATTCGACAGCTGCACTATTCTATTGAAGTTGTGTAGATACCCATGCTCATCGGGGGCAAGCCCTCCCACATTTGATGGGTGTTGTCAGGACTTGTTTGTTATTTGCCGCCAGTAATCAGCTTCACCAGCTCTGCATGCCCCTTCGCATCATCGGCCCGCGAGATCGCCTGGATGACCAGCAAGTGGTTGCCGGAGCCGCCGAGGAACGTGGAGTTCAAGGTCTTGCCGCCGCCCTGGGTGGCGGTGCTGTCCACCTGACGCAGGCCGAGGCCCTTGACGGTCAGTTTCTTCTCGCTCAGCTTCTTGAAGTCGGGCAGGGCTGCGCTCTGGTCCTTGACGAAACCGGCCACGGCACCATCGAGGAACTGCGGGTCGTTGTCCTTGATGGTTACGCCGTCGTTGCGCACGGTTTCGGCGACGATCACCACACTTTTCGTGCTCTGGTTGGCGTACATCGTGCCTTGGGTATCAGCGGTGCCGTCCTCGGCCTTGCCGGCCGGGAGGGTGTCGGCGGCGTAGGCCTTGGGCAGATTGAAGTTGAACTTACCGCCCAAGGTGGAAATGGTTTGCGTGGCCGGCTTGGCGGCGGCGAAGACGCTGCCGGCGGTCAGCGCGAGGGCCAGCAGGATAGCGGTCTTGGTGAACGTGGCCATGAAGCGCTCCAGGGGTGAACGAGATTGCGGCACATTCTGTCAGAAAATTCGCAATATCGTTCGCCCTTAGCCTCACACCTTGTCGGACTCTTCCTCAAGCCGATCCATCTCAAACAGCCGCGCCAGTTCCGCCCGGGCTTCCTGGGCGGTTTGCATCACCTTGGCCGCATCGTCGTATACCGCGTGCTGGGCGGCGAGCACTTGCAGGTCGTGGTGCTTGAAGCGGGTGATGCGGGCGTCGGCCTGGGCCTGGGTCAACCCGAGGCCTACCAGGGTGCGACGGCTCATTTCCAGGCTGGAGTAGAAGGTCTCGCGAACCGGCGAGGCGTCGAGGTCCACCAGGCGGTGCACGTGCTGGCGGTTACGCGCACGGGCGATGATCTGCATGTGCGGGTAGAGGTTGCGCACCAGTTCGGCGGTCTTGATATTGATCTCCGGGTCGTCCATGGCTATCACGAAGAACTCCGCCTGGTCGACCTTGGCGGCGTGCAGGATCTCCGGCCGTTGCGGATCACCGTAGAACACCGGCATGCCGCCGAAACTGCGGGTCAGCTCGATGGTTTCCACCGACGTGTCGAGGGCGATGAAGGAGATGTTCTGCGCGCGCAGGATCCGCGCGACGATCTGGCCCATACGACCCATGCCGGCGATCACCACGCGCGGCGCATCGCTTTCGATGGTGCGGTATTCCTCCGGTACTTCCACCGGCTTGACCTTGGGCTTGAACAGCTTGGGGCAGACCAGCAGCAACAGCGGGGTGACGGCCATGGACAGGGTGATGGTCAGCACCAGCACGTCGTAGAGGTGCGGTTCGAACAGGCCCTGGTCGCGGCCGATCTTGAACACCACAAAGGCGAACTCACCGCCCGCGGCCAGCACCACGCCCAGGCGCAGAGCGCTTTCACGGTTGAGATCACCCACCATGCGGCCCACGGCGTACAGCAGCGGCAGCTTCAAACCGATCAACAGCAGGGTCAGGCCGATCACCACCAGCGGCGAGCTGAGCAGCAGGCTGAGGTTGGCGCCCATGCCCACGCTGATAAAGAACAGCCCCAGCAGCAGGCCCTTGAACGGCTCGATCTGGGATTCCAGTTCGTGGCGATACTCCGAGTCCGCCAGCAGCAGGCCGGCGAGGAAGGCACCGAGGGCCATGGACACACCCACCAGTTCCATCAGCCAGGCGGTGCCGATCACCACCAGCAAGGCGGTGGCGGTGGACACTTCGCGCAGGCCGGTCTTGGCGACGATGCGAAACACCGGCCGCAGCAGGTAGCGCCCGCCGATGATCACCACGGCAATACTGCCGAGGATCTGCAGGACGTGTTGCAGGCCCTGGGCTTCGGTGGCCGGATGATCGCTGCCGGCCAGCAGCGGCACCATGGCAATCAACGGGATCGCGGCGATGTCCTGGAACAGCAGGATCGCAAACGCCAGGCGCCCGTGGGGCTGGTTCAGCTCCTTGCGCTCGGCCAGGCTTTGCAGGCCGAACGCGGTGGACGACAGCGCCAGGCCAAGGCCGAGCACGATGGCGCTGTTCCACGACTGGCCAAACAGCCACAACGCCACCACCCCCATGACCAGGCCGGTGAGCAGTACCTGGGCCAGGCCGACGCCAAATACCGCCTTGCGCATCACCCATAAACGCTTGGGCGACAGCTCCAGGCCGATGATAAACAGCAGCAACACCACGCCCAGTTCGGAGAACTGCGCGACGCTTTGCGGGTTGCCGATCAGGCCCAATACCGACGGGCCGATGATCACACCGGCAAACAGATAGCCAAGCACCGCGCCCAATTGCAGGCGCTTGGCCAGGGGCACGGTCAGCACGGCGGCGAGCAGGAACACCACGGCTGCTTGTAACAGATTGCCTTCATGGGGCATTGCGAACTCCAGGATCTTTAAAACCAATCGACAGGAGGGTATTAGAGCGCTTTTTACCTTTCGAAAATTGTGTTTTTGCTGCGTTTGAGGCGACAACACGCCGGTGCGTGTTTGACGGCGGGCGGTTCACGCCGGCTTGCGGTACAAACCCACGGCCAGGCCGACGATAATGATCGCAATCGAGATCAGGTCTGGCGCGGGAACGCGCTCGCCAATCAGCAGCATCGAACTGCTGATCCCGAACACCGGAATCAACAACGACAGTGGCGCCACCGTGGACACCGGGTACAGCTTGAGCAGCGAGTTCCAGCCCCAGTAGGCAAAGTGCGTCGCCAGGTACACCTGAAACAGAATGGACAGGATCGCAATGATGTCGAGGCTGGATTGCAAGCCTTCGAACGGTGCGCTGCCATGCATCAGCCAAGCCATGAGAAATAACGGGATCGGCGGAAACAGGCTGGCCCACACCATGAACGAGAAGATCTCAGTGACCCCCGACTTCTTGATGATGACGTTACCCACGCTCCAGGCCAGCGCACTGAGTACGATCAACATCACACCCAGCACTGCGTGGCTGCCTTCTCGGCTGGAGATGATAGCTGCCAGGCCGATCAGGGCCATAAATGCCCCCGCCATTTGCGTCCCGCGGAGTTTTTCCCTGAACAACACGCAACCCCAGCCCATGGTGAAAAACACGCTGAGTTGAATGATCAATGACGCGATGCCGGGGCTCACACCCCTCTCGATTCCATAGTTGATCACGCCCCACATGCCCAGCCCGAAGATGACGCCGTAGGCGGCCACGTAGCTGAATTTGACGGCGGGGCGCTTGATGAAGAACACCAGCGGCAGGGCGGCGAGGGAAAAGCGGATACCCGTGAGCACAAAAGGGTCGACCGAGCGCAGGCCGAGTTTGGTGATGGGGAAATTCACCCCCCATACCAGGGTGACGAGCACGGCTAGCGCCAGGTGTTTTTTCAGCATGGAATGTTCCCTTGGTCATTGCGCTTCTTCGAAGGCGTTGATGTTAGGGGAGGGGCGGGTTGGCCCGCTTGCTATATAAGGTCATCTCTTGACAGAATCGGGCCATGATTCCGATCTTTGATTCCGCCAGTCCAGAAGCCGTGGTAACGCTGCGCGAATACCCCAGCGGTACCGTCTTTGAGCGGCACACCCATTCGCGTGGGCAGTTCGCCTACGCCTCCACCGGCGCGCTGAAAATGTTCACCGATCTCGGCAATTGGGTGGTACCGCCGCAGCGGGCGATCTGGGTGCCGGGTGGTGTGCCCCATGAAATGCAGATGCGCGGGGATGTGGTGATGCTCAATACCTATCTGAACGCCGATGCCGCTAAGCGGGCGCGGTTGCAGGAGCGCTGCCAGGTGTTTGAAGTGTCGCCCCTGCTCAGGCATTTACTGGAGGCGGCGCTGGCTATCGACTCCTCGGCATTACCCAGCGTGAGGCATCACTGCGTGCTGACGCTGTTGATTGATGAAATCGCAGCCATGCCCGAGCTGCCACTCAGCGCGCCATTGCCGCGCGAGCCGCGGCTGGCGCGAGCGTGTCAGCGCTTCCTGGATGCACCCACGCAGAAAATCACCCTCGACGAGATGGCTGATTGGTCGAACATGAGCCGGCGCACCTTCACCCGCCATTTCTACGAGGGCACGGGGATGACGTTCGTGTCCTGGCGCCAGCAGGTGTGCCTATTGGAAGCCACCGCACGGCTAAGCCATGGCACGTCCATCACCGATGTCGCGTTCGAATTGGGGTTCAGCAGTTCCAGTGCATTCACCTCCGTGTTCCGGCGCAACCTGGGGGATTCGCCGGCGCGCTACCTGGCCAAATCAAAGGCTGCGGCGCAGTTCTGAGCCTTCGCGACCGCCACGCCGGTCAGGATTCACCGTTCTACAGGCCTCCCTTTGTTATTATCGCCGTCCCTCGTCACCAGGAGTCACCGGCCCATGCAGCACCAGTGGGATGAAATGCACCGCACCCGCAAGCCCACGTTCGTATTGTGCGGCGAGCCTCAGGGCGATGTGCTCAATCTCTATGTTCACGGTTACTCGGCGTTCTTTAACCGGCAACAGCTGGGCAATTTCAAGCAACAGCTGGCGGGTATCGAGGGGTCGACCAACCTGATGCTGTTCTGGCCGGCGGGGCATTTCCTGGAAAACCTGTTTGCGCCCTTCAAGGAGGTGATCGCCGCGATGCTGGGTGGCGGCAGCATCGGTGCCGCGACCGTCGGCGTGGGCAAGGCGATTGCCTATTTTCTCGACCACTATAAAAGCGTCGAGGCGCGGGTGGACGAAGTGGCCAGGAGCTTGCTGCCGGAGCTGGCCAGCTACCTGCATGGCGAGGCGCTGGAGGTGCGGCGTATCAACCTGATCGGGCATTCCCTGGGGGCGCGGATTCTGGTCAAGAGCCTGCTGGCCAGCCCGGATACCGCCCGGGAACTGCCGTTGGACAACCTGCTGTTGATGGGCGGGGCGATCTGTACGTCCAGCCCTTGGGATGAGGTGTGTGCGCCGCTCAAGGGGCGGGTGATCAATTGCCACTCCAGCAAGGACTGGGCCCTGGCCATGAAGCCGGACACCGAGCGGTGCATCGGCCGGTATGCGATCCCGGTGACGCCGGCACTCAAGGCCAAGGTTACCAATGTGCACCTGGCTACTTTTGATCATGCCGCGTACTGGCCGCAGTTGCAGACCGTGGTGCAGTACACCGACCTGTTGCAGGAGCGGCGCGGCCTGATCCGCGCCGACCAGCGCAGCAGCGAGGTACGCTTTGCCGAAGAGGACACCGACTTGTTTGCGGCCCTGGTGCAGGCGCGGCCGGAGGAGCTGGCGTTCCTGGCCGAATTGATGGCGCAAAAGCGCAGTGCATCGATCGACGCCACGGTGCGCGAGCCGCTCAAGCTGGCCATCGAGTTGCAGCGCATGGGCGGCGACAGCTTTATGAACCTGGCCCGTGGCCATGGCGTGAACTATCGGCAGATTGCCGAAGAGGTGGCGCAGCGACTGGGAATCAAGTTTGCCGAGCCCGTTGAAACGGTGGCACTGGCTGACCTCGAAGCCCGGGTCGCGGAAAAACTGCTCGAGCAGTACAAGGACAAACTCAGCCACGCCGACCGCCAGGTATTCGATGCTGAGCTCAAGGCGGCCGCGCAAAAGGAGCAGGGTCTGTTCAGCCGTTTCGATCTCGGCCGAACAGCCACTACGGCGTTGAGCGGCACGGCGCTGGCCGGGTTGACCGGGTTTATCCTGCGTCGGGGTGCGGCCTCCGCGATCCCGGTGGTCGGCCAGGCGTTGGCGGCGGCGATGCTGCTGGTGAGCGGTGTACGGGCGTTTTCCGGCCCGGCGTACTCGATCACCACCCTGGCCGTGCTGGTGATCGGGGTGATTCGCCAGCGCATGGAGCGTGAAGCCTTGAACCAGGAGATGGACCTGGTGGTGCAGGTCGTGGAGGCGTTTGACCTGCCTCGGGACACGGTGATGCGCACGGTTGCGTCCGACTGATAAGCTGAGCCCCTGTCGAGTGTGTTTGCCTGGGATACCGTGTGAAATTCAGCCTGCCGAAAATCGCTACCGCTCCATTCTGCCCGCCGGAAGTGGCCGGCTCCGTTGTCGTTGACCCCAAGGCGTCGTTCTTCAAACGCATCCTGATGTTCGCCGGGCCCGGCCTGCTGATCTCCATCGGCTACATGGACCCGGGCAACTGGGCCACGGCTATCGAAGCCGGATCGCGCTACGGCTACAGCCTGTTGTTCGTGGTGCTGCTGGCCAGCCTGGCGGGGATGGCGGTGCAGTGCCTGTGCTCGCGCTTGGGTATCGCTACCGGCAAGGACTTGGCGCAACTATGCCGTGAGCGCTACAGCAAACGCTCCGCACGCACCCAGTGGGTGCTGGCGGAAATCTCCATCATCGCCACCGACCTCGCCGAAGTGCTCGGCTGCGCCCTGGCGTTTCACCTGCTGCTGGGCGTTTCCCTGACCACCGGCATTGTCATCACCGCCTTCGATACGCTGTTGGTGCTGGCTCTGCAGAACCGTGGTTTTCGCCGCCTGGAAGCGATCATGCTGGCGCTGGTGGCGACCATCGGCGTGTGTTTCTTCATTGAGCTGGTGCTGATCAAACCGTATTGGCCGGATGTGCTCAGCGGCTTTACCCCATCACTGTCGGCCATCAGCGATGCCGCGCCGTTGTACCTGGCCATCGGTATTCTCGGCGCCACGGTGATGCCCCATAACCTCTACCTGCACAGCTCGGTCGTGCAAACCCGCCTGATCGGCAAAGACCTCGCCAGCAAACAGGATGCGATCAAGCTGGCCCGGATCGACACCATCGGCTCCCTGGCCCTGGCCCTGCTGGTCAACGCTGCGATCCTGATACTCGCCGCCTCCGCCTTCTACAAGACCGGGCACACTGAGGTGGTGGAGATCCAGGACGCCTACCGCTTGCTCGACCCGTTGGTGGGCGGCGCCTTTGCCAGCATCCTGTTCGGCATCGCCTTGCTGGCCTCCGGGCAAAGCTCGACCTTTACCGGCACCATCGCCGGGCAAGTGATCATGGAGGGGTATCTCAACCTGCGCATTCCCTGCTGGCAACGCCGCCTGATCACCCGTGGGCTGGCGCTGATCCCGGCGTTTCTCGGGGTGTGGCTGATGGGCGACCAGGCCATTGGCAAGCTGCTGATCCTCAGCCAGGTGGTGCTCAGCCTGCAACTGCCGTTTGCCTTGTACCCGTTGATCCGCATGACCGGCGACAAGCAGCTGATGGGGCCGTTCGTCAATCGCCTGCACACCCGGGTGCTGGCGTGGTTTCTGTTTGCGCTGATCAGTGGGGCCAATGCGTGGTTGATCTGGCAGTGGGTGTTCTGAGTTCCAGGCCGTGGGTGCGGGCTATACCAGGATTGCCAAGCATGTGTACTGGGCAATCTGCGTGTCGGCGGTCAATAGCCTCATCGGTTCACTGATGGCTGTCGCTACGATAAGCCGATCAAAAGGGTCTTTGTGATGAGGCTCAAGATCCTTTACGGCAATCGCGTGTTCCGAGGTGATGGGCAGTTCGACGAAACCGCTTTCAAGGCAATATCCCCGGATTTCGTCCAGGTCTGCATCGAGTTTTCCAAGGCCGACCTTGATCGCCATTTCCCAGAAGGTTGCCGCGCTGACGTAGATTTCTGCGGCATTCTCGATCAGTCGTCGGGCTTTGCTGGATAGCTTCGGGTCGTCAGTCAGTGCCCAGAGCAGAACATGGGTATCCAGCAGCACTCTCATGGATGGCTGCCCTCAAACGCATCCAGCAGGTCGCCTGGCAGGGGCGCATCAAAGTCCTCGGGGACAACGAGCTTTCCTTTCATCGCGCCAATTCGCTGACCTTTGGATTTCCCCACGGGAACGAGTTGTGCCATCGCACGTCCATGCTTGGCAATGGTGATAACTTTGCCGGCGGCGGCGTCATCCACCAGTTTTGACAGGTTATTCTTTGCTTCGCCCAAGGGTACGGTAATCATGAGGTGCTCCGCGTATTTTGGCCAAATATAGCCAAAACTGGGTGAGCTATCCAAGACGAGCCGACCGCTGGTTGCCGCCTCACGTTCAGCGCGTGACGGCTTTGGGTACATGAAAACCATGGCATCTCTCCAAAAAGGACATCGCCAAAGTCTGCCCCAATGCACCCGGTCCAAAATAGGGTGGCCCGTTAAATCAGACCGAACCTACTTTTACTACTCGGAAAATTCCTCAACCGTTTATCGATCCCAATACGGCACCGTCCCAAAACACTCCACAAAATAATCGATCACCGTGCGCACCTTCAGCGACAGCCTGCGGCTCCCCGGCCACAGCGCCGCGATCTGCTGCGGCTCCAGCGTGGTCGCCACTTCATATTCCGTCAGTACGGCTTGCAGGGTGCCAGCGCGCAGGCCTTCGCCGATCAGCCAGGACGGAAACACCACCAGGCCCAGGCCTTGTTCGGCGGCGTGGGTAAGGGTGTCGGCGTGGTTACCGGTGATCGGGCCCTTGACGCTGTAGGGCGTCCAGTCGCCCTGGCCTTTGCGGAAGAACCAGCGTTGCTGGCCGGTGATGCCCTTGTAGGCCAGGCACTGGTGATGGAGCAGTTCCTCGGGGTGCTGGGGCGTGCCCTGGCGGGCCAGGTAGGCGGGGCTGGCGGCAAGGCGAAAGCGTTGGGGGGCGAAGATGCGCGCCTGCATGCTGGAGTCGTTGAGCACGCCGATACGGAACAGCAGGTCGGTGCCGTCTTGCAGCGGGTCGACGTATGTATCGGTTTGCTGGATGTCCAGTTGCAGCTTCGGGTAGCGCCGGCATAACTCTCCCAGCCACG
This sequence comes from Pseudomonas sp. GW821-FHT09D08, assembly GCF_059416305.1. Taxonomy (NCBI): domain Bacteria; kingdom Pseudomonadati; phylum Pseudomonadota; class Gammaproteobacteria; order Pseudomonadales; family Pseudomonadaceae; genus Pseudomonas; species Pseudomonas sp. GW821-FHT09D08. Next base: position 20,551 of record NZ_JBWKOX010000028.1, read on the forward strand.
GTGACAGGTGACGCTGGCCGAACACCATCGGCGCGTTGATGCGCACCAGGCCGCTGGGTTCGCTTTCCTGTTCCTGCAGGGCCTGGCCGGCGGCTTCCAGCTGTTCGAGCATCAAGCGCGCGTGTCGCCCCAGCAGGCGCCCGGCTTCGGTGGGGCTCACCGCGCGGGTGTGGCGGTAGAGCAACTGCTGGCCGAGGGCCTGTTCCATCAGCTGGATCTGCCGGGAGATGGAAGAGGGCGCCAGGCCTTCGCGGCGAGCTACTTCGGAAAAGCTGCCGTGGTCCAGCACCGCGACGAACAGGCGCAGTGCCTTGAAACTCAATTCATTCAAGCCCTGCATCAGGCCTCCGGTTTGTGCGTACTGCGCAAAGGTGTTGTCGGCATGCTCCCATTTATCGCACAGGACGGCCACCGGATAATGCGCGTCATCCAATCCTTTGTTGACGTGCAGGTGATGTATGCAAGCAAGTTCCATCGAGGCCGTGGCGCAAGCCACGCCGAAGAAAAACCTTCTACGGCTGCTGTTGTTGCCGCTGGTGATCCTGGCCGGCATGGGCTTGTCGGTCGAGGCGGGATTGCTCGGGCCGCTGGGCGTGCAAGTGGGGCACCTCTGGGCAACCTTGAGCATCTTCGGCGTCGGCTCGGCGATTCTGTTTTTGCTGCTGTTGTTCAGCGGCCCGCAAAAGGGCCCGGCGTTGTCCGAGTTGCCGCGCTGGCAACTGATCGGTGGGTTCCTGGGGCCGATGTATGTGGTGGTGCTGACCCTGGCCACGCCGCACATCGGTATTGCCATGACCATGATCGCGATTTTGTCCGGCCAGGTGGGCAAGAGCGTGCTGATCGACCATTTCGGCTGGTTCGGCACCGCACGTAAACGGGTCAATGGCGAGCGCTGGATAGCCCTGGCGTTGATTGTGGCGGCACTTGTTCTGATTGCACGAGGGTAAGGCGATGAATCTGATTCTGTTATTGGTGCTGGTGATTGCTGCCGGTGCGGTGTTGAGTGTGCAGGCTGCAATCAATGGTCGCCTCGGCCAGGCGGTGGGCGTGTTGCGCAGCAGTCTGCTGACGTTTGCGGTGGGTGCGCTGACCACCGCGCTGCTGATTTTCTTCTTCGAGCCGGCCCAGTCCGTGAGCCTGCTCGACGTGCCCAAATGGCAACTGACCGGCGCATTGTTCGGCGTGGTGTACATGATGGTGATGGTCGGGGCCGTGCCGGTGGTCGGTACTGCAGTGGCAACCGTGGCCGTGATCACAGGGCAATTGGGCATGGGCATGCTGATCGACAACTTCGGGTGGCTGGGCAACCCGGCCGTCGAACTGTCGAGCAGCCGCATCCTGGCGATGGTGTGTCTGGCTCTGGCCTTGGTGTTCATGTACCGCAGCAATACACGCACGGACTGATGGTTTGAACCATCGCCGAGGCCGGGCAGTCACTGCTTAAGGTGCCGGCAACCGCCGCACCGGACGACCATGAAGAAGGAGTCTGGCCATGCCTGATCAAACCTGTGCCTGCCCGCATTGCAAGTGTGTGCTGGGCGTCGATGCGGTAATGAAGGACGGTAAGGGCTATTGCTGCCAGGGCTGTGCCGAGCACCATGCCCATGGCGAGCCTTGTGCGGCGGCGACGGGGTGCGAGTGCGCCAAGTCGGCTAAAGGCTGAATACGTTCGCAGGGAGCGTCAATAGCGCGCTCCCTGCGTATCGCTTACTGGGTTTCCAGCTCCAGGCGCAGGCTGTGGTCGGACAAGCGCCGGCTGTCTTTTACCACGCCGCTGGTTCGTCGACCTTCGAGGGCCAGCACCAGGGTCTGCGCATCATGCAAATCGTCCGGCAGCGGCTGGAACACCTTCAGCACCAGCCAGCCGGGTTTACGCTGCAAGCTCACCTGGCACTCGACATGCCTGGCCAGCGGCCCGAACAAGGTGTCGCGCGTGTAATCAATGCGCGCCTTGCCGTTGATTGAATCCATGGTTATCTCTCCCTGATCAAGCCTGCGCGCGCACATCCGAGCGGCGCCATTGCACGTTTTTTATGCCGAATTTCTCGGCCTGTTCCTGGCTGGTTTTCTTCACCCGCTCGCGGGCAAACCGGCCGATACGGCCCACGCCGGCGTCACAGCTTGCCCAATGCCAGGCCTCCAAGGTATCGAGCCTTTCCAGACGAATGATGAATGACTTGGCTTCGCCATGGAGGGTGTAGTCGATCACAAACAGTTTTGCGTTATTCATTGGCCCCTCAACCCTGGTGGTGTAAGCAAGTGATCGCCCTCGGCGGTAAAAATTCACTCGGATTGTCGGACGGTGGTCTTTACCATGGCGGCTGACTCCCGATAGATGTGCTCCCCATGGCCCTGGCTGCACCCCCCGACCTCAGTGATCACGCCGTCCCCGTGCAACCCTTGGCGCGCACCTACCCGCGTGGCCTGTACGTGGAGCCCCATCGCCACGACTGGGGCCAATTGCTCTATGCCATGAGCGGCGTGATGTGGGTCGAGACGCCTCGTGAAGCCCTGGTGGTGCCGCCCCAGCGCGCGGTCTGGCTGCCGCCGGGCGTGGAGCACGGCATCCGGGTGGTGTCGGATTTGCAGATGCGCAATATCTACTTGCGTCCGGCCTTGGCGGCGACATTGGACAGCCAGGTGCAAGTGATTGAAGTCGGTGGGCTGCTGCGTGAGTTGATCGTCACGCTGGTGGAACAGGGCGACAGCGGTGACGAGGGATATTACGCCGCCTTGGTCGGCCTGGCTCTGCTGGAGTTGCAAAGGGCGCGGCGCTCGCAGATTCGTATCGCCATGCCGGTGGAAGCTGACCGCCGGTTGATCAGCGCGTGCCAGGCGGTCATGGCGGCGCCGTCCCTGGAGATTCCTTTCGAGCAGCATGCCGAAGCGGCCGGTGCCAGCGTGCGCACCTTGGCGCGACTGTTCCAGCACCACCTGGGCATGGGCTTTGCCGAATGGCGCCGCCAGGTGCAATTGGCCACGGCGGTGGCCGAGTTGATCCAGGGTCAGTCGGTCAGCGCTATCGCGCGTTCCCTGGGCTATTCGCCGAGCAGTTTCAGCGACATGTTCCGGCGTGAACTGGGGATGGCGCCTTCCCAGTACGTGAGTTGGCCGAAATCCTGAAGCCCTTGGCCGATGCTACCGGGATGGGCTCCCTACACTAAGCCCATCAACCCAACAGGCGTCGGCCCCATGAGTTACCTGATCTCCCTTGGCATTGGCCTTTTTGTCGGCGTGATCTACGGCGCCCTGGACTTCCGCTCGCCCGCACCGCCCGCCATTGCGCTGGTAGGGCTGATGGGCATGCTGCTCGGCGAAAAACTCTGGCCCATGGGGCGGCAGTTGCTCAGCGGTTGGTGGTCCTGATTCCTCTTCTCCCTTCGATGGATACTGGCAATGAAAGCACTGCAATTTTCCGCTACTGGCGACCTCGGCGCCCTGAGCTTCGTCGACGTCGCCACGCCGGTACCGGCCGCCGATGAAGTGCTGGTACAGATCAAGGCGGCGGGCCTCAACCCCAGTGACGTGAAGAACGTACTCGGGCGTTTCCCCTACACCACCGTGCCGCGCATACCTGGCCGCGACTTCGCCGGCGTGGTCGTGCAGGGGCCCCAGGCGCTGGTGGGGCAGGAGGTCTGGGGCACCGGTCGCGACCTGGGCTTTTTCGCCGACGGTTCCCACGCCCAATACCTCACCGTGTCGGCCAAAGGCGTGGCGCATAAACCTGCCCACCTGAGTTTTGCCCAGGCCGGCAGCCTGGGTGTGCCCTACACCACGGCCTGGGATGCGCTGCAGCGCAGTGGCGTGGGCAAAGGCACGCGCTTGCTGGTGATCGGCGCCAATGGGGCGGTGGGCAGCGCGGCATTAGCCTTGGGGAGGGTTCTGGGTGCCCAGGTGTTGGCGGCGGTGCGCAAGGCTGACCAGGTCGAGGTATTGCAGGCGCAAGGGGTCGACGCGATTGCGTTGGGCACGCCCGAAGCGCTGGGCGCGCAGGTGAATGCGGTGTTCAAGGGCGGCGCCGATGTGATCTTCGACACCACCGGTTTCTGGCTGCCGGCGGCCGTGGCAGGCCTGGCGCCGTTCGGTCGCATCGCGATCATTGCCGCGCCGGTGGACGGTCACGTACAACTGCCGGCCCTGGCCCTGTATCGCAAGGGCGGCTCGGTGGTGGGGATCAATTCATTGCTCTACAACTGTGAGCAGTGCGCGGTGATGCTGGAGCAGTTCGGACGTTTTTTCGACGAGGGCTTGTTGCCGCTGCCCACCGGCCTGCGTGAGGTGGCGCTGGCCGATGGGGTGCAGTGCTATGAGGACGTGAATCAAGGCAGTGCGGACAAGATCATCTTGCTGCCTTGACCCATGTCGCTCCGCACTAGGCTTCTGGGACGCCTTTTTCCCACGCCTGCCAGTTGTTGAGGATCGCCTGTACCAGCGGGTTCCCCGTGCGGTACAGGTTTTCCAGCGCCGGTACGAACCCGCCCTGGTCGGCGTATTTGAGCAGGTTGTCGACTTCGCTGTAGCCGGGGTATGGGCGGTCGAAGTCCGAACCGGCACGTACGACGGCCAGGCGCTGGATGTCCACCAACCCCTCGCGGCTGGCGCGCAGCAAGGCTTCGTAGGTGGAGTTGTCTTCCTGTTGGGTGGTGCAGTACTCGCCTTTGTTATCCGTGAGCAACTTGGTCCACACCTCGGCGCGTTCGCTCAGGCGCGTACCGGAGAACCAGGTATTGCCCGCCAGGGTGTCGCAGCGGGTGACTCGCGGCGGCTGGTTGGCGGGGGCGGCGGGGTAGTGTTTGCGCCAGGCGGCGGACTCTTTGCTTTCCGTAAGTTCGACGGTGTGCGACAGGGCGAACGCCTTGGCCTGCAGCTTGGGGTTCAGCTCAAACACTTCGGTCTTGTAGTCCAGCGGCGGCTTTTCGTTGGGCCCCTTGGTGTTGATGCCAAGGTAGCCGGTCGGCCAATCCTTGGGCGCATCCCGCGAATCCAGCTCCCACTGGGTGCCGAACTCCACCAGGTAGTGGGCCCAGGCGGCAGTGCCGATGGTGCCGTGTTTCGGGCTGATCCCGGCAATCCCGGCGATCAGGAAATAGCTCTGGCGCAGGTCGAACTTGGGCGACAACGCCAGGGCCAGGGTGGACGCGGCGGCGTTGGTCTGGCCCATGCCGGTCACCAGCAGGCACACGTCCCGGGTGTTGCAGCGGATCACCGGGTATTCGGCAGACAGGCCGGGCACGCGCACTTCCTGCTTGAGTTCCAGGCGGTCGATCCAGGTTTGCGCCTCGGGGGCGAACATGGTGATCAGCATCACCTTGGGCCTGATGGGGGCAGCAGAATCAGCCAGCACCACATGGGGTAGCAGCGCCAGGCCTACGGCCATGGAGAGACGGGTAAACGTATTCATCTAATACTCCTTGATCAGAATTGGTAGCCCACGCCGGCGTAATAACCCCAGCCGTCGGAGCGGGCGCGGAAGTTACCCTCGCCGAAGTTCAACTCACTGCCATCTTCCCAGTTGCCGCCATTATGAAAATAACGACCGACCAGGGTGAAGCGCAGGTGGGTGAAGGAATACAGCAGCACGTTGGTCGCCACCAGGGCGTTGGCGGTGCGCGCCGGGTTGTCCTTGTGCAGGTTCGAGCCGAAATCGTAGTTGGTGAAACCGATATAGGTCAGCGACGCACCGTTATCGAACTTGCCGATGGGCACGATGTATTTCATCTGTGCGCGGTAGCCATCCCAGGAATACTCATTGCTGGCGCCGTAGTTTTCCCACTGGTAACGCCCGTAGAAGTTCGCCGACAAGTTGACTCGCGAATGGGTGTCGATGTCCGTACCGAGGCCGCTGTACAGGGTGTTGGCGCGGTTGGCCTTATTGCTGCCGTGGTCGTAGATCCAGTCGAACGCCACATACCATTCCTTGAACGGGCCGATGGCCAGGCTGCGTCCGGCCAGGTAGTCGATGGAGATACGCGGCTCGTGCTCCATGAACACCGGCGAGCCATGGTCCCACGCGCCTTTGTCGTTACTGTTGCCGATGCCGAGGATCTTCGGCACGTCGATGTAGCCGTACAACTCGAAGGGCCCCTTGCGGCCGAAGTACTCGTATTCCAGGTACACATCATCCTGGGGCTTGGGGCCGAAGCTGATGTCTTTACTGCCGATCAGCGTCAGGTCCTGGTTGAACCATTCCGACAGATAGACGCCTTTTTTCGCCGGGCTGGCCTCAGGACTCAGGGTTTCGCCCTGTGCTGAGTCATCCACGGGTTTTTCCTGCGCCAAAATGGGTGCGCTGAGTACTCCCGTTACGGCGGCCAGTAGCAAGGAAACACCAAAGCAGACACGGGGCCTTGAGGTGGGGTGCATTGAAAGTCCCTATTCGTACGCGGTTTGAACCCGATTCATCGGGTCGTGGTGAACTTGGTTGCCAAGTTCGTACCGCAAACGGTTGCACAGGCTGTACCAACTTTGCTTAATGGCTTGAATGCCATGGAAAAAAGAAGAATTACTCGACCTTTTGATCAGAAATGACTGGGTGCCATTTTTTCGAAGGGGTTTAACAGGTGCATCGGCGTTTCGCGGCGATATTCACTGGGCGTCTGGTGCATCTCGATCCGGAAGTGCCGGTTGAAGTTGGACAGGTTGGCGTAGCCCACTTCAAAACAAATATCCGCCACCGACATCTCGCTTTGCAGCAACAACCGGCAGGCACGTTGCACGCGGAATTTGCGCATCAGGTCGATAAACCCATGGCCGGTGTTGCGCTTGAAGAAGCGCGAGAAGCCCGGTTCGCTCATGTCCAGCTGCTGGGCGATCACTGACAGGCGCAGGTCGCCGGTGAGTTCGCGCATCAGGTAGTCGAAGGCCTTGTTGATGCGCTCGGCGCTGCGGGCGTCCAGGGTCGGGGCGTAACAGGGGCTGGCCAGGGCCTTTACCTGCTGGGCCGGGGCGTTTTTCAGGCAGTCGAGCAGTTGCAGGAACAGGATCAGCCGTTGCAGGCCGTGGGCGTTGCCGATGGCCTCCATCAAGCGTGCGGCCTGCACGGCGGTGTCGCCGCTGAACTCCAGGCCGCGCCGGGCCTGTTCGAACAGCGCGTGCAAGTCGCCGAGTTCCGGCAGGGTGTTGCGCAGGGCGAGGAGGGCGGCACCGTCGAATTGCAGCACCACGTCACGGCCGGCCAGGTGTTCGCCGGGCGCCAGTTCGCCGATCCAGTCGTGGGGCAGGTCGGGGCCGATCAGCGCCACATGCCCGGCACTGAACGCACCGATATAGTCGCCCGCCACCAACTTGCCGCTGCCCTGGCGGATCAGGTGGATTTCAAATTCGGGATGGTGATTCCAGCGCGCCAGATCGTAAGGGTAGTCATGTTCGAACCAGCGAAAGCAGTGCTGCGGTTCGGGCAGGATCACTTCGAGTTCGGCAGGGCGATGTTCGAACAGCTTGGCGCGGCTGATGGGCATGGTCATGCCTCTTTTAGTTGTGGAATCGCCTAAAAATACGCGGGTTGGCAATCCCTGCGCTACCCCCGGTTTCGCCCGGCACTGATACTTTTTTGATCCTGAGCCAGCGGTTAAAAAAGTATCAGCCGCGCATGCGCCATGCGTTTGTGAGGGCTAGGCCCAAGCTGCTGTAATCGGCCCTCAACAACAAAAACAACAGGTGGAAACCGCTATGTCCAAGATTCCGCAAGCGTTGTTCCTGCTTTCCGGCCTGGCCTTGGCTATGCCCAGCCAGGCAGCCGACACCGTGACCATCGCTACCGTCAATAACAGCGACATGATCCGCATGCAGCGCCTGTCCAAAGTGTTCGAGCAGCAGCATCCGGATATCCAGCTCAACTGGGTGGTGCTGGAAGAAAACGTGCTGCGCCAGCGCCTCACCACCGATATCGCCACCCAGGGCGGCCAGTTCGATGTGCTCACCATCGGCACCTACGAAACCCCGCTGTGGGGCGCCAAGCACTGGCTGGAACCGCTGACCCAATTGCCGGCCGATTACGACGCCGAAGATATCTTCCCCTCCGTGCGCCAGGGCCTGTCGGTCAACGACACCCTGTATGCCTTGCCGTTCTACGGGGAAAGCACCGTCACCTACTACCGCACCGACCTGTTCAAGCAGGCCGGTCTGAGCATGCCGGCGCACCCGACCTGGACCCAGCTGGGTGAATTCGCCGCCAAGCTCACCGACAAGAACAACGGCCAATACGGCATGTGCCTGCGCGGCAAGGCCGGTTGGGGCGAGAACATCGCGCTGCTGAGCACCATGGCCAACGCGTTCGGTGCGCGTTGGTTCGATGAGCAGTGGAAGCCTGAGCTGACCAGTCCCGAATGGACCGCCGCCGCCAACTTCTACGTCAACACCCTCAAGCAATACGGCCCGCCCGGCGTGTCCAGCAACGGCTTCAACGAAACCCTGGCGCTGTTCAATAGCGGCAAGTGCGCGATCTGGGTCGATGCCAGCGTCGCCGGCTCCTTCACCACCGACAAGAGCCAGAGCAAAGTCGCCGACAGCGTAGGCTTCGCCGCGGCCCCCACCGAAGTCACCGACAAGGGATCCTCCTGGCTGTACGCCTGGTCACTGGCAATCCCGGCCACCTCCCAACACAAGGGCGCCGCCAAGGCCTTCATCGCCTGGGCCACGTCCAAGGACTACATCCAGCTGGTCGCCGATAAAGAAGGCATCACCAACGTACCGCCTGGCACCCGCCAGTCCACCTACAACGCGGCGTACCTCCAGGCTGCACCGTTTGCCCAGGTGACCCTGGAGATGATGCGGCATGCCGACCCCGCGCACCCGTCGGCCAAACCCGTGCCGTACGTGGGCATCCAGTACGTGACCATTCCCGAGTTCCAGGCCATCGGCACGTCCGTCGGCAAACTGTTCTCGGCGGCGCTGACGGGGGGCATGTCGGTCGAGCAGGCGTTGCTCCAGGCGCAGTCCACCACCGAGCGCGAAATGAAACGCGCCGGCTATCCCAAATAATCTTCAAAGGACAGATGCCTTATGAAACGACTCGAAGGTAAGAGCGCGCTGATCACCGGCTCGGCGCGCGGGATTGGCCGCGCGTTTGCCCAGGCCTATATCCATGAAGGCGCGACCGTCGCCATCGCCGACATCAACCTGCAGCGGGCCCGGGACACCGCCGCCGAACTTGGCCCGCAGGCCTACGCGGTGGCGATGGACGTCACCGACCAGGCTTCCATCGACAGCGCGATTGCCGCCGTGGTCGCCCAGGTCGGCAAGCTCGACATCCTGGTCAACAACGCGGCGTTGTTCGATCTGGCGCCCATCGTCGATATCACCCGCGACAGCTTTGATCGGCTGTTCTCGATCAACGTCGCCGGCACGCTGTTCACCCTGCAGGCCGCCGCGCGGCAGATGATTCGCCAGGGCCATGGCGGCAAGATCATCAACATGGCCAGCCAGGCCGGGCGGCGTGGCGAGCCGTTGGTGGCGATCTACTGCGCGACCAAGGCGGCAGTGATCAGCCTCACACAATCGGCGGGGCTCAACCTGATCAAGCAGGGCATCAACGTCAACGCCATCGCGCCGGGTGTGGTGGATGGCGAGCATTGGGACGGGGTGGATGCGCTGTTCGCCAGGCATGAAGGACTGGCACCTGGCGAGAAGAAGCGGCGGGTGGGGGCTGAGGTGCCGTTCGGGCGGATGGGGACGGCCGAGGATTTGACCGGGATGGCGATCTTCCTGGCGTCCAAAGAGGCTGACTACGTAGTGGCGCAAACCTATAACGTGGATGGCGGTAATTGGATGAACTAAGCCATACACCGCTCAAAATGTGGGAGGGGGCTTGCCCCCGATGGCGGTGGATCAGTCACTCTATTTGCTGACTGTCACACCGCTATCGGGAGCAAGCCCCCTCCCACATTTGAAGGTCATCGTTCTTGAAAAGGGTGCCTAATCGGCAAAACTGCGATCAAAGAAGTAAACCGCCCCAGGCTTCAGGTTCTCCACCGTGGCCTGGGGCCTGCCGCCTTCACCCTGCTTCTTGCGCCCCGTCTCGCGCAAATATCCCGCCTCCGTCAGCTTCAACAGGCGCTGGCGAATACTGGTCTTGAGCACCGGCCGCTCCAGCACCAGGGAAAAGATCGTGGTCGCCTCCGGCGCGCTGAATTCATTGCCCAGGAACATCAGCGGCAAGTTGCTGTACAGCGACTTGGAAAACAGCCGTTCCTGCACAGCCGCGACGATGCTGTTGTGATCGAACGGCAACTTGATGCTGCCATCAGCCACCGCCTTCAGCGCGAACCAGCCTTGATGCTCACTCGGCGCCACCTCATGCGCGACGATCGCCAGGTAGTACGTGGACGACGACCAGCAACGCGGATCGCGAAACGCATCGCCCACCGTGCCCACTTGCTCGCTCCAGGCCAGATCCAGGCCGACCTTGCTGCTGGCGCGCAAGCGTTCCACCGCATCCTGGAGGCTCAGATCTTGCACGCCGCCATTCACCACCACCCCCGGCAGCGCCCAGTGCCTGGCGAAGGGTTCGGCGTCGCGCTTGTTCAGCAACAACTGGAGTTCCCCGGCGGCGCGGCAGTAGCACAGCACGCACAGGTCGACGGTATGGAGGTAAGGGCTAAGGGGCATGTGACGTCCTTCTGAGCGGCGGTGGGGCACAGTCTAACGGATCGAACAGATATGTCATGTACCTGCGTCAGGATAGATAAATAAATGTTTCTTGCAATGAAAGTACATGACGTGTACTTTTGTTTCCAGGCCTCAGGAGAACCGCCATGACCCTTGCGAAAACTGCCATTGCTTCATTCGACGTCGATGCCCAGAAGAGCTTCACGCCGCTGTGCCCCAACGAGTTGCCGGTGGCCGGCGGTGACCGGATCGGTGCCGAACTCAACTACATGGCCAGCCTCGCCGGCCACCGCGTCGGCAGCAAGGACGCCCACACCCCGCACGCACCCTGGGTGGTCACGCAACACAGCGAGATGCTCAAGCCCACCGGCCTGGCCCACGCCGATGTGACCTGGGTCAGCCACTGCGTGCCGGGCACCGAAGGCTTTACCTTGCTCGACGAGTTGCCCACGCCCTATGACTACGACTACTTCATCTGGAAGGGCGTCGAACCCGACCTGCACCCCTATGGCGCCTGCTACCACGACCTGCACGACAAACTCTCCACCGGCGTGATCGAGTACCTCAGGGCCCAAGGCGTCACTCGCGTGATCGTCGGCGGCCTGGCCCTGGACTACTGCGTCAAGACCACCGCCTTGCAACTGCTCAAGGCCGGCCTGGAGGTGGTCCTGCACCTGCCGGCGTGCCGGGGGATCAGCGAGGAGGGCGGTGTACAGGCCGTCAATGAGTTGCTCAAGGCCGGTGCCGTCATCAGCAGCACCCGCGAAGAACTGGCCGCGATGGCCACGCGTTAAGGAGATACACCATGGAAAGTGCCTACGACTACGAAGCCCCGGTGATCCAGGGCTTGCTCGACACCGACTACTACACCTTCACCATGATGCAGGCGGTGTTGCACCAGCACCCGAATGTCGATGTGGAATACAACTTCATCGTGCGTGCCAAGGAAAAACTCGGCCACCTGATCCCCGAGTTGCGCGCCGAGCTTGAAAAAATGGCCGGCCTGCAGATGCGCGAGGGCGAGCTGCGCTTTCTGTTCAACCCGCGCTTTCGCGAATACCTGACCCCCGACTACGAACGCTTCCTTGGCCTGTTCCGCTTCAACCTGCGCTATATCCACGTCAGCGAAGTCGACGGCCAACTGAATATCCGTGTGGTCGGGCCGATGCTGCACTGCATCATGTTCGAACAACCGCTGCTGGCGCTGGTCAGCGAACTGCGCAACCGCGCCAAATACCCCGACGTGACCCTGGAAGACGTCACCCGCAAGCTCTACCAGAAGTTCGACTGGCTGGAGAAAAACCTCAGCCGCGACGAGTTGGCCGACCTGCGTGTCTCCGATTTTTCCACGCGCCGGCGCCTGTCGTTCAAGGCCCAGCGCGAAGTGGTGGACATCATGCGCCGCGACTTCCCCGGCCAGTTCGTCGGCACCAGCAATGCGCACCTGGCTTACGAATTCGACCTGCCGCTGATCGGCACCATGGCGCACCAGTGGATGATGGTGCACCAGCAATTGGGGCGGTTGCGCGAAAGCCAGAACGCCGGCCTGGAAAACTGGGTGCGTGAATACCGCGGCCGCCTGGGCATTGCCTTGACCGACACCATCAGCACCGACTTTTTCCTCAAGGATTTCGACCTGTACTTCGCCAAGCTCTACGACGGCCTGCGCCAGGACTCCGGTGACCCCATCGCCTGGGCCGACAAGGTGCTGGCCCGCTACAAACAGCTGGGTATCGACCCGATGACCAAGGACCTGATGTTCTCCGACGGCCTGAACTTCGAAAAATGCCTGCCGATCCTGCGGCACGTGCGTGGCAAGGCCAAGTTCGGTTTCGGCATGGGCACCAGCCTGGCTTGCGATGTGGAAGGCGTCGAGCCGCTGAGCATCGTCATGAAACTGGTGCGCGTGCACGGCGAACCGGTGGTGAAGTTCTCCGATGACCCGGTGAAGAACGTCTGCGAAGACCCCTCGTTTTTGCAGTACGCAGCGAAGGTATTCAATGTCGGCAACGTGGAGGTGTGACATGCAGGAACGTATCGCGCAGGAACTCAATATCGATCGCACATTGGTGAAGGGCGGTGAAGCCCAGGAAATCCAACGGCGCCTCGACTTCATCAAGACCACCTTGCGCCAGTCAGGCTGCAAGGCCCTGGTGCTGGGCATCAGCGGCGGCGTCGATTCCCTCACCGCCGGCCGCCTGTGCCAGTTGGCGGCGGAGCAATTACGCAGCGAGGGCTACGCCGCGCGCTTTATCGCCATGCGCCTGCCTTACAAGACCCAGGCCGATGAACGCGACGCCCAGGCCTCGCTGGATTTCATCACCCCGGACCACATCGACACCCTGAACATCGCCGCCAGCGTCGACGGCCTGATGGCCAGCCTGACCGCCACCGAAGCCAGTGCCTCGCAGGTGGATTTCATCAAGGGCAACGTCAAGGCCCGCACCCGCATGATCGCTCAGTACGCCGTGGCCAACCTGCACAACGGCCTGGTGGTCGGCACCGACCACGGCGCCGAAGCATTGATGGGGTTTTTCACCAAATTCGGCGACGGCGCCTGCGACCTGGCGCCATTGTCGGGCCTCACCAAGACCCAGGTGCGCCTGCTGGCCAGTGCCCTTGGCGCCCCGGCGAACCTGGTGCACAAGCAACCCACTGCCGACCTCGAAGAACTCGCACCGGGCAAGCTGGATGAGCATGCCTATGGCTGCACGTACGAGGAGATCGATGCGTACCTGATGGGTGAGCCGGTGACTGAGCGGGTACGGGCGATTGTCGAGGGGGCGTATAGCAAGACAGCGCACAAGCGCGCGCTGCCTGTCGTGCCTACACCTTGATATTTTCGCGAATGTTCCAGCCGAACCGGATGGGCCCGCCATCCTTGCCGCCATCGGCTTTCTGTGGCTGGTAACTGACTTCCACCTTGGCGAAGTTAAGGCTGATTTCTTCCGTCAGTACGTCATTGGTTGCCGCTGCACGCGTGTCGTAAGTGGCAACCATGACCTCCTTCAACGTGATCACCAGATACTCCACGCTGCTGTCGCCTCCAGCCTTGCGCACCACAATGCGTGCTTCGGGGTAATGCTTGCCGGTGGCACAGGCCATCATCAGGTTTGGGGTGGATTTATCCAGTGTCTTCTCAATCGCGATATTCGCCATATTGACCTTGCCCGCGCCGCCGCCCGTACCGCTATGCATGGAGCCGGATTGGGACAGGCTCCAACCCCAACGGGTGATATCGATTTCATCACGATGCACCTGGTCCCTGGACTCGCCCTTGATGTCTCCCAGCTTCAAAAACATATCGGTCGCCATGTTCGCTCCTTGTCTGATCGTCGCCGGTGGTGGCGCGGGGCGTACTTTTCCTATTCCCAGGATTGACTACAAGACGCTGAGGCCAGATCGGGAAGTGCCTGTCTTAAAAAAGAAAACCTTCCTACATTCCTGGCAGATATTGATTCTTTACGCTCTGCGCTCTTGTGAATTCAGGAGTAAAGGAATGGCCACCAGCTTATTGAAGGACGGTTTCCCGAAGGCTCACCTCACCACCCGTGAGCGGGTAGAAAGCAGCATTGACCTGCGTAGACTGTTTGCTGTGATCGACGCCGATCCTGCAATTGCCGGGGCAGGGGTGGTTTACCTCGACGCCCAACTGTGGCCGGTGACGTTGCGTGAGTTTCAGCCGATTTGCAGTGTGTTGCCCAAGCGCGTGATCTTGCGGGAGATGCCGAGGTCGATGGCGCGGTTGGATTTTGTGCGGCGGTTGGAGCATGAGCCGAGGGAGTCGCAGCTTGTATTCGAAGCGATCAATACGTCCTTGTCTTGCGGGGCTGCAGTGTTAGGTTGGATTGTTGTCCTGAGTGGCTCGGTGGCGACTCCGTTTACAGCGGGGGTCAGCAGTTTTGTCGTTACGGCGGGCGTCTCCGCGGCAATTGCCAGTTCTGCCCAATGTGCGATTGGTGCGGTTAGAACCTTCAACGAACAATACCGTCCGGCCGAAAACGATCATATGGATGATTCCGACTGGTACAACACTGTTTCTCCGATACTCGATGGCGTTTCGCTTATAGGGATTGGTGCGGGTACGTTGACTACGGTGCGACTGCTGAAAGCCAGCAAGAAATCATTAGGTAAAAGTTGGTATGAGCTCTTGAGAGGTCTGACACGCCAAGAGCGAAAAAAACTGACTAATGAACTGTTGGCCCTGAGAGATCCTAGCTTGACCACTAAGATACTCAAGCTAAAGCAGCGAGCGGGGGGACTGCCGAAGAGTTACAGTTCCGACCAAATTCGTCACGCCACGTTGACTCAGTTAAAAGATGTTTTGGGTGGGGGCTTGGGCTTGGCTGGAAGTTACCAAAATGGTCACGTTGGAAGTGCAGCGACGATTGTAATTGGTTTGTACGAGGAGATTACAGGGTGAATGAATCGCTTATTAGCTTTCTCACTCGTTACTTTCCAGTTTTCATGGGCACTATATTCATGGCTATCTTCTCAACAGCCATGCTGGCTGTTCTTGTTGACGAAACCTATTTGCGCGAGCTTGACCAGCCATTGAGAACTGAATTGTCTGGTTGGGGACTACTGTTGCTGACGTTCTTTTTCGGATTTGCCAATTTTATGATTGCAAGAGGGCGCTCATGGGCCGCCAATTTGTTAATGGGCTATTTCGCTTTCTGCCTGATGCTAGTGATCTCGACGATTCAATACCGCCCGCATACCGTGGCGTTTTCTCTAGGGGTGGTGTTTCCCCTCCTTGGGTTACTTGTGATCAATACTGACCGTCATCGAGAAATGCGGCAGAAATTGTTTGAAATCCGCATTCAGCGGAATGCGGTGAGAGCGACCTATAAAAAATATTCCAATAAACTCAAAGCCAAGGCGCGCAGGGCAAGGTAAGCGTAGCTCCCACGTCAACCACGTGGGAGTGACCGCTATGCCAGCCTACCGCTCAATCGACCGACTCCACCGCGCATTCCACTCCGGCCGCGCCTGGTTCACCTGGTCCCAATCAATCGAAATCGCCGTCTGCAAATACCCCTGCATCGCTTCCACCCGTGCACGGGTTTTGTCGGTGGTGGGTGTGGTTGGGTTCGACGGGATCTGGTCGCCTTCTTCCAGTGCCGGGGCCTGGGCCTCGGCGGTCAGCAGGAAGGCGGCGAGTTTCTGCGCCAGTTCCGGCTGGTCATTGCGCGCAATCACGCATTCGGCGACGTTGAGCACCACCGCGCCTTCCTTGGGCTGTGCATATTCCATCGGCACGCCGAGCAGTTTCTGGGTGGCGACCTGGGTCGGGGTGAGGGGGAAGATCGCGGCTTCGTCGGTCTGCACCATCTCGGAGATCTTCGCCGAGCTGGCGATGTATTCCAGCACGTTGGGGCCGACGGTTTTTGGCCAGGCCTTGAAGCCGGGCTCCACGTTGGTTTCGTCGCCGCCCTGCAGGCGGTTGAACATCAGGAAACCGTGCAGGCCGAAGGTGGAGGAGGCCAGGGATTGGAACACCACTTTTTCCTTGAACCGTGGGTCGGCCAGGTCCATCCATGAGGTCGGCGCGGCCCAGCCTTTTTCCTTGAACATGCGGGCGTTGTAGCCCAGGCCGGTGACGCCCAGGGTCACGGCCACGGCTTGGTCCTTGATCTTCGCCTTGTCCGGGATCTGCGCCAGGGTCGGGCTTGGCGCCAGTTTGTCGCACAGGCCCATGGAGATGGCGCGGTACATGATGCCGTCGTCGAGGAACATCACATGCATCTGTGGGTTGTCTTTGTTGGCCTGGACCTTGGCGAGGATGTCCGACGAGGTGCCGGGGACGATCACCACCTTGACGTTATTAGCCTTCTCGAACGCGGGCAACACCTTGTCGGCGTACACCCGTTCCATGGTGCCGCCGTTCATGCCCAGGTACAGCGTCGGTGCGGCGTGGGCGGTGGAGGCGAGCAACGTGAGGGACAAGCAGGACAGCGCGATACGTGGGTTCATGGATGTTTTTCCTCTCAGGCTTGGAAACGACGGATGGAAAACGCTTCGATGGGTTGGCGGCTGGCCCCGTTGCAGACGATCTCTGCCAAGGCTTCACCGACCGCAGGACCGAGCTGGAACCCGGCGCCGGCAAAGCCGAAACCGTGGAGCAAGCCCGGTTGGGTGCTGCTGGGGCCGATCACCGGTTCATGATCGGTTAGATAACCTTCGGTGCCGCTCCAGGTGCGAATCGCCTGGGCACCCTTGAGGAACGGGTACAGTTCGCCGGCATTGCGCAGGATCTCCAGCACCGCCGCTTGCCCCGGACGCGCCTGTTTAGGCCCGAGGGCAAAGCCGCGACCGCCGCCGAGTATGCAATTGCCCCGGGCCACCTGCCGCGCATAAATCCCGCCGCCTTCAACACCGGTGCTGACGTTCATCACCACCGGCAGCGGTTCGGTGACCAGCATGGCCGGGTGCGCCGACATGATCGGCACCGGCTCGCCAAATTGCGCGGCGAGGGTGCCGGCCCAGGCGCCGGCGCAGTTCAATAACCAAGGGGCCTGCAGGTGCAGGCCGTTGGCGCAGTACACGTGGAAATGGCGGCTGTCATGTTCGATCCGCACCACGTCGGCCTGCTCGTATACCGATGCGCCAAGGCGTTGCGCGGCGCGGGCGAAGGCAGGCGATACCAGGCGCGGGTTGGCGTGGCCGTCTTCGGGGCACAGTGAGGCGCCCACCGCGATATCGCCGACCCAGGGGAAACGTGCGCGCAGTTCGGCGTGATCGAGCAACTGCAAGCCCAGGCCAAAGCCTCGGGTGTGCTCGGCATACGCCTGCAACGCGGCGAAATCCCCATGGCTGCGCGCCAGTTTCAAATGGCCGGAACGCACGTATTCGCCATCGATGCCGATCAACCCCGGCAAGTCGGCCCACAGCTGATGGGCGCGCTGCGACAACGGCAACTGATGCAACGGCCGACCCTGGCGCCTGACGCCGCCGTAGTTCACCCCGCTGGAATGCGAGCCACAAAAGTCGCGCTCCACCAGGGCCACGCGCTGGCCTTTCTGCGCCAGTATCAAGGCCGCTGAAGCACCGACGATCCCGCCGCCCAACACGATGACATCGATCATGGCAGCACCTCCACGCCAAACGGCAGCGGCTTGATCGGTGCCTGGCCACGCAAGCGGCCGACGTTTTCAATCCCGCGCCCACTGCGCTCGGCGACTATTTCCGCCGCCGCCAGCCCGCACATGCGGCCCTGGCAGCGCCCCATGCCGACCCGGCAATGGGCCTTGACCCGGTTGATCTCCCAGTGGCCCTCATCCACCACGGCGCGTATATCGCCGACACTGACTTCTTCACAGCGGCACACAATCAATTCATCCGGTGCCTGCGTCGCCCAGTCTTCGGGGAAGGGGAACGCCGTTTCCAAACCCTGGCGAAAGCGCTGGATGCCTGCCAGTTGCTGCTCCAGCACAGCGGGGCGGCGATGATCGATGGCCACGCCCGCATCTTCCAGCACCGCCAGCGCCGCCCGCTCACCGGCCATCTGTGCGGCATCCGCACCCATGATCCCGGCGCCGTCGCCTGCCAGGTACACGCCTTCGCGGCTGCTGCGCCCAGCACTGTCCCGTCGCGGCAACCAGGCACGGTTCAAGGCATTCCATTCAAATTCGCAGCCGAGCAGATCCGCCAGCTGGGTTTCGCTGCGCAGGGCATGGGCGAAGGCCACGGCGTCACAGGCCAGCCCCTGCGTATCCCAACGAATACCGCTGACCCGCTGTTCACCCTCGATCTGTTGCAGCGTCGCGCCCTGATGCACCGGCACCCCATGGGCGCTCAGCCAGGCGCGGTAATACATGCCCTTGGCCAAGGTCGCCGGTTGCCCGAGCAGCGCCGGCAACGCACGGCACTGCGCACTGAACGGCGCGCTGTCGAGCACCGCCACCACCTTGGCCCCGGCCTTCGCGTATTGATAGGCCACCAGGTACAGCAACGGCCCGCTGCCACAAAACGCCACGCGCTCGCCGATGGCGCAGCCCTGATACTTCAAGGCGATCTGCGCCGCGCCCAAGCTGTAGACGCCGGGCAAGGTCCAGCCCGGCACCGGCAGGATGCGGTCGGTGGCGCCGGTGGCGACGATGATCCGCGAATACTCGACGCTCTCGGCACGGCCGTTATTGAGCATATCCAGACGATCATCCTCGGCATTCCACACCAGGGTTTCCGGCCGGTAGTCGATCAACGGCGCCAACTCGTCCAGGGTGCGGTGCACGGCTTCAGCCTTGCTCGCCTCAAAACCGTATACCTGCTTGGCCTTACGCTGGAATCCCAGGGGTTGGCGCCGATAGATCTGCCCACCACCGCGCAGGCTCTCATCCACCAGGCACGCCTGGATGCCATGGTCGAGCAGGGTGCGCGCCGCGCTGATTCCCGCTGGACCGGCGCCCACAATCACGACCGGCTTCATGCTTGGCGCCCCGGTTCGCGGCTGATCGCCAGGCCTTCTTCGAGCAGCGTCGAACAGGCGCGCACACGGCGCCCATCCGCCAGCCGCACCCAGCAATCCTGGCAGGCGCCCATCAGGCAGAAACCGGCGCGGCGTTCGGCGCTGAAGTCGCTGCCGCGCAGGTGCTCGGCGCAGGTCAGCACGGCGGTCAGCAGGGTGTCGCCGAGCAAGCCGGTGGCCGCTTGCCCGTCGAGGGTGAAGGCCAGGGCGGGGCGCTCGGTTTCGGCTAATCGTTTGAACAAGGCCATCAATGTTTCCCCACCAGCACGCGGTCCAGGCCGTAGACGCGGTCGAGCAGAATCATGGTCGCCGCCGTCAGCGCGATCACCAGCGCCGACACCGCCGCCATCATCGGATCGATGGACTCGGTGGCGTACACATACATGCGCACCGGTAGGGTTTGGGTGGCTGGCGAGCTGACAAAGATCGACAGCGTCACTTCGTCGAAACTGTTGATGAACGCCAGCAACCAGCCCCCGGCCACGCCGGGCAGAATCATCGGCAGGGTGATCTGGCGAAACAGCGTAAAACGCCCGGCGCCGAGGGATTCGGCAGCCTGCTCGGCGCTGCGATCAATGCCGATGGCCGCCGCCAATACCAGGCGCAGCACATACGGCGTGATGATCACCACATGCGCGAGCATCAACCAGGTAAAACTGCCGTTGACCCCCATCAGTGCAAACAGGCGCAGCATTGCCACCCCCAGCACCAGGTGCGGGATGATGATCGGCGACAGGAACAGCGCGCTGAAAAAGTTGCGGCCGAGGAACTGATAGCGACTGATCGCCAACGCCGCCGGCACCGCAATCAGCGTCGCCAGCGTGGCGGCGGTAAACGCCAGGACCAGGCTGTTGTAGAACGCCTGGATAAAATCGGCGCGCTCGAACACCGCGCGAAACCAGCGCAACGAGAAGCCCGAGGTGGGCAGGCTCAAGGTGTTCTCTGGCGTGAACGCCACCAGGCACACCACCACCAGCGGCGCCATCATGAACAGCACCACCAAACTGTGGAAACCAAGGGCCAAAGGACCGTTTCTAGACATGCGCTTAAACCCCCAGGGATTTTTTGTAGCGGCTTTCGAGCATGCGGTTCCAGCTCAGCATGATCAGCAGGTTGACCAACAGCAGCACCACCGCGATGGTCGCCCCCATGGGCCAGTTGAGTTCCGAGAGGTATTGGTCGTACACCACGGTGGCGACCATTTTCAGGCGCCGCCCGCCCAGCAGGCCGGGGATCGCAAACGAGCTGGCGGCCAGGCCGAACACGATCAGGGTGCCGGACAACACCCCCGGCATGACCTGGGGCAACACGATTTTGCGCATCACCGTGGCCTGGCTCGCCCCCAGCGACAAGGCTGCCTGTTCGGCCGATGGGTCAAGCTTTTGCAGGGAGGTCCACACCGGAATGATCATGAACGGCAGCATCACATGCACCAGCGCGATAATCACTGCGAACGGGGTGTACAGCAGCTTCACCGGGCGCCCGCCGAGTGCCTGGATCACCTGGTTCACCAGGCCGTCGGCGCCGAGCAGCAGGCTCCAGCCGAAGGCGCGCACCACCACCGAAATCAGCAGCGGCGTGAGGATCAGGATCAGGAAGATAGAGCGCCACGGCGTGCCCATGCGGCTGAGGATGTAGGCCTCAGGCACGCCGATCACCACGCACAGCAGGGTCACCAGCGCGCTGATCCAGAAGGTGCGCCAGAAGATCTCGTAAAAGTATGAGTCGCTGAACAACGCCAGGTAATGGGCCAGTGTCCACTCATCTCCCTTTATGCCCACCTGGTAGTCGAACACGTTGAACGACAGCACCAGGGTCAGGCACAGCGGCAGGAGCAACAGGCCGGCAAACAGCAGCAGTGCCGGCAGCGAGAGCCAGTAACCCCGGCTCATGGGTGCACCTCATCCGCTGCCAGCACCCGCAGCAGCCCGGCTTGCCAGTCCAGGCCGACCGCTGTGCCGTTGCCCATTGGTGCGCTGCCATCGTTGCTGCGCACTACGGTGATTTCGCCGAGAGGGGTGTGGACGCGGTACAGCCATTGGCTGCCGAAGAAGTAGTGGTCGAGCACTGTGCCTTGCAGGCGACCCGAACCTGCGTCTACCAAGCTGATTTTTTCCGGGCGCAGGCTCAGCGTCAGCTCGCCGTGGCCGCTTTCGTGGCGGACTTGCGGCGTGCCCAGCTGGTCGTAGTCGCCCGGCAACAGGTTGGCCTTGCCGACGAAGTCCGAGATGAAACGGGTGCGCGGGTGTTCGTAGAGCCTGTACGGCGCATCGATCTGGGTCACGCGCCCGGCCTGCATCACCACCACACGGTCGCTGATGGACAGTGCTTCGGCCTGGTCGTGGGTGACCATCAAGGTGGTGATGCCCACGGCGCACTGGATGCGGCGGATCTCGAACTGCATCTCTTCGCGCAGGTTGGCGTCCAGATTCGACAGCGGTTCATCCAGCAGCAGTACCGGCGGTTCGATCACCAGGGCGCGAGCCAGGGCCACGCGCTGGCGTTGGCCACCGGACAACTCCCGTGGGTAGCGCTCTGCATGGGGCGCAAGTCGCACCAGGTCGAGCACGGTCTTGACCTTGGCGGCGATCTCCGCGGCTGGCACTTTGCGCATCTTCAGGCCGAAGGCGACGTTGTCGCGCACACTCATGTGCGGGAACAGCGCATAGCTCTGGAACACCACGCCCAGGCCACGGCTGGCGGGCTTGGCGTGGGTGATGTCGCGGCCGTCGAGCAGGATTTGCCCGCCGCTCACGTCGACGAAGCCGGCGATCATTTGCAGGGTGGTGGTCTTGCCGCAGCCCGAGGGGCCGAGCAGGGAAACGAACTCGCCTTTTTCCACCGCAAGGTCGGTGGCGACCACCGCGTCGACGGCGCCGTAGCGTTTGCTCAAGGCGTTGAGTTGGAGAAATGCCATGTCTGCGTTCCACCTTTTTGAGTCGCGTCGAAACGCGCTTTTTTGTTTTGGGCAGATGCGAAAAGGGTATTGCGGGTGCGTTGGCGCTCGATCTGGGTCGGCTGCCGTTAGTTGTTCATTTCGCCCCTGTGGACGCAGATTAGGACGAAGACTAGGATGGGCGGAAGATGGAATTTCACTCAACGGACTACTATTTTCAATTTTATTCATTCATCAAAATTAGAAGTGAGATTAAGTGCTATGGATTCCATTGAGCGGAATGAAACCCATAAGGAAGTCGGCGCTGGCGGGGTGTCTCGGCTGTTTGCGCTGCTGCGGGCCTTGGGTGAAGTGCCCGAGGGCGGCGAGCGCGTGACCCAGCTCGCGCAACAGGTCGGTTTGTCCCAGCCCACCACCCATCGCCTGCTGCGCAGCCTCATGGATGAAGGCATGGTCGAGCAGGACGCGCGCAGCAAACGCTACCGCCTGAGCCTGGAGTTCTTCGCCCTGGCGGCCAACGCGGGCAAGACCGGCAACCTGCGCGACCTGGTGCGGCCAAGCCTGTTGCGCTTGAGCGCTTCATTGGGGGATTCGTTGTTCCTGCTGGCGCGCAGCGGCTTCGATGCGATCTGCCTGGATCGCAGCGAAGGCCCGTACCCGATCCGCACCTTCACCGGCGATATCGGCGGCCGCGTTGCGCTGGGCGTGGGGCAGGGCAGCCTGGCGATCCTGGCGTTTTTGCCGGAGGAAGAGCGCGAGACGGTGATCCGCTACAACCTGCCACGGCTCAAGGACTTCCACCTGTACGACGAAGTGCTGCTGCGCTCGGAGGTCGAGAACGTGCGCACCCTGGGCTACGCGGCGCGCAATACAGGGGTGCTGGAAGGCATGGCCGGGTTGGCGGTGCCGATCCTCAATCGCGATGGGCATGCGGTGGCGGCGTTGAGTGTGGCGACCATCAGTGATCGATTGGGGCCAAGCCGGTTGCCGATGGTGGTGGAGTTGCTCAAGCGCGAAGCGACGGCGATCGGGCCGCGCATCAACCCATTTGACCCGACTTTGCGCCGGCCCTCGATGGCTTTTGGCGATTGACCTGGGCGGCGTTGAACCAGAAGGCGATGCCTACTTGGTCGTGAGGGTTTTTCTCTAAGTGGTACGGGGCTTGGTCTGAACATGGAAATATCATGTTCGTGCAGTCGATTGTCCTTTTATCCCGGATCATGGGAACCGTTAAGTTGCAGGCCGCCACACATGGAACGTTGATCCAGGGCGGGGGTGTCCTGGGCTGGCAGTGAAGGATTCCATTACCGAGGTACTACTATGAGCATGTTTTGTCCGCCTGCGCGAAATTGCATGAAAAATGAACCTGCCTTTTCCCCTATGCCACTCAGCAATGGCCAATGGCGTGGCGTAGGTCAGCCTGCACATAGTGGTGCAGGCTTGCCTCCCACGCGTATTTTGGGAGAGTTTGCAAACAACTTCGATTACTTCAGAACGCCAGGGTCTCCCTTCGTTTCCCGTGACTCGCTTGAGCACGCGGGCAATCGTCCAATGAGCGGAGATACCTACCATGATCGGATGACAATGCTCGCCCGGGAGATCACCCGTAATCCTGAAATGGCTAACGTGCTGGACGGTATTACCAACGGCGGCGAGCAAGATGGCCTTATCAGCCCAGGGGATGTGCAAGAGACTATGGCTCTGTATGCCACGCAAAACATGTTCTCCAACTCGCGGGGCATGCAAACCGGCCTGGGTGGCATGTTCGGCGGTATGCGCCAACTACGCATGAATCAAGAGTATTTTGCGCCGCAGCCTTCTTACACAGGGGGCGCCTACGGCGGTCAGGCTCCGAGGTCTGAATTCAGACCCTATGCCAACGACAGCAAGGAAGACTTTTCCAATAAAGTACTGGCCCGTTTCGGCGCCCTGGAAGATCCGAATAAGCCAGGATTCATCACTGACAAGTCTCTGAGTTCAGTTGCGGGCGGATATCACCTGGATGGTCGGCCAGCCACTCAAGATGAGATGGAGATTGCTCAGGAAATGCTGTCACGGGGCGATCAATTCAAACAACTCGACCAAGGCCGCAGCGGAAAGTTGGACGGTGCGTTTTCCAGGGATGATCTAGGTGACGCATCGAACAAATTCAAGGCTGTCAGCGATCACGATCTTGTTCAAGTCATAAAAGATAATTTCAGGCAGTACACCGCTGGCGCTAACGACGGCTACGTTAATGTCAATGAGTTGAAAGAAGCCGCAGGTGTGATTCCGTCGGATCGAACATTCAACCCCGACGCGCGTGAAGCGGCGGCTGAGATGCTGCTGCGTCCAGGACTTCTACGGGAGTTGGATATTGGCATTAGCGACTCTGGGCGCGGGGTTGAGGACGGTCGGTTTGATATACACAACCTTGACTATATGCTCAGGAATACTAAGTAGACCGGATAAGGTTTGACTTACAGGGCCATGCAAAAACGGATGGGCGAAAACCTTTTTATGGTGCGTTTCCCACGCGTCACGTCCATCCGGATGGCCGCCGGTACGATCTATCGGAACAGATCAGGTGCGACCGGCAAGCGTATCGCCTGATGGCTTGCCAGGTCACGGGCCTGCAACCGGATAAAGCACGGGAAGATGGGATCCAAGTACGGTATAACCCTCGGACGCTTTAGTTCTCCGAGGCCCCGTTTTTCATGCAAAGCCCTTTGCAACGCCCGCTGTGGCAGATTTACCTGATCTTTCTGGCACCGATGGTGCTGTCCAATTTCCTGCAAAGTTTTTCCGGCACCCTCAACGGCATTTATGTCGGGCAAATGCTCGGCACCCAGGCACTGGCGGCGGTGTCGGGGATGTTCCCGATCATATTTTTCTTTATTGCGCTGGTGATCGGCCTGGGGGCGGGCGCGTCGGTGCTGATCGGCCAAGCCTGGGGGGCGCAGGAAACCGGGATGGTCAAGGCGATTACCGGCGCCACCCTGACCCTTGGTGCGCTGGTGGGCCTGATCGCAGCGGTGCTGGGCAGTCTGTTTGCGCGCCCGGCGTTGCAGGCATTGGGTACGCCGATCGATGTACTCGATGATGCCGTGGGCTATGCCCAGATGATGATGTTGATCATGCCGCTGCTGCTGGTATTTATCCTCTACACCCAGCTGTTGCGCGGGGTCAGCGACACGATCTCGCCGCTGCTGGCGCTGATGGTCTCGACCCTGGTCGGCCTGCTGCTGACGCCGGCGCTGATTCGCGGCTGGATCGGCCTGCCGCCCTTGGGTATCCAGAGTGCGGTATACGCAGGCCTGGTGGGGAATGCTTCGGCGATGCTGTTTCTGATCCTGCGCCTGCGCCATAAAAACCATGTGATGGCACCGGACCGCGAGTTGCTCGCGGCCTTGCGCCTGGATCGCGTGATTTTGGGAAAGGTCCTACGCATCGGCTTACCTACTGGCCTACAGATGGTGGTGTTGTCGCTCTCGGAGCTGGTCATCCTGGCGTTGGTCAATGGCCATGGGTCTCAGGCCACGGCGGCCTATGGCGCGGTGACGCAGATCGTCAACTACGTGCAGTTTCCGGCCTTGTCGATTGCCATCACCGCGTCGATCCTCGGCGCCCAGGCGATTGGGGCAGGGCGGCTGGAGCGTATCGGGCCGATCCTGCGTACCGGGCTGTTGATCAATACGTGCCTGACCGGGGGCCTGATTGTGCTGGGCTATCTGTTGTCGCACTGGTTGCTCGGGTTGTTCATCACCGATGACGCTGCACGCGTGAATGCCGAGCACCTGCTGCACATCATGCTGTGGAGCATCCTCGTGTTCGGCTTCCAGGCCGTGATCGGCGGGATCATGCGCGCCAGCGGCGTGGTGCTGATGCCGGTGGCGATTTCGATCTTCTGCGTGTTGTGTGTCGAGCTACCGATGGCGTACCTGCTGAATGCGCACTTCGGCCTGGAAGGCGTCTGGATGGCGTTCCCGGTGACGTACCTGGCGATGCTGGGGTTGCAGGCCGCGTACTACCGGCTGGTGTGGCGGCATAAGCAGATCAAGCGGTTGGTGTGATAAAAGGATGCGCAATTTAAGGACTCAAGGCGTTTAAGTCATGGCGAACCCCTATGCCGAATTGTTCCAGGTTCCTGGCGCTCGGGCCTTCGTATTGGCCGGCATGCTGGCACGCATGCCGGTGTCCATGGCCGGTATTGGCTTGATCACCATGCTTTCCCAGGTGCACGGCGGCTATGGCCTGGCCGGTTCGGTGGCGGCGGTGTTCGCCCTGGCCACGGCGTTTTGCGCGCCGCAGGTGTCACGCTTGGTGGACCGGTACAGCCAGGGCCGGGTGCTGCCGATTGCCGCCTTGATCGGCGGCGGGGCGCTGTTGCTGCTGTTGCTGTGCACGCGGTTGCAGGCGCCGACCTGGACGCTGTTCCTGTTTGCTGCCCTGGCGGGCTGCATGCCGAATATGTCCGCCATGGTGCGGGCGCGCTGGACCGAGCTGTACCGCGGCCAGCCCAGGCTGCAAACCGCATTCGCCCTGGAATCGGTGCTGGATGAGGTGTGCTTTATCATCGGTCCACCGATTTCGGTGGGCTTGAGCGTGGTGCTGTTCCCCGAGGCCGGGCCGCTGGTGGCCGCGCTGCTGCTGGCGGTTGGGGTTACCACGTTTGTGCTGCAACGCGCGACCGAACCCCCGGTGCATGAACACCACGCTCACCATCGGGGCTGGCTGATCGCCTCACCGTCGGTGCTGATCCTGATGATCCTGCTGCTGGCCATGGGGGTCATCGTGGGCGTAGTAGATGTGGTCAGCGTGGCCTTTGCCCAGCACCAGGGCCAGCCGGCGGCGGCAAGCATCGTGCTCTCGGTGTACGCCATCGGCTCGTGTCTGGCGGGGCTGGCCTTTGGCACCCTCAAGCTCAAGGCGCCGCTGCCCCGGCAGTTCCTGTTCTGCGGCGTGGCCACGGCGTTGACCACCTTGCCGTTGCTGCTGGTCACCCACATTCCGGGCCTGGCAGTGGCCATCTTCATTTCCGGACTGTTCTTTGCCCCGACCCTGATCGTGTCCATGGCCCTGGTGGAAAAGAGCGTGCCCGCGAGCCGCCTGACCGAAGGCATGACCTGGCTGATCACCGGCCTGAGCATCGGCGTGGCCATCGGTGCCGCCAGCTCCGGCTGGATGATCGATCACTTCGGGGCAGCCAGCGGGTTCTGGGTGGCGTTGGCGGCGGGGGCGGTGGTGATGGGGTCAGCGGTGTTGGGGTATCGGCGCTTGGGTTGAGCATCACAACCCACAATGAAACGTCAGCCAGTCACGGGGCAGGAATCCCCTCGGTGGTGTTGCAGGAATTCGTTCAGCGCCTGGCGCGTCAGGTCATTCAGGGTCACCTTTTTACGTGTCGCCTCAAGGGCGGCGGCAAGATGAAGGTCGTGGCCGACCCGTACGTTGAAAGAGCCTTTGCACGGTTTCTCCGGTGTTTGCCCAAGGGCCTGGCAGGTAGCGAGGTAGTCGTCCACCGCCTCGCGAAACGCGGCGTCCAGTTCCGCGACGGTTTTGCCTTCGTAACTCACCAGTGCCTTGATGAACAGGATCTTGCCGAACAGGCAATTGTCTTCGAGGCTTGCTTCGATAGAGCCGATGTAGCCATTGTGTTTCAGTTGGTTGTTCACTGAATCAGTTCTCCTGATTTCAATTGTTCGATGATCTGGCGCCGAATGTAGTGTTTCAGTTCGTTGCCGGGATGAGGCTTGTGCAAGGTGATCATTGCGCTCGGATCGCCGATGTCGAACTTGACCCGGCTTCCAGCCCCCTCAATCTGTGTGTAGCCGAGACGACGCAGCAGCGTGACGAGCTCTGGCCAGGTAAATGCCATCTGCTCGTTGAGCAATTTGGCGAGCAGCTTTTCATTTTTGGACACGGCGTTCCCTGCGTGTAACTAAATGTAGTTGCAAAAAGTGGTGTTCGTCAATGCTAGCTGGGGTTCGTGGGTCTTTCCCGAGGATTGATGTAACCCTTGATGACAGCTCGCTCTACGCCTCCCATCCCCCGCTAATTTTTCCCTGTCCGGTTCGTTTTATAGGGACGACGTGCCTTTGTGCTTCCTGCCTATTGCTCCGGACTCCAACAAATGAATGCTGAAGACTCCTTGAAACTTGCTCGCCGGTTTATCGGGTTGCCCCTGGAAAAACGCCAGCTGTTCCTGCAGGCACTGCAGAAAGAAGGGGTGGATTTTTCGCGGTTTCCGATTCCGGCCGGCGTGGAGGCAGAGGACCGCCAGGCGCTGTCCTATGCGCAACAGCGCATGTGGTTTCTCTGGCAACTGGACCCGAGCAGCGGCGCCTACAACCTGCCGGGCGCGGTGCGCCTCAAGGGTGCGCTGAACCTGGGCGCCATGGAGCAGGCGTTTGCCAGCCTGGTGGACCGGCACGAAACCCTGCGCACGGTGTTCCAGCGCCAGGCCGATGAGCGCCTGATGCAGGTGGCCGTACAGCCGCCGTTGGCCATTGAGCAACTGGACCTGACGGCGTTGGCCGCGGCCGAACGCGAACACGCCGTCAACGATGCAGCCACCCGCCAATCGCTGCTGCCGTTCGACCTGGAACACGGCCCGCTGCTGCGCGTGCAACTGCTCAAGCTCGATGCCGAGGAACACGTACTGCTGCTGACCCTGCACCATATCGTCTCCGATGGCTGGTCGATGAACGTGTTGATCGACGAGTTCATTCGTTTCTACGATGCCCATGAGCGCAACGAAGCGCCGCCATTGCCGGCGCTGCCGATCCAGTACAGCGACTACGCCCTGTGGCAGCGCCGCTGGCTGGAAGCCGGCGAGCAGGCCCGTCAATTGGACTACTGGCAGGCGCGCCTGGGTGATGAGCATCCGGTGCTGGAACTGCCGACGGACCGCCCGCGCCCGGCCATGCCCAGCTATCAGGGCACCCGCCACACCTTCGCGATTGAGCCGGCGCTGGCCGCGCAGTTGCGCACCTGCGCGCAACAGCACAACGTCACCCTGTTCATGCTGCTGCTCGGCGCCTTCAATGTGTTGCTGCATCGCTACACCGGCCAGGGCGATATCCGCGTCGGCGTGCCGATCGCCAACCGCAACCGTACGGAAGTCGAGGGGCTGATCGGCTTCTTCGTCAACACACAAGTCCTGCGCACTGAGCTGAGCGGGCAAACCCGCGTCGCCGAGTTGCTGCAAGGTATCAAGGAGCACGCCCTTGGCGCCCAGGCGCACCAGGAATTGCCCTTCGAGCGCCTGGTGGAAGCCCTGAAGGTCGAGCGCAGCCTCAGCCATACGCCGCTGTTCCAGGTGATGTACAACCATCAGCCGGTGGTGGCCGACATCGCCTCGGTCAGCACCGCCTCCGGCCTGGAATTGGCCCTGGTGGAGTGGCAAGGCCGCACCACCCAGTTCGACCTGACCCTCGACACCTATGAAAAATCCGGCACCTTGCACGCCGCGCTGACCTACGCCAATGACCTGTTCGACGCGCCGTCCATCGCGCGGATGGCACGCCACTGGATCAGCCTGTTGCAGGCCATGGTGGCCGATGGCGAACAGCGTATCGGCGAGTTGCCGATGCTGGCCGTCGATGAGCAACAGAGGCTGGTGCACACCTGGAACCAGACCGCGCAAGCGTATCCCACCGAGCGTGGCATTCATCACCTGATCGAAGACCAGGTACAGCGCACGCCGGATGCGCCGGCGCTGGTGTTCGGCGCGACCACGCTGACCTACGCGCAACTCGACGCCCGTGCCAACCAGCTGGCCCATGCCTTGCGCGACCACGGGGTCGGTCCTGATGCGCTGGTGGGTATCTGCGTTGAGCGTTCCATCGAGATGGTCATCGGCCTGCTGGCCGTGCTCAAGGCCGGCGGCGCCTACGTCCCCCTCGATCCCGAGTATCCCCAGGAACGCCTGGCCTACATGATCGAAGACAGCGGCATCCAGCTGCTGCTCAGCCAGCACAGCCTGCTGCCACTGCTGCCTGCCGAAGGCATTCGGGTGATGCGCCTCGACCAGGCGCCCGGCTGGCTCGACGCTTACAGCGTCGCAGCGCCCGTCGTCGACATCCACGCGCTGAACCTGGCCTATGTGATCTACACCTCCGGTTCCACCGGCAAGCCCAAGGGCGCCGGCAACAGCCATCGCGCACTGGTTAACCGTCTGTGCTGGATGCAGCACGCCTACGGCCTGGATGCCAGTGACGCGGTGCTGCAGAAAACCCCGTTCAGCTTTGATGTGTCGGTGTGGGAGTTCTTCTGGCCGCTGATGACCGGCGCCCGCCTGGTGGTCGCCGCCCCTGGCGAACACCGCGAGCCGGCGCGCCTGATCGAGACCATTGGCGAGCACGGGATCACCACCTTGCACTTCGTGCCGTCCATGCTCCAGGCGTTTATCCATGAGCCGGACGTGCCGCGCTGCGCCAGCCTCAAGCGTATCGTGTGCAGCGGCGAAGCCTTGCCCCTGGATGCGCAACTGCAGGTGTTCGCCAAGCTGCCCCAGGCCGGTTTGTTCAACCTCTATGGCCCGACGGAAGCGGCCATCGACGTGACCCACTGGACCTGCATCGACGAAGGCCGTGACGCCGTGCCCATCGGCCGTCCGATCGCCAACCTCGGCACCTACGTGCTCGACGCGCAGCTCAACCCGGTGCCTGCCGGCGTGGCCGGCGAGCTGTACCTCGGCGGCACCGGCCTGGCGCGCAGCTACCACCGCCGTCCGGCGCTGACCGCCGAACGTTTTGTGCCCAGCCCCTTCGGTGACGGCGCGCGCTTGTACCGTACCGGCGACCGGGTGCGCCAGCGTGATGACGGTGTGATCGACTACCTTGGCCGTCTCGACCACCAGGTCAAGCTGCGTGGCTTGCGTATCGAATTGGGTGAAATCGAGACACGCCTGATGCAACACCCGGCGGTGCGTGAGGCGGTGGTGCTGGTACACGGCGGCAAACAACTGGTGGCCTACCTGGTGCTGGAGGGCGAGGCGCCCACCGACCTCAAGGCCTGGCTGCTCGGCAGCCTGCCGGAATACATGGTACCGACCCATATGGTGCCCCTGGCCAAGCTGCCGGTGACCGCCAACGGCAAGCTCGACCGCAAGGCCCTGCCGTTACCGGATGCAACGCCACAACAGGCCTATATCGCGCCGCAAGACGACCTGCAAAAAGCCCTGGCGGAGATCTGGAGCAATGTGCTCGGCGTCGAGCAGGTGGGCCTGGACGACAACTTTTTCGAACTGGGCGGCGATTCGATCATCTCCATCCAGGTGGTCAGCCGCGCGCGCCAGGCGGGGATTCGCCTCAGCCCGCGCGACCTGTTCCAGTACCAGAGCGTGCGCAGCCTGGCGTTGGTGGCCAGCTTCGAGCACTCCCCCGTTATCGACCAAGGCCCTGCCAGCGGCGAGGTGATCCTCACCCCGGTGCAGCAAGGCTTTTTCGCCCAGGCGATCCCTGCGCGTCACCACTGGAACCAATCGTTGTTGTTGACCCCGCGCGAGCGCTTGGAACCGGCACGCCTGGAAGCCGCCCTGACCCAGGTGATCAACCATCACGACGCCTTGCGCCTGCGTTTTGTGCAACAGGCCGACACCTGGCAGCAAGCCTATGCCGCGCCGGTCACCGCGCCGGGCCTGTGGCAAGCACAAGCCAGCAGCGACGATGAGCTGGCGGCGCTGTGCGATGAGGCCCAGCGCAGCCTCGACCTGACGCAAGGCCCGCTGCTGCGTGCCGCGTTGGTGAGCATGGCCGATGGCAGCCAGCGCCTTCTGCTGGTGATCCATCACCTGGCGGTCGATGGCGTGTCCTGGCGCATCGTCCTGGAAGACCTGCAACAGGCTTACCGGCAGGCATCGTTGCCGACCAAGACCAGCGCCTACCAGCTATGGGCCGAACAGTTGCAAGCCCATGCCCGCACGCTGGACGATCAGTTGGCGTACTGGCAGGCGCAGTCGGCGGACGCGGACTTGCCGTGCGACAACCCCCAGGGCGGCCTGCAAAACCGCTTGGGCAGCAAGCTCGAAATCCGCCTTGACGCCGAGCACACCCGTCAACTGCTCCAGGACGCGCCAGCGGCCTACCGCACCCAGGTCAATGACCTGCTGCTGACGGCCCTGGCGCGGGTGGTCAGCCGTTGGAGCGGCCAGGCCGCCGCACTGATCCAGCTGGAAGGCCATGGCCGCGAAGACCTGTTCGACAGTGTCGACCTGACCCGCACCGTGGGCTGGTTCACCAGCCTGTTCCCGGTACGCCTGCAAGCCGGCGGCGAGCTGTCGGCTGCGATCAAGGCGGTCAAGGAGCAACTGCGTGCCGTGCCCGCCAAAGGCATCGGCTACGGTCTGCTGCGCTATCTCGGCCCGCCTGCGGCCCGCGAAGCCCTGACGAACCTGGCCGCGCCACGCATTACCTTCAACTACCTGGGCCAGTTCGACCGCCAGTTCAACGAATCCGCGTTGTTTGTACCGTCTACCCAGGGCAGCGGCCAGGCCCAGGATGCCGAGGCGCCGCTGGCCAACTGGTTGACTGTGGAAGGGCAGGTGTACGGCGGTGAGCTGACCCTGCAATGGGGGTTCAGCCGCGAGATGTTTGAGGTGGCGACGGTGCAGCGCCTGGCGGATGACTATCGGCAGGAGCTGTTGGCGCTGATCGCCCATTGCATCGATCCGCAACAGGGCGGCCTGACCCCGGCCGACGTGACCCTGGCGCAACTGACCCAGGCGCAGCTGGACGACCTCGCGCTGCCCGCCCGTGACGTACAGGACGTGTACCCGTTGTCGCCGATGCAGCAGGGCATGCTGTTCCATAGCCTCTATCAACAGGGTGAGGACGACGTCTACGTCAGCCAGTTGCGCGCGGATGTGCAAGGCGTCGACGTGCAGCTGTTCCAGCGTGCCTGGGCACAGGTGCTGGCGCGGCACGACATGCTGCGCACCGGGTTTGTCTGGCAGGACGACCAGGGCCAGGCCCTGCAGGTGGTGCATCGCCAGGTCAGCCTGCCGTTCGACGCATTGGACTGGCGCGGGCATCAAGACCCCGGCGCGACGCTCGACGACCTGGCGGCCGAACACCAGCGCCAGGGCTTCGAATTGGCCCGTCCGCCGTTGCTGCGGGTGGCGCTGGTGCGGGTCAGCGAAGAGCGCTGGCACTTGATCTACACCAGCCACCACATCTTGATGGATGGCTGGAGCAATGCCCTGGTCCTCAATGAGGTGCTGCAAGCCTGCAAGGGCCTGGCATTGCCGCCGACAGGCGCGGCGTTTTCCGCGCATATTGCCTGGCTGCAACAGCAGGATCCGGCGCTGGGCGAGGCGTTCTGGCGCGAGCGCCTGGCGCAGTTGGACGCGCCCACGCATCTGGCTCGCAGCATCGCCAGGACCGCGCCACACAGCGGCGACGGCTATGGGCAGATCCTGTGGGAGTGGGATGAAACCCGAACCCGCCATCTGGCCGCGTTCGCCCGTGCACATCAAGTGACCCTCAACACCCTGGTGCAATCGGCGTGGTTGCTGCTGCTGCAGCGCTACACCGGCCAGGCCAGCGTCGCCTGCGGCGTCACCGTGTCAGGGCGCCCGGCGCAGCTGGCGAATGTCGAGCAACAGGTCGGCTTGTTTATCAACACCTTGCCGCTGATCGCCGTGGCGAATCCGTCACAAAGCGTCGGCGACTGGGTGCGTAGCGTCCAGGCGCTCAATGTGGAAATGCGCGAGCACGAGCACACGCCGCTGTTCGATATTCAACGCTGGGGCGGTTCGGCCGGCGAGGCGCTGTTCGACACCTTGGTGGTGTTCGAAAACTTCCCGGTGGCCAAGAGCCTGGAGTCGTCGGGCGAGGATGGCCTGCGCTTCAGTGGCGTCAGCCATCAGGAACGCACCAACTACCCGCTGACCCTCACGATTCACGGCGGCCAACACTTGAGCCTGCACGTGGAATACCAGCGGGCAGACTTCGACGACAACGCGGTACAGCACATTGGTGCGTACCTGCAGGAACTGCTGCAGCAGTTCGCCGATGCCCCCGGGCAGGCATTGGGCGCCGTGCCCTTGCTGCGGCCCCATGAACACCTGCGTGTGCTCCAGGAATGGAACCCGCGCGATGTCGCACGCCCGGCCCAGGCGAGCGTGTTGCAGCGCTTCGAACAACAGGCGGCGCTGTGTCCGCACAACGTCGCGCTGATCCTCGATGAGCAGCGCATGAGCTATGCCGAACTCAACCTGCGCGCCAACCGCCTGGCCCATCGCCTGGTTGAACTGGGCGTCGCCGCCGACACCCTGGTGGGCGTCGCGGTGGACCGTTCCCTGGCGATGATCGTTGGCCTGCTGGCGGTGCTCAAGGCCGGTGGCGCCTACGTGCCGCTGGACCCGAAATACCCCGCCGAGCGCCTGCAATGCATGATCGAGGACAGCGGCCTGCACCTGCTGCTGACCCAGCAGGCGCTGCTGGAGCAACTGCCGCTGACCGCCGACCTGGCGTTGGTCTGCCTGGAAGATGGCGCCGGCTGGCTGGCCGACTACAGCGGGGAAAACCCGGCGCCACGGGCGTTGCCGAGCAACCTGGCCTACGTGATGTTTACGTCCGGCTCTACCGGCCGCCCGAAAGGCGTGGGCATCGACCAGGCCTCCCTGGCGCGGCATGTGGAAGTCTTTACCGAGCTGTTCGCGCTGCAGCCCCATGATCGCGTGCTGCAATTCGGTACCTTCAACTTCGACGGTTTCGTCGAGCAGCTATACCCGGCGCTGTGCTGCGGTGCCGCGGTGGTGGTGCGTGGTGGCGAGCTGTGGGACAGCGACACGTTCTACCGGCAATTGCTCGACCACGATATTTCCGTGGTCGACCTGACGACCGCCTACTGGCTGGCGTTGGTACGTGACTTCGCCGAGCGTGGCCCGCGCGACTACGGGCGTTTGCGCCAGTTGCACATCGGTGGCGAAGCCATGCCGCCCGAAGGCCTGAGCGCCTGGCGTGAAGCCGGTCTGCACCACGTGCGCCTGCTCAATACCTATGGCCCCACCGAGGCCACGGTTACCGCCACCGCCCTGGACTGCGCCGCGTACGTCGACGGGCGCGAAGCCTTGCCGTCGATGATGCCGATCGGTCGTGTGCTGGACGGCCGCGCCATTTACCTGCTGGACGCCAACCTCAACCCGGTACCGGTGGGGGTCGCGGGCGAGTTGGTGATCGGCGGGCCGCTGTTGGCGCGGGGGTACTTCAACCGCCCCGACCTGACGGCGGAACGCTTTGTGCCTGATCCGTTCTGCGCCGACGGTGCGGGCCGGCTGTACCGCACGGGTGACCTGGCGCGCTATCGCGCCGACGGCATGATCGAGTATGTGGGGCGTATCGACCATCAGGTCAAAGTCCGTGGTTTCCGCATCGAGCTGGGCGAAATCGAAGCGCGCCTGCTGGCCCAGGCCAGTGTGCGCGAGGCGTTGGTGATCGCTGCCGACAACCAACTGGTCGGCTACATCGTCGCCAACCGACCACTGTCCGAAGCGCAACAAACGCAATGGCGCACCCAGCTCAAGGCTACGCTGCGCGACGAGCTGCCGGACTACATGGTCCCGGCGCACCTGCTGGTGTTGGACCGCCTGCCACTGAGCCCCAACGGCAAGCTGGACCGTGCCGCACTGCCCACGCCCGACGCCAGCCAATCCCAGGTTGACTGGATCGCGCCGATCACAGAGCTGGAGCAACAGGTCGCGGCCATCTGGGCCCAGGTGCTGGGGGCCGAGCGGGTAGGGCTCAACGATCACTTCTTCGACATGGGCGGGCATTCGTTGCTCGCCACACAGATGGTGTCCCGTGTACGTCATGGCCTGGGGGTCGAGGTCAGCCTCAAGGCGCTGTTCGAGCACCCGCTGCTGGCGGATTTTGTCCGGGCGCTGGGCGCCGAGGGTGATTCGACGCCGGCGTTGGTAAGCGTCCAGCGTGACCAGCCACTGTTGCTGTCCTACGCCCAGGAGCGTCAGTGGTTCCTTTGGCAACTGGACCCGCACAGTGCGGCCTACCATGTGCCGAGCGCATTGCGTCTGAAAGGCCGCCTGGACACATCAGCATTGCAGCGTGCCTTCGACACGCTGGTGGCGCGCCACGAAAGCCTGCGTACGCACCTGCAACAGGAGGGCGAGCGCACCGTGCAGGTGATCAAGCCACAAGGGCGCCTCGAGCTTGCTTTGCTCCAAACCCACGAGGGCGGCCTGAAAGCCCTGGTGGAAACCCTGATCACCCAGCCGTTCGATTTACGCCAGGGGCCGCTGATGCGTGTCAGCTTGTTGCGGTTGGCCGAGGATGAGCACGTGCTCGTGCTGGTGCAGCATCACATCATCTCCGACGGCTGGTCGATGCAGGTGATGGTGGACGAGCTGGTCCAGCTCTACGCCGCCTACAGCCAGGGCCAACCGCTGCAATTGCCTGACCTGCCCATCCAGTACGTGGACTACGCCCTCTGGCAGCGCAGCTGGATGGAAGCGGGGGAGAAGGCGCGGCAGCTGGATTACTGGCGCGGTCAGCTTGGCGGCGAGCAACCGGTGCTGGAACTGCCGTTCGATCATCAGCGCCCGGCGGTACCGACCCATCGGGGGGCGCGCTTGAACATCCCGCTGGCGGCGCCGTTGCTGGATGAGCTCAAGACGCTCGCCCAGCGTGAGGGCGTGACGTTGTTCATGCTGTTGCTGGCGTCTTACCAGGTGTTGTTGCACCGCTACAGCGGGCAGCAGGACATTCGCGTCGGCGTGCCCATCGCCAACCGCAACCGGATCGAGACCGAGCGCCTGATCGGCTTTTTCGTCAACACCCAGGTACTCCAGGCGGAGATTGACGGGCACACCACCGTGCGCGCGTTACTGGCCCAGGTCAAACAGCGTGCCCTGGAGGCCCAGGCCCATCAGGACCTGCCTTTCGAGCAACTGGTCGAGGCATTGCAGCCCGAGCGCAGCCTGAGCCTGAGCCCGTTGTTCCAGGTCGCATTCAACCACCATGTCAGCCTGGCAGGCGGGCATCTCCAGCGCCTCGAGCACTTGCAGCTCAGCCCGGTCAGTTGGGATGAGGCGGTTGCGCAGTTCGATTTGACCCTCGATATCGAGGAGTCCCAGGCGCAATTGCGCGCGTCGCTGAGCTATGCCACCGACCTGTTCGACACCACCACCATCGAGCGTATGGCCTGCCACTGGCAGAACCTGTTGCAGGCGATGGTTGCCGATCAGCAGCAGCTCGTCAGCCAACTGAACCTGCTGGACCAGGATGAGCAACGGCACATCCTTCAACTGTGGAACCAGACCGATGCCGGCTTTTCGGCCGAGCGCCTGGTGCATGAGTTGGTGGCCGACCGGGCGCGGGAAAACCCCGCTGCGGTAGCGGTCAAGTTCGATGCGCAAACCCTGAGTTATGGCGAGCTGGACCGCCAGGCCAACCGCCTGGCCCATGCCTTGATCGCCCGTGGCATCGGCCCCGAAGTGCGGGTGGCGATTGCCATGCCGCGCAGTGCCGAGAGCCTGGTGGCGTTCCTGGCGGTGATGAAAGCCGGCGGTGTATATGTGCCGCTGGATATCGAATACCCGCGTGACCGCCTGCTGTACATGATGCAGGACAGCCGCGCGCAACTGCTGCTGACCCATACCAGTGCGTTGCCGCAACTGCCGATTCCCGACGGCATGCAGACGCTGGCCATCGATCGCACCGAGCAATGGGCCGATTACAGCGA
>NZ_JBWKOX010000029.1:0-55690 GCF_059416305.1 Pseudomonas sp. GW821-FHT09D08
CCCATTGCGGCGGCCCACGCTCCAAAGCCGGAGTGAGGGCACACCGAGCCTAGGCGAGGTGCCGAGTGTTGGGGCGAAGACCTTTTGGTTACTTTTGGGTCTTTCCAAAAGTGACCCGCTGTAAGAGCGGAACCATAGGCAGCCGTTACCGCAGCAACGGATATGTACTCCACCCCAACAAAAGCGGTCGCCCAAAGGCCGCCACGGAACCAAGCGCCCTCACCACAGACCGCTGAAAAAAATTATGCAGATACTTATGCCCCGATGGCAGCAGCTCAGCTACAGATGCATCCACTGACACTACTTCATCGCGGCAAGTCGAACCGTCGCACCGCCCCTCCCACATTTTTAACCGTGCACACCCGCCCTACTCCAGTTGGCTCCAACGCCAACCCCATGGCATTTGCTGCTGCCCCCCAACCCCAATTAAGTAGTAACTGTGGTCTCGCCCCGCACACCGCGAGGAATCTACCGAATATTCCCGGCCCTCTTGCCAGCCTCCAACCCAGGTGGGATACAAGCAACCTGACACCGCCAAAACAACGCTCCACGGAGGCTCGCCATGTCCGCCCTGCCACACCCCACTTATCTCTACCGCGCAATGACCGCAGCCGATCTGCCGGCCGCCCACGATTTGTCGGTGCAACTCAAATGGCCTCACCGCCTGGAAGACTGGGCAATGTTGCAACGGGTCAGCGACGGCTTCGTGGTCATGGATGGCGAGCGGCTGATCGGCAGCGCGTTCACCTGCCCCCAGGGCGACTACGCCACCATCGGCCTGGTGATCGTCAGCAATGACTACCAGGGCCAGGGCATCGGCCGGCGCTTGATGGAGAAGGCCATTGCCGCCTGCGATACGCGCACGCCGGTCCTCAACGCCACCCTTGCCGGCGCGCCGTTGTATGCCAGCCAGGGGTTCGTCGAGTTCGGCCGGGTGCAGCAGCATCAGGGCCAGGCGTTGGTGCCCGCCCTGCCGACGCTGGCCGACGGCGATACCTGCCGGGCGCTTAACGCCGATGATCACGCCAACCTGCTCGCGCTGGCCAAGGCCGCCAGCGGTATGGATCGCCGTGAAGTGCTGCGTGACCTGCAGGTGGAGCACGCCGTGGGTATCGAACGCGACGGCCGGCTACGCGGCTTCGCCCTGCTGCGGCCGTTTGGGCGTGGGCGTTGCATCGGCCCGGTGGTGGCGGAAAATATCGAGCAGGCCAAGTACCTGATAGCCACCTTGCTGGCCCAGGTGCCGGACACCTTTGTGCGCATCGACATTCCCGTCGCCTGCGGCCTCAGCGACTGGCTCGAACAGGCCGGCCTGAAGAACATCGACACCGTCGCGCAAATGGCCCTGGGTACGCCGCCCCAAGCCAGCCAAGGCGTCCACCCCTTTGCCCTGATCACCCAGGCGATCGGCTGACTTTTCTCCCGGAGCACTCCCCATGTCATCTCCCCGTATCCTGCTGTTGGCACGCGCCGACGGCAGCCGCGTTGCCACGTCTTTCAACCAGGCCGCCTTGAGCGCGCTGGACCCGTTCGGCGACAGCCGCCAACTCGCCTGGATGGGCGACGATGGCGTGTCAGCCGGCGTGGTGTCCTTCAGCGGCGAAGCGGTGATCGAAGAGTTCCCCCACAGCGAAACGCTGGTGGTACATGCAGGCCATGTCGTGCTCAGTGACGCGGAACAGACCTTGGAATTGGACGTCGGCGCCAGCGCCGTCATCGGCTTCGGCACACGCCTCACGGTGCAGGCCAGTGCAGGCAGCGAATGGGCGTTCTGCGCAGTCGAGCAGGCCGATGCCCCGGTGTGCCCCGGCCTGACCCTGCTCGAGCCGCACACTCTGCTCAACTCCTCCGCCGCGCCGGAACCCCAGATACTGATCGGCCCTACCCCGCAGTGCCGCGCCCTCAACCTGTTCGACGATGCCGTGACCGAGCTGCGCGTCGGCATCTGGGACTCGACGCCCTACGCCCGCCACGGCCGCCCGCACAAACTGCATGAATTGATGCACCTGCTCGAAGGCCGCGTCACCCTGCTGGATAACGAAGGTGGCGAGGTCACGGTGAATACCGGCGACACCGTGTTCGTGGCCAAGGGCGCGCCCTGCGCCTGGACCAGTACGGTGTACGTGCGCAAGGTCTACGCGGTGAAGTGACTCAGGCCTTCAACGCCTCTTCCAGAAACGCCACCAACGCCTGTACGCGCGGGCTGCGCAGTTTGCGCGACGGCACCAGCAGCAGCACCGGTGCGCTGTCAAAGCTCCAGTCCGCCAACACACGTACCAGGCTGCCGCTGGCCACGGCGTCACTCACGTCCCACTGCGAACGCAGCACCAGACCCAAGCCTTGCTCGGCCCAACGCCGGGCAACGCTGCCATCGTTGCTCAACAACGCAGGTTCCACGCGCAGGGTCTTGCGGCCCTGGCCTTTGCGCAGGTGCCACAGGGTCACGTCCTCATCATTTTCCCGAATGCAGATGCAGCGATGAGACGCCAGCTCATCCGGCGCAGACGGCACGCCGTGGGCGTGCAGGTAGGCCGGGCTGGCGCACAACCAACGCTCGTTTGGTGTCAGTGGCCGCGCGGTCCACAAGCTGTCATTCAGATGGCCGATATGAACCACCGCATCGCTGTCATGGCGATCGGGCCAGGGCGTCTCGCGCAAATCCAGATGCAAACACAGCTGCGGGTGCAGTTTGGCAAACCGCGCCAACAGCGGTGCGATGCGCTGGCGGCCATAGCCAAACGGCGCCGCCACCCTCAAGGTGCCCACCAGGGTTTCATCCTTGTGCCGGAACGACTCCGGCAGCGCCTCAAGCTGTTCCAGCAACAGCGCGCTCTCCCGCGAAAACCGCTCGCCATCCGCCGTCAGGCTGAGGCGCCGCGCATCGCGATTGGCCAGGCTCAGCCCGAGCAGCGTCTCCAACTTGCGCAGGCGCATGGACAACGCCGGCGGCGACACATTCAGGGTGCGGGCGGCGGCGCTCAGCGACTCCGAGCGGGCCAGGGTCACGGCAAGGCGCAGGTCTTCGATGGAAATCATTCAATTTTACTTAATGATTGATGAGTACCGATTGAACCACAGGTTAACGACAGCTGAGTAGAGTGCAGCCTGTCCCCCGCCACACGAGTTCCGCCATGCCCACGCCGATTGCTTCCCTCGACACGCCCGCCGCGCTCGTCGACATCCCGCAGATGCAGCGCAATATCCAGCGCATGCAAGAGCGCATGAACAGCCTGGGCGTGCGTTTGCGCCCGCATATCAAGACCAGCAAGTGCCTGCCGGTGATCCACGCCCAGATCGCCGCCGGAGCCAGCGGTGTCACAGTGTCCACCCTCAAGGAAGCCGAGCATTGTTTCGCCGCCGGCATCCGCGATGTGTTCTACGCCGTGGCCATCGCCCCGGGCAAACTGCCCCAGGCCCTGGCCCTGTGGCGCAAAGGCTGCAACCTCAGCCTGCTCACCGACAGCGTCCCGGGCGCCGAGGCCATCGTCGCTTTCGCACAGCAGCATGACGCACGCTTCGACGTGTGGATCGAAATCGATTGCGACGGCCATCGCTCCGGCCTGGCCGCGCAGGACCCGGTACTAATCGACGTCGCCTGCATCCTCAGCAAGGGCGGCCTGCACCTGCGTGGCGTGATGACCCACGCCGGCTCGAGTTACG
This sequence comes from Pseudomonas sp. GW821-FHT09D08, assembly GCF_059416305.1. NCBI lineage: Bacteria > Pseudomonadati > Pseudomonadota > Gammaproteobacteria > Pseudomonadales > Pseudomonadaceae > Pseudomonas > Pseudomonas sp. GW821-FHT09D08. The sequence goes on from NZ_JBWKOX010000029.1 coordinate 3,661, forward strand.
AGCTGGACAGCCTTGAACCCCTGCAAGCGCTGGCCGAACAGGAACGCGCACTTTGCGTACACGCCGCAGACACCCTCCGCGCAGCCGGGCTGGCGTGCCCCGAGGTCAGCATCGGCTCCACTCCCACGGCCCTCTCGGCGCTGAACCTGGACGGCGTCACCGAAGTGCGCGCAGGTGTATATGTGTTCTTCGACCTGGTCATGCGCAACATCGGCGTGTGCCAGGCCGACGAGTTGGCGCTGAGCGTACTGACCACCGTGATCGGCCATCAGCCGGACAAAGGCTGGATCATCACCGACGCCGGTTGGATGGCCATGAGCCGTGACCGTGGCACCCAGCGCCAGCACCAGGACTTCGGTTACGGCCAAGTGTGCAGCGAAGCGGGCGACTGGATCGACGGCGCGCGGGTCACCGCTGCCAACCAGGAACACGGCATCGTCAGCCTGGGCGCTGCCCACAGTGACGCGCTTGTCACGCGCTTTCCCATCGGCAGTCGGCTGCGCATCCTGCCCAACCATGCCTGTGCCACCGGCGCGCAGTTCCCGGATTATCACGCGGTGGAGGCCGATGGCAGCGTGCACACCTGGAGTCGCCTGCATGGCTGGTAATCGCATCCACTTGATTCATAGCCCCCACGCGGCACCGCCGGGCGGGCACTATTCCCAGGCGGTGGCACACGGCGGCGTGCTGTATGTGTCGGGGCAACTGCCGGTACGCGCCAATGGCGAGCACAGCGCCGGGCAACCGTTCGCGGTGCAAGCCTCGCTTGCCCTGGATAACCTGGTGGCGATCCTCGGTGAAGCGGGCCTGAGCCTCGGTGACCTGCTCAAAGTGACGGTCTACGTGGTCGGCATCGAACACTGGCCCGCCTTCGACCGGATCTACGCGTGCTACCTGGGTGAACATAAACCGGCCCGCGCCGTGGTGCCCGTGCCGGTGTTGCACCATGGCTACCTGATCGAAATCGAAGCGGTGGCCCGTGCCACACAGGAGCAGCCTGCATGAACCCGCAAAAAAGCGCTGTGCTGATCATCGGTGGCGGCATCATGGGCGCCTCGTCGGCGTTTTTCCTGCGCCGCCGCGGTTGCTCGGTCACGCTGCTCGAACGCGACCAGATCGGTCAGTACGCCAGCGGTGTGAACTTCGGCAATGTGCGCCGCCAGGGCCGCTACCTGGGGCAACTGGAGTTGGCCAACCGTTCGTGGGCGCTGTGGAAACGCCTGCCGGAGTTGATCGACGACGACCTGGAATTTATCCCCAGCGGCCACATGCGCGTGTGCTATCGCGAAGATGAAATCGCCGAACTGGAGGCCTACGCCGCTGCGCCGGAAGCCGCGCAACTGGACCTGAAAATCTATCGCGGCGCCGAGTTGCACCAGCGTTTCGGTTTCCTCGGCCCCGAGGTGAAAGGCGGCTCCTATGCGCCCCACGACGGCCACGCCAACCCCCGCCTGGCCGCGCCGGCGTTTGCCCGCGCCGCACAGCGCCTCGGGGCGCGAATTGAGGAAAAAACCGAAGTCGCCGACGTGGAAAAGGTCAACGGCCTGTTCCACGTCACCACCACCGACGGTCAGTTGTTTGTTGCCGAGCAACTGTTGATTACCGCCGGTGCCTGGGCCGCGCGCCTGTCCGAGCGCTTCGGCGAGCCGGTGCCGCTGGAGCCCAACGGCCCGCAGATGTCGGTGACGGAACCGGTGCCCTACGCCTTGCCCACCGTGATCGGCGTGTTCACCAAGATCAAGGAAGAGGTGATCTACTTCCGCCAGATCCCGCGCGGCAACATCATCATTGGCGGCGGCGCCCGCTGCACGCCGGACATGCTCAACCGCCGCGCGTTTTTCAAGCCCGAGAGCCTGCTCAACCAGATGCGCCAGATGAAACGGCTCTTACCGGGCGCCGAGAAACTGAACATCATCCGAGTGTGGAGCGGCATCGAAAGCTATACACCCGACTCCCTGCCGGTGATGGGCCCCAGCGGCAGCGTGGACGGGCTGTTTTATGCCTTCGGCTTCTGCGGCCACGGCTTCCAGCTCGGCCCGGGCGTGGGGGATGTGATGGCCGAACTGATCAGCACCGGCAGCACCAGCACCTTGATCAGCCCGTTCGATATCCGGCGCTTTACCCAACCTTCGACGGTGCCGGCAAACGCCCCCACCACAGGAAAACTCATATGAGCCTCACCCGCCTGCCGGATTCAGCAGATTATCCCTTGCAGCGTTGAATAACGGCATCTTTGCGCGGGAGCCTTTTGCTAGCTTATCCGGACACCGGGCCGTGCTGTTTGCAGCGCCTATTACCGCTCCAGGGAGCCAGTTGGATGACAACTCAATCTTCAAACAGCTACAGCGTTGATGCGCAAACGGCTCACCAGTTTTACATCAACGGTCGTTGGACGTCCCCGGCGATCCCGGCGACGCTGCCGGTGGTCAACCCGGCCACTGAAGCCGTGGTTGCCGAGGTGGCACGCGGGTCTGCCGAGGATGTCGACCGGGCCGTTGCGGCGGCACGCGGGGCGTTCGCAGGTTGGTCTGCAACCCCGGCTGCTGCGAGAGCCCAGGTGCTGGGGAACATCCACGAACTGATCCTTGAACGCAAAGAGCAGCTGGCACAGGCGCTGTCCCTGGAAATGGGCGCGGCCATCGGTTTTGCGCGGGCGATGCAAGTGCCGCTGGCGGCCGAACACGTGCGGGTCGCCCGTGACCTGCTGTCCAGCTATCGCTTCCAGACTGTGGAAGGCGGCACCGCAATCGAGCGCGAGCCCATCGGCGTGTGCGGGCTGATCACGCCGTGGAACTGGCCGCTGTATCAAATCACCGCAAAAGTCGCCCCGGCCATCGCCGCAGGCTGCACCGTGGTGTTGAAACCCAGCGAACTGTCGCCATTGAGCGCTCTGCTGTTTGCCCAACTGGTGCATGACGCCGGCCTGCCGCCTGGGGTGTTCAACCTGGTGAACGGCAGCGGTGCCGACGTCGGCGCGGCCATGGCCGCCCATGGGGATATCGACATGATTTCCATCACCGGCTCCAACCGCGCGGGCGCATTGGTTGCCCAGGCGGCCGCGCCGACAGTCAAGCGGGTCACCCAGGAATTGGGGGGCAAGTCGCCGAACGTGCTGCTGCCCGACGCCGACTTCGCCAAGGCTGTGCCGCTGGGGGTGATGTCGGCGTTTCGCAACGTCGGCCAGTCGTGCAGCGCGCCGACCCGCATGATCGTGCCGAGAAACCGCCTGGCCGAAGTCGAAGCCCTGGCGGCGGCTACCGCGAATGCACTGATCGTCGGCGACCCGCAATCGGAACAGACACAGTTGGGCCCCATTGCCAACGAAGCCCAGTTTCATCGCGTCCAGGCCATGATCCAGGCCGGCCTCGACGAGGGCGCCAAACTGGTGTGCGGTGGGCCGGGACGGGCGGCGGGTTTTGACAAGGGCTTCTATACACGGCCGACGGTTTTCTCCGACGTGGACAACGCCATGCGCATTGCCCAGGAGGAAATATTCGGGCCGGTGCTGTGCATCATTGCCTATGACACGGTGGATGAAGCCGTCGCCATCGCCAACGACACGGTGTACGGGCTGGGCGCCCACGTTCAGGGGCAAGACCTTGATCTTGCGCGGGCGGTGGCTTCGCGTATACGGGCGGGCCAGGTGCACCTGAACCATCCGGCGTGGAATCCGATGGCGCCGTTTGGGGGCTACAAACGCTCGGGGAATGGGCGGGAGTATGGGGTGCAGGGGTTTGAGGAGTATCTGGAAACCAAGGCGATTATCGGGTTTGGCGAGTGAGTGATGGGCCTTTATCAAGATCAAAATAACTTATTGATTTTAAAGGGTTAAATTTTCACTCTAAAATCTTGAGTCTTGCATAAACAATTTCAGGCGACCGCATTCTTGTGGTGAGCGGGCTTGTCCCGCGCTGGGCTGCGAAGCAGCCCCAGTCAAGAAGAACGCGGTGTATCAGACACTCTGTAGAGGCTGGTTTTGGGGCTGCTTCGCAGCCCAGCGCGGGACAAGCCCGCTCACCACAGGGAGATGTGTCAGGGTTTAAAAAGTTGTGTCAGTACCTATGCCCTCTCAGCGCATCACACCTTGACGTTCTGCCGGATATTCCAGCCAAATTTCACCGGCCCGCCGTCCTTGGCACCATCGGCCTTCTGCGGCTGATAGCTGACGTCGACGGTGGCGAAGTTCAAGGCGATGCTGTCGTACAACACATCATCGGTCGTTTCAGCGCGGGTGCTGTAGGACACCACCATGACCTCCTTCAAGGTGATCACCAGATATTCCACCGGGCTGGCTCCGCCGGCCTTGCGCACCACCAATTTGGCTTCGGGGTAATGCTTGCCGGTGGCGCAGGCCATCATCAGGTTGGGGCTGGATTTATCCAGGGGTTTGGTCAGGTTCAGGTTGGCAAAGTCGGCCTTGCCCGAGCCGCCTCCCGTGCCGGAATGCATCGAGCCCGTTTGCGATAAACCCCAGCCCCAGTTGGTAATGTCGATCTCGTCACGATGGGCCTGGTCCCGCGATTCACCCTTGATATCGCCCAGTTTCAAAAACATATCGACTGCCATGTTGGCTCCTTGTCCTGTGGTCCGCCGGAAGTGACGTGGGGCGCACTTTTCCTCAATCGGGAGCGGGCCTACAAGACGTCAAAGTCGCGTCAGGAAGTGCCCGACTGCAAATGGCGAAGCTTCCGACACTCATCCCAGTCGCGGCGTCTTTACTCTCTCAACTCCCAAAAAAAGGAGTTCAGGAATGACCGTCGCCCTGTTCAAGGATGGATTCCCATCAGCCCACCGCACTACACGCCAACGCATTGAAAGCAGCCTCGACCTGCGGCGGTTGTTTTTCGCCATAGACGCCGACCCGACGTTGATCGGCGCGGGGGTGGTGTATATCGATGGGGATTTCAACGTGGTGGTACTGCGTGAGTTCCAGGCGATTTGCAGTGTGCGGCCGATCAAGGTGGTGCTGCGGGAAGCGCCGAGGTATGTGGGGCCGGTGGAGTTCAAGCGGATGTTGGAGCATGAGCCTCGGGAGTCGAGGTTGGCGGTGGAAGCTATAAATACGGCAATTGCATGCACCGGAGTAGTGTTGAGTTGGATGGTCATTGCGAGTGGGGCTGCGCTGATGCCTTTTACAGCTGGGGCTAGCTCGATAATTTCGTTTATCGGTAAAGCTGCTGCCGTTGCAAGTACAGTTCAATGCATCGGTGGCGCTTTACGTACAGCATCGGAGTTAGCCTTTCCAGAGGTTAATGACTACTTGGATAACGAGACGTGGTATGAGGCCGCAACAGCAGTGTTGGACGGTATTGCTTTGATGGGTGTTGCCAGCTCGGCATTCGTCACCGTGAAAGTCGTCACAACGACCACAAAAGTAACCGGAAAAACAGCTAGGCAAGTGCTTAGAGGGATGACACGGCAAGAACGGAAAAAATTGAACAATGAGCTGCTTAAAATCCGAGATCCAAGACTAACGACCAAGTTGCTCAAGCTGGAAAAAGCCTCCGGCAATGTGGCCAAACGTATCAGCGCTATTCAAATGCAGCGTGCAACTGCCGCGCACAAAATGGATATAGCTGCGGCCTTGCTCGGCTTTACCAGCAGTACAGTCTCTGGAAACATAAGAACTCTGGCGTTGGGCATCTACGAGGAAGTTAACCAGTGAGCCAACAACGGAAGATAAAAGGCCAATATTACTCATCACTCTTTATTGAGGATCCTTGGCAACTCCTCAAGCGGTTCATGCCCGTGATTGGAGGTGATGCATTGGCAGGATGTTTCTCGATCGCGTTGACAACGATCTTGGCGATGCTTACGTATTTGCCTACTCACCCCGTAGATTTTGTCGCCAAGACATGTTTTTTCAGCGCCGCGGGCTTGGGCGCAGTATTCGCCCTGGCCAAATACGAAGTGCTCTACGGCCGCATCCATTGGGTATGGATAAACGTCGCGATCTACCTCCTTTGCCTGCTGATATCCCTACCCGCCATTCTCTGGCGCCCCAATACCTATCTCTATGCACTGGCCCTGCTCTGCCCACTTGTCGGCCTGCTCATTCTCAACAGCAACCGCTGCCGCGAACTGCGGCAAAAGTCGGTGGAGTTACGCCACACACGCCTAGCCATTATCGCGACCCTGAAACAACAGGGCCGCTGGAAATGGTGGTGACTCTCAGGCCGCCTCGCTCCTTGCCGCCGTATGCCGATTCACCGGCACCGGCAAGCCCAGATGCCCACGCAACGTGCTGTGGCTGTACTCACGGCGAAACAACCCACGCTCGCGCAACAATGGCAGCACCTGGTCGGTAAACCGCGCAAAGTCATCCGGCGCGCCGACGTGGATATTGAACCCATCCACCGCACCTTCGACAAACCAGCGTTCGATCTCGTCGGCCACGGTCTTGGACGAGCCGACAAAGCTGGAAAACGGCTTGGCAAAACGCAACGCCGCCTCGCGCAGGGTAAGGCGCTGGTCGCGGGCGACTTGCTTGATGTTTTCGGCATGCCCGCGATAGCCGTTGCTGCCCAGGTCGCCCAGGTCCGGGAAGGGTTCGTCCAGCGGGTACTGGCTGAAGTCGTGGTAGTTGAACGGCCGCCCCAACTGCACCAGGGCCTTGTTCAAATCCAGCTCGCCATTGCGTTCGCGGTCGATGGCCTGGGCCTGTTCGTCGGTGTCGGCAATGATCGGCGAAATGCCCGGCAGGATGGTCACGTGGTCGGGGTTGCGTCCGGCAGCGGCGGTGCGTTGTTTGATGTCGCGGTAGTAGGCCTGGGCGTCTTCGAAGTTGCCCACGCCGGCAAAAATGCCCTCGGCATAGTTGGCCGCCAGGCTGCGTCCGGATTCGGAAATACCCGCCTGGAAAATCACCGGCTGGCCCTGGGCTGAGCGCGCGATATTCAACGGCCCGGTCACCGAGAAGAACTCGCCATGGTGATCCAGGCGATGCTGGCGTTGCGGGTCAAGGAACACGCCGCTGGCCTTGTCGCGCACGAAGGCGTCGTCCTCGTAGGAATCCCACAGCCCCTGCACCACCTCCAGGTGCTCGGCCGCGCGGCGATAGCGCTCGGTGTGGTCGATATGCTGCTCACGGCCGAAGTTGCCGGCCGCGCCTTCCAGGCCGGTGGTGACCACGTTCCAGCCGGCACGGCCGCCGCTGATCAGGTCCAGGGAGGCAAACTGGCGGGCGACGTTGAAGGGTTCGGTATAGGACGTGGTCAGGGTGGCCACCAGGCCGATCTTCGAGGTGGCGCCGGCCACGGCCGAGAGCAGGGTCAGCGGCTCCAGGCGGTTGAGAAAGTGCGGTGCCGAATCCGGGGTGATGTAGGGGCTGTCGACGATGAACACCAGGTCGAACTTCGCTGCTTCCGCCTGTTGCGCCTGGGTGCGGTACCAATTGATGTCCACACTGGCATCGCCGGGGATTTGCGGGTGCAACCATTCGTTTTGCGCGGTGCCGACGCCGGTGAGGATGGCACCGAGCCTGAGTTGCCGGGGTAAATGGGACATCACGATATTCCTCCGTGGATGGCAGCGACGCTGACCTGTGGAGGAGGACCATAAGGCCCATCGACAGGCTTGTGAAATGCTTTGTGGATCTATGCTAATCATTAAAAATAATGATCAAAACAATAGAAGATATTCCACAAACACATAATCAACCCAGCGCGCGCCTATCAGCAGGCTGACCCGATCGAGGCGCACCGCCCACCAAGCCGTTTGTTAAATCGAGGCGTTAGGCCTAATATCGCAAGTTATACCTTGCATAAAAATGCCAAGGCTTGCACATCCCCCCAGCCCGCATATTCGAAGGAGTGGCATGCAGATGAAAGAATCCAAAGAAGTGTACGAACGCATCAGTGAACAGTTCGAGGATTTCACCGCCAGGGCCTCTCAGCGCAAGGTCGAGGTCGACACCTTTCGCAGCATGGTCGGTCATATCGAGGGCCTGCATATCCTGGACCTGGCGTGTGGGCATGGCTTCTTCAGTCGCCAGTTGAAAGACTGGGGGGCCGCCAAGGTACATGGCGTGGATATTTCCGAAAACATGATTTACCAGGCACGGCAAGCCAACGACGGTATCGCCTACGAAGTGCGGGATGTGGCGAAGATGGGCCGTATCGGCGCCTACGACATGGTGACGGCGGCCTGGCTCTTCAACTATGCCAGCAGTGTCGACGAACTGAGCAAGATGTTTCAGTCGGCGGCCGACAACCTGAAGCCCGGTGGTCAATTGGTGGCCTACACCGCCAACCCGTCGTTCGAACTGCAAAAAGGCAATTTCACTCGCTACGGGATTGAGGTGTTCGATGAAACCCCGGTCGCCGGCGGGTTTCGCTGCAATGCGCAATTCATGTCATCGCCCCCCGCACCGTTTACCTACTACCGCTGGGAGCAAGGCGTGTACGAAGAAGCCGCACGGGTGGCCGGTTTCAACCAGCTCACCTGGGTCGCCCCGCTGATCAGCGAACACAGCCGCACCACCATGGGGGCGGGGTACTGGCAACTGTTCGAGCGCAACAGCCTGCAGATCGGTTTGACCTGCCGCAAATAATCACGCCGGGGCGGCGACCGGGCGCAATCGCACCCGGATGTCCGCCCCCACCAGGCACTGCTCGATGATCGACAAGGGTTGCGCCTGGCCCAGATCGGTCAAGCCATCCAGCGCCAGCAACGGCCGTGCATCACTGCCCAGGAACAGCGGGGCGATGTAGACCAGCCATTCATCCACCAGGCCTGCCGCCGCAAAGGCGCCACACAATACCGGGCCGGCCTCGACCTGGACCTCGTTGCACCCCTCCTCAGCCAGGACCGTCATGACCTCTCGCAGGTCAAGCCCTTCGCCGTCCACCCCGACCTGCCGGAAACGCACACCCGCAGGGGGTGGGTGCGCCGGCTGGACGCCGGGGCCATGAAACACCAGGGTCGGTGCCGCACCATCCAGCACATGGGCCTGGGCATCGCCCTTGAGATGCTGGTCGAGCACCACCCGCAGCGGAACGGAAAACGCCGCGTGCGGGTCGGGCAGGCGCACCGTCAGGCGCGGGTTGTCCGCCAGCAGCGTGCCGCTGCCGGTGAGCACCGCGCAGGCCCGGGCGCGCCACACTTGTACATCGTCCCGGGCCTCGGGCGAAGTGATCCATTTGGATTGCCCGTTACCCAGGGCCGTGCGCCCGTCCAGGCTCATGGCCAGCTTGACCCTCAGCCACGGCCGCTTGCGCTCGGTACGCGAGAAAAACCCCTGGTTCAACTCGCGCGCCTCCGGACACGGCAAGTGTTCGACCAGCACCCCCGCCGCCTCAAGCCGCTCAATGCCATGATGCTCATGCTGGGAGCGGTCGACACTGGCGATCACCACTCGCGCCACGCCGGCCCTGATCAACGCGTCGGCACAAGGCGGCGTGCGCCCATGACCGCCGCACGGCTCCAGGGTGACATAGGCGGTGGCGCCCCGCGCATCGACGCCCGCCTCGCGCAGGGCATTGACTTCGGCGTGTGCCTGCCCCGCCCACTCGTGCCAGCCCTGGCCAAGCAGCAGGTCGCCCTTGGCGATCACGCAACCGACCCGCGGGTTCGGCGCCGTGGTAAAGGCGCCGCGGTCAGCCAGTTTCAGGGCGAGCCGCATGAAGTGCATGTCGCGCGCCAGCGCCAGGCTCATGTGCGAACCAGCGCCAACAGGTACACCGCCTCACCATGCTGGCGCTCGATTACCACCAGGTCCTGCCAAGTGAAACCAAACGCTTCCAGGGTGTCGCGCACGCCCTGCTCGGTGAAGAAATAACCTTGACGCTGGTTATCCATCTCGCGCCAGCCCGGCTCCGGGTTGCTCGCGTCGACGCCGAAGACGTTGAGCCCGATCAACGCGCCAGGGCGCGCGTACTGGCGGATATTGGCCAGGTAACGGCTCCACTCATCCGGATGCTGGTGATGGAAGCAGCCATTGTCGAGTACGCCGTCAAACACCTCTCCTGCCGGTGGCTGCCAATCCTGCAGGGCGCTGCACACCAGGCTGAGACGCTCGCCCCAGCGTTTGCGCAGCAGCGGCCAGCTGGAATTCTCGACGATGTCCAGGCCGGTCACCCGGTGTCCTGCCAGGATGAACTCCGAGGCATCCCGCGCACGGCCGACGCCCACGTCGAGGATGTGCTGGTCCGGCGTCGGCCCCAGTGCCTCGAGGAAGACCCGGGCGGCCTTGGCCATGCCGATGTCCCAGGACCACTCATCTTCACCATGGCTGTAGCGGTGGACAAATGAGGTGTCGAGCGCCCGGCGGTACGTCGATACGTCCATGAATTGCGCTTGCTTGCTCATATCAGGCGGTCCTTGGGTCAAGAGGCGCGACGGGTGGCGATCCCGTAGATCTGGCCATCGTAGGAACTGGCCAGGAAATCATCGCTGGCCGTGCTGTGGGTGATACAGGAGATACCACTGGCGGTGGGACGCTGCACTTGCTGCCAAGAGCGGCTGGGCAAGTCGAACAGCGCGATGGTGCCGCTGTAGTTCGCGGTGGCAATCACCTCCCCGTCGGCCGAGGCACAAATGCACTTGATGGAATTGCGGTGCGGCGTGTCATAGACCTCGTCACCGGACTCCAGCCATAGGCGCAGTTTCAGGTCGCGACCAATGCTGGCGAAACCGCCGTCGACCCGGCAGCAACCGTTGGAGATACGCGTGTGGGCATTTTCGATATGCCGCGCGCAACTGAAGTCGCTGATAGTGTGCAGGGCGGCGGCGGCCGAGGCGCACACGCTGAACAAGTGATGCTCGTTGGCGGCCACGCCTTTGATCGCGTTGTCGTGCATCGGGATCGAGGCCACCAGTTCCAGGCTGTTATCGCCGGCGATGACAAACACCAGGCCTTCGCCGGTGTAGGTTCCGATCAATGCATGCAGTTGGCCATTGCGCTGGAACGTGGTGCCGCAATTGAGCGGCGAGCGATGCTGATACAACAGGCGCCCGCTGAGGGCATCGAACACCTGGCCCATCTGCCCACCGGTCAGCAACAGTGGGCCGAACGGCAGCAGGAAGTTGCACAGGCTGCCGACGCCGCTCACGGGCTGGTTATCGCGAAACAGCAGGCCCGCGTCACCGATGCTGTATTGCCCGCCCTCGGTGGTCACCACGGCGTTGATACTCACCGCCGGCTGAATGCCGTCCACGGTCCACTGATCGTGTTCATAATCCCAAGTGGCGTAGCGCGAGCCGAAGGTGGCGAACACCAAGGCGTCACTGCCGACGAACGCACAGCTGCGCGGCCAGACGATGCTCGGCAAATTGGTGCTGCGCAGGCGCTCCAGCTGGGTGCCATCGAAGCGCCAGAGGATCGCCAGGCGGTCATAACTCAAGGTCACCAGCAGCTGTTTTTCATCATTCCAGACAATGCGCTTGATCCCGGCATCGTGGGCAGGAATGGAGCGGATCTCGCCCCCATGAATGATCGAGATGCGCCCTTCATCGTCACCGGCAAACACCACGCCGGCACGGGTAATGGCGACGGTATCGGTCTCGACGCCGCCGATGTCGACTTCATCGCATTGCTCGAAGGTGCTGGTGTCCCACTGGCGCACCGTGCCGTCGTCGCTGCTGGAAATCAGGCGCTTGCCATCCGGCGACCAGACCACGGAAATCACATCGGCCTGATGCCCCCGGCAGGTGCCCTTGAGGTTGCCGTCGAGGTCGAAGAGGCGCAGTTGATGATCGCGCGAGCAGGTCGCGATCGACGCACCGTCCGGCGAGAACACCGCCATTTCCACGTCGTCGTCATGCCCCGACAGCACGGCCTTGAGGCGCATGCTCGGCACTTCCCAGACGCGGGCGGTGTAGTCGCTGCTGGCGCTCACCAGGTACTTGCCATCGGCACTGAACGCGCACTGGTTGGCCAGGTGGTCATGGCTGACACGGTGGATCGAATGCCCGGTCTGGGCGTTCCACAGAATGACTTGGTTGTCGTAGCCGGCGGTGGCGATGAACTCACCAGCATGGGCGGCGACGCCGCTGATAGGGCCTATGTGTCTCATCGAAAAGTCCTTTTCCTGGAGAATGAAATCAAAGCTTGATGGTGTGGCTCGACTTGCTGACTTTTGATCGCAGGTAGTTGTGGTTGTGCTTGGTCAGGAACACCCCGGTCGGCACTGAGCTGACCACGTCGATCCCGCCATCGCGCAACTGCTTGACCTTGTCCGGGTTGTTGGTCAGGAGCCGGCAGCGATGCACATCCAGGGCCCTTAGCATGGCGACCGCCGGGGCGAAACTGCGCGAGTCTTCCGGGTGGTTGAGCTTCACGTTGGCCTCGTAGGTGTCCATGCCGGCGTCTTGCAGCAGGTAGGTTTCGAACTTCGAATACAGGCCGATACCGCGACCTTCCTGGCGCAGGTAGATCAGGTAGCCGCCTTCGGCATCGAGCGCCTTCAGGGCTTCCTGCAACTGCGGGCCACAATCGCAGCGCTGGGAACCGAATACATCACCGGTGATGCATTCGGAATGCACGCGCACCAGGGGCACATCGGCATCGGGCTCACCGGCTCTGACGGCAAAGTGTTCATTGTTCTTGTCAAAGCCCTTGAACCCGTAGAAGTGGGCGTTGACCTCACCGCCGAGAATGGAGATGGGAACTTGCGTATGAAGCGTTACTGGAGTGTCCATGGCATAGCCTCTATGGAAGTGTCGCGTTCTGGCCAGAGTGGTTTTCTACCAAACGGAATCCCATGACATAGATGGGTCTTGGATAACGTCCATGTCGGCGCTGATTGCGCGCAAGATCCCTGAAGCGGGTGAAACTGCCGCCACGGGCTACCCGGTGCCGACCAACATCCAGCACCAGGTCATCGTTGACCTCAGGCCCGCCCGGATAGGCCCGATAATCGTCGGCAACGTACTCTTCCACGTTGCCGGCCATGTCCAGCGCGCCAAACATCGAGGCGCCCTCGAGGAACACCCCGACGGGTGTCGACGTGAGCAACCCCAACTCGATGGTGTTGGCGTACTCGACATTGAAGGTTTCGCCCCAGGGAAACTGAGAGCGCTGCGGCCCTGCCGCGGCGTATTCCCACTGTGCTTCGCTGGGCAGCGCGAACGCCCGGCCGGTGCGTCGGCTCAGCCATTGGGCGTAGGCGTCGGCATCCACGTCGCTGACGCTGTAGACCGGGTGGTTGGCCTGGTGCTGGGGAAAGCGGCCAAAGGCCCAGCCGGTCGGCAGGAACGGATAACCGGTATCCAGCAGGAAGGCGCGATATTCGCTGTTGGTGACCGGGTAGCGACCGATGCGAAAGCTCGCCAGGTCGACCCGATGGTTGGGGGTTTCTTTCTCGATCCAACTGCGGTCCAGGCCCAGCCCGGCGTAGGCGGTCATGACCGCATCGACGCGTTGCGGCTCCAGGCCGATCTCGACCTGGGCGGCAGGAACGTCGCACATGGCGGGGCTGAACACGTCGATGCGCGGGTCGCCCTTGTAGCCCAGCACTTCACCGGCGGCGATACGCCGCACCAGGGGTTCGGCAACCGACTCGACCACCCGCAGCAGTTGCTCGATGGGCGCACTCATCAGCTGTCCGGTGGCGTCGGCGATTTGCCGGGTCAGTTCATATTCGACGTAAGCCTGCGGGTAGCCCATCAATACCCGATCAGACACGTTCTTTGGCAAAGGGCTCGGCAGCGTCGGCCAATGCCAACCGTATTGATTCGTCATAGGTACACCTTTATTCCGAGCGAACACATCCACGACCGAGCGCGAAACCGCTCGGCGTGTGGATCAGTCAGGTATCAGAGTCGGTCGAGCAGCAACCTTCGATTGGTCTCGATCATCTCGATTTCGGTGGAGTACACCTCAACCACCAGGCCATCGGGATCTTCGAAGTACACGGCCGTGCGGACGTTGTCCGGACCGTGGTGATAACCCGGCGCGGGGCCATTGCCCTTGACCAGGGTGATGTTGTCGTCGGCAGCCACCTTGTCGGCGATGCGTTTGACATCCTCCGGCAGCGCACGAATGCCGATGTGGTAGCCCGGCGGGTAGACAAAGTCGGGATTGTGCTCGATGAAGAAGTCGAACCCGTTCAACTCCATCACCACTTTGCGCGGCCCCAGGTTGTAGCAATAGTGGGCGCCGAAGATGTCGCGATAAAACGCCTGGGAGGCTTCCAGGTTACGGGTGAGGATGTTGATGTGGGTCAGTTGCGGACGCTGGGATTCCAGCGCGGCCGCCTCGATGGATACGCCTTCCAGGGACCGCCACATTTTGATCGCGGCGGCGAATTTGGAGAAACCGGCCAGCCAGTTTTTCACCGTGTCCGTGGATACGCCCGCGTCAGTGATCGCCAGGCCATGGGGGTAAATGAAACAGGCCGTGCGTTGCAGCAATGCCGCGTTCAGCGGATCGCCGGCAGGTTGCCCGGCGCTGCCTTCGGCAAGGCGCACGATGCTGACCGCCTTGTTGTGGTAGCCATCGGCCAATGCCGCGAGCCGGGCAGTGAGGGTATCGAGGCTGTCTGCCGCCGACACCAGCAGGATAAACCCGTCGGCCTGGGGTAACTGCGCGCCCTCAACGGCCGCGCACAGTTCAAAACCGGCGGTTTTCGCGCAGGTGTTCAACGACTCGAGAAAGCCGTTCAGACGTGCGGCCGTGTCGGAGCTGTACAAGGTAATAAAGCGCAGCATCAGGCAACCCTCCCCTCAGTGCGGCGACCGATCAACAGGCTGTAGCGCCCGATAGGCTCCTGGACCACCTCAAAGCCCTGGGCAACCATCTGTTCGGCGATCCAGCGGGTGGGATGCAGTTCGCCGTGCACCGTGTTGACCATCATGTGCAGGGAGAAATCCGCCGACAGCGCCGGGTGAATTTCATCGTCTTCCAGGGTCATGCTCAGCACCAGCAACGAACCGCCGTCGTTGACCAATTGGGCCGCCGAGCGGATCAGCGTGCTGGTTTCTTCGCGGGTGAAATAGTGCAGGCAATCATTGACCATGATCACGTCGGCGCTTTCACCTTCGTAGCGGGCCAGGTCCAGCAGGTTACGCTCCTTGAACGTCAGGCGCCCCGCCAACTGGTACTTCTCGACGGTGCTTTCGGCGGACTGGCGCGTGGCGGCCAGGTCCCAGATTTCGCCCTGGACCTGAGGGTGCCGCCGAGCGATTTCGGCGATATAGGTGCCGTGTCCACCGGCCAGGTCGATGACCTTGCTGGCGGTATCGAACACCGGCAATTCCTTGAGCACATCGACCATGGGTTGACTGAAGCGCACCATCGCATCGTTGAAGGCATCACGTGCGGCGATGTCGTGCTTGAAGCGGTTCTCCTGCTGGAAATCCATGGACTCGGCGCTGCTCAGGATTTCCCCGAGGCGTGGCCAGTTCTGCCACTGCAAGCGCTGGTGGGCAATGATCGGGCCGATGAACTCGGCGCTGCGGCTGACCAGGAAACGCTCGGCCAGGGGCTGGTTGGTATAGGTGTCGGCGGACTTTTTCAACAGGCCCAGGGCGACCAGGCCATTGAGAAAGATCTTCGCCTTGTTGGGCACCCAGCCCAATTGCTGGCTGATCGCCTTGGCGGTAGCCGGGCGGGCGGTGTGATCGAAAAGGTGCTGCGCCACGGCGAAGTGAAGGATGGCGGATTGTCGATACTGGTCGGAGAGTTTTACCAGGTCGACCACGCTGGACAGAGCGGTTACTTCATCGGCGTGCTCATAGATGGTCGTCGGCTTTTGCGCATTCATACAGATTCTCTTCCTTGAATGTTTTTGTCTTCACTGGCGTCGGCGAGCGATGAGTGCTCGGGACGCAGCGTGTTTTTTAACGGTCCGGAGTCGTGTGCAAATGAATGTTTACGAGCAGCTTCCAAAAAGCTAGCTACGATCCTAGTCGTAAGTCCTACAAAAGCAAGCCAAACCTTTTATAATTATTTGCTATTTATAATTACCTATTGATTCCATTTATTTATTATTTTCCTGAGCAGCAAAAATGACTATGCTCATGCCCACTACCCCTTACGCAATGGATGGCGCCAAAGGTCGACGAACTCCAGTGATGCCCTCACTCCCCATGGTTACACGCGATTTATGACCTCCAGACCTGCCGACGATACCCAGTCATCCACCGCTGAACGCATCCTGTTTTTGCTCAAGACCCGTGGCCCGCTGAAAACCACCGAACTGGCGTCCCTGCTGGAACTCACGTTTGAGGCAACCCGGCAACAAATCCAGAAATTGCAGACATCGGAGCTGATCGTCGGCGTTTCGGCACCCACCTCCGGGGCCGGCCGCCCTTCGTTGAAGTGGGCGCTGACGGACACCGCGCAGAATAAATTCCCCGATTCCCACAGTGTGCTGACCCTGCACCTGATCGAATCCATCGAGGGCGTTTTCGGCAGCGACGGCATCGAAAAAATCATCTCCAGCATGGAAGCGACCAACCGCCAGGAATACGTCCAGGCGTGTTCGCAAGCCTCATCCCTGGAAGAAAAAGTCGCCATCCTGGTGCGCATCCGCGAACTCGCCGGCTATATGGCGCATATGGAACCCGCAGGTGAAGGTTGGCTGCTGATCGAAAACCATTGCCCGATCTGCGCTGCCGCGCGCAAATGCCAGGGTTTCTGCCGCTCGGAGCTGCAGATATTTCGTGCAGCCATGGGTGACGACACCCTTGTCGAACGCTGCGAACACCTGATCTCCGGGGACCGGCGTTGCGTCTATAACATTCAACCGCGCACCTGACCGCCCTACACCAACCGCCCTAAAGGAATAAGGCCATGACCCCGACTATCGACTTGCTCGCCAACCACCGCAGCGAGCGCAGCTTCCAACCCACGCCCGTCAGCGACGAACACCTGGATGCCATCTTGCGGGCCGGCCACCTGGCGCCGACGTCCTTCAATGCCCAGCATATTTCCGTGGTGGTCGTGCGCGACGCAGGCACCCGCCAACGCATTGCGGCAATAGCCGGCGGCCAGCCCTGGATCGCGTCGGCGCCGGTGTTTATCACCCTGGTGGTGGACTTTCACAAGACCGCCGTGGGTGCCGCGCTCAATGGCCAGCAACAGCAGATCCAGCGACATTTGGAAGGGCTGATCGCCGCCAGCACCGACGGCGGCATCATCCTCAGCACGCTGATGATCGCCGCACGTTCATTGGGGTTGGGCGTGGTGCCGGTGGGCGGCATTCGTGCCAACGCCGAGGCGATGATCGAGCTGCTCGGGCTGCCCGAGCAGACCTTCGCCCTGTGCGGCCTGGCCCTGGGTCATGTGCACGAGCCGGCGGCACAGAAACCGCGCATGGGCATCGAAGCCTTCCGTCACGACGAGCGCTACAACCCGGCCGCGCTGGCACCGGCGATCAGTGCCTATGACCAGCACCTGATGCGCCATTGGCAGATCATCGGCCGTGCGGACGGCCAGTCCTGGTCAAGCACCGTGGGCCGCACGTATGCACGTAACTACCGGCCCGACCTCAAGGCTCAGTTGCTGGCCAATGGTTTGTCCGCTGATTGAGCCTGCAGCGCACCGCCACTGCCCCAGCCCAGCGCCTTGTATAACGCGATGGCGTTGAGGTAGGACGCCGTCTCGGCATCGGCCACGTCCTTCTTGATCAGGAAAAACGCGCGCTGGTTTTCCAGCACCGCCATGTAGGTGCCCGAACCGCTGCGGTAGCGTTTGCTGGCGATGTCGATCGCCTGCTCGGCATGGGTGGCGGACGCCAGCAAGGCGCCCAGGCGGGTCTGGTCCTGCGCCAGGCGCATCAGCGCATTTTCCACATCTTCCTGGGCCTTGAGCAGCGACTGTTGATAGCGCGCCAGGGCACCTTCGGCCTGGGCCTGGGAACCGCGCAGGCGTGCGCGCACGTTGCCCAGGCGAAACGCCGGCCAGTCCACCGACGGCGCCAGCTCATACGCGCGGGACGCGCTGCCCAGGTCGCCGCCGCGCAGGGCGAAGAAGCCAATGAAACCGCCCAGGTTCAGGCGTGGGTACAAGTCCGCCGTGGCGGCGCCGACGTCTTCGGTGCTGGCGGCCAGCAAGCGTTCGGCGCTGACCACATCCGGACGATTGCGGATCAACTGGTCGACATCGCCCAAGGGCAGTTGCCGGGCCAGGGGCGCGAGGAAATGCGCCTTGGCCAGGGCCTGCTGTTGACGCGGTGGTTGGCCGGTCAATACGTCCAGGCGATAACCGGTTTCCTGGATCCGCGTCAGCAACGGTGGAATCGCCGCCTCGCTGAGCAGCAGGTTGGCATGGGCGTTTTGCTGATCCTCGAATTGACCGCTGCCGGCGCGCACCTGAGCGCTGGTCAGCGTGAGCGTTTCGCGCCAGGCACTGACCTGGGCCTGGGCCACTTCCAGGCTGCGGGTCAAGCCTTGCTGCTCGTAGTAATAACGCGCCACGTCGGCAGCGATGCTCAACTGCATCAGCGCCAGGTCCGCCTGGGCTGCCTGGGAACGCGCCATGGCCGAGGCGGTCAGGCGTTGCAAACGCCCGAACACGTCGATCTCCCACTGCACATCAAAGCCGGCGCGATAGGTCTGCGACAGCATCCGCTCCGGTGGCCCACCGTCGAACGGCAACTGCTGCTCCAGGCTGCGGCCATAGGCGGTACGGGCGGTGACGCCGGGATACTGGTCGAGCCGGCGGTCATCGAACACCGCACGGGAGGCCAACAGGTTGGCCTGGGCCTGGCGAATGTCATGGTTATGCGCCAGCGCCGTGTCGATCAGGCGATCGAGCTCGGCGTCGTCAAAAAACGCCCACCACTGGGCCTGCACCGGCGCCTGCCGAGCAAACAAATCCTTTTGCGCGGTGACCAGGCTGATCGGCGGGGTTACGGGCTTTTCGTAATGCGGCCCGACCATGCAGCCGTTGAGCAGCGCCAACGTCAGCACGGTGGTGACAGTTTTGCCGGGCTTCATGGTTCGCTCCTCAGGGTTTGCGCCAGGGACTGGGCCCGTGGGGTCGCGGCCGCCAGGGAATGCTTGCGGGCCAGCAGGGTGTAGACCGTCGGCAGCACGAACAGGGTGAAGCAGGTGCCGATCAGCATGCCCGATACAATCACCACCCCCAGGCCATAGCGGCTGTTGGCCCCGGCACCCGAGGCGAACAGCAGCGGCACCAGGCCGACCACCATGGCCGCCGTCGTCATCAGGATCGGCCGCAAGCGAATCTGCGCGGCCTTGCGTATCGCCTCGGAACGGTCGAGGTGTTCCTGGGCCTGCAGGGCGTTGGCGAACTCGACCATCAGGATGCCGTGCTTGCTGATCAGCCCGATCAGGGTCACCAGGCCGATCTGGGTGTAGATATTGATCGTGGCGTAGCCCAGCGCCAGGGGAATCAGCGCGCCGCTGATGGACAGCGGCACGGTGATCAGGATGATCAGCGGGTCCATCAGGCTTTCGTACTGCGCCGCCAGTACCAGGTAAATCACGATCACCGCCGCCAGGAACGCCAGCAGCAGCGCATTGCCTTCCTGGGTGTACTGCCGCGCATCGGATTGCCAGTCGTAGCTGAACCCTACGGGCAACTCGGCGGTGACGCCCTCCAGGAACGCCACGGCGTCGCCCAGGGTGACCCCGGCCGCCGGCACGCCCTGGAAGGTCGCGGCGTTCTGCTGGTTGAACTGGGTCAGCTTGTTGGGTTCGACGTGCTCGGACACCTGGATCACCGTCGACAGCGGAATCAGTGTGCCGTCTTCCGTGCGCACATACTGGCGGGTCAGGGCTTCGGGCGTCAGGCGTTCGCTGCCGGGGCTCTGGGCTATCACATCATAGGAACGGCCCTCCAGGCCAAAGCGGTTGAGGTAGTTTTCCCCCACCAGCACCGCCAGCGATTCGCCGATGTCCTGCATGCGAATCCCCAGGCTGTTGGCCTTGGCCCGGTCCACCCGCACCTGTACCACCGGGTTGTTATAGTCCAGGTCACTGTCGACCACGGCGAACAACCCACTGTCGCGGGCCTTCTGCTTGATCTGCTCCATGGTTTCGTACAGCACGCGGTAATCCTGGGAGCTGCGCAGCACCAGTTGCACCGGCAGGCCACCGGTGGAGCCCGGCAAGGCCGGCAACTGGAAGGCAAAGATGCTGGTGCCTTCCACATCGTTGGTGGCCGCCTGCAGGTCGACCTGGATCTGCGCGGCGGTGCGCTCGCGCTCGCCCCACAACGTCAGGTTGATGCCGCCAATGCTCGAGGCGATGCCGTCGCTGCCATTGATGATCCAGGTGCTGACGGTTTCCGGCAGGCGCCCATAGACCTCATTCAGCTTGGCGGAAAAGCGCTCGACGTATTCCAGGTTGGCATGTTGCGGCGCCTTGATGGCGGTGAGCAGCCCGGCCTGGTCCTCGGTGGGCGCCAGCTCCCGCTGCGGCAACTGGTACAGCCACGGCAGGCTGATCATCACCAGCAAGGCAAACAGCCCGCTGAGCCAGCGATGCCGCAGCGACAGGTCCAGTACCTTGGCATAACGCAGGGCCAGGCCGTCGAAGAAACGGTTGGCCAGGTGCGCCATGCGCCCTTCCGATTGCTTGGACTGCAGCAGGAACGAGCTCATGACCGGCGACAACGTCAGCGCCACCACGCCGGACACGATCACCGCGCCGGCCAGGGTCAGGGCGAACTCCCGAAACAACGCACCCGTGAGGCCGCCCATCATGCCGATAGGCGCATACACCGCCGCCAGGGTAATGGTCATGGCGATCACCGGCCCCGCCACTTCCCGCGCACCGATCAGGGCGGCCGCCACCGGGGTCTTGCCCTCCTCGATATGCCGGTGCACGTTCTCCACCACCACAATCGCATCGTCCACCACCAGCCCCACGGCCAGCACCATCGCCAGCAGCGTCAACAGGTTGAGGCTGAAACCGAACGCCAGCATCAGCGCCGCGGCCCCCAGCATCGACAAGGGGATGGTCACCACCGGAATCAGTACCGTGCGCAACGACCCCAGGCACAGGTAGATGACGATCACCACGATCAGCAAGGCCTCGAGCAGGGTCTTCATCACCTCGTCGATGGAGGTCTGGATAAAGCGCGCGGTTTCAAACGCCAGCTCGGCCTTGACGTCCGGCGGCAGGGTCTTGCGCACGTCCGGCAGGAGTTTCTTGATACCGTCGACGATCACCAGCGGGTTGCCGCCGGGCGTCGGGAACAACCCCAGGTGCACGGCCGAAACACCGTCCATGGTGGCACTGGTTTCGCTCGACGCCGCGCCCAGCTCCACGGTGCCGACATCCTTCAGGCGCACCAGGCCGTTGCCATCGTTGCGCAGCACCAAATCGCGAAATTCATTGACGTTGGTCAGGTCGGTATTGACCCGCAGGTTGGCGACCACGAACAGGCCTTTGACCTTGCCCGGCGCCGCCTGGTAGTTGTTGCGGCGCACCGCGTCGGCCACATCGGCGGCGGTCAGGCCGCGCGCGGCCAGCCGTGCGGGGTCGATCCACAGGCGCATCGCCAGGGTTTGCCCGCCGAACACCTGGACCTTGGCCACGCCCTCGATGGTGCTCATCACCGGCTCCACCACCCGTGCCAGGTAATCGGTCAAGGCCGGGGTCGACAGGGTCGGGCTGGAGAACCCGATATAGGCCACCGCCGTCGACTCGCCGGACGAGCGTTCGATCACCGGGTCATAGGCCTGCTCCGGCAGCCGGAAACGCACCTGGTTGACCTTGGCCATGACTTCCGTGAGGGCCTGGGTCGAGTCCCGGTTGAGCTCCATGCGCACCGTGACCACGCTGCGCCCCTGCACCGACGAACTCGACAGGTAATCCACGCCTTCCACCGATGACACCGCCTGGGCAATCGGTTGAGTGACGAAGCCCTGCATCAGGTCGGATGACGCGCCGGGGTATTCGGTGGTCACGGTGATGGTGGAGCTTTCCAGCATCGGGTACTGGCGGATCGGCAGCTGCAACAAGGACATGATCCCCAGCAGCAGGATCAGAATACTGACGACAAGCGCGAGCACCGGCCGCCGAACGAAAATATCGGTGAAAGTCATGAGCGTTCTCTGGGCGAAGAATCAGATGCCCGTCACAGGCGGTTTGGACGCAGGCAGGGCCAGGGTGTCATCGGTCGCCTGCACCGCCATGCCGTCACTGAGCTTGAGTTGCCCGGAGGTCACCACCTGGTCACCCTCGTGCAAGCCTTCCTGGATCTGGACCCAACCGTCCTGGCGCTGGCCGATTTTCACCGCCACCCGCTTGACCACCAGCGTGGCGCCCTGGTCCGGGCGGGCAAGGAAAACGGTATCGCCATAGGCGGTGTAGGCCACCGCCGTTTCCGGCACGGTCAGGACATCGGCCACTTCGGTATCGGCCACTTTGACGCTGGCGTACATGCCCGGCTTGAGGGGGGCGTCCGGGCTCTCCAGCGTGGCCTGCACCTGCACCGTGCGTGAGCGGCCGATCATCGGGTCGACGGCACTGATCCGCGCCTTGAACACCCGGTCAGGGTAGGCGTCGATCAGCACGCCCACGGTTTGCCCGACGACCAGGCGGCGGCTGAGCTGCTCATCCAGGGAGAAATTGACATAGAGCACCTGGGTATTGACCAGGCTGACGATGCGGTCGCCGACATTGAGGTACTGCCCTTCGTTGACCTGGCGAATCCCCAGCACCCCGGCGAAGGGTGCGCGGATGGTCTTCTGGGCAATCAGGGCCTGGACTTTTTTCAACTCGCCCAGGGCCATGTCATGGGCGGCCCGGGCGTTATCGAGCTGTTCCTGGGTCGCGGCGTTTTCCCTGACCAGCCCGGTCACGCGCTTGCGGATGATCTCGGCATTGCGCACCTGGGCCTGCAGCCGCAACTGCTCGGCCTGTTCCGGGGCATCATTGAGTTTGACCAATACGTCGCCGGCCTTGACCTGGCGGCCCGACTCGAAGTTGATCAAGGTGACCCGCCCACCTGCCTCGGCGGAAACCTGCACCTGGGAGGCCGCTTCCAGCTCACCGACGCCGGCGAAATACACATTGGCCGGGCGCAATTGCACCGCCCCCAGGGCCACCTTGGTCAAGGCGCTGGCGGGGGCGTCGGCGGATTGGGCCTGGGACGGCGCGCGCGACATCATCACCACCGCGATGACCGCCACCGGAATCAACACCAGGCTGGTTATCTTCTTGTTGTTCATGGACGTCCTTATCACGATGAGTGCGTTACGCGCGGCTCACAGCCAGCTGTGGTTAAACAGGAAGAAGGCCAGTACCGCCCAGATCGACAGCACCAAGTGAGTCAGTTGCAAACCCTCCTGGCGAATCCAGTAGCCGAACCACAAGCCCCCCAGCAACATGGCGAAGACAAACGCCGAAAACGCGCTGAGGGCGAGGTTGAGCCAGGGCCGTGCCGACAGCAGGCCGTCGCCGAGGATCAACTGATAACTGCCGGTCCAGGCCGCGAGTGCAGCGACCAATTGCAGGGCCAGCACCACCAGCAGGGCCAGTTGGTGCAGACGGGGTGAACGCACGGCCCGCACCAGCAAGGGAATGTCGATGGCGGGGCTCTGGCGCAACGGCTCCATCGCCATGGTTGCGCCTACCGCGCCTACCGAGCTGCGAAACGCTTGCCAATTGTTAAGCACCGCAATGCTCAGCCACAGGCTCAAGCTAACGGCCTGTACGCCTAGGAACACTGACATCGAGTGACCCAGTAACCCTGCCTCCACAGTCATTCAAACCTCCGTATTTGTCGAAAGGGAAATCCAGCCTCAGGTATATACACAAGACACTGCTTGGATAATACGTCGCAGGCGTTTAAATACAAGATTTATCTTTGTGCGGGAGGGGCTTCAGGAAGGTTGGAAACGCTGTCTGGCAGGCGCCCGCCGGGGGCGTTCGGCGCAGTCACGCCGAAGCCCCGAAGCGGTTGTGAGGGGGCTGGAGGGGAGTTACTTGCGAGGGATTGTCACGCCGTCCTGGCGGCGATGGCTTCGATTTCCACCAGTGCACCGGGCAATGGCAACGCCACGACCTGCAACGCGGTGCGTGCCGGCTTGTTCGGCTGCTCGGGGGTGCCGAAGAACTGCGTATACCCACGCTGCAACCCGGCGAAATCCAGCTTGCCGCCCGTTTCCTCGGCGCCGACCAGGAATACCCGTAACTGCACGATATCGCCCAGGTCCAGGTCTTGCTGGCGCAGGATCTGGCGCAGCTTGTTGAACACCGAAACCGTCTGCACTTCGGTGTTGCCAAACACCCCGGGAACCGTTGGATCAACCAGGTCCGGCAAAGTCCCGCTGACAAAGATCAGGCTGGCGGACGCCGGTACGGTGACGGTCTGCGAGATCGGGAAATCGCCGATGCTGGTGCGTTGAATGCTGTCGCTCATGGTGTGTCTCCTTAAGAGGCGGCGAGTGCCGCGACCTGTCGTTGTTGGGTCACGCGTTCAGCCAGTTGCGCGACCACATGCCGCGCCGAGTTGGCCGCCGATTCCTGCCAGATGCCCACCCCGCTTTGCACCAGGCCGTCGCCGGCGAAGTACACGCGGCCGTGGCCCTGTTCGAGCAAGGCGCTGGCATCGGCGGGGAAGTGTTCGCGTTGCAGCCACGGGCCTTCGCTGAAGGGGATCTGTTCCCAGGACACCGCCAGCGGGTGGCGCAGGTGTTTGGAATAGCCCGGATGCAGCAACTCCACGGCCTCCTTGGAGGTGGCGTACTGCTGGTCGAACGGTCGCGCACCAAACACATCGGCGCCCTCCCCGGTCACGTAGCCGGCCACCAGCAGGCCCTCGCGGGTGTTGAGGTCGTTGCTGGGGTACCAGAGCAGGCGCGCCGGGTGTTCGATCCACGACAGGCCGCCGTAGGTGCGGTAGTCGGTTTCCCAGAAGCGTGGGGACTGCCACGCCACTTTGGTGGCCTGGTCGCTGCGGGTGCTGAGCAAGGCGGCCTTGATCGGGTCGCTGAAGTCGGTGTCGAGCTTGGCCAGCAATGGCAGCGGCAAGGTCGAGACCAGATAGTCGGCGCGCACCACCTGCTCGCGACCGCTGCGTTGGTCGTGGTAGGTCACAGCCACGCCGTCTTCCAACTGACGGATCTGGCGCACCTGGGCGCCCAGTTGCACGTGATCGCTGACGCGCCGGTAGAAGGCGTCGGTGATGCGGTCCATGCCACCCACCGGCTGGAACATGGTCGCCGAGAATTCCGGGAATTCGGTGTGCAGCAAGGCGCCCCACAGTTCGGGGTGCAGCAGTTGGTCCAGTGCCAACGGGCTGCGGCTGGCGGGCAAGGCGCCAGGATGTGCAGGCGATTCCAGGTGCCCCGAACGGATCGTGCCCTCGAAGGTCAGCTCCTGGGACAGGTCGCCATACACGTGCAAAAACGCCAGCAAGCGCGTGCGTTCCTCGGCGCTCAGCACATCGTCGAGGGCATCACGCTGCACCGCTTTGGCCAGCAACCCGGACAAATGCCCGCGCGCATCGTTGATCGCCTGGCCGACGGTGAAGGCCGGCTGGTTCACATCCGGCCGCACCTGGGCGCCATGGCTGCTATTGACCAGCACTTCCAGCGGCACGCCCAGCTCACTGCAATAATCGAGGATCGTGCGGTGCTGGCTGGGAATCCGTGCCGGCCCGGCGTTGAAGTAATGCCCCGGCTCGAACGCGGCGGTCTGCGTGCGGCCATCCTGGTAGTCCACGCGGTCGCCATGACGGATTGTCCAGGTGCGACCGCCGACCCGCTCACGGGCTTCCAGCACCTGCACGCTGAACCCGGCGCGGGTCAGTTCCAGGGCGGTGACCAGCCCGGCAATCCCGGCACCCAGCACCAGCACGCGGGTGCCCTGCCCCAGGCCGTCCTTGAGTTTCAACGGTTGCGGTCGGCGGTGCGATGACGGCCCCAGGCCGAGTACCGCGAGCGCATCCTTGACGGCCTTTTCGCCGCCTACCGCCGCGATGCTCGATAACGCTTCACGTCGTGTCAGTCCCATGTCGATTGCTCCTTAATCCGGCAGGCCCGGTGGGTTGATCAGCGACTTGTCGACGCGCTCCACATCCAGGCCCCAGCGTTGCAGCACCTGCTCGTACTGGCCGCCGGCAATCGCGCCTTCCAGGGCGGTGTGGATCGGCTTGACCAGGCCGTTGTCCTTGCGGGTGGTCACGGCAATGTCCGCCTGCAATGGCCAGCCACCGTTCACCGTGCCGACGCGCTTGATGCCGCCGGTGATCGCCGCCGAATAGGCGTACACCGAGTTGGGCCCGAACAGCGCATCGCTGCGCCCCGACTGCACCGCCAGTTGCGCGGCGGCCTGGTCGTCGAAGTACTGCAACAGCGCGGGTTTGAGGCCGGCCTTTTCGTTGGCCTCGTTCCAGGCCAGCAGGACTTTTTCCTGGTTGGTGCCGGAGCCGACGATGATCTTCAGCCCGGCAATATCGGCTGCCTGCTTGATCTCGCTGATCTTGCTGGTGGTCTTGACGTAGAAGCCGAGCACATCCTGGCGATAGGTGGCGAAGTCAAAGCGCTTCTTGCGCGCCTCGGTCACGGTGACGTTGCTGATCACCGCGTCGTACTTGCCCGAGCTGACGCCCAGGGGCCAGTCTTCCCAGCTGGTCTGCACCACATTGAGTTGCAGGCCGAGGCTGTCGGCCACCAGTTGCGCGGTGTCGGCTTCGCTGCCGATGGTGGTCTTGTCGTCGCTGGCCAACAGCGCCAGGGGCGGCCCGGCCACGCCGGACACGGCCACGGTGAACTTGCCCGGCTGGGCGAACTTGAAGCCCGGCGGGATCTGCGCAATCGCCGCTTCGTTACGCGGCACATGGATGCGCGGGCGGTCGGGGCTGAGGTCGACCTGTTGTACGGCGAATGCGCTTTGCGCAGCACTGACGGCCAGCGCCAGCAGGGCCACACGGGTGGTGTTGATGAACATGGGCAGTCACTCCTTGAACTAAAGCACCTTGCCGAGAAAGGCCACGGTGCGGGGATGTCGGGGTTGGCGGAAAATCTGTTCGGGCGGGCCCTCTTCGATCAACTCGCCGTCGCAGAGGAACACCACGTGGTCGGCCACTTCGCGGGCAAAACCGATTTCGTGGGTGACGATCACCAGGGTCACGCCCAGCTGGGTCAGGCCCTTGATCACGTCGAGTACTTCGCCCACCAGTTCCGGGTCGAGGGCCGAGGTGGGTTCATCGAACAGCAGTACCTTGGGGTCCAGCGCCAGTGCGCGGGCAATGGCGACGCGCTGTTGCTGGCCGCCGGAAAGCTGGCGTGGGTAGGCATCGACCTTGTCCGCCAGGCCAACCTTGGCCAACAGTGCGGTGGCCTTGGCCTGGGCGTCGGCCTTGCTCCAGCGCTTGTGCGCCAGCGGCGCCTCGGCGACGTTTTCCCAGGCGGTGAGGTGCGGGAACAGGTTGAAGTTCTGGAACACAAAACCGACGTCGATACGGCGCTTGAGAATCTCGCGTTCCTTGAGCTCGTAAAGCAGGTCGCCCTTGCGTCGATAGCCGACGTATTCACCGTCGATGGTGATGTGCCCGCTGTCGATCTTTTCCAGGTGGTTGATGGTGCGCAGCAAGGTGGACTTGCCCGAGCCGGACGGCCCGAGAATCACCGTGACCTTGCCTGGATCGATGGTCAGGTCGATGTCTTTCAACACCTGTTGATTGCCAAAGCGCTTGCCCACGCCCTGGATCTGGATACGGCCGGCGCGGGCTTCACTCATGGGTGTTCTCCTTCAGCCAGCGGCGCACGCGTTGCCACGGCGTAGGCGGCAGCACCCTGGCCGTACCCCGGGCAAAATGCCGCTCGACGTAGTACTGGGCGCTGGTGAGCACGGTGGTGATGATCAGGTACCAGACGGTGGCGACGATCAGCAGCGGGATCACCGCCTGGGTGCGGTTGTAGATGACCTGCACGGTGTAGAACAGCTCCGGCAGCGCCAGCACGTAGACGATGGAGGTACCCTTGACCAGGCCAATGATTTCATTGAATCCCGACGGCAGGATCGAGCGCAGCGCCTGGGGCAGGATGATCCGGAAGATCCGCCGCGAGGCCGGCAGGCCCAGGGCCGCCGCCGCTTCATGCTGGCCGGCATCCACACCGATCAGGCCGCCGCGAATGATCTCCGCCGCGTACGCCGCCTGCATCAGGCTCAGGCCCAGTACGGCCACGGTGAATTGGCTGAGCACGTCCACCGTCGACCACTCGGCGAACACCACGCTGGTGAACGGTACGCCGAGGACGATGTGGTCGTACAGGTAGGCGAAGTTGTAGAGGATGATCAGCACCAGCAGCGCCGGCATCGAGCGGAAAAACCAGATGTAGCCCCAGGCCAGGGCCGCCAGCAGCGGCGAGCCCGACAGCCGCGCCAACGCCAGCGCAGTGCCGAGGATGGCGCTGAACACCGTGCTCAGCAGCGTCAGCAACAGGGTCTGGCCGAGGCCACGCAGCACCGACGGCGAGAAGAACCACTGGCCGAACACGCCCCACTCCCAGCGCGGGTTGGTGGCCAGGGAATGGGCGATGGCGAGCAGCACCAGCGCGGCAAAGATCGACCCGGCCCAGCGCCAGGGGTGCCGCGCGGGCACCACCTGCAGGGCTTTGATCGGAGTGGACACACGGGCCTGGCGCAGCGCGCCGGGCGAGTCAATCAGGTCATAGGATTTGGCAACGATGGGCATGATGTATTCCTCGGCCTAGAAGGCATAGGTCAAGCGGGTGTAGTAGTACCCGCCGGTAAAACCGTAGGGCGAATAGGTGCCGTAGCTGCTGACCATGGTGCTGCTCGGTACACCTTGTTTTTTCGGGTAGACGTCGAACAGGTTCTTGGCGCCGATGGCCACGTTGAGGTCTTTGGTGAGGTTGTAGCCAAGGTCGAGGTCGGTGATCCACTTGGCGCTGTAGACCCGGTCGAGGCTGCGGTCGGCGGAGACGTTGACCTCTTTGTAAGAGCCGTAGCGGGTCAGGGCCAGGTTGAGGTTGAAGCGCTCGATGCTCCAGTCGCCACCGAGGATCAGCTTGGTGCTGGGCTGCACGCCGGTGATCAGGTTGCGGGCCTGGCGGTCCATCAGGTCATAGGCCGTGCCCAGGATCGTGGTGGATTCCTTGTAATTGAGGATTCTGGTCTGGTTCCAGTTGAACGCGGCGGTCCATTTCAGCGCGCCATAGGGGCCGAGGTCCTGGCTGTAGTTGCCGACCAGGTCCAGGCCTTTGGTGCGGGTGTCGGCACCGTTGATGAAGTACTGGCCGCCGGAGGTGGAGGTGATGCCATTGCCTTGCAGCACCTGGGTGATTTCCGGGCCGAGCAAGGTGCCGGTGAGGGTGATGCGATCGCGCAGGTTGATCACGTAGGCGTCGGCGGTGAAGCTCAGGCGATCGCTGGGGGTGAGGGTGAAACCCAGGCTGAAGTTGGTGGAACGCTCGGGCTTCAGTTCCTGCGCCCCCAAGGCCTGGGCGGCGGCCGAACCTACCGGCAGCACGCCGTAGTTGATCGATTGGTACACGCCGTCGACCACGCCATAGGTGGTGGATCGCGCACTGAACAGGCTGTTGGCCAGGGACGGTGCACGGAAGCCATTGCTCACGGTGGCGCGCACGGCGAACTGCGGGGTGAAGTCGTAGCGGGTGGTCAGCTTGCCGCTGCGGGTAGCGCCCACGCCCTGGTTGTAATGCTCGTAGCGAAACGCGGTGCCCACGTACCAGTCCGGCACCGGGTTGAAGCCCACGTCGACGTAACTGGCGAGGCTGTTGCGCGAGGCGCTGCTTTCTTCATCCGGCGAGATGCCGTTGGTGACCTGGGCTCCGGACGACGCACAGTTACCCGGTGCCACGCAGTAGCCGCCGTTGGCGTAGGACTCATAGTCACCGGCCTGCACCTCGTAGGTGTCGCGGCGATGTTCGAAACCGTAGCTCAGGTCCAGCGGCTTTTGCAGGCCGATGTCGAAGCCGCGCTTGAAATCGAGGTTGGTGGTCAGCTCGGTGGAAATCCAGGTGCCGGAGGTGAAGCTGTTCGGCGTGGCCTCACCCAGGGAGGGGTTCTGGTTATGGGTGGTGCCCTGCTCCGCCTCGTTGCGTCCGTAGGTGGTGGACAGGTCCCAGTCCCACTCGCCGACGGTGCCTTTACCGCCGAATGCGGCCTGGAAGTCGTCCTCGTCGATATACCAGGTCGGCGTGTAGCCGCCGGGGTAACCGTTAGGCCCGGTGGTAATGGTGTTGGTGATGGTCGGCAGGCGGAAGTTCTGGCCCTGCTCGGCCTTGCGCCGCGAATAGGTGGTGAAGGAATACAGGCTGAAGCTGTCGTCGATCGGCAATTCGGCGTTGTAGCCCAGGGTCAGCAGGTTGGTCTTCGGTGTGCCGTAGCCGCCATAGGTGGAGCGGCCGGCCTGCTCAAAGGCCTGGGCATAGGTGTAGCCGTTGGCGCTGGCCTTGTTGTCGTCGTTCTGACTGCGCGCGTCCAGGGCCAACTGCACGATGCCGCCGTTGCCGATCTCGAAGCCCTTGTTGAGGCTTTGCTGCACGGTCTGTTTCTTGCCGTCGTAACCCTGGCCGACATGGGTCACCGAGGTGCCACTGGTGTCGGCCTTGAGGATCACGTTGATGACCCCGGCGATGGCATCGGAGCCGTACTGGGCGGCGGCGCCATCGCGCAGGACTTCGACGTGGTCGATGGCGCTGATCGGGATCAGGTCCAGGTCCGGCGGTGCGGCGCCGGTGTTGATGCCGTTGATGTTCAGGGTGGCCGCAGTGTGGCGGCGCTTACCATTGACCAGCACCAGCACTTCGGCGGCACTCATGCCGCGCAGGTTCGGCGCACGGGCGATGCCGCTGGCGTCCCAACCGGTTTTTTCCGGCAGGGTCAGCGACGGGATCACCGCACTCAACGCCTCCATCAAACCGGGCTTGCCGGTGCTTTGCAGTTGCTTGGCGCTGACCACATCGATCGGCACCGGGCTGCTGGTGACCGTGCGTTGTTCGGCGCCACGGTTACCGGTGACCACCACGGTGGACAGGGTACTGTCGTCCTGGGCCCGGGCGGTGTTGGCCAGGATCGCCAGCGCCAGGATGGCGGTCGGTTGTAAGACTTGCTTCATAGCCACTCCAGACATTCCAAATCGCGAAGTCGGGCAGTCACGCGGGCGGGCGCGGTGCTCGATTTTTTCAGGGGCGTTGCGGCGATTGGGGACTAGGTGTGGGGCAGTCGAGGGGTTTGAGTCGGCAACATACGTTGAGCTCCCTTCCAACGATTCTGCCGCGGGGCTATCACCCGGTTATGGCGCGCAGAATCTGAATCACGCTGGGTACCATCCGAGGTCAGGGGTAGGCTGTTGCGATCAAACATAACGGAATGGGTTTTGAAAATATAATGCTGTTTTGGTATAAGCTAATATTCTCTAATTTTATTATTTTTTTGTTTTTTTATTCATATAAATAATGTCTTTTTGAGGTTGGTCTTTATCTCAGGCCCAGATCTATCTGATATCGGGATATCAAACTGTGGGAGGGGGCTTGCGTACATCGCCTCCTGTAGGAGCGAGCTTGCTCGCGAAAAACGTCAACGATAACGCGTGCCTCCTGAATTAACGTGGCGCCTGTGAGTTTTTCGCGAGCAAGCTCGCTCCTACAAAAAGCCTTAACTGACTGGTATTAGGGCAAGCCCCCTCCCACATTTCAGTTAGCCGGCTTCAACAACTGCATCTGCTGGCGATAGTCATCCGTCACCTGCCGCGCCTGGCTGCTGCTGGTAATCACCCTCGGGGTAATCAGCACAATCAATTCCGTACGGTCCTTGGACTTGCTGGTATTGCCAAACAACCAGCGCAACCCGGGAATTTTCCCAAGGTAAGGCACCGCACTGACACTCTCCGCGTTGTCCTGCTTGATCAACCCGCCCAGCAACACCGTCTGCCCGCTCTGCACCGCGACCTGGGTCGATACCGAGCGCGTGGAGATACGTGGGTTGGCCTGGGTGTCGTTGCTGGACGCCTGCTGGTCCTGGGCATCGCTGACCTGCTGCTGGATGTCCATGTACACCAGTCCACCCGGATTGATCCGCGGCACGACGTCGAGGATCACCCCGGTCTGCACATATTCAACACTGCTCAAGGTGGTGTCGGAGGTGCCCGTGTTAACCGTGGTCTGGCTGATCGGGATGTTGTCGCCCACCTGGATCTGCGCCGGTTGGTTGTTCATCACCACCAGCGACGGCGCCGACAGCACCTGGGTGCGGCCGTTGGTTTCGAGGGCGTGCAGGGCCACTTGCAGGTTGGAGCTGACGAAGGAGTAGAACAACGAATCCGTCGCGCCCAACCCTGCCCCGCCGCCGCCCAACGCGCCCTGGCTGCCGGCGGTGTTGGCCACGGTGGTGCTGGTGGAATTGCCCGCCAGGCGACCGAGATACCACTGCACGCCCAGGTCCAGTTCGCCGGTGAGCTTGACCTCGAGGATGCGCGTTTCGATCTGCACCTGCAGCGGTGGATTGTCGAGGCGTTTGATCGCCGATTCGATTTCTTTCCACTGCACAGGGCGGGTGCGGACCAGCAGTTGGTTACTGCTTTTCTGCGCGGTGATGCGGGTGCCGGCGTCGAGACTTTTGGCCGGGGCGTCTTCGCTCGCGCCCTGCTCGGCGGTGTCCTGCTCGGCCTCGGGCTCCTGCTCCTCATCCTCGGCGGCGGGTGGGTTGCCATTGAGGTTGTTGCTCAGGCCACCGGGCGTGCTGCCGGAGGTGCTGTTGGTGCCCGGCGAGGACAAGGTCGCGGTGCGCAAACCGGGGGCGACCTTGGCCGGGGTATCGTCCTTGATCGCGCCCGTGCCGTAGATCTGGCGCAGGTACTTGGCCAGGTCGGTGGCCTTCATGTTGCGCACGTCGTAGACGTACATCTGCGGCTCGTTGCCGCCGCCTTCGTCGATGGTGTGGATCCAGTCGCCAACTTCACTGAGGTACTGCGGCTGCGACGAGATCGCCACCACCGAGTTGGTCCGCTCGATGGGCAAGAAGCGCACCATGCCGGCCAGGGGCATGCCGCTGTCGGGGCCGAACATTTTTTGCAGCTCGGGCATCAGCTCGGCCACCGACGCCCGTTGCAGGCCGAACACGCCCACCGACATGCCCTTGAGCCAATCCACGTCGAAGGTGTCGATGGTGTCCTGGTAGTTGGCCAGTTCCTCGGGGGTGCCGGCCAGGCTCAACACATTGCGCGCCGGGTCCACCAGCAGGAACGCATTCTCGCGGGCGAACGGCTTGAGCAGTTTCTGCATCTCGGTGGCCGAGATATAACGCAACGGAAACAGGCGTGCCGACAAACCGCTGGACGGCTGCGACACGCGCATCTCCGGCACCAGCTTGCCCGCCACCGCCTGGTTGGCCGGCAGGATCACATAGCGGTTGCCCTGTTTGATCATGGCGTTGTCGGTCCACGACAACAGGGTCTCCAGGATCGACAAGGCCTGCTGTTTGTTCACCGGCTTGGACGTGGAAAAGCTGACATTGCCCTTCACGCCCTGGGCGATGCTGTAGTTCTCGTGCAGCAGGTCGCCCATCACGCTGTTGATCACCGCTTCGATCGGCTGGTCGGCGAAGTTGAACACGATGTCGCCGCTGCCCTCTTCCTTGGCGGCCGAGACCGCCGTCGGTTGGCGCACGAACTGCTGGTTGCCGCGTATCAACTGGCGCTGGGGCGGTGTCTTCGCCTGGGGTTGGCCGCTGTCGACCGGCGCCTGTTCGCTGGCCGGGTCCACGGGTGGGCGTTGCGAACCGGTGCCCTGCATCGCCTCATGCAACAGGGCCTCGTCCGGGTCGAGATGCTCGGGGAAGGTGCCGCAGCCACCGAGGGAAACGGCGGTGGTCAGGCACAGCACGGTGGTGCGCAAGGCGCCAGGGAAGGTATCGATCAAGGGGTGGACTCGTGAGGAAGGGTAATCGGGGGTGTGGTGGACGGCGGCGGCAAACGCAGGGCCCGCAGGCTCAGGGTTTGCGTACGGCCGTCGAGGACAAAACGGGCATCGCGGGGCGTCAGCTGTTTCAGGCGCCAGCCATTGGGCAGGGTCTGGCCCTGCTGGACTTTGAGCGGCGGGCCATCGGCACGCTTGAGCAGCGCCACGCGCAGGTCGCCGTCGAGGACGATCCCGGTCAGCACCAGGCTCGACAGGCTGGAAACACCGGACTGGCCCACGGCACGGTCGGGGCTGCGGTAGGGGCTGAACAGCGGCGCCTGCCAGGTGCCGGCCAGGCTTTCGAGGGTCGCGCTCGGTGCCACCAGCACCTTGGCGGCGGTGTTGGCGCGCCCATCGGGCTCTGGTGCCGGCAACCACTGCGGCGCATCGCCGATGCTGCTGAGGATGCCGACCATCAGCAGGCCCAACAACCCGGCCACGCCGAGTAACAGCCATTCCAGGGGACGCAATGCATGGATCATCGTTGCACCTGCCGGGCGGCGGCCGGTTGCAGGTAACCGCGCACCAACAGGTGCACCACCAGTTGCCCGGCGCCGCCACTGGCCGGTGCGTTCGGTGGGCGACGAATGCTCATTTCATCGACGAACAGAAACGGCCGCTGGTACTCCAGCTCATGCAGGATCGCGGTCAAGGGTTCGATGGCGCAGTTGAGGGTCAGGCTGACCTTGACCTGGCGATAGGGCTCGGCGTCGTCCTGCTCCGGGGTGATGGGCATGCGCTGGGTCAGGCTGCAACCGCCACCAAGGCCGGCGCGGCTGTTGATCAGGTCGGCGATGCGTTGCATCAGGTCCGCCGCCACCGCGCTCGGGTCGTCGCCGGGCAACAGGCTGGTGCTGCTGGCCGGGTCCTGCCGCGCCTGTTCCAACTGTTGGCGCAGGCTGTCGCCCTGGCGCAACACGCCGGCGTAGCGTTGCTGCTGTTCACGCAGCTGCTCGGCTTGCTCGCCCATGGCGCGCAAGGGGCCGGCGAACCAGCTGTCGATCAACAGCCAGTAACCGGCGCCGAGCACCAGGGCCAGGGCGATCAGGGCCGCGCCACGGCGTTCACGGGGTGTCAGTGGTCGGCGCATCGGCGGCCTCCTGGTGCAGGTGGGCGCGCAAGGAAAATTGATCCTTGCCGGTTTGCGCATCGGGTTGGATCACCCCTTCGAACTGGGCGTTTTCCAGGCTGTGGCAGCCCTTGATCCGGGTGATCAGGGCACTGGCCTTGGCGCTCTGCCCGGAGAAGGACACCTGGGCGCCGTCGTTGACTTCCAATTGGTCGAGCCAGGTGTCCGAGGGCAGGCACGCGGTAAGCTCGTTGAGCAGCGCCGCCAACGGCGGTTGGGCGGCCTTGCGGCGAATCAGGTACTGGGCGGCGCCACGGGTATTGAGCAATTGCTGGCGCAGGGCCTGGATCTCGGCGACCTGGGCTTTCTGCTCGCGCACGCTGTGTTGCATGGCATCGAGCACGCGCTGGCGGTCGTTGAGCCACAGCAGCATCGCCGCAATCAGCAAGGCCCCGCACAACCACGGCAGGCTGCGTTGCAGGCCCTTGCCCTGGGGACGCTGACGGGGGCGCAACGGCACCGGCAGCAAGTCGATGCCCATGGGGTTGCCTGCGCTATCGGCGACATCCACGGCATGGGGCTGCAAGCCGAGGGCCGCGCAGTCATTGAGGATCTGGTCGAGGCGCTCACGCAGGATCGCCACCAGCGTGACGTGCAGGTGCGTGGGGGTGCGGCGTTCCTGGCGCGCGACAAAGTACAACTGGGCGGCGTCGAACGGCGTGAAGCGGTCCAGTTCATAGCCCACCACCGTCGACAGGTTGCGCGCTGCCGCCGGGGGCAGTTGCAGGGTTTGCACCAACACCGTTTCAGGCGGCAGCACCAGCACCTGACGCGCTTCGCCAGGCAGCTTTTCCACCGCGTCGGTCAGCGGCCAGGCGTAGACATGCTCGGGGATCTCGGCAAACGACAACCATGCCGGCAGGCAGCCACGCAGCTCCTTGAGCCACAGGCGCCAGCCCAGTTGCAGCAGGCTGCCGCGCCAGCGCTGGGTGATGGGCTGCGCAAGCGCCTGAAGCCGTGCGCTTAACTGTTCGTTCATTCTTGCCAACGTAAGACTCGATAAGGTTGTGCGCTGCCTTGCGCGGGGCTCAATAACACGGTGGCCTGCACCTGGGCGTGGTAACCGCCGGGGCGTTGGGCGCGGCTGCTGACCACCAGCACGTCGCCGGGATCGGCCCCCACCGCGTTCTGGTGCGGCAGGTTCAGTGCGCGGCGCATCAAGGCACTGGCGAATGCCGGATCGGGCCGGTCCAGGCCGCTCCACAAGCTGATCTCGGGCACCAGTTCGCTGTACAGCGCCTGGGTCATGCCCGGCAGTTGGCGCACCTCTTCCACCACCCGAAACGGCGCCAGGCCCTGGTTGCGCCGTACTTCCAGGGCCCTGGCGAGGTGGTTGGCCTGGGCCTGGGTCGCACCGCAGGCCAGGGCCAGGCGGGAAAAATCACCCACCTCGGCGCTGTTCAAATACAACTTGCCGCGTTCGCTGTGCAGACTGACGCGCAGCTGCGCATCGTCGAACACCAGCGGAATTTCACGCCCGTCGGCAATCCACTGCTTGCGCTGCAACGGGTCGGCGACGGCCTGCATCGCCAACGCCACCCCGGCCTCGGCCGCCAGCACCGCCTGGGTGTGCTGGCGGTGCCAGGCGGCCTGGCGGGTTTCCAGTTGCACCCAGCCGGCCAAACCGCCGAGCAACAGGCTGAGCAAGGCCAGCACCCACAGCACCAGCAGCAGGGCCACACCGCGTTGATGGCGGATCATTCGGGTGCCCCGCCGGACAGGTTCAGGCGCAAGGCAACCACCTGGGTCACCCACGGCACCGGCCCGTTCACCCGTGCGTCAATCCGCACTGCGTAAGGCAGGCGTTTGGTCCACGGCCACTCACTGATCCAGCCGGTGGCCTGGCCCTTGGGCGACACCCCGCGATAGCTGAATTGCAGGTCCTCGATATCCTTCAACAATACCTGCGGCTCACTGCGCGAGGCCGGGACGCTGACTTGCGCGGGGGACTCAAACCGCGCGAACGCCACCTGCAAATCGCGCTGCGATTCAGGGCCCACCAGTTGCAAGGTGAAGCGCTGGATACCGCCGCCGAGCACACCTGGCAGGGTCGCGACAAACTGCATGCGCTGGGGCCCACCGGCGAAAAAGCCATCGGTCTGGCTGTCGTCCTCGGTCACGTCCAGCGGCAACGCCTCGCTGATGGCGGTGCGCAAAAACTGCTGCGCGGCGCGCATTTCATCCAGGCTGACCGTGTAGCGCTGGGCCTTGAGCACGGCGCGATTGGCGCCCAGCAATGCACCGCCGACCAGGGTCAGCAACACCCCGAGCAGGCTCAGTACGATCATGATCTCAAGCAAGGTAAAGCCCTGCTGACGCGCCTTCACAAGCCGGCCCCGACGCCGGCAGCGCGCAGTTTCAAGGTGCTGAAACGGGCTTGGCGCGGGCCTTCGCTGACGGTGAGGTCCAGGCGAAACAGATGGGCCTGGCCGATCCGGCTGGGTTGTTGGGCGATGCGCAGTTGCCAGGCGATGCCGTCCAACTCGCCCTGGCGTGTACCGCTGGCCAAAGGGCCCATGCCTTCCTGATCCATCACACTCAAGGCGGCATGGGTCAGGCGGTCGCTGTGGGCCACCTGCAACAACGAGCGTGCGCTCTGGCCGAAGGCGACCAGCAGCACCGTGCTACAGATCGCCATCAGCGTCAGCGCGGCGAGCATTTCCAGCAGGGTAAAACCCGCCTGGCGCTTCATGGCAGGGCCTTGGATTCGACGCTGCCGGTCAGCCAGCCGATGTCGATGCGCCAACGCCGACTGCCGTTGGCCAGCAACACGTGGCCGCCGGTGGAGCTGCCATCGGGGTAGAAGTCCACCGCAGCGCCGGCTTGCTCGGCGGTGTGCAGGGTCACTTGCAGCCCGGCCGGCCAATACTTTTTCGGACGGCCCGGCGCCTGCACACTGAGGTTACGCAAATCGAACACCGTGCTTTCGGTAGTGCCACTGACAATCGCCCGCGCCCGCGTGCTGCGCAACGCCTCGACCACCTGCCCGACGGCCTGGCGCTCTTTGGCCGCACGCAGGCCTTGTTGCAGGCCAAACCCTACCAAGCCGGCCGCGATGCTGATCAAGACGATCACCACCAGCATTTCCAGCAAGGTAAAGCCGCGTTGGGCGTTGGCCATGGTCGTGGGTTATTCCCAGTTGCCCAGGTCGGCGCTGTAGCCTTCGCCGCCGGGCTGGCCGTCCTGGCCGTAGAAAATCAGGTCGAACGCACCGTGCTCACCGGGGAAGCGATAGCCGAAGGCATGACCGAACGGGTCCTTGAGGTCCGACGGTTTGGCATACGGCCCGGCCCAACCGGCGCTGTTGCCCGGCTTGTCGACCAGTTGCTGCAGGGTCTTGGGCGGCGAACCGACGTCCAGGCCGTAGCTTTCGATCTTCATGCTCAGGCTGGCCAGCTGGGCCTTGCCCGCGCCGTATTTGCCCTTGTCCACATTGCCGCCGACCTGGCGCACCACGATGGTCGCGACAATGCCCAGCAGCACGATCACGGCGAGCATTTCCAGCAAGGTAAAACCGCCCTGGCGGCGGGCGGGCTTGAATCGGGTATGGCGCATCAGCGTGTTTCCTTAAGGGTTCATATGTTGCTGGTCAGGCTCATCAGCGGCAGCATGATCGCCAGCATGATCACCGCCACCAGCACCGCCATGACCACGGTCAGGGACGGCACCAGCGCGGCGAGCAGGCGGTCGATGCCGCGTTTGGCCTCGACGTCGAACACCGCGGCGACCTTGAGCAGCATGCTGTCGAGTTCGCCGGCCTGTTCGCCGACTTCAATCATTTGCAACGCCAGGTCGGGCAACAGCGGCTCGCTGCCGAAGGCGCTGGCCAGGGTGCCGCCGCCCTTGACCGACTCGGCGGCCTGGGCGACCTGGGCTTGCAGGGCGCGGTTGGTGCAGACCTGGCGGGCAATCACCAGCGCTTGCAGCAGCGCCACACCGTTGCTCAGCAGGGTGCCGAGGGTACGGGCCAGGCGGGCTGCTTCGACCCGTTGCAGCAACGGGCCGATGATGCGGATGCCCAGCACGCGGCGGTCATAACGTTCGCGGCGCTGGGGATCGCGCAGGCGCGCGGCCAGGGCCCAGGCGCCGACCATCAACCCGGCCAGCACCGCCAGGCCGTAGGCCCCAAGGAATTGGCCGAGGCCCAGGATCACCTCGGTGATCAGCGGAATCGGCACGCCCAGGTCCTTGAAGATCGGTACGAACTGCGGCACCACATAGGCCAGCAGCAACGCCAGCGAACCGAGCACGCCGACCACCAGAAACGCCGGGTAGATCAGCGCGTTGATCACTTCGCCCCTGAGCAGTTGGCTGCGCTCCAGGTAGTCGCTGAGCTGGCGCAGGGTGTCTTCGAGGGCGCCGCCCGCCTCGCCGGCGCGGACCATGCTCAGGTACAGCGGCGAGAACTGGCCGCCCTCCGCCTCCAGCGCCTTGGATAGCGGCTGGCCGGCCTTGACCTGTTCGCGGATACGCTCGATCAACACACGGGTCTGGGGCTGGCCGGGCTGCTTGAGCAGGATGCCCAGAGAGCGTTCCAGCGGCTGGCCGGCGCCCAATAGCGTGGCCAACTGTTGAGTGAAACTGACCAGCGCCGCGCCGTTCAACTGGCCCCGGCCAAAGGCCTTGCGCAGGCCCTGGGCGCCCGCCACCTCGATCTGCAACAGCAGCAAACCGCGCTTGTGCAGGGCGGCGACGGCGGCATCCTGGTCCTTGGCTTCGAGGGTGCCGTTTTGCGCCTGGCCCTGGCTGTCGAGGGCGCGGTATTTGAACAGGCTCATGCGCCCTCTCCCCGGGTGACGCGCAGCACTTCTTCAAGTGAGGTGACACCGGCCACGGCCTGGCGCAGGCCTTCTTCATGCAAGGTGCGCAGGCCGCCACGGCGGGCGGCCTGTTCGAGGGTGGCGGCGTCGGCCTGGCGCATCAACAGGCTGCGCAATTCGTCGTTCATCACCAGCAGTTCGGTGATCGCACTGCGGCCGTGGTAGCCACCGCCCGGCGCATCGGCGCGGGGGCGATAAAGCATGATCGGGCGCTGCTCGGTAAACCGGTCGAGGCCGTGTTCGGCGATCAACTCCGCCGGTGCTTCGAAGGCTTCGCGGGTGGCCGGGTCCAGGCGCCGCACCAGGCGCTGGGCGAGGATGCCGTTGACGGTCGAGGCAATCAGGTAGCTTTCGACGCCCATGTCCAGCAAGCGCGTGATACTCGCCGCCGCACTGTTGGTGTGCAGGGTCGAGAGCACCAGGTGGCCGGTGAGGGACGACTGGATGGCGATGCGGCAGGTTTCCAGGTCGCGGATTTCACCGATCATGATCACGTCCGGGTCCTGGCGCACGATGGAGCGCAGCGCGCCGGCGAAGTCGAGGCCGATGGCCGGTTTCACCTGGATCTGGTTGATGCCCTCAAGCTGGTATTCCACCGGGTCTTCCACGGTGATGATCTTGCGCTCGGCGGTATTGAGCCGCGACAGCGCGGTGTACAGGGTGGTGGTCTTGCCCGAGCCGGTGGGCCCGGTGACGAGCAGGATACCGTGGGGCCGTTCGAGCACTTCGAGGAAGGCTTCCAGGCGCTGGCCATCGAAGCCCAGGCTCTGGAAATCGAACTGCACGGTCTGGCGGTCGAGCAAACGCATGACCACCGATTCGCCAAAACTGGTGGGCACCGTGGACACCCGCAAGTCCAGCTCCTTGCCCTGGATGCGCAGCATGATGCGCCCGTCCTGGGGCAGGCGCCGCTCGGCGATGTCCAGGCGCGCCATGATCTTCACCCGCGAAATCACCGCCGCTGAAGAGCTGGACGGCGGCGCCTCGGCTTCATGCAGCACGCCATCGATGCGGTAGCGCACCTTGAGCTGGTTTTCGAAGGGTTCGATATGAATGTCCGAGGCGCGATGTTCCACCGCGCGCTGCAGGATCAGGTTGACCAGGCGAATCACCGGCGCTTCGGAGGCCATGTCCTTGAGGTGTTCGATGTCTTCGAGGGCACCGCCCTGCTCGTCGAGGTTTTCGATCAGGGTGCCCATGGCCGAACGGCCCTGGCCGTAGTAGCGCTCGATCAGGGTTTCGACTTCGTTGCGCGGCCCCACCGCCAGCCACACCGGCACGCCACAGGCATAGGCCATGGCCTGGAACGGGTAGACCAGCGACGGGTTGGCCGCCAGCACCCGCAGGCCGCCCTGGCTCCAGCCCACAGGCACCACCTGGTAGTGGCGCATGAAACGCTCGGTCAACACCGGTAGCGGGTCCAGCAGCGGCGGCGCCGCATCGGCCAGCAGCAGCGGTGCGCCGAGCAGGTCGGCCCAGGCGCGGGCCAGCTCCACTTCCGAGACCAGCCCCAAGCGCGTGAGCAGGCCGAGCAACTCGGTGTCGCCCGCCTCCTGGGACAAGCGTCGGGCGCGCTCCAGATCAACGGTTTTCAAGCCGGCATGTTGCATCAGCCACGCGCAGACCTGTTCGGTGTGCGGGATGTGCAGTTGGCAGGCATCGATAGGCGTTGAAGGGCTGGGCATGGGTAAAAATCTGAGGGGCTATATGAGCCCCCTGTAGGAGCGAGCTTGCTCGCGAAAAAGGTACATCCGACGCCGCGATGCGCTTGGAATACTTTCGCGAGCAAGCTCGCTCCTACAGGGGGTCAGGCTTACTTGGTTGGTGCTGTTTTAGAGGTAGCAGATTGGCTCAGCGGCCGCCCACCCTTGGTGGTTTCAGCCTTCTGTTTTTTGACGGCCTTGGCATCGTGGGCCTGGGTCAGCACCGTGGAATCGGCGGCGCCGGATTTCGCATCGGCGTCCGTGGACTCGGCCGCCATCGCCGCGCCACTTAGCGCAACGCCCAATACAACACCGGCACCCAACAGGGAAATCTTCATCAACTTTCTCCAGATCAAAAACAGCAGATAGCCCAAGTGGCGCCTTGAACTCGATCAAGACCCTACACCAAAGCGTTGTGTATGACAGCTTGTGTAAACATGGCACTTTAGAACTACCGAGCAATGCCACTAGTTAGCCACGACTCGATAAATTTTCTTAAACCAATCGACTGGTAGGTTTAGCCTTAGTTCCGAAAGGTAAGAAAATATTTCTTATTTCACGCAAAAATTAGCTTTCGTTTGACTTATAACCGCAAGAATTGCCTTAATTATGCGGTTTTTGCGGTTCAAAATGCCATCCCGTGATATCGCTTAGACACTATCCACAACAATAACTAATACAATTATTACACTTATAAAACTGCGAAATTCGCCAAATAGTTGCAATTAGCCATCGGTTAAAAATTGCGATCGGGGGCAACTATTGCCCAGAAAAAAGTGACGAGGTGCAGTGCAACACGCACTTCTCGGCGCGCCCTGTTTACTGAACTGTTGTCGGAGAGACCCATGAATAAACGCAAAATGATCGGTGCACAGTCGGCTTTCGCCCTGCTGGCACTGGCCGTGTCCCAGGTGCATGCGGCCACCAGTCCTGCCCTGGATGAAGGCCGGGTCAGCCGCGCGGAAAAAGCCGCGGACAAGACCCTGGCGAAGATGACCCTGGAAGAAAAACTCGCCTACATCGGCGGCACCGGTGGCTGGGACGTCAAGCCACTGACCCAGTACGGCATCCCGCAGATCCACGGCGCCGATGGCGGCGTGGGCGTGCGCTACACCAGCGAAGGCAACGCCCAGGGCGTGGTCTACCCGTCGGGGCCGAACCTGGCCGCCAGCTGGAACCCACGGCGCGCCATCGACCTGGGCCGCGCCCTGGGCTATGACACCGCCAGCGGTGGTTATCAGTTCGTCACCGGCCCTGGCGTGAACCTGTACCGCATGCCGTACAGCGGCCGGGCGTTCGAGTACCTGTCCGGTGAAGACCCGTTCCTCGGCGCCAGCCTGGCGCCGGCCGTGATCAACGGCATTCAGTCCCGTGGCGTGTGGGCCAATGCCAAGCATTTCGCCGCCAATGACCAGGAAAGCAACCGCTTCCACCTCAATGAAATCATCAGCGAACGCGTGCTGCGCGAGATGACCCTGCCGCCGTTCGAGTCCGCCTCGAAGAACAGCAAGGTCGCGATGATGATGTGCGCCTTCCAGAAGGTGAACGGCGAGTTCGCGTGCCAGAACAAGCACCTGATGCGTGACATCCTCAAGACCGAATGGGGCTACCCGGGCTTCGTGCAGAGCGACTACAACGCAGTGGTCGACGGTTTGCCGGCGGCACAGGCGGGTACCGACCTGGACATGATGGGCTACCAGATGAACAGCACCATCCTCAAGCCGTACCTGGACAGCGGCGAGCTGAGCAGCGCGACCATCGATGACAAGGTGCGCCGCATCCTCAAGCAGATCTACCTGTACAAGTTCGACAGCAAGGCGCCGCTGACCAGCCACAACATGAACAGCGCCACCAGTAACCGCGTGGCCCTGAACGCCGCCCGCGAAGGCATCGTGCTGCTGAAAAACCAGAACAGCCTGCTGCCGCTGGACGCCAGGAAAGTCAAGCGCATCGCCGTGGTCGGCACCCTGGCCAAGTACGCGCCGCCTACCGGTTTCGGCAGCGCCAACGTCATGGCCGCCAACTACATCAGTGAGCTGAGCGGCTTGCAGCAACTGGCACCAGGCGCCAAGGTCGAGTTCATCGACGGGCTGTCCCTGGACCCGGCCACCTCGACCTGGACCCATGCCGACGGCAATGGCAACAGCGTCAAAGGCCTGAAGACCGAGTTCTTCAGCAACACAAACTGGTCCGGCGACCCGGCCGCCAGCCGCACCGACACCCATGTCGACCTGGACTGGTCCACCGACAGCCTGCCGGTGAACGGCGATACCGCCGCCACCTCGATTCGCTACAGCGGCCAGATCACCCCGACGGTCAGCGGCGAGCAGGTGTTCAAGGT
Source organism: Pseudomonas sp. GW821-FHT09D08 (assembly GCF_059416305.1). Lineage (NCBI taxonomy): Bacteria > Pseudomonadati > Pseudomonadota > Gammaproteobacteria > Pseudomonadales > Pseudomonadaceae > Pseudomonas > Pseudomonas sp. GW821-FHT09D08. The sequence goes on from NZ_JBWKOX010000029.1 coordinate 47,466, forward strand.
GCGTGCCGACGGCGCCGTGCGCCTCTACGTCAACGGCAAGAAAGTCCTCGACAACGGCGACGGCAAACCGCTGCCGAACAACAGCATTCCGCCGACCATCCCGGTGTTTGCCAAGGTCAACCTGGAAGCCGGCAAACCGGTCGACATCAAGCTGGAATACTCACGCCGCAACGGTTACCTGTCGACCATGGGCGGCCTCGTCGGTGTGCAGATGAGCTGGGCCTCGCTGGTGGCACCGCAGGACCTGGCCAAGTACGACGCGGTGCTGGTCGCGGCCGGTAACAGCAATGAGTACGAAGGCGAAGGCTTCGACCACAGCTTCGACCTGCCCGAATACCAGAACCTGCTGATCCAGAGCATCGCCAAGGTCAACCCGAATACCGTGGTCACCCTGCACGGCGGTACCGGCCTGAAGATGAGCGACTGGATCGATCAGGTACCGGCCGCGCTGCATGCGTTCTACCCTGGGCAGAACGGCGGCCAGGCCTTGGCGGAGATCCTGCTGGGCAAGGTCAACCCGTCGGCCAAGCTGCCGATCAGCATCGAGCGCAACATCGAAGACAACCCGATCTACGCGACCTTCCCCAAGTTCGACAACCAGGAAACCCTGGCCGAGATGAGCTACAAGGACGACCTGTTCCTGGGCTATCGCGGCTACGAGAAAAAGGGCATCAAGCCGCTCTACCCGTTCGGCTACGGCTTGTCGTACACCACCTTCGGCTACAGCAACATCAGCGTGACCCCTGGGGTGGCGGTGGCCGGGGCGCCGATCAAGGTGTCGTTCGACCTGGCCAACACCGGCAAGGTCGCGGGTGCCGAAGTGGCCGAGTTGTACGTGGGCCAGAACAACCCGAAAGTCGAACGCGCGATCAAGGAACTCAAGGGCTACAAGAAGGTGTTCCTCAAGCCGGGCGAGAGCAAGCGCGTGACCATCGAGCTCAACGATCGCTCGCTGGCCTACTACGACGTAGCGAGCAAGCAATGGGTGGTGGATGCCGACAGCTTCAACCTGTCGGTGGGCGCGTCGTCCCAGGATATTCGCCTGAACGCCAAGCTGGTCAACCCGTTCCGCCAGGAACTGTCGACCACCACCAGCAACCCGCTGCCGCGCTCGGCGCTCAACTCGACGCTGCGTGAATCGACGGTGAAGACCGGCGGTGTGCTGCATCAAAACGAAGGCGACAGCGGCACCAGCGACGGTGATGGCTATGACATGAGCGATGACAGCAGCCAGGGCAGTGCTACCGGCAACTGATCCCTGTGGAAGGGGGCTTGCCCCCGATGAGCATGGGTATCTACACAACTGTGTAGCGGCCAACGCTAACCACGATGCGAAGCGAGCCGCCCTTGATCTTGATCTTGCTTTTGATCTTGATCTCAGGCGCCCCGTTAACCACGCTGGCCGGAATTCGATAGTGATTTGGGGGGTAAACCGGCAGGGATGCCGGTTTAGCCGCCCCGCGCCATGGATGGCGCGTGGCGGCGGCCCCCCACATCACTGTCGGATTACGGGCACACCGAGCCTAGGCGAGGTGCCGAGTGGTGGGGCGAAGCGTTTTTGGTTACTTTTGGCGCTCTTCCAAAAGTGACCCGCTGTAAGAGCGGAACCCTAAGTAGCCGTTACCGCAGCAACGGATATGTACTCATTCCAACCCCAGCAGATGGTCGGCCCAGAGGCCGCCATCGGGGGCAAGCCCCCTCCCACATGTTGACTGTGTTCGACTCAGGTTCTGATGGCTGCCTCGACCCGCGCGATGTAGCCGTCAAACCGCGCCACCAGGTCCACCTGCTCGGGAAACCGCAGCCACTGGATCTGCAGGCCATCCATCATGGCCAGGATTTCTTCCACCAGCCCGGCGATGTCCACATCGCTGCGCACCTCCCCCGCCGCGACCAGGTCGGCAAACTGCCCCTGCATGCGCTGGTGAATCGCCGCATAGCGCGCCTGGAACCAGGCCCAGGCCGGATGGGTGTCCAGCAGGCTTTCGGCATTCAAGATGGTAAACGCGCGCACCACGCCCGGTGCCGTGGCATTCGAACGATTGATCGCACGCAGGCTGCCGAGCAGGCCATTGAGGGTTTTCTCCGCACGTACCTCATCGGCAATCCGTTGATTGACCTCATCGCGACGCTGCAACACCCCCATCAACAGCGAGATCTTGCTGGGAAAATGATGCAGCAGCCCGGCCACCGAAATACCCACGATCGCCGCCACCTGGGCCATCGAGGCGCCGCTGTAGCCTTCCAGGGAGAACACCTGCAGGGCCGCGTCCAGCAGCTCTTCGCGGCGTTTTTCACCTTTGGGGGCGCGGCGGGTCTTGGGGGCGGGTTCGGTCATGGGCAGGTCCTAGTGGGCGGTAAAAAAGCTCAGGCGCTTTCCCGTTCGATCAAGCGGCAATCCAACAGGTTCAAACGCTGTACGGCATCCGGCAACACGCCGAGGCTTTCCAGCACGCGGGTTGCCGCCAGTACGCCGATCTCCAGGGCCGGCGGTTTGATCGTACTCAGGCTTGGCAACAGCATTTCGGCAAACGGGTAGTCGCCGAACCCAAGCACCGCGCACTTTAACCCGGAACGCTGCCCCGCCAGCAAACCACCGGCGGCGAGGTTGTCATTGGCGAAGAAGATCGCGTCAGGCGGGGTAGCGTGGTTCATCAGGGCTTGCATCGCCTGCTTGCCGGCTTCGAACGGCGCGCTGTCAGCGTCCGGGACGAAGACCCGGGGCTGTACACCCAGTTCGATCAGGGTCGCGGCAAACCCATCACCCCGCTCCAGCGCGCTGAAGTCGCCCGTGGCGCTGTTCTGCACGAAGGCCATGCGCCGATAGCCCTTGCCATGCAGGTAGCGCGCGGCCGTGACGCCGACGTCGTAGTGGGAAAAACCGATCTGCACCGGCGCGCGTTCGGGCACGTAGTCCCAGGTTTCCACCACCGGGATATCGGTGTCGGCGATCATCTTTTCGGTGCCTGCACTGTGGAAGCGGCTGGTCAACACCAGCGCCGCCGGCGACCAGCCGAGGAACGCGCGCACCGCGCTTTCTTCCTGCTCGGCGCTGAAGTAACTGGACGCCAGCAACAGCTGATACCCATGGAGACTGAGGGTGTCGCTGAAGCCCTGGATCGTGTTGGCGAAGATCGGCCCCGAGATGTTCGGGATCACCATCGCCACGATCCGCCCCCGCGCCGACGCCAGCCCGCCGGCCACCAGGTTGGGCACATAACCCAGCTCCGCCACCACCTCGGCGATGCGCTCGCGACGTTCGGGCGAGACTTGCTCCGGCTGGTTGAAATAGCGCGACACGGTGATCGCCGACACCCCGGCCTGGCGGGCCACGGTGTTCAAGGTGACGCGCCCGGCGCCACGGCGTTTGCGCGGTTTGTCTTCGCTCACGGGACCATCCTGCTAACAACAAAAAAGAATATAGGGATAATTTTTAAGTCTTTGACGCTCTAAACCCGAGTTACCAATAATGCCGATGTTAGCGCTAACAAGGCGCGCTGTCTGCTACTCGCTCAAGCGAATGCCCAAGGCAGTTTCCACAGGCGCTGACGGTCGTAAGAACCGCAGCGGTTCAGGGCATTTTTTCGAGCGAACCCACCATGCACAGGCACACGCACTTATTCCTTCTCGCCGGTCTGACCGCCCTCCCCGTGCTCGGCGCCTTTGCTGCCGACGAGCAGGAACCCACGCTCAAAGCGGTGACGGTCACCGCCACCCGGCGTGAAGAATCCCTGCAAAAAGTCCCGGTGGCGGTCTCGGTGCTGGACGGCGAACAATTGGAGCGCGACAACCGCAACGGCGTGGCCAGCATCGCCCAGCAAGTACCGTCGCTGAACTTTCGCACCGGCGCCTCGAACAAGGACACCTCGCTGTTCGTGCGCGGCGTGGGCACCATTTCCACCTCCCCTGGGGTCGAGCCGACGGTGGCCACGGTGATCGACGGCGTGGTCTACGCGCGCCCCGGCCAGGCCACCCTCGACCTGCTGGACCTGAAACGCATCGAAGTGCTGCGCGGCCCGCAAGGCACCTTGTTCGGCAAGAACGCCTCGGCCGGCGTGCTCAACATCACCAGCAAGGCGCCCAGCGCCGAGACCCACGGCTATATCGACCAGGCGTACTACAGCGGCAACGAAAGCCGCACCCGTTTCGGCATCGGCGGCAGCCTGGTGCCGGAGGTGCTCAAGGGCTCGATCAGCACGTTGTTCGGCAGCTACGACGGCAACGTCGATAACCCGCACAACGGCCAGGAGGTCAACGGCTACAACCACAAGGGCATCCGCGGCAAGCTGGAATTCACCCCCAACGATGAGGTGAAACTGACCCTGATCGCCGACTACATGCAGTCCCACGACGACGCGCCGAATGGCGTGGTCAGCAAATCCCTGAGCCCGGCCTTCAGCAATGCCTTGAGCCCGGTGCGCGCCTCCGGCGACAACCGCGACATCAACACCGATACGCGCAGCCATGTCGAGGACACCAATAAGGGCTTGTCCGCTCAGTTGGACTGGAACCTCGGCGATTACACCCTGACCTCGATCACGGCCTGGCGCGGCTGGGACAACACCCAGTACCAGGACGGCGACCGCCTCGGCACGGTGACTGCCGCCTTCCCCGGCACCGCCGACAAGGGCGAGTTGGCCTTCGACCAATACTCCCAGGAACTGCGCCTGGCTTCGCCCAAGGGTGAGTTCCTGGAGTACGTCGGCGGCCTGTTCTACATGCACGGCAAGGACGAGGAAACCTATAAGCGCACGCTCACGACCACCACGCGCACCGACCGTGGCATCGCCGACTACAGCACCACCAGCGACAGCTACGCAGTGTTCGGCGAGACCACGCTGAACTTCACCTCGCGCTTTCGTGGCATCGCCGGCCTGCGCTACACCCACGATGAGCTGAAATACGATCACCGCCGCGTCTCCACCTCGGCCACCACGGTCAGCGGGATCCAACCGGCCACCTCCAGCTCCGGCTCGGTGGACGAAGACGGCTGGTCCGGCCGCCTCGGGGTGCAGTACGACCTCAGCGACAGCGTCACCAGCTACCTCACCTACTCGCGCGGCTACAAGGGCCCGGCCTACAACGTGTTCTTCAATATGCAGCCGCGCGACACCGACGCACTCAAGCCGGAAACCTCCAACACTTGGGAAGCCGGAATCAAGGCCACCGCCTGGAACAACCGCCTGACCACCAACCTGGCGGTATTCCACAGCGACTATGACAACTACCAGGCGAACTTTTTCGACACCGTCGCCGGCCAGGTCGTGACCCGCCTGATCAACGCCGGCAGCGTCAGCACCGAAGGCGTCGAGCTGGATTACGCCCTGCAGGCCACCCAGCAACTCAAGCTCTCCGGCGCCCTGGCCTACACCCGTGCGCGCATCGATGAGTTCGCCTGCCCGGCCGGTGCAGCGGCGACGTGCAACGTGAATGGCAAGCCACTGCCCTTCAGCCCCGACTGGAAAAGCTACGTGCGCGCCGACTACACGATCCCACTGGATAACGGCCTGGACATCGAACTGGGCACCGACTACAGCTGGCAGAGCGAAGTGCAGTACGACATCAGCCAGAACGTCGACACCAAGCAAGGCGCCTACGGCATCTGGAACGCCAGCGTGGCCCTGGCCGACTACACCAACGGCTGGCGCGTGGCGTTGCTGGCCAAGAACCTCGCCGACAAGTCCTACTCACCGCTGCTGGCCAGTGGCGGCAACTACATCTACCGCGCCGTACCCCGTGACGATGAGCGTTACTTCGGCGTGCAACTGCGCAAGGATTTCTAGCATGAGCCGTCAACTGAAACTCGGCGCCTTTCTCATGGCCACCGGGCACCATGTCGCCGCCTGGCGCCACCCGGACGTGCCGGCGGATGCCGGGCTGGATTTCGCCCAGTACAAACACCTGGCGCGGGTGGCCGAAGCGGCGAAGTTCGATGCGCTGTTCGTGGCCGACAGCATCGCCGCCGCCACCGGTGAGATCGCCAGCCATATGGCGCGCTCGGATCATTTCGAGCCGCTCACCCTGCTCTCGGCGCTGAGTGCGGTGACCGATAACATCGGCCTGATCGCCACGGCGACCACCAGCTACAACGAGCCCTACCATGTGGCGCGCAAGTTCGCTTCGCTGGATCACCTGTCCGGCGGGCGTGCGGGCTGGAACCTGGTGACCTCGGACAACGCCGCCGAAGCGCAGAATTTTGGCCGCGACGAACACCTCGGCCATGGCGAACGCTATAGCCGCGCCAGGGAGTTTCACCAGGTGGTGACCGGGCTGTGGGACAGCTGGGAAGACGATGCGTTTGTGCGCGACAAGGCCAGCGGCAACTATTACGACCCGGCGAAGTTGCATGTGCTGGACCATGTGGGCGAACACTTCCGGGTCAAGGGCCCGCTGAATGTGGCGCGCTCGCCCCAGGGCCAGCCGGTGATCGTGCAGGCCGGTTCTTCCGAAGCCGGCCGTGAGCTGGCCGCGCAGACCGCCGAGGTGGTGTTTACCGCACAGACCTCGCTGGCCAATGCCCAGGCGTTTTATGCCGACCTCAAGGGCCGCTTGAGCCAGTACGGGCGCGGGCCGGATTCGCTGAAAATCATGCCCGGTGTGTTTGTGGTGGTCGGGGCGACCGAGGCCGAGGCCCAGGCCAAATTCGAGGCGTTCCAGGATCTGGTCGAACCTGAGGTGGGTGTCGCGTTGCTGGGACGCATGCTGGGCAATTTCGACCTGTCCGGCTATCCGCTGGACGGGCCGTTGCCGGCGCTGCCGTTGACCGACAGCGGGCAACGCAGTCGCCAGCAACTGCTGAGTGACTTGGCCGATCGTGAGCAACTGACCCTCGCGCAATTGGGTCGGCGAATTGCCGGGGGCCGCGGGCATTACAGCCTGATCGGCACGCCTGCGCAGATTGCCGATGAGCTGCAGAACTGGTTCGAAAACGGCGCGGCCGATGGCTTCAATATCCTGGTGCCGCACTTGCCGGGTGGGTTGGAAGATTTCGCGCAAGGGGTGGTGCCCGAGCTGCAGCGGCGCGGCCTGTTTCGCACTGAATACAGCGGTTCCACCTTGCGCGAAAACCTCGGCCTGACGCGCCCGGCCCATCGTTTTACAGAGGGTAAAGCATGAAGTTTCCAGCACTGATCCTGGCCCTGCTGGCGGTGACGCAAACCGCCCTGGCCGCCGACCCCGCCACCTTGCGTATCGGCTACCAAAAAGGCTCCATCGCCCTGGTCCTCGCCAAGCAACATGACCTGCTGGAAAAGCGTTTCCCGAAGACGGAGGTGAAGTGGATCGAGTTCCCCGCCGGCCCGCAGATGCTTGAAGCGCTGAACGTGGGGGCACTGGATGTGGGTTCCACCGGCGACATCCCGCCGCTGTTCGCCCAAGCCGCCGGGGCCGACCTGGTCTACATCGGCGCCGAACCGCCCAAGCCCAGCGCCGAGACGATCCTGGTGCGCAACGACAGCCCGCTGCATTCGGTCGCGGACCTCAAGGGCAAGAAAGTGGCGTTCCAGAAGGGTTCCAGCTCCCACAACCTGATCCTGCGCGCGCTGAACAACGCCGGCCTGAGCTACAAGGACATCCAACCGGTGTACCTGCCGCCGGCCGATGCGCGAGCGGCGTTCGAACAAGGCAGCGTCGATGCCTGGGCGATCTGGGAGCCCTACTCGTCACTCGCCTTGAGCCAGAGCCCCAGCCATGTGCTGGCCAATGGTGAAGGCTTGGGGCTGTCGGGACCGGTGTACAGCGCCCGGCGCGAGTATGCGCGGGACAATGGGGCCTTTATCCATGACCTGCTCGACGAACTCACCGCCGCCGAAGCCCTTACCCGCAGCCAGCGCGAAGACAGTTTGAAAGTACTGACCGAGTTCATGGGCCTGCCCGCCGAGGTGGTTGCGCGCTATATGGACAACCGCCCGCCTTCGCCGATTTTGCCGATTGACGAGGGGATCATTCAGGCGCAGCAGGCGACGGCGGATCTGTTTTTCCAGAACCGGTTGTTGCCCAAAGCCATCGAGGTCAACAAGGCCGTGTGGAATTCCAAAGCCAACTGAGATCCAAATGTGGGAGGGGCAAGTCCCAATGCCGATCAGTTAAGAGATAGAACGGGCAAACAGTCACCTGTGGTGAGCGGGCTTGCCCCGCGTTGGGCTGCGTAGCAGCCCCAATAAGAGCGCTGCAGTGTGCCAGGCAGGTCCGGGGCTGTGTTTTGGGGCTGCTGCGCAGCCCAACGC
>NZ_JBWKOX010000030.1:0-54255 GCF_059416305.1 Pseudomonas sp. GW821-FHT09D08
AGCCTGTAAACCATGTCCCCGGTTAGAAATGTAAACGATGTCCCCGGTTTGTACCGGGGCAAGCCCCCTCCCACATTTGAATCGTCAACAATCTGCAGAATGCACAAAGGCCACCCGAAGGTGGCCTTTGCTGGTAAAGCGTCAGCTAAGCGCGAGGCTTACTTGACAGCCCAACCGGTCAGCTCGGCCAAGGCCTTGCCGATGTCTGCCAGCGAACGCACGGTTTTAACGCCTGCGTCTTGCAGTGCAGCGAATTTCTCGTCTGCAGTGCCTTTGCCGCCAGAGATGATTGCGCCCGCATGGCCCATGCGCTTGCCCGCAGGGGCAGTCACACCAGCGATGTAGGAAACAACCGGCTTGGTTACGTGTGCCTTGATGTAGGCAGCCGCTTCTTCTTCAGCCGAACCGCCGATCTCACCGATCATCACGATCGCTTCGGTCTTCGGGTCTTCCTGGAACAGCTTCAGGATATCGATGAAGTTGGAGCCTGGGATCGGGTCACCGCCGATGCCGACGCAAGTCGACTGACCGAAACCGGCGTCAGTAGTTTGCTTCACAGCTTCGTAGGTCAGGGTGCCGGAACGGGAAACGATACCGACTTTACCTGGCAAGTGAATGTGACCTGGCATGATGCCGATCTTGCATTCGCCTGGAGTGATCACGCCTGGGCAGTTAGGGCCGATCAGGACTACACCCAGCTCGTCGCACTTAACTTTAGCGTCCAGCATGTCCAGGGTAGGAATGCCTTCGGTGATGCACACGATCAGCTTGATGCCGCCGAATGCCGCTTCCAGGATCGAGTCCTTGCAGAAAGGAGCTGGAACGTAGATCACGCTGGCGGTGGCGCCAGTGGCAGCTACAGCGTCTTTCACGGTGTTGAACACTGGCAGGCCCAGGTGCTCGGTGCCGCCTTTGCCCGGTGTTACGCCGCCAACCATCTTGGTGCCGTATTCGATGGCTTGCTGGGTGTGGAAACTACCTTGCGAACCGGTAATACCCTGGCAGATAACTTTGGTGTCTTTATTGATCAGGACGCTCATTATTTGCCCTCCGCAGCTTTGACAACTTGTTGAGCAGCGTCGGTCAGGCTGGTAGCCGCGATGATGTTCAAACCGCTTTCTGCCAGTACTTTAGCGCCCAGTTCAGCGTTGTTGCCTTCAAGGCGAACAACAACCGGGATTTTAACGCCGACTTCTTTCACTGCACCGATGATGCCTTCGGCAATCATGTCGCAACGAACGATGCCGCCGAAGATGTTGACCAGTACTGCAGCGACGTTGGAGTCGGACAGGATGATCTTGAAGGCTTCGGTTACGCGTTCTTTGGTAGCACCACCGCCTACGTCGAGGAAGTTGGCTGGTTTGCCGCCATGCAGGTTGACGATGTCCATGGTACCCATGGCCAGGCCGGCACCGTTGACCATGCAACCGATGTTACCTTCCAGGGCTACGTAGTTCAGTTCGAACTTGGCAGCGTGCGCTTCGCGCGGATCGTCCTGGGACGGATCGTGGAAAGTCTTCAGCTTAGGCTGACGGTACATAGCGTTGGCGTCGATGTTGATCTTGGCGTCGAGGCAGTGCAGATCGCCGTCAGCCTTGATCACCAGCGGGTTCACTTCCAGCAGGGCCAGATCGTGATCCTGGAACAGTTTGGCCAGACCTACGAAGATCTTGGCGAACTGGGCAACTTGCTTGCCTTCCAGGCCCAGCTGGAAAGCCAGCTCGCGACCCTGGAATGGCTGGGCGCCAACCAGTGGGTCGATAGTGGCTTTCAGAATTTTTTCTGGGGTTTCGTGAGCGATCTTCTCGATGTCCACGCCACCTTCGGTGGAAGCCATGAACACGATGCGACGGCTCGAACGGTCAACGACAGCGCCCAGGTACAGCTCTTTAGCGATATCAGTGCACGATTCAACCAGGATCTTGGTGACTGGCTGGCCATTGGCATCAGTCTGGTAAGTCACCAGACGCTTGCCCAGCCACTGCTGTGCGAAGGCCTTGGCGTCTTCTTTGCTGCGAACCAGCTTAACGCCGCCCGCTTTACCGCGACCACCAGCGTGGACCTGGGCTTTGACAACCCACTCGGTGCCGCCGATTTTGTCGCAAGCTTCTGCTGCTGCTTCCGGGGTGTCTACTGCGTAGCCCTTGGAAACTGGCAGGCCGTATTCAGCGAACAGCTGCTTACCCTGATACTCGTGAAGATTCATGCTTTTTACCGTCTTCGTTAGGTACTGCGCATTCGGCGCTGCGCTCATTATGAGTGCCGCGCCACCTGTGACTGCTGCTTGCGCAACTTGCGGGGCTCAAGGCCCGTAAAGCTGCGCAAGACTGCGTCCAGCGGATATTCCGCGGTGAGTCTTGCGCGCAAGGCTCACGACGGGCAACTCCGCCGTGGTTTCTTATTATCTCGCTTAGCGCTTCTTCTTGTTGGCGATGTGGATGGCATGGCCATTCACTGCCAACGCGGCTTCGTGCAGCGCTTCGGACAGGGTCGGATGGGAGAAGACCATCATGCCGATGTCCTCGGCACTGGTGCCGAATTCCATACCGATCGCGCCCTGCTGAACCAGTTCTGCTGCGCCTGGGCCAATCACGTGGACGCCCAATACGCGGTCAGTCTTGGCATCAGCGATGACTTTGACAAAACCACCGGTGTCGTTGGCTGCCATGGCACGGCCAGAAGCGGCGAACGGGAAGGTGCCGACGTTAACTTCAACGCCTTCAGCTTTCAACTGCTGTTCGTTCTTGCCGACCCATGCAATTTCCGGGTGGGTGTAGATAACCGATGGGATCAGGTCGTAGTTCATCTGGGTCTTGTGACCCTTGATGCGCTCGACGACCATGATGCCTTCTTCGGAAGCCTTGTGCGCGAGCATCATGCCGCGAACCACGTCGCCAATGGCGTAGACGCCCGGAACGGTGGTAGCGCAGTGATCGTCAACGTGGATGAAGCCACGCTCGTCGATGTTCACGCCGCTGTCGGAAGCCAGCAGGTCGGTGGTCACTGGACGGCGACCAACGGCCACGATCAGCTTGTCGAACGTGATGGTCTGTTCGCCATCCTTGTCGGTGTAGGTCACAACGACTTCTTCGCCGTTAACCTTAGAGCCGGTCACGCGAGCGCCCAGCTTGATGTCCAGACCTTGTTTGGTCAGGGTTTTCAGCGCTTCCTTGGATACCGCGGTGTCGGCAGCCAGCAGGAACGTGTCCAGGGCTTCCAGCACGGTCACTTCGGAACCCAGGCGGGACCAGACCGAACCCAGTTCCAGGCCGATGACGCCAGCGCCGATCACGCCCAGGCGTTTAGGCACGGCCTGGAATTCCAGGGCGCCGGTCGAATCAACGATCACGTTCTGGTCAACCGGAGCCGGTGGAATGTCGATTGGACGCGAACCTGGGGCCAGGATCACGTTCTCGGCTTCGATGACTTCTACCGAACCGTCCGGCTTGGTGATTTCAACTTTCTTGCCGGCCAGCAGCTTGCCGTGGCCTTGCAGGGAAGTCACGCCGTTGGCCTTGAACAAGGTCGCAACGCCGGAAGTCAGGCCTTTGACGATGTTGGCTTTACGGCCGACCATTGCTGGCACGTCCATGGTCACGCCGGCATGGTTGATGCCGTGGATCGCGAAGCCGTCCTGGGCTTCGTGGAATTTCCAGGAGCTGTCCAGCAGCGCCTTGGACGGAATGCAACCGACGTTCAGGCAAGTACCGCCCAGTGCCAGTTTGCCTTCCTTGTCGGTGTATTTTTCGATGCAAGCAGTCGAGAGGCCCAGTTGTGCGGCCTTGATGGCGGCAACGTAGCCGCCAGGACCCGCACCAATCACTACAACGTCAAATTTCTGCGACATGAAAATAGTTCCTCTATTTAGCAGCAAGCTTTCAAGCCGCAAGCCCCAAGCCCAACTGCCTTATCCGGCAATCTGTCACTTGAAGCCTGCAGCTGCTTCTATCAGATATCCAGCAGCAGACGAGCCGGGTCTTCCAGCAGGTTCTTGATGGTCACCAGGAAAGTCACGGCTTCTTTACCATCGATCAGGCGGTGATCGTAAGACAGCGCCAGGTACATCATTGGGCGGATCACGACTTGGCCGTTGATGGCCATCGGACGCTGGATGATGTTGTGCATGCCAAGGATCGCGGCTTGTGGTGGGTTAACGATCGGCGTCGACATCATCGAACCGAAGGTACCACCGTTGGTGATGGTGAAGGTACCACCGGTCATCTCGTCGATGGTCAGCTTGCCGTCACGGGCTTTCTTGCCGAAGCCGGCGATGCCGCCTTCGATTTCGGCCAAGCTCATCAGTTCGGCGTTACGCAGGACCGGAACCACCAGGCCACGGTCGCTGGACACGGCAACGCCGACGTCTGCATAACCGTGGTAAACGATGTCGCCGCCGTCGATGGAAGCGTTGACTGCCGGGAAGCGTTTCAGCGCTTCGGTGGCCGCTTTCACGAAGAACGACATGAAGCCCAGGCGCACGCCGTTGTGGGACTTCTCGAACAGATCCTTGTACTTCGAACGCAGGGCCATGACTTCGGTCATGTCGACTTCGTTGAAAGTGGTCAGCATCGCCATGTTCGACTGTGCTTCAACCAGGCGCTTGGCCACGGTGGCACGCACGCGGGTCATCGGTACACGCTTCTCGGTGCGGTCGCCGGCAGCGAACACAGGCGCAGCGGCAGCCGGGGCAGCAGCCTTGGCAGGCGCGGCAGCCGGAGCGTTTTTCTTGGCTTCAACAGCAGCGACCACGTCTTCCTTGGTCACACGGCCGTCTTTGCCGGTGCCTTTGATGGACGCCAGGTTGATGCCGTTTTCTTCAGCCAACTGGCGAGCAGCCGGTGCAGCGATTGGATCTTCTGCGCCAGCAGCCGGAGCGGCAGCAGGTGCCGAAGCGGCGGCCGGTGCAGCAGCGGCAGCAGGAGCAGCGGCAGCGCTGCCCTCTTCGATCGAGCCCAGTACCTGGTTCGACAGAACGGTGGCGCCCTCTTCGGCAACGATTGCGCCCAGCACGCCGTCAGCTTCGGCCAACACTTCCAGCACGACTTTGTCGGTCTCGATGTCGACGATCAGGTCGTCACGCTTGACGGCCTCACCTGGTTTCTTGTGCCAGGTGGCAACGGTGCCATCGGCAACCGATTCCGGGAATGACGGGGCTTTGATTTCGATAGCCATTATCTGTGGGTCCTTAAAATTCGGTTTCAGTCAGCGCGAAGGCGTTAAACAGTGAAAGCATCTTGCAGCAGTTTTTCCTGCTGCTCGGCGTGCATCGACGCATAACCACACGCAGGTGCAGCGGAAGCATCACGGCCGGCGTACTCCAGGCCCAGGGCCTTGTTGTGGTTACCGATGCTGCGACGCAGGTGATGCTGGCTGCTGTACCACGCGCCCTGGTTCATCGGCTCTTCCTGACACCACACCACGTTAGTGAGGTTGGTGTAAGGCGCGATGGCCTCCATCAGGTCGTCTTCCGGGAACGGATAAAGCTGCTCGATACGCACGATGGCGATGTCTTCGCGGCCTTCGGCACGGCGTTTTTCCAGCAGGTCGTAGTAGACCTTGCCGCTGCACAGCACCAGGCGAGTCACCTTGGCCGGGGCCAGCGTGTCGATTTCTGGAATAACGGTCTGGAACGAGCCATCCGCCAGATCTTCCAGGGTCGAGATGGCCAGTTTGTGACGCAGCAGCGACTTCGGCGTCAGCACGACCAGCGGCTTGCGCAGCGGGCGGATTACCTGGCGACGCAGCAAGTGGTAGATCTGTGCCGGGGTGGTCGGCACGCACACCTGGATGTTGTGCTCGGCGCACAGTTGCAGGTAACGCTCCAGACGGGCCGAGGAGTGCTCAGGGCCCTGACCTTCATAGCCATGTGGCAGCAGCATGGTCAGACCGCACAGGCGACCCCACTTGTGCTCGCCGCTGGTGATGAACTGGTCGATAACCACTTGGGCGCCGTTGGCGAAGTCGCCGAACTGGGCTTCCCAGATCACCAGCGCATTCGGCGTGGTGGTCGAGTAACCGTATTCGAACGCCAGTACCGCTTCTTCGGACAGGAACGAATCGTACAGGTCGAAACGTGGCTGGCCTTCGTAGAGGTGCTTCAGCGGAACGTAGGTGCTTGCGTCTTTCTGGTTGTGCAGAACCGCGTGACGGTGCGAGAACGTACCACGGCCGATGTCCTGGCCAGTCATGCGGATCGGGTGACCTTCGAACGCCAGGGTCGCGTACGCCATGGTTTCGGCGTAACCCCAGTTGATCGGCAGGCCGCCGGCTTGCATCTTCTGACGGTCTTCGTAGATCTTCGCAACCTGGCGCTGCACCACGAAGCCTTCCGGAATTTCCAGCAGCTTGGCGGACAGTTCCTGCAGGGTCTTCAGATCGAACGAGGTGTCGTGACGCGCCGTCCAGGTGTGACCCAGGTACGGACGCCAGTCAACGAACAGCTCTTTGTTCGGCTCCTTGACCAGGCTTTTTACGACATGCAGACCATTGTCCAGCGCGTTGCGGTATTCATCGATCTTCGCCTGAACACGTTCATCGTCAACGATACCGGCCTTGGTCAGGCTTTCGGCATACAGCTCACGGGTGGTGCGCTGCTTGGTGATCTGCTGGTACATCAACGGCTGGGTGCCGCTTGGTTCGTCGGCTTCGTTGTGACCGCGGCGGCGGTAGCAAACCAGGTCGATCACTACGTCACGCTTGAATTGCATGCGGTAGTCGACAGCCAGTTGGGTCACGAACAGCACGGCCTCCGGATCATCGCCATTCACATGGAGGATCGGCGCCTGGATCATCTTGGCAACGTCGGTGGCGTACTCGGTGGAACGCGCGTCCAACGGGTTGCTGATGGTGAAGCCAACCTGGTTGTTGATGACGATGTGAACGGTACCGCCGGTCTTGAAGCCGCGGGTCTGCGACATCTGGAACGTTTCCAGGACCACACCTTGACCGGCGAATGCCGCGTCACCGTGGATGGAAATCGGCAGGACCTTTTCACCGGTAGTGTCGTTACGACGATCCTGGCGAGCACGGACCGAACCCTCGACCACTGGGGAAACGATTTCCAGGTGGGATGGGTTGAACGCCATGGCCAGGTGAACTTCACCGCCGGTGGTCATCACGTTGGACGAGAAGCCCTGGTGGTATTTAACGTCACCGGAACCCAGCTCGACCTTCTTCTTGCCTTCGAACTCGTCGAACAGCTCACGCGGGTTCTTGCCGAAGGTGTTGACCAACACGTTCAAGCGACCACGGTGGGCCATGCCGATCACGATTTCCTTGGTGCCGTAGGAACCGGAACGCTGGATCAGCTCGTCGAGCATCGGAATCAGGCTCTCGCCGCCTTCCAGGCCGAAACGCTTGGTGCCCGGGTATTTGGTACCCAGGTATTTTTCCAGGCCCTCGGCTGCGGTCACGCGCTCAAGCAGGTGGCTGCGCACGTCGGCGGACAATACCGGACGGCCACGCACGCCTTCCAGGCGATGCTGGAACCAGTGGCGTTGCTCGGAATCGGTGATGTGCGTGAACTCAGCGCCGATGGTGCGGCAATATGTCTGCTGCAATGCTTCGTGAATTTCGCGTAGGCTCGCTTCCTCTTTGCCGATGAACAGGTCGCCGGCACGGAAGGTCGTATCAAGATCGGCATTGGTCAAGCCGTAATGATTGATCGACAGGTCTGCAGGTGCAGGACGCTGCCACAGCCCCAGCGGGTCAAGCTGGGCTGCCTGGTGGCCACGCATACGGTAGGCCTGGATCAGTCGCAGTACTTCAACTTGCTTCTTCTCGTGCTCACTGCTCACGCTGCCGGCGGAAACCGGTTGGGCGCGGCGCTGGTTCTTTGCCAGCAGCACGAACTGATCGCGAATTGTTGCGTGCGATACATCGGTGGCAGCGTTGCCGTCTGAAGACAACGTCTGAAATTTGGTGCGCCATTCTTCTGGCACAGCGTTAGGGTCGTGCAGGTAGAGCTCATAAAGCTCTTCCACATAGGCAGCGTTACCACCTGAAAGATAGCCGCTGTTCCACATGCGCTGCATCACGCTTTCTTGCATGCTTGGTCACCCTCGATTTGGGGACACCACCGGCGAAAACACCGAGTTTGCTTGCAAAAGGCCAAGTGCAGCGACCAAAACAAGCCACTTAGGATCACGCTGATAGTTCGGGTACCAACCCGAATGCCCCTGCTTGTCTCATTTCTTCAAAATAAGAGCTGCGGCTTTGTAAGTCGCTGCTCAAGTTAAAACTACGGCGCCGGTTGAAGCCTGCGCCGTAGCATTTACGGGCACAACGGTCCTGCTTTGTTACAACGTCAGTTACACACCGCTTTGCAGCAGCATGTTACGGATGTGACCAATGGCCTTAGTCGGGTTCAGGCCTTTAGGACATACGTTGACGCAGTTCATGATCCCGCGGCAGCGGAATACGCTGAACGGGTCATCCAGCGAAGCCAGACGCTCGGACGTCTTGGTGTCACGGCTGTCTGCCAGGAAGCGATACGCTTGCAGCAGGGCAGCAGGACCCAGGAACTTGTCCGGGTTCCACCAGAAGGACGGGCACGAGGTCGAGCAGCAAGCGCACAGGATGCACTCGTACAGACCGTCGAGCTTTTCACGCTCTTCCGGGGACTGCAGACGCTCGATGGCCGGAGCCGGCGTGTCGTTCTGCAGGAACGGCTTAACTTTCTCGTATTGCTTGTAGAAGATGCTCATATCGACGACCAGGTCACGGATAACCGGCAAACCTGGCAGAGGACGAACGATCAGCTTGTTGCCTTTGACAACGGCGGACAGCGGCGTAATGCACGCCAGGCCGTTTTTGCCGTTGATGTTCATGCCGTCGGAACCGCACACACCTTCACGGCAAGAGCGACGATAGGAGAAACCTTCGTCCTGCTCTTTGATCAGTGCCAATACATCCAGCACCATCAGGTCTTTACCACCGGTATCGACCTGGAACTCCTGCATGAACGGCGCAGCGTCCTGATCAGGGTTGTAGCGATAAACACTGACTTTCAACATGGCAGCCACCCTTAGTAAGTCCGAATCTTCGGTTCAAACGTCGGAACCGTCTTCGGCGAGAAGTTCACGGCACGCTTGGTTACGCGCTTGTCACCCGGGAAGTACAGGGTGTGGCACAACCAGTTTTCGTCATCGCGATCTTCAAAGTCTTCACGAGCGTGGGCACCACGGGATTCCTTACGAACCTCGGCGGCGATCGCAGTCGCTTCAGCCACTTCCAGCAGGTTTTGCAGTTCAAGGGCTTCGATACGAGCGGTGTTGAACGCCTGGCTCTTATCGTTGATCTTGACGTTGGCGATGCGCTTGCGCAGATCGGCCAGCTGGGCAATACCCTTCTGCATGTATTCGCCGGTACGGAATACACCGAAGTAGTTCTGCATGCAGCTTTGCAGCTCGCGACGCAGGGTTGCCACGTCTTCGCCATCAGTGCGCTCGTTCAGAGCGTTCAGGCGCGCCAGGGCGGCCTCGATGTTGGCGTCGGTGGCGTCATCGTATTCGATGCCGTCGGTCAGGGCTTTTTCCAGGTGCAGGCCTGCCGCGCGGCCGAATACCACCAGGTCGAGCAGCGAGTTGCCGCCCAGGCGGTTGGCACCGTGTACCGATACGCAGGCCACTTCGCCTACCGCGAACAGACCGTGGATGATCTCGTCCACGCCTTCGGCGTTCTGGGTGATCGCCTGGCCATGAATGTTGGTCGGAACACCGCCCATCATGTAGTGGCAGGTTGGAACAACCGGAACCGGAGCAACCACCGGGTCCACGTGGGCAAAGGTCTTGGACAGTTCACAGATACCCGGCAGGCGGCTGTGCAGCACTTCTTCACCCAGGTGATCCAGCTTCAGCAGTACGTGGTCGCCATTCGGGCCACAGCCGTTACCGGCGATGATTTCCTTGACCATCGAACGGGCAACGACGTCACGACCCGCCAGGTCTTTCGCGTTCGGAGCATAACGCTCCATGAAACGCTCGCCGTGCTTGTTGATCAGGTAACCACCTTCACCACGGCAACCTTCGGTGACCAGTACACCGGCGCCGGCGATGCCGGTCGGGTGGAACTGCCACATTTCGATGTCCTGCACCGGCACGCCGGCACGCAGTGCCATGCCGACGCCGTCACCGGTGTTGATCAGGGCATTGGTGGTGGAAGCGTAGATACGACCTGCACCGCCGGTCGCCAGAACGGTAGCCTTGGCGCGGATGTAGGTGGTTTCACCGGTTTCGATGCAGATGGCGATCACGCCAACGAATGCACCGTCGGCGTTCTTCACCAGATCCACTGCGTAGTATTCGTTCAGGAACGTGGTGCCGGCTTTCAGGTTGCCCTGATAAAGGGTGTGCAGCAGCGCGTGACCGGTACGGTCGGACGCGGCGCAGGTACGGGCAGCCTGGCCGCCTTTACCGTAGTCCTTCGACTGGCCGCCGAATGGACGCTGGTAGATGCGACCCTGTTCGGTACGGGAGAACGGCAGACCCATGTGGTCCAGCTCGAACACCGCGGCCGGGCCTTCCTGACACATGTATTCGATAGCGTCCTGGTCACCGATGTAGTCGGAACCCTTGACGGTATCGTACATGTGCCAGCGCCAGTCATCATTCGGGTCGGCGGACGCGATGGCGCAGGTGATGCCACCCTGGGCCGATACGGTGTGGGAGCGAGTCGGGAATACCTTGGTGATCACGGCAGTCTTGTGACCGCCTTGGGCCAGCTGCAGCGCTGCGCGCATGCCGGCACCGCCGCCACCAATAATGATGGCGTCGAAGGAAATAGTTGGAATGTTAGCCATGAATCAGATACCCCAAAGAATCTGCACACCCCAGACGAAGTAAGCGAACATCGCGACGCCGCATACTGCCTGGAAGAGGAAACGGACTGCGGTCGCGGACTTGCCCAGCGCCATCGGCGTCAGGTAGTCGGTCGCGATGGTCCACATGCCGACCCAGGCGTGAGCGCCCAGGGCTACAAGGGCCAGCAGGCTGAAGATTCGCATCGCATTGTGGGAAAACAGCCCGTGCCATTGCTCGTAGCCAATGCCCGGGTTTGCGACGAGGTATCCGATCAGGAAAATGAAATAAGCCGCGAGAACGACCGCAGACACACGCTGCGCCATCCAGTCATAGAGGCCCGAACGCGATAGGTTCGTAACGCTGGTTACCATATCCAAACTCCTGCCAGAACGATCAGCACCACGGAAATGGCGATGATGATTTTCGAGCCCAGGCGGCCGCCTTCCAGCGTCTCACCGATGCCCATGTCCATGATCAAGTGGCGCACACCGGCTACCAGGTGATACAGCAGAGCGGACAGGAGGCCCCATGCTACGAACTTGGCCAGCGGGCTGGTCAAGCATGCCTTCACCTCGGCGTATCCTTCCTCGGAACCCAGGGATTTGCTCAATGCATAAAGCATGATGCCCAAGCCCAGGAACAGGATGATGCCGGAAACACGGTGCAGGAACGACGTAACGCCGGTGATGGGGAGTTTGATGGTCCTTAGGTCTAGGTTTACAGGTCGTTGGCTATTCACGGCTTTTTTTCACACTGAAGAGCCCCTAACAATCAGGGCAAAGTTGTTGGGGAGTGCGACTGGTCAGGTAAGCACCACCCAGGGAGTGCGACCCCCAATGAAAGCAAGCCCAAAAGCCCTTGGCGGTCGGTGGCCGAGTATAGACAGTTAGGTTACTAATGACAACGCGCGCACCTCACCCTAATAGCGGATTGCGCTGGCGGGATAAAAGGCGTAAATGGCAGGCAATTTCGAGGAAAAAGTCCGGTTAAAGCCTTCTGGGGCAAGACTTTAGGCAAATTGACATCTGAATTTATCTCACTATAGTGGTGCGGGCCCTGCGTGGGGGGTCTGTCTGATGATTTGAAGCATAAATAGGAGGCCACATGGCTGACAAAAAAGCGCAGTTGATCATCGAGGGCGCAGCCCCCGTCGAGCTGCCCATTTTAACCGGCACCGTTGGTCCCGATGTTATCGACGTACGGGGCCTGACGGCCACGGGCCGTTTCACTTTCGACCCAGGCTTCATGTCGACCGCCTCTTGCGAGTCGAAGATCACCTATATCGACGGCGACAATGGCATCCTGCTGCACCGGGGCTACCCGATCGAGCAACTGGCGGAAAAATCGGACTATCTGGAAACCTGCTACCTGCTGCTAAATGGCGAATTGCCAACAGCCGAGCAAAAAGCCCAGTTCGTCAGCACCGTGAAGAACCACACCATGGTTCACGAACAGTTGAAGACCTTCTTCAACGGCTTCCGTCGCGACGCCCACCCGATGGCGGTCATGTGCGGCGTGGTCGGCGCCCTGTCGGCCTTCTATCACGACTCCCTCGACATCAATAACCCGCAGCATCGCGAAATTTCCGCGATCCGCCTGGTTGCCAAGATGCCGACCCTGGCCGCAATGGTTTACAAGTACTCCATGGGCCAACCCATGATGTACCCGCGCAACGACCTGACGTACGCGGAAAACTTCCTGCACATGATGTTCAACACCCCGTGCGAGATCAAACCGATCAGCCCGGTGCTGGCCAAGGCAATGGACCGGATCTTCATCCTCCACGCCGACCACGAGCAAAACGCCTCGACGTCCACCGTGCGCCTGGCAGGCTCTTCGGGTGCCAACCCGTTCGCCTGTATCGCCGCCGGCATCGCCGCGCTGTGGGGCCCTGCCCACGGCGGTGCGAACGAAGCCGTATTGACCATGCTCGATGAAATCGGCGATGTGTCCAACATCGACACGTTCATCGCCAAGGCCAAGGACAAAAACGATCCGTTCAAGTTGATGGGCTTCGGTCACCGGGTCTACAAGAACCGCGACCCACGCGCCACCGTCATGAAGCAGACCTGCGACGAAGTGCTGAAGGAACTGGGCATCAACAACGATCCGCAACTCGAACTGGCCATGCGCCTGGAAGAGATCGCCCTGACCGACCCGTACTTCATCGAACGCTCGCTGTACCCGAACGTCGACTTCTACTCGGGGATCATCCTCAAGGCGATCGGCATTCCAACCAGCATGTTCACCGTGATCTTCGCCCTGGCGCGGACCGTGGGCTGGATCTCCCACTGGAAAGAAATGCTCTCCAGCCCGTACAAGATTGGCCGTCCACGCCAGCTGTACACCGGCTACGAGTCGCGTGACATTACCAAGCTGGAAGATCGCAAGTAAGCAATCAGCCGCTTAGCTGCACTGAACAAGGCCTCCTCTGGAGGCCTTGTTCGTTTTGCCGCAGCGACCATGCCTGCAACGACACATCCCAATCGGTAGCGAGCAACTCGAACGCCGCCGCCCCCGGTATTTGCCGGCGCGACTTGACGCCTCCCCGGTACTGATCTTGAATCCAGCGTACCGCTAGGTATCCGTAGTCAGCGCTCACTTTCCGGCCGATGTGCCCCGCGCTGCCCTCTGCATGCAGCCAAACCCGTCGCCGGGTTTCTTGAACTGGCTCCTGCTTGCAGGTAAAGGATTTGCCATGGCTAATCTGGTGATTTGCTGCGACGGTACCTGGAATACCCCCGACCAACTCGATCAGGGCATCCCCGCCCCCACCAACGTGGTGCGACTGTTTAACGCCCTGGCCGACTTCGACGCCCAGGGCGTCGCGCAAACCAAATACTATCACCCAGGTGTCGGCACCAACGGCAGCTGGTGGGATAAAGCCGTCGGCGGCGGCACCGGCGCCGGCCTTGATAACAACATCATGAGCGCCTACCAGAAGCTCTGTTACTGCTACCAGCCCGGCGATGCGATCTATCTGTTCGGCTTCAGCCGCGGGGCCTACACGGTGCGCAGCCTTGCCGGATTCATCGGCCGCTGCGGGCTGTTGCGGATCGCCGGACTACCGCCAGCAGAGGTCTGGACACGCATTCAGGCGCTGCTCACCTACGGCTACCGACGTAAAACCGAAGAGCGTGGAGACTGGAGCGCCCAGGGCTGGGAATTCCACAACAAGGCCGGCGAACCCATCCCGATTCAGTTCATTGGGGTCTGGGACACCGTTGGCGCGCTGGGCATCCCCGACGACATGGCTTTGCTCAACCTGCTCGACAATCGCGAACGCTACACCTTCCACGACACCACGCTACACCCCTCGGTCAAGCATGCGCGTCACGCACTGGCGATGGACGAACGCCGCGCCTCGTTCCAGCCGACGCTGTGGAACCAGCCATCATCGAAGGACACCGAACTCAAGCAGATCTGGTTTCCCGGCGTGCACTCGGACGTCGGCGGCGGCTATCAAAACTGCGGCCTGGCCGATGGCGCACTGCTGTGGATGCTGGATGAAGCGAGCGCGACGGGCCTGGATTTCGCGGCGGATATTGTCAAGCAGATCAAGCCCGACCTCTACGACACCATGCACGACTCCTGCGACGGCGTGTTCAATGTGCTGGCGACTCAGCCGCGCAGCGTGGCCAACCTCAACACGCAACCGGCACTGTTCCACAGTTCCGCACTGGCGCGGCAGAAAACCCCACCCATCACTCAATCGCCTTACCGCAAAGCGCGCCTGCTGACGCCCCCGACCCCGCTGGTACTGGACATCTCAGCACGCCTGCCGTGGAACGAAACCGGCCTATGGCTCAACGCGGGCACGACGTACACCTTCAGCGCCAGCGGCGAGTGGCTGGACGCTTCGATCGTCTGCGACCCTGATGGCCCAGTTGACAACCATTTCCAACCCGGTGAACTGGCCTACCTGGCCGGCACCGCACTGGGCAAACTGGAAAACTGGTACGGCAAGCTGTTCAACAACAGCGATGCAAACTTTTACTTCACCCGCCGCCACGAGAATTACCCCTGGTTCAGCCTTATCGGCGCCATCACCAACAGCGATGGTGTTGACGCCAAGGGCATCCTGCTGAAACCGGAGTCCTTCCTCATCGGCCACGGCTGCACCTATACGCCCAAACGCTCAGGGTATCTGTATGCCTATGCCAACGACGCGTGGAATTGCTACGGCAATAACAAGGGGCATGTTGCGTTGACGATTCAATAATCCGTGGCTCATCACCCACTCGCTTGAGGGAGTACGCTCCATGACGGATAAACCCGCTGAACAAAAAATGGGCGCCGAGCTGTCTTCGCTGCTCAACTTCATACCCAGCGCTTACTACGACCTGATTGCGCGAGTGTGCCCAGGAATGGCGTTCTGGGTAGCACTGGCCTACAAGATGGATTTCATCATCACGCCCAGCAAACCGAACGCGCTGGCTTCCGGGGCCGATCTGTTCATTCTGATTTTGCTCAGCTACGTATCAGGCATTGTGCTGACCGGCTTCTGTGTCATCTGGGACGCTATATCGATCTTCATCCTGGAGCGCGTGCCCTTCTGCAAGGTATTGAACCTGGACAACGGCGCCACCTTTACCCAGCGCTGGAAGCAGGTCTCCGTGCATATCGATCAGGTGGGCAAAGCAAATGACACCGCCGGCCGCATCCTGGTCAAAGCCATGGCCGAAGTGACACTGTGCCAAAACTTGCTGAGCGGCCTGATCGTGCTCATGTTCATCGGCTTTTTTTCCGACGGCGTAAAATTCTACGCAGTGCAGCCTTACTACCTCTATTACTCGTTCATCGGCGGCGCGCTGTTCCTTGCCATGATGTTTCGCCAAGTGATGTTTCTTGGACGCGTGATGGGCCTGCACGCGCTGTATACCGACAACATTCCCCCGCCAGCTATAACCGTGACCGCCGAAGTAAATCCGCAGCCATAAAAAAATGCCCCGGCCTTTCGACCGGGGCATTCCTTACCCAACAACAAACTTAGTGATTAACCGCCCCACTCGCCCCCAGGCCAGTCTGCGAACGCACAAACTGCGGGAAGTACAGCGCGCGCTCTTTCTCTGCCGCCGCCGACTTGTCGGTGATGGAGAAGAACCAGATACCGATGAACGCAATGATCATCGAGAACAGCGCCGGGTATTCGTACGGGAAGATGGCTTTTTCGTGATGCAGGATCGAGACCCAGATGGTCGGACCCAGGATCATCAGGCCAACGGCACTGATCAGGCCCAGCCAGCCGCCAATCATCGCGCCACGGGTGGTGAGGTTTTTCCAGTACATGGAAAGCAGCAACACCGGGAAGTTGCAGCTGGCGGCAATCGAGAACGCCAGGCCGACCATGAACGCGATGTTCTGGCTTTCGAACAGGATGCCCAGGCCAATCGCCAGCACTGCCAGGGCGATGGTGGTGATCTTCGATACGCGAATCTCATCCTTCTCGTTGGCCTTGCCTTTCTTGATCACGCTGGCGTACAGGTCATGGGACACCGCCGAAGCACCGGCCAGGGTCAAGCCGGCAACCACGGCCAGGATGGTGGCGAAGGCCACCGCCGAGATGAAGCCCAGGAAGATACTGCCACCCACCGCGTTGGCCAGGTGCACCGCCGCCATGTTGTTACCGCCCAGCAAGGCGCCTGCAGCATCCTTGAACGCCGGGTTGGTGCTGACCAGCAGGATCGCGCCAAAACCGATGATAAAGGTCAGGATATAGAAGTAGCCGATGAAGCCAGTGGCATACAGCACGCTCTTCCGCGCTTCCTTGGCATCGCTTACGGTGAAGAAGCGCATCAGGATGTGCGGCAGGCCGGCGGTACCGAACATCAGTGCCAGGCCCAGGGAGAACGCGGAGATCGGGTCTTTCACCAGGCCGCCGGGGCTCATGATCGCTTCACCTTTAGGGTGAACCTTGATCGCCTCGGAGAACAGCGTGTTGAAGTCGAAGTTGACGTGCTTCATCACCATCAGCGCCATGAACGAAGCACCGGACAGCAACAGCACCGCCTTGATGATCTGCACCCAGGTGGTCGCCAGCATGCCGCCGAACAGCACATACAGGCACATCAGGATCCCGACCAGGATCACCGCCACATGGTAGTCGAGGCCGAACAGCAGCTGGATCAGCTTGCCCGCCCCCACCATTTGCGCGATCAGGTAGAACGCCACCACCACCAGGGAACCACAGGCCGACAGGCTGCGGATCTGGGTTTGCCCGAGGCGATAGGACGCCACGTCGGCAAAGGTGTACTTGCCCAGGTTACGCAGGCGCTCGGCGATCAGGAACAGAATGATCGGCCAGCCCACCAGGAAGCCGATCGAGTAGATCAGGCCGTCGTAGCCGGAGGTGAACACCAGTGCGGAAATTCCCAGGAAGGACGCGGCCGACATGTAGTCGCCGGCAATCGCCAGGCCGTTCTGGAAACCGGTGATCTTGCCGCCGGCCGCATAGTAGTCGGCCGCCGACTTGTTGCGCTTGGAAGCCCAGTAGGTGATGCACAACGTCGCGCCGACAAAGGCCACGAACATCAGGATCGCTGCGATATTCAGCGGTTGTTTGTGCACTTCACCGGTCAATGCATCCGCCGCCCACACCGCAGGAGCGAAGACCGAAGCGCCGAATACTGCCAATAGACGACGGATCATTGCGCAGCCTCCTTGAGAATCGCATTGTTCAGGTCGTCGAATTCGCCGTTGGCGCGTCGCACATAGATGCCGGTGAGGACAAAGGCCGACACAATCAGCCCGACCCCGATGGGGATGCCCCAGGTGATGGATGAGCCGGGGCTGAGTTTAGCCCCCAGTACTTGTGGCCCGTAGGCGATCAACAGGATGAATCCGGAGTACAGCCCTAGCATGATCGCCGAGAGAATCCAGGCGAACCTTTCCCTTTTTCTCACCAGCTCCTTGAAACGCGGGCTGTTTTGAATCGAGAGGTAAATGCTGTCGTTCATTGTTTTTATCCTCGCAGCACAGCTTTTTTATTATTGGTACGTATCCACTGTATGCGGCTACGGAACAGGTTCCAGACGACCTTAGTATTAGACGGAGTGTAGCGAGGGATTGAGAGGGCGCAGAAACATTTGCGGGTGACGAAAATAATGTGGGAGGGGGCTTGCTCCCGATAGTGGTGAGCCAGTCAGATCATTGACGACTGACGCACCGCAATCGGGGGCAAGCCCCCTCCCACTGGGGCTGTATCAAGGCATTGGGGAGTTATTTAGCGGTCCACTCGGCAACGCGCTCAGGGTGCTTGGCAACCCACTCCTTGGCCGCTGCATCAGGCTTGGCGCCTTCCTGGATAGCGAGCATGACTTCGCCGATCTCATCCTTGGAGGCCCACTGGAATTTCTTCAGGAACGCCGCGACTTCCGGCGCTTTCTTCTCCAGGCCCTTGCTGCCGATGCTGTTGACGGTTTCAGCAGCACCATAAATCCCTTTTGGATCGTCCAGGAAACGCAGTTTCCACTTGGCGAACATCCAGTGTGGCACCCAGCCGGTGACCGCAATGGATTCCTGCTTGTCTTCGGCACGGGTCAGCTCGGCGATCATCGCCGCACCCGAACTGGCTTGCAGTTTGTAGTCGAGGCCGTACTGCTTGATGGCTTCGTCGGTCTTGAGCATCACGCCTGAACCGGCGTCGATGCCGACGATCTTGTTCTTGAAGGTGGTGTCGGTCTTGAGGTCTTCGATGGACTTGGCCTTGACGTACTCCGGCACGATCAAGCCGATCTTCGCATCCTTGAAGTTAGGGCCGTAGTCGACCACCTTGTCCTTGTTCTTGGTCCAATACTCGCCGTGGGTCACGGGCAGCCAGGCGGAGAGCATGGCATCGAGCTTGCCGGTGGCCACGCCCTGCCACATGATCCCGGTGGCGACCGCTTGCAGTTTGACGTCATAACCGAGCTTTTCCCTGATCACCTCTGCCGCCACATGCGTGGTGGCAACGCTGTCGGACCAGCCATCTACATAACCGATGCTCAGGGTTTTGCTGTCGGCGCTGGCCAGTGTGGAGCTCATCGCAACTACCAGAGTGGCAGCTGCGCCCAAGAGTCGTCGCATCTTCATCGTACTTCCCCGAAAGTGCTGCGCCCGACGGATGTCGAGCGACGTCAACCTGTTGTTATGTGGTGCGCCGCGCCCCCTTCACGCGCATCGATCCGGCTGCTGCGACATCAGTGGAGTGCTGACACCTCGATCATCAACCTGCCGCAGCCTTCGACCTGCTCTGTCAGCGACCTCATGCAAGCAAGAAACGACATCACATCGCCAGTAGGACTTTTTGTAGGATTTAACCCCACGATCCCGCCTGAACTTTGCATGTCAAAATTATGCAGCCCCACTGGGATAGCGCAAATCCGGGTAAGATGCGCGCCTTTGCTCCCCCAGATAAGCCGACCATGCCCGCCACTGCCCGCTTCCCTGCCTTGCCCTATTGCTTCGCTTTGATCCTCGGCCTGCTGACCCTTGTCGGTTACTGGTATGGCCTCGGCCGGCCGGTGGTGCTGCCGGATGTGGCCAGTGCCAGTCACAAACTGCAATGCGCGTCGTACACACCGTTCGACAAGGACCAATCGCCCTTCGACCAACCGTTCACACTGCGCCCCGCGCGCATGGACGCCGACCTCGCCCTGCTGGCCACCCGCTTCGAGTGCATCCGCACCTACTCCATGACCGGCCTGGAAGCCTTGCCGGACCTGGCGCGTAAGCACGGCCTGAAGGTGATGGCGGGCGCCTGGGTCAGCAGCGACCCGGTCGCAACCGAAAAAGAGGTCGACCAACTGATCGCCTCGGCGAATGCCAACCCCGATGTGGTCACCTCGGTGATCGTCGGCAACGAAGCGCTGCTGCGCAAGGAAGTCACCGCCAAACAGCTGGTGGCGCTGATCCATAAGGTCAAAAGCCAGATCAAGCAGCCGGTTACCTACGCCGACGTCTGGGAGTTCTGGCTGCAGCACCCGGAAATCGCTCCGGCGGTGGACTTCCTGACCATCCACCTGCTGCCCTACTGGGAAGATGACCCCTCCGGTATCGACCAGGCCCTCAAGCATGTGGGCGATGTACGCCAGACTTTTGGCAACAAATTCGCGCTCAAGGACATATTGATCGGCGAGACCGGCTGGCCCAGCGAAGGCCGCCAACGCGAAACCGCGGTACCGAGTCGTGTCAACGAAGCCAAGTTCATGCGTGGCTTCGTGGCCATGGCCGAGGCCAATGGCTGGCACTACAACCTGATCGAAGCGTTTGACCAGCCGTGGAAGCGCGCCAGTGAAGGTGCCGTGGGCGGTTACTGGGGCCTGTTCGATGCCGACCGTCAGGACAAGGGCATCCTCGCCGGGCCGGTGACCAATGTGCCGCACTGGCCGCTGTGGCTGGGGGTCGGCGGGATTATCCTGCTGGGCACGCTGGTGCTCGGTGGTCGCGTCCGCAGCACGCGCGCCGCGATCGCCCTGCCCCTGCTGGGTGCTGTGGCTGCCTGCGCCATCGGCACCTGGGCCGAACTGACCCGCGTGACTGCGCGCTTCAACGATGAGTGGGCATGGGCCGGTTTACTCGTGGCGCTGAACCTGCTGGTGCTGGCCCACGCGGCCCTGGCCCTGAGTGCCCGTGAAGGCTGGCGCGAACGCCTGTTCAACTGGCTGGAACAACGCGCCGGCTGGCTGGTGGCAATCGCCGGGTTCGCGGGCGCCGTAATGATGCTGGCACTGGTGTTTGACCCACGCTACCGCAGCTTCCCGAGTGCGGCGCTGCTGCTGCCGGCGTTGGTGTATCTGGTTCGTCCGGTGGCCGGGCCACGCCGGGAGATTGCCTTGCTGACCTTTATCATCGGGGCCGGCATTGCGCCACAGCTGTACCGTGAAGGCCTGCTGAACCAGCAGGCGTGGGGTTGGGCGGTGGTCAGTGGGTTGATGGTTGTGGCTTTGTGGCGGTGCTTGCGGATGCGCAAGGCTTAAGAGCGCCATCGGGGCAAGCCCCCTCCCACCTTTGGACTGCGTTCTCATGTGGGAGGGGGCTTGCCCCCGATTGGCTTGATCAGGCGCGCCGCGACTGCCTGACCAACCGCAACCCCGCAATCACCACCGCAAACACCGCAAACGAGGTGTTGTACAACGCCAGGGCCGGTAGCCCGAACACCAGCCCCAGCACCGCCAAGCCCCATCCCGCACGGCCCGGTACGAAAAACGCCAGCACCGAGGTCACCAGCGCGGCCCAGCCCAGCACCTTGAAGTGAATCATCAAGCCCAGGTTCGAACGTACCTGGCATTCCCAGCGGCTGGCCTCGTCGGCACAAATGCCGACCCACTGGCCATCTTCCATAAAGCCGTAACGCGCGCCATAACTGGCAGCCAGCCATAACGGCAGGGCAATAAGCAGCAAAATCAACGGCAAGCGGCGGGACATGGAGCACTCCGATAGGCAAAAACGGCGCTCAGCTTAATGCGCCGGCGGCCGTTAGCAAGGTGCGTACACACAATTAGTGTTCACTAATGCATGGCAAAGTGTATCGTCTCGCTACTATTACCCCGAATCCGACGTTATTTTCCGACTTTTCGTGCCGAGGGCTGGCACTTCGGTGGCAACGCGGTGGTCATAGCCTGCGAACTTCATTTAGCACGTTTCCTCTTAGGGATTAAGTCATGCTCCGTTCCTTGCGCTGTGCTGCTCTGCTGGGCAGCCTTTTTTTGAGTGCGTCAGCACTGGCCGTCGATATCGACCAAGCCAGCTATGGCTACCCTTTGACCAACCCGTTCGAAGCGACCATCGCCACCACCCCGCCCGACCTTCGGCCGACATTGCCGACCGACGACCAGATCAACCAGTCCGACTACACCCTGAACATGCGCCCCGAGCGCGAGTTCAGCCTGCCGGACAATTTCTGGGCAGTGAAGAAGCTCACTTACCGCATCGCCAAGCAGGACCGCGCCGCGCCGCTGATCTTCCTGATCGCGGGCACCGGTGCGCGGTTTGACAGCAGCATCAACGAATACCTGAAAAAACTGTATTACCAGGCCGGCTACCACGTGGTGCAACTGTCGTCGCCCACCAGCTTCGACTTCATCGCCTCGGCATCGCGCTTCGCCACCCCCGGCATCAGCCAGGAAGATGCCGAAGACATGTACCGCGTGATGCAAGCCGTGCGCGCCCAGAACGCTTCGCTGCCGGTGACCGACTTCTACCTCACCGGCTACAGCCTCGGTGCGCTGGATGCGGCGTTTGTCAGCAAGCTCGACGAGACCCGCCGCAGCTTCAACTTCAAGAAAGTGTTGCTGCTCAACCCGCCGGTCAACCTCTACACCTCGATCACCAACCTCGACAAGCTGGTACAGACCGAGGTCAAGGGCATCAACAACACCACCACCTTCTATGAACTGGTGTTGAACAAGCTGACCCGTTACTTCCAGCAAAAGGGCTACATCGACCTCAACGACGCCCTGCTCTACGACTTCCAGCAATCCAAGCAGCACCTGACCAACGAACAGATGGCCATGCTGATCGGCACCTCGTTCCGCTTCTCGGCGGCCGACATCGCCTTTACTTCGGACCTGATCAACCGCCGTGGCCTGATCATCCCGCCGAAGTACCCGATCAGCGAAGGCACCAGCCTCACGCCGTTCCTCAAGCGTGCGCTGCAATGCGACTTCGATTGCTACCTCACCGAACAGGTGATCCCGATGTGGCGCGCCCGCTCCGACGGCGGCAGCCTGCTGCAACTGGTTGACCAGGTCAGCCTGTACGCCCTCAAGGACTACCTCCACGCCAGCCCGAAAATCGCCGTCATGCACAACGCCGACGACGTGATCCTCGGCCCGGGCGACCTGGGCTTCCTGCGCAAGACCTTCGGCGATCGCTTGACCGTCTACCCCCTGGGCGGCCATTGCGGCAACCTCAATTACCGCGTCAACGCCGACGCCATGCTGGAGTTCTTCCGTGGCTAAATATCTTCTGCTGCTTGCCGCCCTGATGTGCGCAGGCGTTGCCAACGCCGACAACAGCAAGGCTCACGCGCCTGTGGTGATGGACTCCGACGGATTCAAGGAGCCGTTGAGCAAACTCAAGTTCAACCCGGGCCTGGACCAACGCGAATTCGAACGCTCGTCGGTCAACGCCCTCAACGTGTATGACCCGCTCGAATCGTGGAACCGCCGCGTGTACCACTTCAACTACCGCTTTGACCAATGGGTGTTCCTGCCGGTGGTCGACGGTTACCGCTACGTCACGCCAAGCTTCCTGCGCACCGGCGTGAGCAACTTCTTCAACAACTTGGGCGACGTCCCCAACCTGTTGAACAGCTTGCTGCAGCTCAAAGGCCACCGTTCCCTGGAAACCACCGGGCGCCTGCTGCTCAACACCACCGTCGGCGTCGCCGGCCTGTGGGACCCGGCGACCGCCATGGGGCTGCCGCGCCAGAGTGAAGACTTCGGCCAGACCCTGGGCTTCTACGGCGTGCCCGGCGGGGCCTACCTGGTGCTGCCGATCTTCGGCCCGTCGAACCTGCGCGACACCGGCGGCTTGCTGGTGGACTACACCGCCGAGTCCCAGATCAACTTCCTCAACGTCTCCGAAGTCAGCTCCAACCACCCGGAAATCTGGGCCCTGCGCGCGGTGGACAAGCGCTACCAGACCAGCTTCCGCTACGGTCAGATGAACTCGCCGTTCGAGTATGAGAAGGTGCGGTATATCTATACGGAATCACGCAAGTTGCAGATTGCCGAGTAAATAACGCCGACAAAAAAGGCCATTCGAATGAATGGCCTTTTTTTTGCGCGAAGTGGCGGTAACAGCAGCATGACGGGAACCAGCCGCACAGCCACGCCACACAGAGTCCAGGTCCCCCACAGACAAGCCTGACAAACATCAGGCGGATGAGGCGGTTACCCACCTTGAACTTTGAGTGGATATTTCAATATGACGCAATCTATTTCCTCCAGCCCTTCCTCCGCCCCTACTGCGTATAGCCCTCAAGCAGCCGAACCGCAGGCATCGAAGAACGCTGGCACGGGCGCTCCCACAGGTGCTTATGGCAGGCCTGCCGGCGATCACCGCGGCGCAGAAAAAATCTTCAGCGATAATCCGGCGCTCAAAGACGTGCTCAAACAGGACGGCCCTTTCTCCAACGACTTTCTTAACAAGCTCAAAAAGCAGACCGGCGATTGGGGCCCCGCCAACGACAATTCTGAATCCCGTGCGGATGCGGCCTATAACCTGTCGGAAGTGGTGAACCACATCGATGGTCGCGAAGGCCTCAAGCGGCAGGGTTCATCGCAACAAGGCGATCACCGCATGCAGGGCTTTGGCCAGTTCGGCAGTGTGTCCACCGGTTCCGAAGCGCAGTTGCTCAAGGCTTTCAGCGAAAAAGGCTACAGCGCCTTGCAATAACCCCCTGAAGTAAACGCGGCGGGCGTGCCGCTGAACTCAAGTGCTCAGGGTACGCCTCGGGACCGTGTACACCGATACTCACGAGCTTGACGTAAACCGGTAATTTCCCCGACACGCAGACCACTAGATTTCCTAGGTCTACGGGAACCGTTTCATTCGGGAAAACCACTTAAGGCGCGAACCCACGGGTTCCCAATCAGACGCCTAATCATTGAAAAACGGAAAACCTTGATGGATGTAAACAACTCCAGCGGCTCCAATCAATACAATACCGGATACGCCCAGGCAAACGGCCCGGCAGGCTCCCAGTCGTCGACAGGCCAGCAGGGGCACGCCTCTATCAGTGCGCCTACCGGCAATACGGGCAGGGCACCTGGCGATCATCGCAGCGTCGACGCCATTACCAACACCCCGCTTTTTGCGAGCGCGCGCGAAGCGCTCAAGGATGACAAACTGACGGGGATCAAGTCTCAGACAGGCGATTGGGACGACATGAATGCGTCGAACGATACTCGGGCCGACCGGGCCGCAAATGCCGAGCGCGTATTCCAATACGCCGATGCCAAGGGCGGCACCGAGTCGACACCCAATAACAACCAGATAGAAGGGACGCTTTACACCCGACCAATGACTGCAAGCGCCTCCTCTGACAGTAGCTATGACTACGTGAAAGGTTCAGAAGCAAACACGCTTTACAACTTCGAGCAGAATGGCTACAAGGCCTTCGCCCAGTAATCGGCAAGGTTGCAGGCGGCGGGCGTGACGACGCGCGCTGCGCTGATACACGTCGGTGGCCTGACCGAAATGTCAGGCCCTCGCAGTACGCCACAACCGACCGACCACCGACACCACCACCAATACCGCCGCCCCGGCGACAATCCCCACACCCGCGTTCAACAGGGTCGGCATCAGCCACGCCACCCCACCGACACTCTGGCTCACCGTTTCCACCCAATGATGCACCACCGGCACACCATGGGTAAGGATGCCACCGCCGACCATGAACATCGCCGCCGTGCCGATCACCGACAGGCTCTTCATCATGTACGGTGCCGCGCGCAGAATGCCGCCACCGATACTGCGAGCCATCTGGCCAGGCTTCTGGGTAAGCCACAGGCCCAGGTCATCCAGCTTGACGATGCCAGCTACAAGCCCGTAGACGCCGATGGTCATGACGATGGCGATGCCCGACAGGACAATCACTTGCTGCATCAACGGCGCATCGGCCACGGTGCCGAGGGTGATGGCGATGATTTCCGCAGAGAGGATGAAGTCAGTCCGGATCGCGCCTTTGATCTTGTCCTTTTCAAAAGCCACCAGATCAGTAGCCGGGTTAGCCACCGCTTCAACCAACTGCGCATGGTCGGCCTGGACTTCAGCCTTGCTGTGCAGGAATTTATGCGCGAGCTTCTCGAAACCTTCGAAACACAGGTAGGCGCCGCCGAGCATCAACAACGGTGTCACGGCCCAGGGAGCGAAGGCGCTGATCAACAACGCGGTGGGCACCAGGATCAACTTGTTGATGAAGGAACCCTTGGCAACGGCCCATACCACCGGGATTTCCCGCTCGGCACGCACACCGGAAACCTGCTGGGCGTTGAGCGCCAGGTCATCGCCGAGCACCCCGGCGGTTTTCTTGGCGGCCATCTTGGTCATCAGGGCAACATCGTCGAGGACGGTGGCAATGTCGTCGATCAGTACCAGTAAGCTGCTTCCTGCCATGAAACGCACTTCCGTAAGAGAAAAGATGACGCGAGCATAGCGCGGCGCAAGGCGTTGCGGACACATTGTTGAGGCTCGCGGATAGCCGGTGCTAACATGCCCGACCGCCTGCACTGGCAAGGAAAACCCTGGTTTATGAGCACCATTCGCGAGCGCAACAAAGAAAAGATCCTGCGGGCGGCAAGCGAGGAGTTTGCCGACAAGGGCTTCGCCGCGACCAAAACCAGCGACATCGCCGCCAAGGCCGGGCTGCCCAAGCCCAACGTGTATTACTACTTCAAGTCCAAGGACAACCTCTACCGCGAGGTGCTCGAAAGCATTATCGAGCCGATCCTGGCGGCATCCACGCCGTTCAACCCCGAGGGCGAGCCTTCAGCGGTACTGAGCAACTACATCCGCTCGAAAATCCGCATCTCCCGCGACCTGCCCTTCGCCTCCAAGGTGTTCGCCAGCGAAATCATGCATGGCGCACCGCACCTGAGTGCCGAGCAGGTCCAACAACTCAATGCCCAGGCCAAGCACAATATCGACTGCATCCAGAGCTGGGTGGATCGCGGGTTGATTGCAGCTATCGACCCTCATCACCTGATGTTCAGCATCTGGGCGGCGACGCAGACCTATGCGGATTTCGACTGGCAGATTTCCGCGGTGACCGGCAAAGCCAAGCTGGATGAGGCCGATTATGAAGCGGCGGCGCAGACGATTATTCGGTTGGTGCTCAAGGGCTGTGCGCCGGACTGATGCACCGAGATGCCTATGCCAATCGGGGGCAAGCCCCCTCCCACCTATTGAACCGTGAATACGCTCAAGACTGTGGGAGGGGGCTTGCTCCCGATGAGGCCCTTACAGTCACACGCGACTCACGCTGACACCCCCGCATCCGCCCTCAGCCCCAGCCCCTCGATCGCCGTGATCGCACACTGCTCATCAATATCCGACGTATCCCCGCTGATCCCGATCGCCCCCAGTACCGCCCCCGCCTGATCCCGAATCAACACCCCACCCGGCGCCGGCACCACGCTGCCTTGCCCCAGGCTGTTCAACGCCGCGATAAACGCAGGCCGTTGCTGTGCGTCCAGCGCCAGCAAGCGCGAGCCCTTGCCCAGCGCAATCGCGCCCCAGGCCTTGCCGATGGCGATTTGCGGGCGCAGTAGGCTGGCGCCGTCTTCGCGCTGCACGGTGATCAGGTGGCCACCGCTGTCGAGCACCGCAACGGTCAGCGGTGCGGCTGAGATCGTGCGCCCTGCGCTGAGGGCCTGGCCGGCCAGTTGGGTGGCAATCTTCAAGGTTAAAGCGCTCATGGTGCCGTCCTTCTTTTGTTATTGGGAAAGCGGTGGAGGTCTGTTTGATCAGATGCTCGATCAAACAAATAGAACACAATGATATTTATTTTTGTATACAATATTTTCAAACAAAGGCTCCATACGTCGAAAAAAGCGGTTCCGACGAACGCAAAGACCAACCAATAAAATGGATTGACCTGTGCCTCCCGCCGTGAATACACTTTGGACAGACACCACTTGTATACAATTACAAAACGCAAGAGGCACCAAAATCATGAGCAAAATGAGAGCAATCGAAGCCGCCGTCCTCGTCATGCGCCGTGAAGGCGTGGACACCGCCTTCGGTATCCCAGGCGCTGCGATCAACCCGCTGTACTCAGCCTTGCAGAAGGTGGGTGGCATCGATCACGTCCTTGCTCGCCACGTTGAAGGCGCCTCGCACATGGCCGAGGGTTACACCCGCACCAAGGCCGGCAATATCGGCGTGTGCATCGGCACCTCGGGCCCGGCGGGCACCGACATGGTCACCGGCCTCTACAGCGCCTCCGCCGACTCGATCCCGATCCTGTGCATCACCGGCCAGGCACCGCGGGCCCGCCTGCACAAGGAAGATTTCCAGGCCGTGGACATCACCAGCATCGTCAAGCCGGTGACCAAGTGGGCGACCACCGTCCTCGAGCCGGGCCAAGTGCCGTATGCGTTCCAGAAAGCCTTCTATGAAATGCGCTCCGGCCGCCCTGGTCCGGTGCTGATCGACCTGCCGTTCGACGTGCAGATGGCCGAGATCGAATTCGATATCGACGCCTACCAGCCGCTGCCACTGGCCAAGCCATTGGCCACCCGCATCCAGGTCGAAAAGGCCCTGGCCCTGCTGGATCAGGCGGAACGCCCGTTGCTGGTGAGCGGCGGCGGTGTGATCAACGCCGACGCCAGCGAGCTGTTGGTGGAGTTCGCCGAACTGACCGGCATCCCGGTGATCCCGACGCTGATGGGCTGGGGCACCATTCCCGACGATCACCCACAGATGGTCGGTATGGTTGGCCTGCAAACCTCCCACCGCTACGGCAACGCGACGCTGCTCAAATCGGACGTGGTACTGGGTATCGGTAACCGTTGGGCCAACCGCCACACCGGTTCGGTCGAGGTCTACACCGAAGGGCGTAAATTCATTCACGTCGACATCGAGCCGACGCAGATTGGCCGCGTATTCACCCCGGACCTGGGCATCGTGTCCGACGCCGGCTCCGCGCTGACGATGTTCATCGAAGTCGCCCGCGAGTGGAAAGCCGCCGGCAAGCTCAAGGACCGCAGCGCCTGGCTGCATGACTGCCAGCAGCGCAAGGCGACCCTGCAGCGCAAGACCCACTTCGACAACGTGCCGGTCAAGCCGCAACGGGTGTACGAAGAGATGAACCAGGTGTTCGGCAAAGACACCTGCTACGTCAGCACCATCGGCCTGTCGCAGATTGCCGGCGCGCAGTTCCTGCATGTGTACAAGCCCCGCCACTGGATCAACTGCGGCCAGGCCGGCCCGTTGGGCTGGACCATTCCTGCGGCGCTGGGCGTGGTCAAGGCCGACTCTAGCCGCAAGGTGGTGGCGCTGTCCGGCGACTATGACTTCCAGTTCATGATCGAAGAACTGGCCGTGGGCGCGCAGTTCAAGCTGCCGTACATCCACGTGGTGGTGAACAACTCTTACCTGGGGCTGATCCGCCAGGCCCAGCGCGGGTTTGAAATGGACTACTGCGTGCAGTTGTCTTTCGACAACCTCAACGCACCAGAGCTGAACGGCTATGGCGTCGACCACGTTGCCGTCGCTGAAGGCCTGGGTTGCAAGGCCCTGCGCGTGTTCGAGCCAGGGCAAATCCAGCCGGCATTGCGCCGCGCCGAGGAAATGATCGAAGAGTTCAAGGTGCCGGTGATCGTCGAGATCATTCTGGAGCGCGTGACCAATATTTCCATGGGCACCGAGATCAACGCCGTCAACGAATTCGAAGACCTGGCCCTGGTCGGCAACGATGCGCCGACCGCCATTTCCCTGCTCGATTAAGGAGAACCCTATGCCACGCTTTGCCGCCAACCTGTCCATGCTGTTTACCGAGCAGGACTTTCTCGCGCGCTTCAAGGCTGCTGCCGATGCCGGTTTCCAGGGTGTCGAGTACCTGTTCCCCTATGAATTCAGCTCGGCTGAAATCAAGGCCCAGCTCGATACCCATGGCCTGACCCAGGTGCTGTTCAACCTGCCGGCCGGTGACTGGGCCAAGGGCGAACGCGGCCTGGCGTGCCACCCGGACCGGGTCGAGGAGTTCCGCGCCGGGGTCACCCTGGCCATCGCCTACGCCCAGGTGCTGGGCAATACCCAGATCAACTGCCTGGCGGGGATTCGGCCCCAGGGTGTGGATGATGAAACCGTGGAAAGGACCTTTGTCGCCAACCTCAAGTACGCCGCCGACAAGCTGCAGGCGGCGGGCATCAAGCTGGTGATGGAAGCGATCAACACCCGCGACATTCCGGGTTTCTACCTCAACAACACTGCACAGGCCCTGTCGATTCGCGAACAGGTGGGCAGTGACAACCTGTTCCTGCAGTACGACATCTACCACATGCAAATCATGGAAGGCGACCTGGCCCGGACCATGGCGGCGCATCTGGAGGAGATCAATCACATCCAGCTGGCGGACAACCCTGGGCGCAATGAGCCGGGAACCGGGGAGATCAACTACCGCTTCCTGTTCGAACATCTGGACCGCATCGGGTACGCGGGCTGGGTCGGCTGTGAGTACAAGCCGCTGACCACCACCGAAGCGGGTTTGGGCTGGCTTAAAGCCCACAACGCCATCTAACCAACACCACACAAAACCTTGTGGGAGGGGGTTGCTGTAGTGAGGGGGCTTGTCCCCCGACGGGTTCACCACAGACCCCATGGGGCTGCTACGCAGCCAGCGCGGGACAAGCCCGCTCACCACAACAAGCCCCTCACCACTGCAAGCCCAGCGCCCACAGAGCATAAAAAGAGGATTTCATCATGGCTAAAATCGGATTTATCGGCACCGGCATCATGGGCCAACCCATGGCCGCAAACCTGCAGAAAGCCGGTCATCAACTGTTGCTTTCCGAACACCACGGCAAGGCACCGGCCGAGCTGATCAGCGCCGGCGCAGTGGCCCTGGCCACCCCGCAGCAAGTGGCCCAGGAAGCCGAGTTCATTATCGTCATGGTCCCCGACACCCCGCAGGTCGACGACGTGCTGTTCCGCGCCGACGGTGTGGCCGCGGGCCTGTCGCCGAACAAGGTGGTGATCGACATGAGTTCGATCTCTCCCACAGCCACCAAGGCGTTTGCGGCGAAGATCAACGAGCACGGCGCGCAGTACCTCGACGCCCCGGTGTCCGGCGGTGAAGTCGGCGCCAAGGCCGGTACCTTGAGCATCATGGTCGGTGGCGAACCACAGACCTTCGAACGTGCCCTGCCGCTGTTCAAGAGCATGGGCAAGAACATCACCCTGGTGGGCGGCAATGGCGATGGCCAGACCGCCAAAGTGGCCAACCAGATCATCGTCGCGCTGAATATCCAGGCGGTGGCCGAAGCGCTGCTGTTCGCCTCCAGGAACGGCGCCGACCCGGCCAAGGTGCGTGAAGCGCTGATGGGCGGCTTTGCCTCATCAAAGATCCTCGAAGTGCACGGCGAACGCATGATCAAGGGCACCTTCGATCCGGGTTTCCGCATCAACCTGCACCAGAAGGACCTGAACCTGGCCCTGGCCGGTGCCAGGGAACTGGGGATCAACCTGCCGAACACCGCCGGCACCCAGCAGGTGTTCAGCACCTGCGCGGCGCTTGGCGGCGGTAACTGGGACCACTCGGCGCTGATCAAGGGGTTGGAGCATATGGCGAACTTTTCGATTCGCGATAAGTAACCCCCCTTTGAAAGGGCTGTACCTCTAATAACAAAAATACCCGGGAGCCCGCTTATGTCGGTCGATCCGCAACACCTGCTTCGCGAGCTGTTTGCCACAGCCATCGATGCCGCCCACCCCCGGCACGTCCTCGAACCCTGCCTGCCCGCCGACCGCAGCGGCCGCGTGATCGTGATCGGCGCCGGCAAGGCGGCGGCCGCCATGGCGCTGGTCGTCGAGAATTGCTGGCAAGGCGACGTCTCAGGCCTGGTGGTGACCCGCTACGGCCACGGCGCCCCTTGCCAGAAAATCGAAGTGGTCGAAGCCGCCCACCCGGTGCCCGATGCCGCCGGCCTTGCAGTGGCCAAGCGCGTGCTGGAATTGATCAGCAACCTGGGCGAAGACGACCGGGTGATCTTCCTGCTCTCCGGCGGCGGCTCGGCACTCCTGGCACTGCCTGCCGAAGGCATCAGCCTGGCCGACAAGCAGGCCATCAACAAAGCCCTGCTCAAATCCGGCGCCACCATTGGCGAGATGAATTGCGTACGCAAGCACCTCTCGGCAATCAAGGGCGGTCGGCTGGCCAAGGCGGCCTGGCCGGCGACGGTCTACACCTACGCGATTTCCGATGTGCCGGGCGACCAGGCCACGGTCATCGCCTCCGGCCCCACGGTCGGCGACCCGAGCACTTCGCAACAGGCTCTGGCAATCCTCAAGCGCTACGGTATCGATGCCCCGGCGTCCGTGCGCAGCTGGTTGCAGAACCCGGCCTCGGAAACCGTCAAGCCCGGCGACCCGGTACTCGCCCGCAGCCACTTCCAGCTGATCGCACGCCCGCAACAATCCCTGGAAGCGGTGGCGGTGAAAGCGCGCCAGGCCGGTTTCAGCGCGCTGATCCTCGGCGACCTGGAAGGCGAAGCGCGGGAGGTGGCCAAAGTGCACGCCGGCATCGCGCGGCAAATCGTGCAGCACGGCCAGCCGTTGGCGGCGCCGTGCGTGATCCTCTCCGGTGGGGAAACCACCGTCACCGTGCGCGGCAATGGCCGTGGCGGGCGCAACGCCGAATTCCTGTTGAGCCTGACCGACAGCCTCAAAGGCCTGCCGGGCGTGTACGCCCTGGCCGGCGACACCGACGGCATCGACGGCTCGGAAGACAACGCCGGCGCAATCATGACCCCGTGCAGCTATGCGCGCGCCGAAGCCCTGGGCCTCTCGGCCAGCGACGAGTTGGATAACAACAACGGTTATGGCTACTTCGCCGCCCTCGACGGCTTGATCGTTACCGAGCCGACCCGCACCAATGTCAATGACGTGCGCGCCATCCTGATTCTTGAGACTGCCCACCATGACGCCTGACAAGAAGGTCAAGATCCTCGCCACCCTGGGCCCGGCCACCGACGGTATCGACGATATCCGTGAGCTGGTGCAAGCCGGGGTGAATATCTTTCGCCTCAACTTCAGCCACGGTGAGCATGCCGATCACGCCCGGCGCTACCACTGGATTCGCCAGGTGGAGCGCCAGCTCAACTACCCGCTAGGCATCCTCATGGACCTGCAGGGACCGAAGCTGCGCGTCGGGACGTTTGCCGAAGGCAAGGTGCAACTGGTGCGTGGCCAGGCCCTGCGCCTGGACCTGGACCCGACGCCGGGTGACCAGCGCCGGGTCAACCTGCCCCACCCGGAAATCATCGCCGCCCTGGAACCGGGCATGGACCTGTTGCTCGACGACGGCAAGCTGCGCCTGCGCGTGATCACCCGGCACGCCGCTGCCATCGACACCACCGTACTGAATGGCGGCGAGTTGTCCGACCGTAAAGGCGTCAACGTCCCACAAGCCTTGCTGGAACTCAGCCCGCTCACCGCCAAGGACCGTCGCGACCTGAGCTTCGGCCTGGAGCTGGGCGTGGACTGGGTGGCGCTGTCGTTTGTGCAGCGCCCGGAAGACATCCGCGAGGCTCGCGAGCTGATCGGCGACAAGGCCTTCCTGATGG
This sequence comes from Pseudomonas sp. GW821-FHT09D08, assembly GCF_059416305.1. Lineage (NCBI taxonomy): Bacteria > Pseudomonadati > Pseudomonadota > Gammaproteobacteria > Pseudomonadales > Pseudomonadaceae > Pseudomonas > Pseudomonas sp. GW821-FHT09D08. The sequence continues at coordinate 33,071 of NZ_JBWKOX010000030.1, forward strand.
CCAAGATCGAGAAGCCCTCAGCCGTACAACGCCTGCGGGAAATCGCCGAGCTGAGCGACGCGATCATGGTGGCCCGGGGCGACCTGGGCGTGGAAGTGCCGGCCGAGAGCGTGCCGCAAATCCAGAAAGACATCATCCGCACCTGCCGCCAGTTGGGCAAACCGGTGGTAGTGGCGACGCAGATGCTGGAGTCCATGCGCTTCTCGCCGGCGCCGACCCGCGCGGAAGTGACGGATGTCGCCAATGCCGTGGCCGAAGGCGCGGATGCGGTGATGCTGTCGGCGGAAACCGCGTCGGGCGAGTACCCGCTGGAAGCCGTGCAGATGATGAGCAAGATCATCCGCCAGGTGGAAAACGGCCCGGACTACCAGACCCAGCTCGACGTCAGCCGGCCCAAGGCCGATGCCACGGTGTCGGACGCCATCAGCTGCGCGATCCGGCGCATCAGCAGCATCCTGCCGGTGGCGGTGCTGGTGAACTACAGCGAGTCGGGCAGTTCCAGCTTGCGCGCAGCGCGGGAACGGCCGGTGGCGCCGATTCTCAACCTCACGCCGAACCTGTCCACCGCACGCCGCTTGAGTGTGGCGTGGGGCGTGCATTCGGTGGTCAATGATCGACTGAGGCAGGTGGATGAAGTGTGTTCCACCGCGCTGGAGATTGCCCAGGCCCAGGGCATGGCGCAGCGCGGGGATACCTTGGTGATTACTGCCGGGGTGCCGTTCGGGCAACCGGGGTCGACCAACTCCTTGCGCATAGAGACGCTGATCTAGCGCCTGTAGAGGCCCCATCGGGGGCAAGCCCCCTCCCACATTGGACGGCATTCACACATCTAACTATGTGAACCCAATCAAGTGTGGGAGGGGCTTGCCCCCGATGGGCCCAACTCGGTCCCACTGAATACCCATCATGCACACCCCAACCTGCCCCGACTGGGCCGAAGCCCTGCTCAACGGTTTCAGCCAGATCTTCCTGCAACGCCATCCGCTGTGCGGCCTGCTGTGCCTGTTGGCGATCCTGGTCAGCGCCCCTGCCTTGCTTGGCGGGGCGCTGCTGGGGGGTGTCGCCGGGTTGCTCACGGCCCAGCGTCGCGACTATCCCAAGGCCGAGCGCCAGGCCGGGCTGTATAGCTACAACGGCGTATTGCTAGGCCTGTTGATCAGCCAGCATTTCGCCTGGTCGGCGTTGTTGCCGCCGCTGATCCTCGCGTGCGGCGGATTGAGCGCGATCCTCACGCGGCAGTGGCTGAAACACGCCAGCCGGCCGCACGACCTGCCCGCCTACACCGCGCCCTTTGTCGGCCTGGGCTGGCTGCTGCTGGGCAGCGTCCCACACAGTGCCTTGGCCCTGGGCGAGCCCGAGACCCTGGCGGTGCTCGGCGCGCTGTTCACCGGCCTCGCGCAAATCATGCTGCTGGACCAGCCGCTGGCGGGCGTGCTGATTGCCCTCGGCCTGTGGCTGGCGAACCGGCGTGCCGCGGTCTGGGCCATGATCGGCGCCAGCAGCGGCGTACTGATCGGATTGCTGCTGGACGACAGCAGCGCCGCCCTCCTCGGCCTGCACAGCTACAACCCGGCTCTGGCGGCCCTGGCGCTGAGCCAGGCACGGCGCCAACCCTGGCTGCCGCTGCTCGGCATCCTGCTGGCGATCGCCCTCACACCGGGCTTTGCTGCCCTGCACCTGCCCGCACTCACCGCGCCGTTTATCCTCGCCTGCTGGCTGGTACGCGCCGGCGCCCGAATACTCAGGAAACCCCGCATGGACAGCCCCTTCGAATCCCCCTAGGCTTGCTCGATATTCGATTCAGGCGGGCTTTATGGACAGCAACAACGACTGGCGTCAGCGGCTCTACGTCATGGTTTTTCAAAGCGACACGGTCGCCGGGCGGCGCTTTGACGGCATCCTGCTGTTGATCATCCTCGCCAGCCTGGTGATCGTGATGCTCGACAGCATCGACCAGGTCCACCAGAACTACGCCGATGTGCTGGCCTACATTGAATGGGGCTTCACCCTGATCTTCCTGATCGAGTACGGGTTGCGCCTGTACTGCTCGCCCAAGCCGTTGCGCTACGCCTTCAGCTTTTACGGGCTGGTGGATCTGCTCGCCATCGTGCCCGGCATCCTTGCGCTGTACTACAGCGACGCGCAGTACCTGCTGATCATCCGCATCATCCGGATGCTGCGGATTTTCCGCGTGCTCAAGCTCAGCCCGTACCTCAAGCAGGCCAACTACCTGATGGCGGCGCTGCGCGGCAGCAAGCAGAAGATCGTGGTGTTCCTGGTGAGCGTGTGCACCCTGGTGACGGTGTTCGGCACCTTGATGTATGTGATCGAAGGCCCGGAGCACGGCTTCACCAGTATCCCCAAGGGCATCTATTGGGCGATCGTGACGCTGACCACCGTAGGCTTTGGCGATATCGTGCCCAAGACGCCGTTGGGCCAGGTGATTTCGTCGCTGGTGATGATCACCGGTTACTCGATCATCGCCGTGCCCACGGGTATTTTTACGGCCGAACTGGCCAGTGCCATGCGCGGTGAGCAACTGCAACACGACTGCCCGGTGTGCAGGAAAAACAGCCACGAGCCCAACGCGGCGTTCTGTTCGCGCTGTGGCAGCGCCCTTTTTAAGAAAGTGGAATAAGCAAAGTTCTTTTTAATCTTTAAGCGACTAAGTGCCCCCGGCTATAGTCGCTGGCAATGTGCCTCCCCTCTTCTCCCGAACAACAAGGAATGAGCAGTGAAAAAACTCGTAAGCGCCTCTCTCCTGGCCGCCGGCCTTGCCCTCGCGGGCGCCGTCCAGGCCGCCCCGGTCACTCTGCTCAACGTCTCCTACGACGTGATGCGCGATTTCTACAAGGACTACAACGCCGCCTTCCAGAAGCACTGGGAAGCCGAGCACCCGAACGACAAGCTGACCCTGCAGATGTCCTTCGGCGGTTCCAGCAAACAAGCGCGCTCGGTGATCGACGGCCTGCCGGCTGACGTGATCACCATGAACATGGCCACCGACATCAACGCCCTGGTCGACAACGGCAAACTGGTGCCGGACAACTGGGTCACCCGCCTGCCGAACAACAGCGCGCCGTTTACCTCGGCCACCGTGTTCATCGTGCGCAAGGGCAACCCGAAAGCCCTGAAAGACTGGCCGGACCTGCTCAAGGATGGCGTGCAGGTGATCGTGCCCAACCCGAAAACCTCGGGTAACGGCCGCTACACCTACCTGTCGGCCTGGGGTTATGTGCTCAAGAACGGCGGTGACGAAGACAAGGCCAAGGCCTTTGTCGGCAAGCTGTTCAAACAGGCGCCCGTGCTGGACACCGGTGGCCGCGCCGCCACCACCACGTTCATGACCAACCAGATCGGCGACGTGCTGGTGACCTTCGAGAACGAAGCCGAAATGATCGCCCGTGAATTCGGCCGTGATCAGTTCGAAGTGATCTACCCAAGCGTCTCCGCCGAAGCCGAGCCGCCGGTGTCGGTGGTGGATAAAGTGGTCGAGAAGAAAGGCACTCGCGTGGCGGCAGAAGACTACCTGAAGTACCTGTGGTCGCCGCAAGGCCAGGAAATCGCCGCCAACAACTACCTGCGCCCGCGGGATCCGAAGGTGCTGGCCAAGTACACCGACCGCTTCCCGAAAGTCGACTTCCTGTCGGTGGAGAAGACCTTTGGTGACTGGCGCACCGTGCAGAAAACCCACTTCAATGATGGTGGGGTTTTCGACCAGATCTACTCCGGTCAGTAACTGACAAATGTGGGAGGAGGCTTGCCCCTCCCACATTTAGATCTGGGTTTTGCAGTTACATCGGCGGTGTCACGCCATCCTTGCCGGCTGAAATGGCTTGGGCAGTGATTTTCCCATCCGCCCCCTGCGCGGCAAACAACACCACCTTCACCCCCGGCTTGAGCAAGCTGCGGTCCCCCGGTTCCAGGTTGACGATCGGCACATCCTCCGGCACCACGATCTTCTGTTCGCCGCCTTTGTATTTCACGGTCAACGTCCGCCCTTTGCTGACCACCAGGTCGCCGACGGTGCCGTTGGTCATGCTGCTGCCTTCCTTCAGGTCAAACGCCCGATGCCCGTCGCCGGTGCCGGCCATGGCCGGTGGGAACACATGCACTTCCAGCGCCGTCAGGGTACCGTCGGCGTTGGGCATGGCGGCCGAGCCGATGTAGCTGCCCGGCTTGATTTCATCGATCCTGGCCAGGGTGACGGCGCGCACCTGGGTGTCCTTGGTCAGGTGCACGGTGACGTCTTCACCGCTGTTGACCTTGACCTGCATCGCATCACCGTCCATCGCGGTGATTGCCCCGCGTACGCCTACGCGCGGCGCATCGGCGGCATTGGCCAGGCCCAGGGCCATCGCAGCAGCGAGGCTTGAAGCCAGGAGCATCTTGTTCAACGTGATTTTCATGGCGCTGGATTTCCTGTTTCGGCAGTTGTGTCTGAATGTATCATCACCCGGCATAAGTGATATCACCACAAGCGGCCTACTCGCCGTTGAGCCTTGTCTTTACTCTCGCTCGCCATCCTCCTTCGCTTTTATGAGAACACCATGAATGCTACCCCCCACGCTACGAGCACCATGACCCGCGCGATGGTGATGCTGTTTGCGTTTTGCTGCGGCGCCATCGTCGCCAACATCTACTACGCCCAGCCGATCATCGAACTGATCGCACCGGACATCGGCCTCACCCCCGCAATGGCCAGCCTGATCGTGTCCCTGACGCAGATCGGCTATGCCCTCGGCCTGTTCTTCCTGGTGCCTTTGGGCGACCTGCTGGAAAACCGCAAGTTGATGATCATCACGACCGTGGTGGCAATTGCCAGCCTGTTGGGCGCGGCCTTTACCGAACAACCGAACCTGTTCCTGCTGGTGTCGTTGCTGATCGGCTTCAGTTCGGTGTCGGTACAGATCCTGATCCCCCTGGCCGCACACCTGGCGCCCGCCGAGTCTCGGGGTCGGGTGGTCGGCAGCATCATGGGTGGGCTGCTGTTGGGCATCCTGCTGGCGCGACCAGTGTCCAGCGTCGTGGCTGACCATTTTGGCTGGCGCGCGATGTTCATGGCCGCCGCCGCGTTGATGGTATTTATCAGCGTGGTGCTGATGCTGACCATCCCCAAGCGCCAGCCGGACCACAGCGCCAGCTATGGCCAATTGCTGCGCTCCCTGGGCACCCTGCTGCGTGAACAACCGTTGCTGCGTCAACGCGCGTTTTACCAAGGCTGCATGTTCGCCACGTTCAGCCTGTTCTGGACCGCCGCCCCGCTGGAACTGGTGCGCAACCATGGCCTGAGCCAGACCCAGATCGCGATCTTCGCCCTGGTCGGTGCCATCGGCGCCATTGCCGCCCCCATCGCCGGACGCCTGGCCGATGCCGGCCACACCCACCGCGCGTCGCTGCTGGCCATGGTCTTTGCGGTGTTGAGCTTCCTGCCGGCCTTTGTGCACCCACTGTACAGCGTGATCGGCCTGGCGGTGACCGGCGTGGTCCTGGACTTCTGCGTGCAGATGAACATGGTCCTCGGCCAACGCGCCATCTATGCACTCGACGCCAACAGCCGCAGCCGCTTGAACGCGCTGTACATGACCAGCATCTTCATCGGCGGTGCCTTCGGCTCGGCGATTGCCAGCAGCGTGTACGAACACGGCGGCTGGCTGGGTGTGATGCTGGTGGGCAGCGCGTTCCCGCTGCTGGCCTTGGTGCGGTTCCTGAGCGCCTCGCGTCGGGGAGCCGTCGCCACTGCCTGATTGCTCTTAAGAACGCACCAACTTCTCCAAAGCCGCATCCGCCAGAAATGACGAGCGGCTTTTGACCTTGTGCTCGCGCACATAGCGGTCGATTCGCTGGATGACATAGCCGGGCAAGGTCACATTGACCTTCTCGGTCTTGCCCAGATAGGGCGAGATGTCCAGTTCGAGCATACCCCAGCCCATCCCGGCGTAATCTTCGTGGGTGTGATGATCGGCCACCGACGTTGGCATCGGAATCACCCCGCCCTCTGCGGCGATCTCCTGCAGCAGGATGTGCGCGACTTCTACCGCGGCGTTGTAGGCCTCTTCGAAACTGTCCCCGGCGGTGACTGCGCCTGGAATATCGGGGATCTGGATACCGGTGGCGGTGAAGTCATCGCCCCATTCGATACAGATTGGGTATTGCATGAATACTCTCCTTAAAACTGAAACAGCCCGGCACGTTTCCTGATGCTTCTGATGGTGCCCAGCGGCAGATCCTTCTTCGGATGCGGCACCGGGATCGTGTACGGGCTATAGCGGTGGGTAAAAATATGATGACTGCCCGTGACCCGATCCAGCACCCAACCCGCCTCTTGCAGCTCCTTGATCAATAGCCTGCTTTGCACCCCAGCCTCCTTGGCTTGGCCTAAACAAAAGTAACCCTAGAGTTATCTTCACTCAAGCACAAAATAGGTCAGGCTGACTGATGGTTGTTTTGCGCCATGTTGAAAACCACCAACCGGATGACACTCCATGGGCATTACCCTTAGGCTTGTACGCTGCGCTGCCTCGCGATGCGCTCAATCCAGCAAGGAACACCCGATGGACCGTCTCACCGCCATGGAAACCTTCGTCCACGTTGTCGAGACCGGCTCGTTCTCCGCCGCCGCCAAGCGCCTGGGCATCGGTCAACCGGCCGTGTCCAAGAGCGTCGCGCAATTGGAGGCACGGCTGGCGGTACGCTTGGTGATGCGTTCGACAAGAGGCCTGACGCCAACCGAGGCGGGGCTGGCGTTTTTCGATAAAGCCAAGCGCGCCATCGATGAGGCCAACGCGGCCGACGAAGCGGCGCGCGGTGCCGGCTCCGGACTCTCGGGGAACCTGCGGATCAGCGCGCCGGTGACCTTCGCCCGCCTGCACATCATTGCGCACCTGGGGCCGTTCCTGGCGCAATTTCCCGGCATGAACGTGGACGTGGTGCTCGATGACCGCAGCCTCAACCTGGTGGAAGAAGGTATCGACGTTGCCCTGCGCATGGGCAACCTGAATGATTCAAGCCTCACGGCGCGCAAGATCGGCGAATCGCCCTGCGTCATCCTCGGCACCCCCGCCTACTTCGAACGCTTCGGCGAACCCGCTACCCCCGCCGACCTGCTGCAACACCAGGCGATCATCTACACCCGCGGCGAAGGCGCGCACTGGAACTTCACCCAAGGCGATACCCTCGCCCCCATCGTCGCCCAGGGCCGTATGCGCGTCACTGCAGCTGAAGGTGTGCGCGCAGCCGTGCTGAGTCATTTGGGGCTGACCCTGTCGTCAACCTGGATGTTTTCTCCGGAGCTGGCCAGCGGCGAGGTCAAGGCCGTGTTGACTGACTGGGCATTGCCGTCGCGGGATTTATGGGCGGTGTTCCCTTCCGGGCGCATGGCAAGTGCCAAGGCGCGAGCGTTTGTCGACTATGTGCAGGCGCTGATCAAGGCCTGAGCCTGTCAGCGCCTCGTTATGTGGCAATGTTATCTGCGGGCATCCGACTGGACGATACCTTGCATCCATTGCAACAAGGCCGCCAACGCCTTGGCCATCACCTCCCGCAACGCGGCAAGCGGGTCCGTGTTGGTATCAAGCGGGGGCGCAGGGGCTGGTGTGGGGACAACCCTCGGTGCGGGGCTCACGTCCGGCTTTTGCCCCTGCCACTGCACATCGCCCGGTTTGATCTGGCCAATGCTCTTGACCACCAGGTCGGCGCTGCCGCTCCCCTTCAGATCTATCTCCAGGCTTGAACGCCCCGTGGCCGCGTCGTGCCTGAGCAATGCCTCGCCGGCGCGACCCGTGAACCGATCAGTGAACGTCAGGGCTCCGACGCGCGCCTCTCTCAATGCACCCGAGACGTCAATCTTGTCCGTCCCGCTGGTAAAGTCCTCGATCAGGTCAGGCTGCTGCGGTGTGGAGTCGCTGGCCTTGTCGTAGTCAAAAATATCCGCCCCGCCGCCGCCCCGCAGCCTGTCTGCACCCAAGCCGCCCTTGAGCCGATTGTCTGCCTCATTCCCCGTCAACACGTCACGTCCGGCCCCACCGATGGCGTTTTCAAGCACGCAGCCCTTGGCGATGGAAACATTGCCCTTCAAGCCGCCCACATCGGAAAACGACTCGGCGTTCAAATTGATGTTCTGGTTCTGGGAAAACCCGGAACAATCCAGGGTGTCGTTACCGCCACCATCCCATACGCAAAAGATAGGTTTATCCCTGGCGCTGGTGAGGGTCATGGCTTCGCAGCCGGTATTGGAATTGAAGCCGTAGGTGGTGTCGGTGTTGCGGGTTTTGTGATTGGCCCCATAGAGCCGCTGAACGGCTGCGATGTCATCCATCATCGGGGCAGAGGGATTCGAATACCGAAAGTCGTGACCAGCCTGGTTTTTCTCCGACCAGTAGCTCATCACACTGCGCGCCTTTGTATCGCCGGCATATTTGGCACCATTGTTGTAATCAGCACCGCCGCCATTGTAATCACCCGGATGCTGCAGGCCGATGGCGTGGCCGACCTCATGCACGGCAGTGACTGAAAAGTGGCTGCCCAGCGCCGGCGAACTACTTTCTCGCAGTGTGCCGACCGTGGCGGTGGTGCTGGTAATCCCGCGCGAGGGTGAGCTGGCGACGCCACGGTCACCTTTGGGGTTGTTTCTGATGTGGACCGTGCCGTCGGCACCGGCTGCCCGTTCCTTGAAACTGATGTTGGCCACGTCCTCCCAATGTTGCACCGCCTGGCGCACTCGGCGTTGCTGCGCGGCGCTGAACGTCGGGTCTACCGTATAGGAGAGGTCGATGCGCTTGTCGCCATTACGGTCGTGGAAGTGCAGGTTGTCGCGGGTAATGTACTTTCCGGCCTGTTCCGTCGTGAAGGTTGGTTTGCGACCGGCGCCCACACCATAGGGGCCAGGATCGGAAGGCGGCAGGTTTTCAAGTGATACGTTGAGACGAGAACATTCAGAGTTAATCATGAGATAGCGCTCCCTACAGCAAGTTAATGAGCCGAGTCAATCAGATTCGACGCAATAAGCTCCCATGTAGAAAACACTCAGGACAGCACTGTTTTAGTTCCTACTGAAACACACTAAGGTGGCGCAACATGCGCTAAGACACGCAATAAACCGCTTGCACTTTAAACAACTGAACACACACTTTCGCGCCAAAAAACTTATTGGATTCTCAGAAAAAAAACAAAATCCTACACAATGGCGCTGATTTGACTACACCAAATCTGCCCTCAGACAGATACATGCACTTAACTTTTTCCGCCGAGTTCACGGCCTGTCAGGATTTCGCCGCTTGACACGCCCCATGCCGCACGCGATCAATGCGCTGCACGGTTGGCAGCACAGGCTTGCATCGTTGGTCAGGCGCATACGGAGTGCCCCGGGTTCAGGCAACACAGCAGGCGCTCGACCGTGTGTTCCAGTGGCCCGGAGTTATCCAGCACAAACAACCCTGAGCCATTGCCGGTGATCAGTTCGGTGGTGAACCGCGCATTGCGCGCCAGGCGCTCCTCGATATCCGCCAAGGCCTCACGCCCCCGCGCCACCAGGCGCTGGCGCAATACGGCTTGATCCACCGTCAGCAACAGCACCCACATATCCGGGTAACGCTCGCGGGTCTGCGCCAGGTGCGCGCGGGAACCATTGACCAGTACGTCTTCCCCCGCCGCCAGCCATTCGTCGATGACCTTGGGAATGCCGTAGGACAACCCGTTGGCGTGCCAACTGAGGGCAAACGCGCCCTCGGCCTGCATCACGGCGAATTGCTCCGGGCTGACACCCTGGGCCGCCTCACCCACCGCTTCCGCCGAGCGTGTGATCACGCGGCGCACAATCCGGCAACCGCGTTCGGCCAATCGTGGGCGTGCAGCCTCCAACAGGCTGTCCTTGCCCGAACCCGATGGCCCGATGAGATAGATCAACCTGCCCGCCATCAAAACACCCTCTTCGCTTGTCGCCAGACGTGTTGCACCACGGGAAGCCCTGCGCGACTCCTGGCTTGGGCCAGGTCGGCGCGCAGGCCAATGGCGATTTTCCCCGCACTGGAAAGTATATCCGGCAATCCCTCGGCAGCGACCACGTTACTGAAGCGCGCGCCGCCTCAATATTTGCCGGGCTTAATACTTGCTCAACCCTGACAGGTTGGTGAGGTTTTTTGAAAGTCGCGTGTTGCGGTGATTCAGTCCGTTTCAAAGGGCGAGATAGCCGGAAGTATCTTCAATTCAAAATCCTCCAGAGCCAACATCGCCCCATTTGAAAGCTGCCAGGTGTAGAAATCCGAGAAGTCCCCTCTGGCCAATGCACGAATCACCTTTGCCACAAAACCATGTGCCACCAGCAAAACAACCTGTGTTGGATAAAGCGACGTTAACTGGACCAAGCCTTGGTGTACTCGCGTGACCACATCAGCTATCGACTCACCACCGTCAGGCCCTGCCGCCCATTGGCGCGTGATGTCCTGTGCCCAAAGCGCTGGATGCATGGCCTTGGCCTCCGCCTGAGTCAACCCTTCGAACACACCCACATCGCGCTCGCGGAAGCTGTCAATCGTCACAGGTTCAAGGTTTAACACACGGTTAAGAATCTGCGACGTTTGCCGCGCCCGCAAGCGTGGAGAAACGATCAACACTTCAATACCGCCGGGTAGTTTTTCGCTGAGCAAAACAGCCTGTTCCCGGCCCCGCTCGGTCAGTTCCGGGTCGAGTGCGCCGAGGTAGCGGTGCTCCGCGTTGGCCCACGTTTCGCCGTGGCGTATGACGTAGAGGTTCATGAGGGTCCGTCTCGTTGAAGGGTGGGGAGTTAATCTGGTCCTGATGATAGTGCCGCCTATCGCCTAATGATCGCTCCCATGCTCCGGGTGATCAATCAAATCAGCGAAACGCTAACAGGACGTTTCCTACGATCTCTGTGGCTTGCAGTAGCTATAACGCACCGTTAGCCTCTCGCAGTCGCTGCTCATCAGCGATCAGGCTTGGTCGCCTGGATTAGAATGGCGCACAGTGCCGCGCAAGCGGCATTATTGTGTTCGCGTTATGGCGAGCTGTGCGTGGGAGGGCTTAGGGCCCTGCCGGGTTTCCATTCCCTGGTCGACCAACCTGCGTACAGCTCGCCGCCTTTCCGCTTGGTCGCGGATGTGGTGAGCTCCAACTGAATGGAGATTTACTGCATGAAAAAAGTCACGCCAAATCCCCCGCCATCCTCCATGGATGACACCCCGCAAACCCCACCCAACCTCATCTTCAGCGTCCACCCCGGCCTCAGCACCGAAGCTGCCTTGAGCAATGCCAGCGAGATGCTGGAGTCGGCGACTGTGTGTGCCTACGACTGTGCCGAGCACTTGGATGGTTCAAGCCGCAGGCAGGTGCTGGCGGTGGTACAGATGGTTGAGATTGCGCAGTTGTTAGTGGGGGCGGCGCTGGAGCGGGAGTGTCCCGTGGCTTGATGGCTGAGGAGATCTCCTGTGGGAGGGGGCTTGCTCCCGATAGCGGTAGGTCAGTCAGACATTAATCAACTGAAACACCGCTATCGGGGGCAAGCCCCCTCCCACATTTGCCCTCCAGTGTCTGGAAGAATGGGTTTCACAGGCATGAAGAAGGCGACCCGAAGGTCGCCTTTTGTCATTGCGCGTACTGCTTGCTCAACCCCGGCGGCACGCCGTGCACATCGGTGTCTTCCCATGGCCCGTTGGGGCTGATGGAGCGGCTCCAGCCGTTGCTCCAGCGGTAGTAGGTGCGCTGGCGGTAGAAGGTGTCGGGCTGGTCGTCGAGCACGTACACCTGCATCTTGCCGTCCCAGTGGCTGGCGGCGCCCGGTGGTGGGGCGAAGGTGGGCGATTGGGTCGGCAGTGGCTTCGGCGGCGGGGTCACCGGGCCAGAGGGCCTGGTGCTCGGCTGGGTCGAAGGGCCTGACGGCGGGATGGTCGGGCCGGTCGGCGCAGGCGGTGGGCGGTGGACCGCACAGGCGCTCAGGCCCACTACCAGGCTGAGCAGGGTGATGCGTGCAAATGCGGTCATGGGCTTTTCCTCGAAATTACTGGTCCGGACTGTCGATGGTCAGCTGCTGCAGCGCAGTGGTGCTGCTGGCCAAGGGTTGGCTGCGGCCGATCCACTCGCCGGTGGTCGGTTGACCGGCCCGGGATATGCGCGCAACCAGTTGGACTTCGGGGAAGTTGGACAGTTTCAACTGCGGCATCATCGCGTCGGCATCGCCGAGTTCAACGGTGACGGGCAGTTCGGCGACGGTGACGCGTTTGGCCGCCAGGGGTGCCGGCGGGCCTTTTACCGCGCGGGCGAAGATGAATACGCTGTCGGTGGGCAGGGCCTTGGCCTTGACCTCGGCGGACAGGTCCACGCGGACGTTCATCACCGCTTTCTGCGCCACGCTACCGCCGCCTTCCTTGAGTTTTTCCGCAGCACGGTCAATGCCGCCTTGCAGCGCCACGCGGGAATTGTCTTGCGGTGGCAGTTGCGCCAGCAGGCGGCTCCAGTAGTCGATGGCCTCTTGATAACGCTGGCCTTCGAAGGCGGCGATACCGAGCAGGCCGAGGCTGGTGACTTCCTTCGGGTCAAGCTTCAAGGCTTCGTCGGTCAGCGCCTGGACCTTGAGCGACCACTGTTTGTTGTCGGCAAAGTACTGCGCCTGGGCCCACTGGCCGAGCAGTTCCGGCTGGCGCCCGGCCAGCGCCACGGTACGCTCGAAGACCTTGGCGGCATCGGCGGAACGGTCCTGGGCCATATAGGCGCGACCGAGGAAGTACAGGCCTTCCGCCGAGTCCGGTTGGGCGGCGGCGGCGCGTTCCAGACGCCGGGTCATGTCTTCCATGGACACCGGCGGCTGGGAAAATTCGCGGGTCAGTTCAACCTTGTCGCTGGCACCGAAATGCATATACAGGCCCAGGCCGAGCACCGGCACAAGGACGGCGGCGAGCAACGGCAGCGGCTTGCCCAGGCGCGATTCGCGGGGCTTTTCCACGCCTTCGGTGTCGGCCAGCAGCTCGCGGGCGGCTTCGGCGCGGCCGCTGTCGAGCTGCGCGGCGTTGAGCACGCCTTCGTCCTGCTGCACTTGCAGCTCGGCCACACGTTCTTGGTAAAGCGCCACGTTCAGCGCGGTGCGATCCTCTTCACGCTGGGCGCGGCGGCCACGCAACACAGGGATCAACAGGAAACTCAGGGCAATCAGAAGCAGCAAGCCGGCTGCGAGCCAGAAATCAATCATCAGTCTTGGTGTCCAGCAATTGGTCGAGGCGTTTACGCTCTTCGGGGGATAGCGCGTCGGAACGATCGGTAGGCGCGGCGCGGCGACGGCGGACAATCACGGCCATCACCACCACGCCGGCCAGCAGCAGCCCGGCGGGGCCGAACCAGAGCAGCGCGGTCTTGCCGGTGAGGGCCGGTTTGTAGCGCACGAAATCACCGTAGCGGTCGACCATGAAGTCGATGATCTGCTGGTTGTCCTTGCCCTCCCCCAGCATGCGGAAGATTTCCTTGCGCAGGTCGGCGGCGATGGGCGCGTTGGAGTCGGCGATGTCCTGGTTCTGGCACTTGGGGCAGCGCAGCTCCTTGGTCAGTTCGCGGAAACGCTCGCGGTCACTGTCCTTGGCGAATTCGTAAGTGTCGATGGCGGCGTGGGCCATCCCGGCCAAGCCCAGCACCAGCACGGCAGCAGCTAACAGACGCTTCATGGCTTGGCCTCATCGACCAGCGCCTGGTACTTGGCGGCCAGCTGCTCGCGCCACACCACTTCGTCGATCACGCCGACGTATTTGTCGCGGATCACACCCTTGGCATCGATGAAGAAGGTTTCCGGTGCGCCATACACGCCGAGGTTCAAACCGAGGTTGCCGTCTTCATCACGGATATCCAGCTGGTAGGGATTATGGAATTCCGCCAGCCACTTCAAGGCCGCCGCGTTGTCGTCCTTGTAGTTGATGCCGTAGATCACCACGCCCTTCTCGGCCAGCTTGTTCAGCACCGGGTGCTCGACGCGGCAGGAGATGCACCAGGTGCCCCACACGTTGACCAGCGCCGGTTTGCCGAGCAGGTCGGCCTGGGTCAGGGTCTTGTCACCCTGCACGGTCGGCAGGCTGAACGCGGGGAACGGCTTGCCGATCATCGCCGAGGGCAGTTCGGCCGGGTCCAGGTACAAGCCGCGATACAGGAATACCGCCACTACCAGAAACAGGGCCAGCGGCACGACCATCAACCAACGCTTCATACCGCCGCTCCTTGCATACCCAGCGCTTCACGCACCCGGCTCTTGACCTTGACCCGATACCGGCGGTCCAGTGCCGCGAGCAAACCACCAAAGCCGGTGAGCAAGCCACCGAACCAGATCCAGCGCACAAACGGTTTCACATGCACGCGCACGGCCCAGGCGCCATCGCCCAAGGGTTCACCCAGGGCCACGTAGAGGTCACGGGTGAAACCAGCGTCGATACCGGCTTCGGTCATCATCGAACTCTGCACGGTGTACAGGCGTTTTTCCGGGTGCAGCACAGCGATCTCTTTACCGTTACGGACTACGCGCACGGTGCCTTTGTCTGACGTGAAGTTCGGCCCTTCGAAGTGCCTGGCGCCTTCGAAGATGAACTGGTAACCGGCCAGGTCCATGGACTCGCCCGGCGCCAGGCGCAGGTCGCGCTCGGCACTGTTCTGGCTGGACAGCACCACACCGAGGGCGCACACGGCGATGCCGATGTGGGCGATCTGCATGCCCCAGTAGCTGCGGGTCAGGGTCGGCAGGCCTTTGACCAGGCCTTTGTGGCGGGTCTTGTCGACGATGTCACGCACACCGGCCAGCAGTACCCAGGCGGCGAGCAGGAAGGTGGCGAGCACCGCCCAGTTGAAGTCGCCATAGGCGATACCGGCGACCACGGCCAGGGCCACGCTGCCGAGCAGCACCGGCATCAGCATACCGGCCAGCCATTTGACCGGGGTGTCCTTCCAGCGCACCAGCACACCCACCGCCATCACCACCATCAACAGCCCCATCAACGGAATAAACAACGCGTTGAAGTACGGCGGGCCGACGGACAGCTTGGCGCCGCTCAGGGCATCCAGCACCAAGGGGTACAAGGTGCCGAGCAGGATCATCGACGCGGCCACCACCAGCACCAGGTTATTGCCCAGCAGCAGGGTTTCCCGCGACCACAGGTTGAAGCCGACCTGGCTCTTGACCACCGGTGCGCGCAGGGCGAACAGGGTGAGGGAGCCGCCGACCACAAACAGCAGGAAGATCAGGATGAACACACCGCGCTCCGGGTCGGACGCAAACGCATGCACCGAGGTCAACACGCCCGAACGCACGAGGAAGGTGCCGAGCAGGCTGAGGGAAAAGGCCGCGATGGCCAGCAACACGGTCCAGCTCTTGAACACGCCGCGTTTTTCGGTAACGGCCAGGGAGTGAATCAGTGCCGTGCCGACCAGCCATGGCATGAAGGACGCGTTTTCCACCGGGTCCCAGAACCACCAGCCGCCCCAGCCGAGTTCGTAGTAGGCCCACCACGAACCGAGGGTGATGCCGATGCCGAGGAACGCCCAGGCGACGATGGTCCACGGCCGCGACCAGCGCGCCCAGGCCGCATCGAGACGCCCGCCGAGCAAGGCGGCGATGGCGAAGGCAAAGGCCACGGAGAAACCCACGTAGCCCATGTAGAGCATCGGCGGGTGCACGATCAGACCGATGTCCTGCAGCAGCGGGTTGAGGTCGTGACCGTCCGCCGGGATCTGCGGCAGGATGCGGGTGAACGGGTTGGAGGTCATGATCAGGAACAGCAGGAAGCCGATGCTGATCATGCCCATCACCGCCAGCACCCGTGCGAGCATGACTTGCGGCAACTGGCGCGAGAACACCGACACCGCGAAGGTCCAGCCGCCGAGGATCAACGCCCACAGCAGCAGCGAGCCTTCGTGGGCGCCCCACACCGCGCTGAACTTGTAGTACCAGGGCAAGGCGCTGTTGGAGTTATTCGCTACATAGGCGACGGAAAAGTCGTCGGTCATAAAGGCGTAGGTCAGGCAGCCGAACGCGAACACCAGGAACGCGCACTGGCCCCAGGCGGCCGGCTGCGCCAGGCTCATCCACAGGCGGTCACCGCGCCAGGCACCGAGCAACGGCACCACCGCCTGGACGATGGCAAAGCACAGGGCGAGGATCATCGCCAACTGGCCCAGTTCCGGAATAAACAATGCAGACGTCATCACTTAGCCCTCCTTGGCGGGGGTGGGTGCGGACTGGCCGCTGTCTTTCAAGGCCTTGGTGACTTCCGGCGGCATGTATTTCTCATCATGCTTGGCCAGTACTTCATCGGCCACCACCACGCCGTCGGCGTTGAGCTTGCCCAGGGCGACGATGCCCTGGCCTTCGCGGAACAGGTCCGGGAGGATGCCGCGATAAGTGATGGTCACGGCCTTGTTGAAATCGGTGACCACGAAGGTGACGTCGAGGGAATCGCCGGAACGCTTCAGCGAGCCCTTCTCTACCATGCCGCCGGCGCGGATGCGCGTGTCCAGCGGCGCTTCGCCGTTGGCGATCTGGGTCGGGGTGTAGAACAGGTTGATGTTCTCCCGCAGGGCGCTCATCGCCAGGCCCACGGCAATACTGACGCCGGCCAGGATGGCAAGGATGATCAACAGACGCTTTCTACGCAGCGGATTCACTTTTCGGTCTCCCGGCGCAGACGACGCGCCTCTTGTTGCAGGTAACGCTTGCGGGCCAGGATCGGCGCGGCGACGTTGAGGGCCAGCACGGCCAGGCAGATGCCATAGGCCGTCCAGACATACAGGCCGTGGTGGCCCATGGCGAGAAAATCACTGAAAGAAGCAAAACTCATCCGCGCGCTCCCAGGCAGCTTTGCACTTCGGCCTTGACCCAGCTGGCGCGGGCTTCACGCTTGAGCACTTCGAGGCGCATGCGCATCAGCAGCACGGCGCCGAAGAAACAGTAGAAGCCCAGCACCATCAGCAGCAACGGCGCCCACATTTCCACGGGCATCGCCGGTTTTTCGGTGAGGGTGAAGGTGGCGCCCTGGTGCAGGGTGTTCCACCACTCCACCGAGTATTTGATGATCGGGATGTTGATCACGCCGACAATCGCCAGCACCGCGCAGGCCTTGGCGGCGCTGTCACGATTGCTGATCGCGTTGCCCAGGGCAATAAGACCGAAGTACAGGAACAGCAGGATCAACATGGACGTTAGTCGCGCATCCCACACCCACCACGAACCCCAGGTGGGTTTGCCCCAGATCGCACCGGTGACCAGCGCCACGGCGGTCATCCACGCCCCGATGGGCGCGGCGCATTGCAGGGCGACGTCCGCGAGTTTCATCTTCCACACCAGGCCGACGACGCCGCACACCGCCAGCATCACGTAGCAGGACTGGGCCAGCATCGCGGCGGGCACGTGGATGTAGATGATGCGAAAGCTGTTGCCTTGCTGGTAGTCCGGCGGCGCGAAGGCCAGGCCCCAGACCAGGCCGATGCCGATCAGCAACACGGCGGCGATGCTGAACCAAGGCAGCAGTCTGCCACTGATGCCGTAGAACCATTTGGGCGAGCCGAGCTTGTGAAACCAGGTCCAGTTCATTGCTGTTTCCATCACGGTTGCTTCTTGTCTTGGCAAGAAGCGTAGGGTCTTTACTGACTATGCGTATACCGCCCAGTCAGACCTCATTATTCACCGACGCTGATCTTCAGGCCGGCGGCTATAGCAAAGGGTGTCAGGGTTACCGCCAGGGCGGTCAGGCTGCCAAGCCACAGGAGGTAACCGGTCGCCGGCATGCCCATGAGCGCGGCTTGCAACGCGCCGCTGCCCAGGATCAGTACCGGGATGTACAAGGGCAGAATCAACAGGGCCAGTAACAGGCCACCCCGTTTCAAGCCGACGGTCAACGCGGCACCCACCGCCCCCAACAGGCTGAGTACCGGGGTGCCGAGCAGCAGGCTCAGCAACAGGATCGGCAGGCATTCGCCGGGCAATCCCAGCATCATCGCCAGCAGTGGCGAGAGCAAGACTAGCGCCAGGCCGGAAAAAGCCCAGTGTGCCAGTACCTTGGCCAGGACCAGAAGTGGCAGGGGGTGCGACGAAAGGACCCACTGTTCGAGGGAACCGTCTTCGAAATCACTGCGAAACAGCCCGTCCAGCGAGAGCAGGACGGACAAAAGGGCCGCGACCCACACCAATCCCGGAGACAAGGTTTGCAACAGTTTAGTCTCGGGGCCGACCGCCAACGGGAACAATGCGATCACGATGGCGAAGAACACCAGCGGGTTGGCCAGTTCGGCCGGGCGACGGCACAGCAAGCGGGCTTCGCGGGCGACCAACAGGGCAAACACACTCATACCGACCACCGCCCCAGATCGAGGTCACGGTAACCGACGGGCATGCGCGCCAGGGTGTGGTGGGTGGTGAGCACCACCTGGCCGCCCTGCTCGCAGTGCTGCGCCAGGTGCTGTTCCAATTGGGTGACGCCTTGTTTGTCGAGGGCCGTGAAGGGTTCGTCGAGAATCCACAGCGGCGGGCCAGGCAGGTACAGGCGCGCCAGGGCCACGCGGCGCTGCTGGCCGGCGGACAGGGTGTGGCAGGGCACGTCTTCGAACCCCTTGAGGCCGACGGCGGCCAGGGCCTGCCAGATGGCGTCGCGGGTAGCAGGGTGATGCAGGGCGCTGAGCCAGCTGAGGTTTTCTTCGGCGGTGAGCACGTCCTTGATGCCGGCGGCGTGGCCGATCCAGATCAGGTTACGTGCCAGCTCGGTACGTTGTTCGTTGAGGGGCCTGCCGTTGAGTCGAACTTCACCGGCCGTGGGCTGCATCAGGCCGGCCAGCAGGCGCAGCAAACTGGTCTTGCCGCTGCCGTTGGGGCCGCTGATCTGCACCATGTCGCCGCCCGCCACACGCAGGTCGAGGTGCTCGAACAGCAGGCGCAGGTCGCGTTCACAGGAGAGCGCTACGGCTTCAAGAAGAGGGCTGGTCAAGAGATCGCGGGCCTTTACGGTTCAAGTCGGCGGTGCAGCGGCCGTTATAGAAAGAAGCACAATAACGGCTTTGGCGACCGATTTTAGAGAGCTGGATCAAATAGTTGTGAGGTTTTTACCGCTCTCTTTGCAGACGGGCGGCATTATACATGCGATGCCCTACGCTAAAGAGGGCTATTTCCCAGAGACGATGCGCACGATGACCGGCGAGATCAACCTTCCTACGCTTCCTCCCACCCCGGCAGCCGGGCAAAGCCCTGCGCCTGCGCCCGGGGCTCTGCTGAAACTGCTGGAGCCGCAGATCGGGCTGATCGACCCGGGCAAAACCGTGAATGCCGAGGTGCTCGCCCTGAAACAAGGCGGTGAGGCGTTTCAGCTGTTGCTCAAGCTGACCCTTGAAGGCGGCCGCCAGACGCTGGTGCAAGCCAGCAGCCCACAACCCTTGCCGTTGGGCAGCAATGTGGCCGTGAGCCAGACGCCCGCAGGCAACCTGGCCATCAGCCTGCAACAAGCCCTGAGCGCCAACGTTGCCGCCCTCACCCGTATCGATACGGCCAGGATGCCGGAAGGCACCCTGCTGCAGGCCAAGGTGCTGACCACCCAGGCCCTGCCCCAAGGCACCACGCAGCCGGCGATCTACCGTTCGTTGGTGAGCGTACTCAATAGCGCCATGGCCGGTGCGACCCTGACGCTGGAAAGCCCGCAACCGTTGCGCGTGGGCAGCTTGCTCAGCGCCGTGGTGCAGAACGCGCAAACCCTGAATTTTGTGCCGTTGAGCGGGCTCAAGGATCAACTGGCCGTCACCCAGCAACTGGCGACCCAGCAAAGTCGCCAGGGCTCCCTGGATGCGGTGTTCACGGCGTTGCAAAATCTGCCCCGCGGCGACAGCACCTCCGCCGACCTTCGCGCTGCCGCCGACCGTTTGCTGGCGGCCTTGCCCGACCTGGCACAGGTGAGCAACCCCAAGGTGCTGGCCCAGGTGATCCAGAACAGCGGCGCCTTTCTTGAAGCCAAGTTACTCGCCGGGCAAAACCCGCAGGTGCCACCGCTGGATATGAAGGGCGCGCTGCTGCGCCTGGTCGCCGACCTGCTGCCCGCCCTGCCCGCGAGCACCAACCTGAATGCCATTCTTGCCGCCAACACCCTGGCCCAGGTGCTGCCCAACTTTGTGCGCAGCCCATTGGGCACCCTCGGCCAGGTCGGCGCGCGGCAGGCGCCGGTCAGCTTCCCACTGCCGGAGCGGCTGATGGCGAAACTGGAGGGCGAAGGCGACCTGGAAAACCTGCTGCGCCTGGCCGCCGGGGCCATTTCCCGCCTGCAGAGCCACCAGCTGTCGAGCCTGGAGCAAACCGGCACCACCGCCGATGGCCGCCTGCAAACCACCTGGCAGTTGGAGATCCCCATGCGCACCCTGCAGGACATCGTGCCGTTGCAGGTCAAGTTCCAGCGCGAAGAGCCGGCGCCGGACAAGGACCAGCCCGAACGCAAGGATTCCAAGGAGCCCAAACAGATGCTCTGGCGCGTCGAACTGGCCTTCGACATGGAGCCCCTGGGGCCGTTGCAGGTCCAGGCGCAACTGACCCAGGGCAAGCTGTCCAGCCAACTGTGGGCAACCCGCGCTTTCACCGCCAGCCTGATCGAAAGCCATTTGGGCAGCCTGCGCGAGCGCCTGGTGTCGTCGGGGCTGAATGTCGGCGACCTGGACTGCCACCTCGGCACCCCGCCACGCGGGCCGAAAACCGGACTGGAACAACGCTGGGTGGATGAAACCGCATGAACAACGCCAACCCGCCACGCCAGGCGATTGCCCTCAAGTACGATGGCCAGCAGGCGCCGACCCTGACCGCCAAGGGCGACGATGCCCTGGCCGAAGCCATCCTCAAGTTGGCGCGGGAAAATGAAGTGCCGATCTATGAAAATGCCGAGCTGGTGAAGCTGCTGGCACGCATGGAACTGGGCGACAGTATTCCGGAAGAGTTGTACCGCACCATTGCCGAGATCATTGCGTTTGCCTGGACGTTGAAGGGCAAATTCCCGGTGGGCTATGACCCGGATGCCGGGCCGGTGGAGCGGGATGTCACGGAGCGTGGCGACGATTACTGAATAGCCACGGGCATATACAGGTTCAAATGTGGGAGGGGGCTTGCCCTAAGGCTTTTTGTAGGAGCGAGCTTGCTCGCGAAAAACTCACAGGCGCCGCGTTCATTCAGGAAGCACGCGTTATCGTTGACGTTT
>NZ_JBWKOX010000031.1:0-54009 GCF_059416305.1 Pseudomonas sp. GW821-FHT09D08
GGAACTGTTCGCCCGCATCGCCTAGCTAAGCGCGCCGCCTATTTTTGAACAGGTGGGGTTTATGGAGCGCTTACGATATTCTTGCTTGCCTATTGATCGACGATGGGGGGGACCTTTTGTCGAAACTATTCCTTGGCTAGACGAGGGCCTGAATAGATTGAGAGCAGTGAGGCGAGAGGATGAGGTCTCCACTGAATGGGCCCGCGATGCCTGGGCAACCCATATTTCGAAAAGTGGAGTTAAAATTTATTCACTTTATGAAGAGGACTTCTCAATAACTATAAGTTTGGATGACTTCGAACGAGCTTTACGCGGTTGGAAGGACTTTCTTCTGTCATTGTAGGTAGGGAAGGCTGCTGGATAGGGCGTCAGCAAACGAGGTCAGCTCACGATTCCATTCTTTGGTGGTTTAGTAATTTTAAATATAGTCTGTCCTTTAGTACTGTAGCTACGAATTGCCACAACTTCGAAGTAACGCCATCTGGAGGTCGAACCGCTCAGACACGCATTGTAGGTGATCCGGTAGCTGACGGCGGCCGCCCTGGCGGTATGGCGCCGTAAACCCAAAACCAGAGTCATCGTGCATTTGGACCAGGGGAGCCAATATGGTAGCGATGACTGGAAACGTTTTTGTCTGGCCAACCACCTCGAGCCGAGTATGAGCCTCCGAGGAAACTGCTGGGACTGCCGTGGCTGAGTCTTTTTTCAGTAGCCTGAAAAAAGAACGCATCCGCAAGAGGATCTACAAAACCCGGGACATGGCCCGTGCCGACGTATTCGATTAAATTGAGGCGTTTTACAACCGAACGCGTCGTCACAGTCACCTGGGCGGCGCCAGTCCTGAGGCCTTTGAAAGTGCCTCACTTTGAGGCTGGAAAATGTCTACGGGAGCGGGGTAGTCCAATATGAAAAAGACATTTCGTCAAATAGATGAGAGTAATGGTTTTAAGTGGGAAGTTGAGCCTGATTCTGATGAGTCTGCGCTGGAGTCATGGCACAGGTCGATTCTGGACACTCCGATAAACGAGCTTGAGATCGGCGACCTTTGCAGATCGGTCAGGCAAGATATGTATACGTCGGAATTATTGCCTGTCGTGGTTCGCGAGTTGGATAAGGAAGTGCTGGTAGGATTTCTGGATGACGCCGAGTTGCTAAAAGGAACCTCAAAATTATCGGAGGCAGTCTGGGCGAAGAATTTACTGCTGACGCAAAAAATGTTGAATATTCTGCGGCGAGATAAAGAGCTTATTGCTGCGGAGCCTCGCGCTGTCGAATATGTCGAATATGCTCAGGCGCTAGAGAGGAAACTGCTGGCAGCGCTTAATGGTAAATGACACAAGGTACAAAAGGTGTAGGCGGATTGGTGGATGATGCCGCTGTTGTCCGGCCAACGCCCAAACAGTCCGAGATAGACATTGGAACTGAACTTGGTCAGGGGGCTCGACCACAAGTCAGTTACAAGAACGGGCAAGAAGTACCTTACGGCACATCCGGCAGTGTTCATCCTGATTGGTGTATCGGTAACGTGTGCGGTGTTGAGGTGAAGAACTACAATCTCGCGACGAATCAGCAAGGTTTAATCAGTAATGTTTTAAAACAAGCGCTGCAGCGCGCAGAGAATTTACCGCAAGGTATACAGCTCATCAAAGATGCCAGGGCCACCCTGGCTTCTGGGTTTGATATTCGCGCAGCACAAAATTACCCTTTGTACGATGCATCAGGCACTGATATGTTTGCTAGCGCAATGCAACGTTTCGGCAATGAAGGCATCCAGGTCAATCAAATTCGTGGGGATTGGGTGGCGGGTACTGACAGCGTTAACACTGCTCAATATCTCGAGCATATTGCCAATTGAATGTCAAAAGAAAATGCTGCTTTGAAGACTTGGACAGGCCAAATACCCCAAAAGTACGGATACGGAAAGGTCGGCAAAATTGAAACCATTGGAGACATTACTTATGTCACCTATCAAAAAATAGACACTTGTTAGCGCAATTACTGGAAGGCAAGTCGCCAAGTACTGTGCTGAACATGGTGGTGGAGGTTGATCCTGATTTAGATAAATACGCTTTAGCAAATATTTTCTTAGAGGAATATGATCGTTTGGATAGCAGGATCCTTCCTGTCATATGGCATTGGAAGAGCTCAAAATCGATTAGAGGTATGTCTGATCGGCAATTTGATGTGGCAGTGCTGCTGTTGATGAGGTCCGCGGGTTACGTGGTGTAAGTAGATAGGGGAGGGATGCTTCATCGGTGCAAAAGATTCACTTGCAGGGGCAGGTGGTGACTGGAGCGTTTTAGACGAATTTTTAGTCCTGATGTTGTGAAGCCGTCGACACTAAATTTTTGTGGGGAAAGGCTTTTATAGGGTCGAGGTGTTTTGGCGTCTCAGATTGATTTTGGGATGTTACTGACTTCAACGAATTTTTAGGCTAACAAACTCAATGGAGTCAGCCCTGGGTGGGTCGGAAATGCAGTGGAAACATCCAGCTATGCTGCGCTTAACAAAACGGGGTCTTGGAGCGCCATGATGTGGGATTCCGGAAGTAGAGTAGGGTATTGGGTTGTTGTTAATGGTCTCGATGACGCGGATCGCGTAATTATTCAGGGCGAAGTATCCTAATGTCACTTTGAATATTTTCGATAATCAGGGCGCTATGTTGCGTCCACCAAGGAAGACTCCGTGATAGAAGAAAGAGTGACTTACGCTGAAATTAGGGCTTGGTTTTTGGGCAGTTACTACAGCTACTGCAGAATAAAGCTTAGGCATCGAAGCGCTTGGGTCGAAGGTGAAAGCGAAGTAGGCTTTGCCTATAGTGAATTTGAAAATTCCTTCGACCTGCCAGTTGAGAAGTTGATGCTTGAAGTTTTAGCTCTTGTTCTTTCTGCGGGTCGATCTTCCGAGAGTGTCAGGAAATATCATATGGATGCTGCCTTAAAGCTGATCGAGCAGATTGACCTTGCCTCTATGCTGAAAGAACTGACTCCGGAAGAGGCAGCAGACCTTGTTGAGGATCTTCGATTATTAGGGATTTGTTAGGCTCTGTACGAACAGTAATTGCTGCATATTGCGCTTACAGGAGCGGTGCTTAGGCGATCTCAGCGATTGCACTAAAGGACAATATTAACTTTCCAGAATCAGAGCCGGCCCCTAAGGAATCCCTATGAATCTATTGCCTCCATGCTGATTCTTTTTAAATCGCCATAGGTCAGCACAGAAGGGGGAGATTTTTAAGTGGCTCCATTCACGCCAGCAATTTTGAAGGCGATCGAAAAATTTGAGTGTTACGTAGAAGCTTTGTCTGGCCTCGTGTAGCCGACAGTAATTGTCTACTACGTGCTGACGCACGGGCAGTCGAGCAAACACTGATCGATTACCATGGCCTTGGTAAAGATGGCGGCACGTTAATTAATATGATCAGCCCTATATCGTCTGTCAAAAAACCGACTAAGTATGAGCAGGGTTTGATTCGCGGCGCTGAGCTGCTGAAAAAAGCTGGATATGAAGGGTTTTAAATGGCTAAGAAGATAAAGCTGGGCGACATTTTGCAGGTGTTAACCTCGCAGGGTGTCGCATATGCGCAAATTACTCATAAGCATCCGGAATTTGGTTTTTTAATTCGTGTTTTTCCCGGATTTCATAATGAACACCCAAAAGATTTTTCAGTTGTTGTTGATGGTGAGCCACAATTTTCCGCATTCTTTGTTGTTCAAAGTGCGGTAAATCAAGGGTTTCTATCCGTTGTGGCAAATGTTCCCGTTCCCGAAAGGTTACAAATGTTTCCTACGTTCCGCTCCAGGAATGGCGGGCCGGGAGGCTCTATTTGGCTGTGGAATGGAAGCGAAGCACTTCGGCTGGAGAGAAAGATTAGCTCGGAAGAGCTGAAGCATTCCACAAGAGGAATTATCAGCGCGCCATTGCTTGTTGAGCGTATTGAAAAGAATTACAGAGCCGAGACCCATGAAGTTTGGTGAGTTGTAGAGGTTTCACTTGATCTGACACTTTCTACACCGGCCTTGCGCCGGTGTTTTTGCACCCTATTTGCATTAGGATTATTGAGGTTAAGATAGGGAGTGCGGACATAAGTATTCGTCAGTCCGAGATTTCCCCTCAAATAAAAAATGGGAATTCAATTTCTAGGGGCAAAGTGGCTGAAAGCTTTGGCCTGAAGTCGGGTGTGCTGTTAAAGGAACAAGGGTATCCTAACGGAATTACCATTGAGATTATGAATTTTCCTGGTGCCAAATAATGAAAGAAAAAGATATTGTTTCCATCTTGAAGAAGCAGGGTTGGGTTTGTAACAAGGATGAAGTTGGTGATTATTTTTGCCTCGCCGCTGTCGGAGAGGCTCAACTTCAGGTTATCCCATCTGTAGGTAAGCGCTCGGACCATTTTCGAGTTTCGCTTATGCCTTCCATTTCGACCAAAGAATTTTCTGAGGCTGTTTCTTTCATAATTGGTGACGGCAGTAGCAATGCTCCAATTATAGTTAGTAATGAAGCTCCGGAGAAATTTTCGAATTTTTCTAGTGATGATATTATTAGGTTGTCTGATAAGGCTATCTCCTGGGCTCGCTCTCAAAATATTGACGAGGGGTTGAGGGTTTATAGAGCGCTGCCAACAGATGTTAAAGGTGCAATGCCAATCCGACATTTGGCTGCACTAGCAATGGCTGGTGATACTGGGCGTTTAGATGAGTATAAGAAGAGTTTTGAGATGGGTGATAGGATGGGATTTGTGCCTTACGTTACTTCCGATATGATTGATCGAGCACTTATGGTCGCTCAGAAAAGTAAATAACCATCCGGTTAAAAACGAGCTACCGAGCCGTGGAGCAATCGGGGTGAGAAATCGGGGGCAGACCACGTTTTTATAAAGCCCAGCAGAGTTACTCATTTAAAAATGAAAGTGTTGGTCTGGCCCCTATTTTCTCCTATTTGCTCATCCAAATCCTCACCATCATGTGCGAGATGTGGACAGGAATCAGAACGTTAAGGGCACGAGACCTGGCGTGCATCCTTATTATTAAGGAAGAAAATATGCGAGCACTTGAAAAAAGTTTTGAAGGCGTTGAAAACGCTTTTCATTATTTCTGATTTTGATTTTTATAATCTAAATCTTGTGTTGGGACTCAGCGTGCAGCGTGAAAATGGCGGGCAAATAATTGATGCTTATAAAGTTGACCTTGAGATGCTTTATGAGTCTGAACAGTCGGCGTTTGAAGTTGTTTTAGGGTTTGCGGGGGTTCACTGCTAAAAAATTCCTGAAGTGTGTGGGAGCTTTTACTTGAGCGAAATTGAAATGGATGATGTCTCGGCTGATCAACTTAAGGGTGTTAAATATAGTCTGAAAGACTATGGTGGTACGGGGTTTGAGGTGCTTGCTCAAGGTCTATCAGTTATAAAATGCAAGCCTCTTCAGTGACATTGGTCAATGGCGGTTGCACGAAGATTTTGTGCGTGGAATATATGGTTTTGGGTTTTGGGTTAGTGCTAGCGCTAGCGCTAGCGCAATAAATAATCCTGTCCGCTAGTCAACTAGAGTGGAGGTGTGGTGTTTTTAGTGAGTGGTGGGGGCAGGCAACGTTTTTACTATTTGGCTATCTCGTAGTTAAGTGTGTGCTGGTTCGCTGCCTACTGTGGTCAAAGTTAAAGAAAATAGTCATGGGTTTTTGAGTTGTAGCCGGTTTTAGTGGAGTCAAGATGAGGTTGGTGAGTCTTAAAGCCGACCTTATATCCATTGATGTAAGGAGTAAGATGAGTATTCAGTTTTTTTTGGAAGAATCAACTGGGGTAGCAATACCTTGGTGTAGCACGGATGCGTTGGGGCCTGATGATGTAGATATTCTTGCTTGCCTATTGATCGACGATGGAGGGGGACCTTTTGTCGAAACTATTCCTTGGCTAGACGAGGGCCTGAATAGATTGATAGCAGTGAGGCGAGAGGATGAGGTCTCCACTGAATGGGCCCGTGATGCCTGGGCAACCCATATTTCGAAAAGTGGAGTTAAAATTTATTCACTTTATGATGAGGACTTCTCAATAACTATAAGTTTGGATGACTTCGAACGAGCTTTACGCGGTTGGAAGGACTTTCTTCTGTCATTGTAGGTAGTGAAGGCTGCTGGATAGGGCGTCAGCAAACAAGGTCAGCTCACGATTCCATTCTTTGGTGGTTTGGTAATTTTAAATATAGTCTGTCCTTTAGTACTGTAGCTACGAATTGCCACAACTTCGAAGTAACGCCATCTGGAGGTCGAACCGCTCAGACACGCATTGTAGGTGACCCGGTAGCTGACTGCCGCCGCCTCCTTTTCCTACAAGTCATTGCTTTGCCACGCTTTGACAACCCAATCCAACCCGACTAACTTTCGTGGCGTGCTGCGTTCATGCGGCTCACGCTATGCAGTAACCCGATCTCTCCACCACGTTCTTCCCTGGCACCGTTGCGACTAACAGCTAGCAAATGACTGTTAATCATTGGGTCCCTGGTTCGAGTCCAGGTCGTGGAGCCAGATAGGGAAAAGCCTGCAGCGATGCAGGCTTTTTTTGCCTGACTGACTTATCAAAATATGTACCTCGTCAGCCTACTGAAGATCAGCCCTCCTGCTGGGATAGGGTGCCACTCTCTCTCTGTATTCACGAGGTGAACACGTCATAATGCGCTTGAAAGCGTGGCTAAAAGCACTGTCGGAGTCATAGCCCAGCTTTTGTGCTATGGACGAAATGGTAGTGCGGTTTGTTTTCAACAATCTCGTCGCTAATTGCATGCGCCAGCGCAAGACGTACTCTAAAGGGGCGACACCAGATTTTTGCTTGAATCGCAAAGCGAAGGTCGAGCGAGAAACACCCGCGATTTTGGCAAGGTTCTCTACTGACCAAGAACGCGCCGGATCGGCATGAATGGCTTGAATGGTTGCCCCGATACGTGGATCAGATATAGCAAGCAACCAGCTCGGTGCGGTATTTCCTTCTTGGATCAAATACATTCGTAGAACCTGCACTAGCATGATGTGGCCGAGATGCTGAACCACAATCGAGTTACCAAGAGCCGGATTGGTAAGTTCATGAGCAATACGCTGCAAGGCCCAATTCAGCACACAAGCTTGATCCGAACCACTTTTGATGATGGCGACGGGAGGCAATCCGTCAAATAGAAGGCGAGCCTCCTCACCGAAGTCAAAACGTCCCCCGATCAGGAAAAACTCATCGGCTGTCCCACAACTGGCGATGCCATTGACGGCATGGCGATAAATCGCATCCGAGTGCATGGCCGGAAATGACAAGTCGCTGCGGAGTGAAAACGCCCGCTTGCGTGGCAAAAGAAAGCAGTCTCCGGCCGTCAATCGGATAGGTTGCTCCACGCCTTCCACCATTAGCCAACAAGTCCCTTCAACGATTGCATTGAACTTGATGCCGTCGGGTGGTGGAAAATCGATGGCCCAATCTCCACCAGCCTTCAGACCTGCAAAAAAGGAGCTATGAGTATTTAGAAGAGAGAGGGTTTCGGAAAGGGGATCCATAAGGTGTGCAGGACGATCTCGACAGATAATTGGACTTTGTTGCATTCACAGTCCCAAGTCTAGTCTAGACAATGGTGGCCATGGGTTTTGCCCCTATTCCATGTCAGATTCACAAGGACACGCCATGACCAGCAAACAGGCTCCTATCCACTCGGGTTACGGAGCGGTAACCACCGCAGCAGAGGTACTTGAAGGGTGCGATCTATCCAACACCACCGCCATTGTCACCGGGGGGCATTCCGGCCTGGGCCTGGAGACGACAAGAGCACTGGCCAATGCGGGCGCGCGTGTCGTTGTTGCAGCACGTGATGTTGAAGCTGCTCGCGCAAAGACTGACGGAATCCCCAATGTGGAAGTCGAGCGACTTGATCTTTCCGACCTGGCCAGCGTGCATGACTTCGCACTGCGTTTCTTGGCAAGCGACCGACACATCGACATCCTGATCGGCAGCGCGGGAATCATGGCTTGCCCGGAAACCCGTGTAGGGGCGGGTTGGGAGGCACAGTTCGCCACCAATCATCTGGGGCACTACGCCCTCGTGAATTTGCTATGGCCTGCGCTCAAGGGTCGAGCAAGGGTGGTAGTAGTGTCATCGGCGGGGCATCACCAATCGGGTATCCGCTGGAACGATGTGCAATTTACGCAGGGCTACGACAAGTGGTTGGCATATGGGCAGTCGAAGACGGCCAATGCATTGTTTGCTGTCCACCTTGATCGGCTTGGTCAACACGAGGGTGTCCGGGCTTTCTCCCTTCACCCCGGCAAGATTCTCACTCCGCTCCAGCGTCATCTGGCGCAGGATGAAATGATTGCCGCCGGCTGGCTAGACGTCAACGGCCACCTTGCCGATCCGACTTTCAAGACGACGCAGCAAGGTGCGGCAACCCAAGTTTGGGCCGCAACAGCTCCACAGTTGAATGGCATGGGAGGCTTATATTGTGAGGACTGTGAGATCGCTTCGCTGGATGCAAGCGAACCACCATCCTTTGTCGGCGTTCGGCCTTATGCCGCCGACCCTGAACAAGCCGAACGCCTTTGGGCACTATCCGCTCAACTTACAGGGATTGACGCTTTTGAAAGGAAATGAGTGATCGGTACAGAACGTCCATACCTATGTTGCTCTCTGTCTGAGGCTGAAGAACTTCTTTGGCCGCGCAACGGAGAAACTGCCCATCGAGTCGCCGCCGCTGTCGCGCACGACGGAAAAACTGGGCAAAGACCCTGGACGGACAGTTGTTCATCCGCACTGGCCGGGATAGGGAAGGCGACTTCGCTGGATGGTTACTTTCGAAGCGCGTAATGATGCGGCGATTTTCCTTCATTCAAGGGCCGAAACGCTCCGGCATGTCACGCCAGTCTGCGCCCGAGCAAAGCACCCAAAGGATACCGTTGAGCATCAGGCGATCATCCGCTCGCGGGCTTCCTCTGCAGCGGGTTTCAGTGAAGATATCGGCGGCTGCATGAGGGAGTTCATACCGCTTTGCCATCGTGGCCTCCTGGCGTTTATGGCGGCTGATTTTACCGGAATCGATATTTCAAAGGATTTCATACAGAGCCCAAGTCCAGGGCAGGATAGGGGCGACCAGGCAGCGTAAGTACCTGGCCGAAGGATGGCATCAATAGGCGATTTTACCGAATGGGCGCGCGGTAGAACCGAGATAAAATGACAGGATCGCCAGTATTTGTGCAGCCGCTGCGGCGGTCACAAGGGCGATGATTGCATCGCCCGGATCTGAAAAGTTTGAGCGTATGAGGCCGAAGGACGCCGGAGCAAAAGCATAGGTGGCTTGACTGATCGCCACCATTAACGCGATTACCTTGGCGGTTTGTTCGCGGCTGAACTCGGTCTGTGCGATCAGCGGTGGCAAGGAGGTGGCATTTCCGATGCCTGAACCGATCAGCAGCACCGCCACCCACGCGACTGCCGGGTGACTGTCCAGGCCAAGCAGCATAAGCGTCCCGAGCATCTGGATGGCGTAGCCCAGGCAAGCCAGTTGACGACGGTCGATGCCCTGGGTCATCAGCCGTACGGCGAGGTAACGACCGCCCATTGCGCTGGCGGTGGCAAGGCCCATGGCGAATGAGGCGTTATGGGCGCCCATGCGTCCCACCAGGATCGAATACAGGTGTGCGATCAAACCGATCTGCGCGAACAGCCCCAGCGACATCCCGGCGGCCAGGGTACGGAACTTCGCTGACTTGAGGGTCTGCGCGGCAGTCCAGGGCGCGACGATGGCGCTGGTTGCGATGGGTTCCGGCAGTGCTTCGTTGTCGGGATGCTGGCCCACGCTTTGCGGGGTTTTGTTGAAGACCAGAAAGGCGAAGCTGCCCATCAGCGCCATTGCGGTGATAGTGATCACCAGCGCCGCCGCACCAAAGCCAAAACGCTCAATCAAAAACACCCATAAGGGTGAGAAGATTACCCCGCCCATACTGGCACCATTGTATGCCTTGCCCAGAGCCCTGGGCCGCTCTTTGACATACCAAGGAGCGATCAACGTATTCACGGCGGTGGCACCCAGCGTGACCCAGCCGATGCCCGAGCAGATGGCGCCGGCGTACAGCACCCACACCTGATTGGCCTGAGCCCAGATATTCACCCCGACTCCCAGCACGATGCTGCCCAGCACCGTAATGGCAGGCACTCCGAAGCGGGCATAAATCCGTGGCAGGTTGGCAATGACCAGTGTGCCGCTGAGAAAGTGAAGGGTGACGGCTGCCGATACCTGGGCGATCGGCCAACCGGTGCGTTCCATGACGGCCTGCATGTAAATGGGTGGCCCGTAAAAACCTATGCCCCAGCCGACCACTGCCAGGATGAACGTACACGTCAGTACAGTTTTTCCAAAAAAACGGGTGTTCTTCATCGCCATCTCCTCCATGTTGGCTCGTAGGTTATGCTTGCGATGACGGTTTCACTTCGAGGAGCATCGAACAATGGATGTTGAGCAATCGGAATTGCGCCTGGCCAATGTCGCCTCGGCGATTGCCGATCCTGCCAGGGCGCGCATGTTGTGCTGCTTGCTAGATGGCCGGGCCCGTACGGCCACCGAGTTGGCTGTAGTCGCGCAGAAGAGTCCTTCCACGGCGTCCAGCCATTTTCAGAAACTGCTGGAGCAAGGGCTGGTGACGTTGGTTTCCCAAGGGAAGCATCGGTACTTCCAACTCGCAAGTGCCGATGTCGCCAAGGCATTGGAAGGGCTGTTGTCCATTACCTCATTCGAGGTGCCGGCGTTCAAACCCTCCACGCCCTGCCATCTGCGCCATGCCCGCACCTGCTACGACCATTTGGCCGGGGAGGTGGGTGTCATGTTGCACGATGCCTTGCTGGTGGGCGAGTGGATGTGCCAAGAACAGGGCGACTATGGACTGACCCCCAAGGGCATTGAGCACCTGACCCAAATGGGCATGAATCTCACTTCCGACACCCAGGCGCGGCGCCGGTTTGCCTTTCCCTGTCTCGACTGGAGCCAGCGCTGCGCCCATGTAGGCGGCACCCTAGGCGCGGCGTTGCTGGGCCATATGGTGCGGGACAAGTGGCTTGTACATACCCTGGATTCGCGTGCATTGATAGTCACTGCCAAAGGCCGCAAGCGTCTGGCGAGCGAGTTTGATATCCAGTTGGGGGTGTGACTGGGTTTAGTTTTTGTCACCCGTAGGTTTAACTCAAATCGATTTGGTAGGTGACTTTGCCGGACGGTTACCTCAGTCCCAACGTTACTGGCACGGGATAGTTTTCGTTATGTCCGCTTTTGGCCGATAGCTACCGTACTCAACTGAACGTTTCCGCCCCAAAAAAGCGGTCCCTAATCGCCGAATAAACGCTAAGAAACCTGATCACCTATCACTATGATGGATGCTCCGAAGATTACGTGAGATAGCCGGGTAACCTCAGTCAATGCCCGTAATGGGGCAGGCAAATCGAATAGTTTCAGTGGATTCTGGGGACGGTATTGCAGCTCATACCCCCTCAACGCCTGGCGTGAATCGCGATGAACGTCCGACCAGTCGTAAGCAAAGAACCCACGTTTAGCAAATTCAACGAAAGCGTTTGCACCAGCCCCAACAGTGGCCCGATCTACATCGGACACTTTCGGCAAGGAAAGGACAAATTCTTCGGAGTTTTCGACGGAGGGTATCGCGGAATCAGGAACTGGTCCGGGGCCACCTGTAGTGAAGAGCGCAACCTGTCCGAGGGCGTCGGTAGCGACCCATCCAACGTCAAAGTCCTGAAGAACGAAGGGAGCCATCATTTGCACCTACTTTTGAAGAGGGGACGAGTTGATTTCCCAACTCTGCTTACCAGCCCAGAGAGCGTAAAAGTGCGTAGACAAACTCTCAAAGCGGGAAGAAATTCGAAGGATTTATTTTTCCAGCTTAAAGATCTGCTTCTGGCCGATATCCGCTACCACCCTGAAACTCACGCACTATCTGCACAACCAGCGGCTTCACATATTTCTCAATGGTATCAACATATTTCTCAATGGTATCAATCTCCGGCGGATCATCATGGCGCACCCACTCCCCCTGATCAAAGGCCTGATAAAGCGAGAAAGCAGGCTGCGGCATGTCATTGGTCATGCCCACATCAACGATGGCAGCGATGAGCCCGTTCATGACGCCATCGCAGAACTCGTAAGTCAAAGCCCCTGCCAAGTAGCCTTCAGCAACCGCTATGGATAGCTCGTTCAGCAGATTGCTGGGGGCCACGCCGAATTCCTCGAAGGTGGCAGCAAGATCATTCAACGTTAAACCGTAGGCTTCGGCTTCAACCAAAAGCTTATTGCGTTGGTTCTTTGGCAACATCCCGTCCACGGTTCCCTTCCACGTTACGGATGTCGTACCCGTGTCACTCATAATACTTCCCAGCCAGCAAAATGGCCGCACAGCGATGCCAAACATTGGGTATCGACCTATCCTCTTGGGCAAGTCGGGAACTGGCGTCTGCCCACGAAGCCGCCGCATCAAAAAACGCGTCAACGGACACATTTTCCCAGCCAAGAGCACTTGGCCCATAGACCGATGAAGGCGATGTCTTTTCAATTAAACGCCCGCTGGCGAAATCTACACCGAGGGCTTCGATAAATCGTATGAACGACGGTTCATCTCTGACGTGCGCCAACAACTCATGAAGATCTACAGGGCTATGCATAGGTTTCCTGGAAGCACTTAATGATTGATCACATGCTGCTGCACTGCATCGTGAACGGTCAACTCGGCTATCCAGGCTTTCAGGCCGGGGATGTGATGCGCAGTGACCGCTTCTGGCCGGATGCCGCCGCTCGCCTTGTCAACGGATTTTCGGACGATTGGATTTCTCCGGGGTGATCAAAGCGCACAGCGTGACCCGCAGGAATGCATCTCAAATCCTACGATTTCGAGGTCAATATCATGAAAGTCACTGCGGTCGTTTCAACCAAAGGCGGGCCGGGTAAAACTGCGGTTGGCGTCAATCTGGGCGCGTTCTGCGCCGATGCAGGGATCCGTACCCTGCTCATCGATCTGGATAATCAGCCGTCGCTGTCGTCGTTCTATGCGCTATCGCATGAGGCGCGCGGTGGAACCTGGCGAACAACGAGACCCGGGCCGACCAGGTCATTTCGCACACCTGCATTCCTAATCTCTCATTGATCCATTCCAATGATCCGTTCAATCAGCTGACGCCACCGCTTACATCCGGTGATGCTCCAGCAAGAAGTCTACGAACAATCGCACCCGCGCCGGCATTGCCGAGCCGCCTACGAACACCGCATGAATCGGTTCCCGGTCGCCGGGGTTCCAGGCTTCCAGCAGCGGTATCAGGTCACCGCGCTGCAGATCCTCGCTCACGCTGAACTCGCCGATACGCGCAATGCCCGCACCTACTCGCGCAAGTTGTGCCAGCGCTTCACCACTGCTGCATTCGATGTTGCCGCAGACCTTCAGGGAGAACTCTCTTGCGTCGCGGATGAACGGCCAGTTGGGTTCGGCACGCCGGAAGTTGAAGCGCAGGCAGTTATGCCGTAGCAGGTCTTCCGGTTCGCGAGGGATGCCGTGGCGTTGCAGATACTCGGGCGATGCCACCACTACCTGGCCGGTGTCGCCGATTCTGCGCGCGGTCAGCGGGCTGTCGGGCAGATGGCCAAAACGTACCGCCACATCGGCCTGGCCGCCGAGAATATCGACCACTTCGTCGCCGAGGGTGAGGTCGACCAAGATGTTCGGATGGCGGGCGCTGAATGCCGCCACCAGGGGGACGATGGCCAGCCGCCCGTGGCCAAGGGCGGCACTGACCCGCAATCGGCCCCTGGGTACGCCCTGGTCGGCGATGGCTTCTTCCACCTCAGCCATGTCGGCCAGGATACGCCGGGCGCCGCGCAGGAAAGCCTCGCCCTCGGCAGTGAAGCTGATCGCTCGGGTGGTGCGCAACAGCAGCCGGGTGCCAAGGCGCTGTTCGGTACGCGCGATGATCCGACTGACCGCCGAGGGTGTGAGCCCTAATGCACGCGCGGCAGCCGATAGGCTGCCTTCCTGCGCCACGGTGGCGAACACGAGCATGTCACCGGATCTGCCGTTGAAGTCCATTTGTGCTCCTTACGCATAGGTGATTGCCAGAAATGCTATCTACCGCCTTAAAACGCTGGATCGTAGCATTGGCGGCATAGATAAGGAGCCTTCCATGCGTATCAATCCACCACTTGTCGCACTTGCCATAGGTGCCTTTGGCATCGGTGTTACCGAGTTCGCCCCCATGGGCATGTTGCCGGGCATCGCTGCGGATCTCGGTGTTTCTATTCCCGCCGCGGGCCTGTTGGTCAGTGCTTACGCCCTGGGTGTACTGCTCGGCGCGCCGCTGATGACCCTGACTACCGGCAGGATTCCCCGGCGCTCTCTGCTGATCGGACTCATGGCGATTTTCACCCTGGGTAATCTGATGTCAGCCCTGGCGACCGATTACTACAGCCTCATGATCGCCAGGGTGGTGACCTCACTGAACCACGGTGCGTTCTTTGGCGTTGGCTCTATCGTTGCTGCCAGCGTGGTCGCCCCTGAGAAACGTGCCGGAGCGGTCGCGGCAATGTTTATGGGCCTCACCCTGGCGACCATTGGCGGTGTGCCGCTGGCCGCCTGGTTTGGCGAAATGTTCGGTTGGCGCACTGCATTCTGGGGCATTACCGGCCTCGGCGTGGTCGCCATGGTCGCGTTATGGTTCGCCTTGCCCAACCTGAAGGCGCCGCCAGGCGTCGGTGTAATGGCCGAAATTCGGGTACTGGGCCGTGGCCCGGTGCTGGGCGCGTTAGCCCTCACGGTAGTCGGTTCGGGCGCAATGTTTACCGTCTTCACCTACATCGCGCCGATCCTTAGCAGCGAGACCCACGCGTCCACCGCCTACATAACCGCCATGCTGGTTCTGTTCGGTGTGGGCCTGACACTGGGCAACATGTGGGGCGGCAAGGCCGCCGACCGCTCGATAGATCGCACACTGATCGTTTCGCTGAGCGTGCTGATTCTCGTGTTGCTGGCGTTTACGGTACTGATGCGTTGGCCGCTGCCGGCGGCCGTTGCCATCCTGATATGGGGTATCGCCAGTTTCGCCCTGGTGCCGCCGCTACAGATGCGCGTCATGGAAGCTGCCAAGGACGCGCCCAATCTGGCCTCGGCGGTGAACATCGGTGCGTTTAACTTCGGCAATGCGATTGGTGCGGCACTGGGCGGTGCGGTGATCAATGCAGGGCTAGGTTATCCGGCGATTTCCCTGGCTGGAGCGGCAGTGGCGGGGCTAGGGCTGCTGATGGTGCTGGGATTTGCCTGGCGTTCCAGAAAGATTGCAACTGCATTGGTGTGAGCTTGATGGGAGAGCCAGTCACTCAGTTGCTCCGTGACTTCCATTGTGATTTTGCATGACCAAATTGGATGGCTGAATCGCCGAGTAACACACGCTTTGCTTGCCCGCGGGAGCACTTAGAGTGGAGCCCAATATAGCGTTCGAACAAGGAGTCTAAGGTCAGCGCCTACACCCTTTACCTTCCTCCCATGACGCCTCATTAATGAACGTAGCCTGGCAGGCTGGAGATGTCTACGGTGCCGGGGCGATTCAGAATGCTTGAATGAATTCCCCTCACAGCGACTCGAGGGCCGACTTCATAGAGGTGCTGAGCCGCGTTTACATTCGAGGCGTTCACCTAAGCCACGGATCATCTCCATCAATGCCTTCACCCGCAGCGGCAAGTTTCCGGCCGGGTATACCGCGTGCATCTGTGGGCTCTCACCGCTGCTGGAAGTGAGCTTGTACTCAGGACACACCCGGAGCAGGCGCCCCGTTTCCACTTCGGGTTCCGCCATCCAATCGGCCAGGCGGGCGATCCCGACGCCCGCCAGGGCTGCCTGGAATACCGCCAGGCCGGAGCTGAAGCGAAATTTTGGATGAACCCGAGAGCTGATGGCCTGCTCCTCGCTGCGAAAATTCCACTCCTTGAGAATCCGCGGCGCCGTATGCAGGATCAGCGAATGCGCCTCCAGTGCCTCGATGGAGTCGGGCATGCCGTTGCGCTCCAAGTAGCCGGGGCTGGCATACAGGTGACGTGAGTAACTCCACAGCGCAAAGCCGATCAAGTCGCTGGATTGTGGAAACGCGCCGCGAATCGAGAAGTCCAGCTTGCTCTTGGCCGGGTCGATGATCTCATCGGTGAAGATCACATCGATGTTAACGTCTGGATATCGCTCGCAGTATTGCGCGATCAACCCGGGCAATACCCCGTGTCCGAGCACCTCGGGGGCGGAAAAACGGATCCAGCCGGAGGCCAGGCCGCTGAGGCCGGCCAGGTCTTCATCCACCTCACGTTGCAGATCGAGCATTTTGTACGCGTGGGGCAATAAGCATTCGCCCGCTTCGGTCAAGCTCACGGCATTGGACGAGCGATTGAACAACTTGAGCCCCACACTTTCCTCCAGGGCTTGAACGGCACGGGTCAGTGCACTGGGGGAGCGCCCCAGCGTCCGTGCCGCGGCGACGAAGCTGCGCTTGCGAGCCACGGTCGCGAAGGCTTCAAGTTCCCCCAACATATTCAATGCCACTTTCCACCTCATTGCATTTTTCACAACGCGGCATTGCAACACAAAAAAGGCCCTTCCGTTAACCTTCCCGTTCAACCCACATGGATGGTGCAAACAGGAGCGCAAGGACGTGTCGAAGCTGGATGAAGTAATCGGGAAAGCCGCAGCGTGTATTGATGAAGTCATTCATGAAAGGCTGGAAAAAAAAGCAGTGACTTCGACCCGACGGGAGATACCGCAAATTCATCTATCGCTGGAAGAACAACGCACACTTCAGGCCGGGCTGGCGTCGCTGGACGTGACCGATAGCGCCTCGGGGATCCGCCACATGCCGGTCCTGGGGCGGTTGCTGGAAAGTGTCCTGGGCACCGAGAAAATCCAGCAGCTGCGCAATTTTCCACAGGCCCGTGACGTGGCGATGATCGTCAGGGGGCTGCCGCTGGACCCGCAACTGCCCGCCACGCCCTATGACCTGGAGCCGGGTATCGAGAACCTGTCGATTCTGGCCGGGGCTATTTTGTCCGTGCTGCACACTCTGCAAACCCGTCCGCTGGCGTACGAGGGTGAAAGCACCGACTCCGTGTTCCGTCACGTATCGCCCAAGCGCAAGCGGGAGACCGAAAAGAGCTCCTATGGCTCGCGGGCGGATCTGGACATGCATGTCGACAACCCTCACCTGCCTTTGACCTGCGAACCCATCTCGCAGTTGTCGGCCTGTCCGGAGTACCTGTCCCTGACCGGCCTGCGCTGCGAGCTCGACGTGCCGACGCGGATCGTCGCCATTGACGAGGTGCTGGCCATTCTGCCGGCCTACGTCGAAGAAGAACTGTCACGACCGAACTTTACCGTTCGCCGACCGGCCTCCTTCGGCAAACAGGGGAATGTGCTGGAAAACGTCCCCTTGCTCTACAGAAGCGCAACCGATGGCCTGTATTGCCGCTACAACAAAGCGAGTGTCGAAGCGACCTGCGCCCCTGCGCAGTTTGCTCTCCAGCTGTTTGCCGCCGCCGCCAATCATCCCGATGTCGTGCACCACATCATGCTGCAACCGGGGGACATGCTGATCTTCAAGAACCAGCAAACCCTGCATGCCCGGGATGGTTTTACCCCCCGCTACGACGGCCGTGATCGCTGGATGTTGCGTGTCTTCGGGGTCAATGACCCGGCACGCGTGGTACCGCTGGACCCTCATCAACCCTATATAGTCAGAGCCTGATTTCATGGTCGATATTGTCATCCTTTGCGTGTTCGCCTTCGCCGCCGGCCTGATCGATGCGGCGGTGGGCGGCGGCGGACTGATCCAGATTCCCGCGCTATTCAACGTGCTACCCACCGCTCAACCGGCGGCGCTGCTGGGGACCAATAAGGTCGCGGCCGCCTGCGGCACCGCATTCGCGGCCCGGTCCTTCGTGCGCAAGGTGGTGATCGACTGGGGGCTTGTGATCCCCGCCGCCTGCGCGGCCTTTGTCATGGCCTTCTTCGGAGCCGCCACCGTGTCGTTCGTACCCCAGTCGATGATCCGGCCGGCGGTGCTGGTGTTGATTGTGCTGATGGCGATCTACACCTTCTGGAAAAAAGACTTCGGCGCCCTGCACAAACCCATGCGCATCGGTACCAAGGAAAAACTGCTGGCGATCGTCATCGGCGGCGCCATCGGTTTCTACGACGGTCTGTTCGGTCCCGGCACTGGCAGTTTCCTGATCTTCCTGTTTATCCGCTGCTTCGCCTTCGACTTTCTCCAT
This sequence comes from Pseudomonas sp. GW821-FHT09D08, assembly GCF_059416305.1. Classification (NCBI taxonomy): domain Bacteria; kingdom Pseudomonadati; phylum Pseudomonadota; class Gammaproteobacteria; order Pseudomonadales; family Pseudomonadaceae; genus Pseudomonas; species Pseudomonas sp. GW821-FHT09D08. The sequence goes on from NZ_JBWKOX010000031.1 coordinate 18,301, forward strand.
GCCTCGGCATCGGCCAAGCTAGTGAACATCGCGACCAACGTAGCGGCACTGATATTCTTCATTCCGACGGGTAACGTGCTCTACCTGATCGCAATCCCCATGGCGGCATTCAACATCCTGGGCGCGCTCACCGGCACCTGGCTGGCGGTTCATAAAGGCGTGCCCTTTGTCCGGGCTCTATTCCTGGTGTTACTGGTGATTCTGATCAGCAAGCTGTCCTACGACCTGTTCCTGTAAACCAGAGGAAAACTCCATGCATCCCATGTTCGATCGCCTCGTGGCATTACTCGATGCCCGCTCAGCCTCTTACCGGGTGTTGATGCACGATGCCGAGGGCCAGTCGGCGCGCGTCGCCGAAATCCGTGGCACCGAGCCCGGCCAAGGCGCGAAGGCCATGCTTTGCGCCCTCAAGGGCCAGGCCGGCCCCTATGCGCTGGTGATACTGCCGGGCGACCAGAAGCTGGACATGAAGAAAGTCGGAGCGGCCCTGGGCGGGAAAAAAGCCGAGCTGGTGAAGGCCGAAACCGCCATGGAACTGACCGGGTGCCGGATCGGCGCCATCCCTCCGTTTGTTTTCGACGAGCGGATTCAATTGATCGTCGATCCGGCCTTGACCACAGGCTACGCCGAAATAGCCTTCAACGCGGGGCGGCTGGATGCGTCGATGGTGCTCGATACGCAGGACTATCTGGCGATCGCCATGCCTCGATTGCTGGATATCAGCCAGGCCTGAACAGACGTTTTCACATACGCGTCCAAAAAAACCGATAGCCACGCTGGCCTGTTATGCACTGTGTCTGGCCGGCCTTCAGGCTCGAACGACAGGTCGGTCACGTCATTTCCAGAGCAACCGCAGCAGGCATGAACCGGTGCGCTCATTCTCTCGCGTAGATTTGCGGGAATTCCTCAGGACCAGATCGTCCTTTAGTCCATCCACCGTGCAGGTATTGCAGTCTGTGTCTATGCTGCGGTATCGGTGTTGAAAGCCGGAACGAACCTGTCTCGGCATGGCACATCTCGATGTCCGGCAGTCCGCATTTAAACCACCACAACACCAAAACAGCACAGCGGAATGTGCGTGAGCGTGGGCCTTGAACGCCTGAGCGTTTCAGCCACTTATCGGATAGGGAAATAGGCTTGACGTGTCGGAAAAAAAAATCCTTTGCGTGGTCGGGACACGTCCCGAAGCTATCAAAATGGCCCCAGTCATTCTGGCCTTGAAACAACAACGTTGGGCCGATGTGCGCGTCGTCGCCACGGCACAACATCGCGGTATGCTGGATCAGGTCCTGGCGTTTTTCGGCATCGAGCCCGACATCGACCTGGACGTCATGCGACCCAATCAGGCCTTGGCCACTCTGACCGGGCAGTTATTGCTCAAGTTGGATGTTGTCCTGCTCGAAGAGCGGCCCGATGCTGTTCTGGTGCAAGGCGATACCACGACCGTGATGGCCAGTGCCCTGGCCTGCTTTTACCGGCGCATACCGGTAGGGCATATTGAAGCCGGCCTGCGCACGTGGGATCTGCAGCATCCATTCCCCGAGGAAGCCAACCGGGTCCTTACCAGTAAATTAGTGCGCTGGCACTTCGCGCCGACGCAAAGCGCTAGGCAAAACCTGCTCAAAGAGGATGTAGCCAGTGCGGATGTTTTCGTCACGGGCAACACGGTGATCGATGCCCTGCTCATGACAGCCGCCAGTGAGGTGGAAATCGGCCTTGATCTGGATCCGAGCAAGCGCCTGGTGCTGGTGACGGTCCATCGTAGGGAGCATTTTGGCGCGCCGTTTCTCGACATCTGCCGAGCGTTGCGCACCCTTGCCGAGAACAATCCTGAGGTTCAGTTTCTTTACCCTGTGCACCCGAACCCGAAGATCCAGGACGTCGCCCAGGCGTGCCTGGCAGGCATGCCGAATTTCAGGCTGTGCGCGCCGCTGGGTTACGCGGCGTTCATTGCCGCCATGAAAGCTGCGTATTTCATCCTGACCGACTCAGGAGGTGTCCAGGAAGAGGCGCCGGCGCTGGGTAAGCCGGTGCTGGTCATGCGTGATGAAACCGAGCGCCCTGAGGCGGTGGAGCAGGGCAGCGTCAAGCTGGTGGGCGCCAACTATGAACGCATCATCGAGCAGGCACAGCGCCTGCTTGACGATGAATCGGCCTACCGTGGCATGGTGCGAGGTGTTTCGCCCTACGGCGATGGGCAGGCTGCCGGGCGTATCGTGAAGGTCCTGCACGAGCACTTTTCTTGACGCGCCTGGTATTTCTCTCGCCGTTGCCCTGGCACAGCTTCGCCCAGCGGCCGCACAAGTTTGTCGATTGGGTGCACAGCCGCACAGGGGCGTCGGTGCTGTGGGTCGATCCTTATCCCACGCGGCTGCCCAGGTGGAGCGATCTCAAGGCGGCTGCGCCCTGCGCGCAAACCAGTCCATCCAGTGGCACGCCGCCATGGCTCACGTTGATCAAGCCTGGCGGTCTACCGATAGAACCTCTACCTGGCTCGGGCTGGGTGAACCGGTTTTGCTGGCGTCACGCATTGAGGCGGATTGATCAATTCACTCACGCCTCCCCAGCCTTGCTCGTGGTCGGCAAGCCCTCGGTCCTGGCACATCTGTTGTTGCAGCGGCTTCGTCACTGCGCGTCCTTGTATGACGCGATGGACGATTTCCCGGCGTTTTATACCGGTCTCTCGCGGTCGGCCCTGGCGCACCGTGAGCGGCTGATTGCCCAGCGCGTGGACGTCATCTGGACGTCGAGTTCCGTGCTCGACGCACAGTGGCGGCGTTATCGCAACGAGGTGTGTCTGGTGCTGAACGGCCTGGACTTGGCGGCGATCTCTGCCGTAAAGCCGGCGCCGATGTCATCGAGTGGAAAGGTTTTTGGTTACGTGGGCACCCTGGCCGCCTGGTTTGACTGGGTCTGGGTGGCGGCTTTGGCTGAAGCCAGGCCCAACGATGAGATTCGTTTGATGGGGCCGATCTTCGGCGCCGCGCCCGGGCACTTGCCGAGCAATGTGGTGGTGTTGCCCGCCGGTAATCATGGCGCCGCGTTGGCCGCCATGGCCGAGTTCGACGTTGGGTTGATTCCTTTCAAAAAGACCCGGCTCACCGCGTCGGTCGATCCGATCAAGTACTACGAATACCGTGGCTTGGCATTGCCGGTGATCTCGACTGACTTCGGCGAGATGCATGGCCGTTCAGGGCTGCCGGGTGTTTTTATCAGTCACTCGCACAGCGATATTGCCGGGCTGGCCGAGGCCGCCTTGCAGTGTGAGCGCAATGCGGACAAAGCCCGTGCATTTGCATTGCAACACTCATGGGAGGCGCGTTTTGATGCTGCCACGCTTCATCCATAGCTGCGACGTAAGCGTCGTTAAGTACAACGTCGGCAAGCTGATCGGCGAGTGCGTGGCGTCGGCCCTCGGGGAAGGCGTTCTACACGTGATTCTGGTGGACAGCGGCTCGTGCGCCGGCAGCCTGGCGTACCAGAATGAGAACCGTGGGTATGTCTGAGGTCACGGTCGGTGTGCTGGGGGCCAGCAGCCTGGTAGGCCACTGCCTGCTTGCGGTGCTTGCGCGCGAACAGTTTAAGGTCGTCGCTTTTTCACGGCAGCCACAGTACGGGCGTGACAGTGACACGGTCAGTTGGCAACAGCTTCCTGAACCGGGTGTAAGCGAGTATGCCGAGTCCATTCCCTACTGGATCTGTGTGGCACCGATTTGGGCGCTGCAGCAGCATTTTGGGTTGTTGCAGGCCTGTGGCGCGCGCAAAGTCGTGGTTTTGTCTTCGACCAGTCGGTGGAGCAAAAGCCACTCCGTCGACCCCGCAGAGCGGCGTCTCGCCAGCCTGCTGGGCGACGCCGAAGCACGTGTTGAGCAATGGGCGCAGGACCATGGGGTGCACTGGTGCATCCTGCGCCCGACCTTGATCTACGACCAGGGCCGCGACAAAAACATCACCGAGATTGCGCGTTTTATTCGCCGCTTCGGCTTTTTTCCGCTGTTGGGCGGCGCGATGGGACTGCGTCAACCCGTGCATGCCGAGGATGTGGCGAGCGCCTGCGTGCGTGCGTTGCAGGCACCCCAGGTGTGCCGTCATGCCTACAACCTCAGCGGTGCAGAAACGCTGCCCTATCGGGAGATGGTCACCCGCGTATTCACGGCGCAGAACCGCCGCCCGCGTTTACTCACGGTGCCGCTCTGGGGGTTCCGGATGACCCTGTTGCTGTTGCGAATGCTGCCGCGCTACCGCCATTGGTCGGCGGCGATGGCGCAGCGCATGAACCAGGACCTGGTGTTCGAGCATACCGAGGCTGCCCGGGATCTTGGCTTCGCGCCCAGGGGATTTTTATTGTCACAAGACGACCAGCTTTAGTTACTCATGTTCATGGGGCACCCACGGGCCCCACTTGGCTTCATAGATCGCCTTGTTGCGCTCGAACAGTGCTTGGCGTTCAGCCCGGTTCATGAGCGCGAACGATGCCGAAAGCTGGTGATGGATAAACACATCGCGGGCGCAGGCGTTCACCAGGACCGCGTGTTCGACCCGTCGGCAGTAGTCGTCATCCTCGAAGAAACCACGGCCGTAGACTTCGTCGAGCGGGCCGATTCGCGTGTAGGTGCTGCGCGGCATCATCACGCAGAAGAACGCCAGGGTCGGCAGCCGGACCACCTCGCCAAGGTGGCGGCAGGTAAAGCGCCGAGCCGCTTGTGGCATGCCTGCGAGGTCGGCGTAGTCGATGTCGATCCTGGCCTGGTTACCGATGTTGTTGGTCACCGGGCCAATCAGGCCAAGCTCGGGATTGCGTTGTAGATGCCGGCGTAAGGTACTCGCCCAGCCGCTGGTGACCTGCGTGTCGTTATTGAGCAGCACCAGGTACTCACCGTTGGCGATCGCCAGGCCCTGGTTGTTCGCGGCGGCGAAACCGCGATTGTCGGTGTTGAGTACGATCGTCTGGCCGCTGCCGGCCGCCCATTGCGAGAGAAATTCAGCGGTGCCGTCACTGGACGCGTTGTCCACCACGATGATTTCCAGTTCAGGCCCCTCGCTGTCGTGCTCGAGGCTGTCCAGGCACGCCCGCGTCAGCGCCAGGTTGTTGTAGGTCACGACGATCACGCTGATGCGTGCCGCGTGGTCGCGGCGTTCGGCCAGGGTGATGAGCGTATCGGCGCGGTGTGTCCAGGTTTGTCGGGCAGCGAATGCCTGACGCTGGGCAATCTGTTCGGTCGTCGCTGGCAGCAATGCCCGCGTGATCGCGGCAATGAACGCCGGGCCGTCGCGGCCAACCTGAACCTGCGAGCCGAATTGCTGCATCTCTGGCAGGTCGACTGAGACCACCGGTTTTCCGGCACTCAGGTATTCGTAGACCTTGACCGGGTTGGTGGCGAGCGTCAGTGCCGTGATATGAAACGGCACAATGCCCACATCGAAGCCATGCAGGTAGTAGGGCAGGGTGGCATAGGGCACTTCGCCGATGAATTCTATGTTCGCATAGCCACGCAATTGCGCCTGCGCGCCCACCGTATCGGCGCCGATCAGCAGCACCACATGCTGTGGAAACGCCTCGGCGATGCGGGCCACGAGCGCCTGGTCGAACCAGTGTGCAATGGCGCCGTAGTAGCCAATCACCACGCGTTGCAAGCGATCCCGGTAGATCGAGGCAGGTGGGGTGCAGAACCGGGTAAAGTCGGCGGCATTGCGCAGGATCGCGCGGGTTTCATTGGCCTGGGCCGGCCATTGCTCGGCCAGCCAGTCGGAGGTGAACAGCCGAACGTCGGCGTTGCGCACCAGCCGTTGCTCCAGGTGCAGGATACCCGGGGCGTTGTCGCCGAAGCCTTGATGATGGTCCATGCAATCGTAGATCAATCGACTGTTGGGTAATTCACCGGCAATGTCACACCAGAAAGGGTGCTGCACCAGTGAAATCACCCGGGCGGAGCCGGCCCATAGGAGTACCTCGCCAATACTGCCGCACAGCTGCCGAACCTGTGTGGCGTCAGGCGCTGCGGCGTAGATCAGCGGTGCACCCCGGGCAAACAGCTTGACCTGGAACAACCGCTGGGTCTGGTCCAGCGACTCGAGTTCAAAGCCGGCCTGGGGGGCGTGTATCAACGAGGCCGAGACGTAGATGACCCGCCGCCCGGTGGCGCTCAGCGCCTGGGCCAGTTGTTGCGGGCGCTGGTGGCGCAAATCCCAATCGATAGCCCCCCAGATAATGTAATCCGCCAGACCGGCCTGTTGTGGCTGAGGCGCCGACGATGGGCTGGCGAAGGTTTCCATCGGTTGCAGGACGCCGCGCAGTGCGCGCACAGCGGGCAGCAGTGCACGTCGGTAGATGACTGCCAGGAGTTTTTTCGCGCTGGCCGGCAACGGCAACTGGTGATACACCGCGCGCCAGCGCTGCCGGCCAGACGGGCGCCGCTCGATCAGCATGGGCGGGGCGACCTCATCAGGACGTTCTCGGCGATGCGGCGACCACCACAAAGTCGCTTTTCAACGTGCCCGACTCGATCAGCCCGTCTTCGATGTCGAACAACATCTGCAGTACCCTGAGGGACTGCGGGTTGTCCGCGGTGAAGTTGCCGGCGATACCGTGCAGCAGAAACTGCAGCAGCGAACCGCCGCAGAGGTTCAGCGCACGCACATCAAAGTGCTCCTGTACCACCTGCAGGATATCTGCCGAACGCACGGCTTCCGACGGGTCGACTTTCACCACCTCGGCGGGGTCGGGCAGTGGCACGACCTGTTGAACCTGGCCGTATGAACCCTTCACGAATGAGCGGCGCAAATGCTCGGGAATCAAGCCGAACGCATGGCTGATGGCCGCGCGTTGCTGGGCATCAAAGGCAAAGTGATTGGCCCCGACATATTCATTGAAAAACAGCCAGCCCCCAGGCTTAAGGCTATGGCGAACCCGCTGGCAGACCACTTCCAGCTCGCGAATATGGTGCAGTGAGCCATTGAACCAGACCGCGTCGTAGTGATTGGCCGGCAGGTCAGTGCGTTCGATATCACACAGGGCGTAATGGATCGTCGACGCGCCCATCGCCAGCGCTTCGGCTCTGGCCACCTCGAGGGCGGCAGGCGCTATATCCACGCCGTCACAGTGCTCGAACGCCTTGAGCCTGTAGAGTTCGCGCTCCAGGGTGCCGGTGCCGCAGCCGATGCTCAGCATCCGTGTGCCTGGCGCCGGGTTGCCGAGAAACTCCTTCAGGCAGTACTGCACCCAGCCCGGATGGCCGCTGCCCGCCGTTGCCTTATGCTGATGACGGCGTTGCACGGTCGGTACCGCCAGCCAATAGACATCCGCAGAAAAGGCGTCGGAGCCGGCCATGTTTTCTGACCAGTGATCCGCCGTGACTTGCTTGTCGGCGCCGATCCCTTCGCGCTTACCGTTGAGTTTGTTCATGATTCGCTTGAGCACGGTGTCTTCCTTTGGTTGGTCAAGGGGTACCCGATTTGCGCTGCGGTTCAGGGCGCGTCCATGTGCCCCATTTGCTTTCAAAGTACGCCTGGTTCTTGTCCCACAGCGCTTGATACTCGCCGCTGGCGATCAGCTTCTTGAAGGACGCCTGCCCGTAGTGGTGGATGAAGGCATCCTCGGCGCACACGGTCCTCAGGCCGGCCGCCTGGATGCGCCGGCTATAGTCATCGTCTTCGAACATGCCGATGCCGAACGCCTCATCCAGCCAACCGATGCGTTCCAGCACCTCGCGGCGCATGGCCACGCAGAACATGGCGAGCATGCTGATATCGAAGCTGCGCCCACGATGCCGCGCGACGTGCTGATCGGCGAAGGCTTCCATGTGTTCGAGGCCGACGTAGTCGACGAGCACTTTCGCTTCGTTGCCTACCGAGTTGGTCATCGGGCCGACCAGGCCGATCTGCGGGTCTTGCAGGTGGCGCAGCAACGGATCGACCCAGCCCTTGGGCACCACGGTATCGTTGTTGAGCAGCACCAGGTATTCCCCGGTCGCCAGGCGCAGCCCCTGGTTATTCGCGGCGGCGAAGCCCAGGTTGCGGTCATTGAGCACCAGGGTGACGTTTGCTTGGGTGCGCCCCAGGTAACGCAGGTAGTTGCGCGTGTCGTCCGAGGACGCATTGTCGACAATGATCAGCTCGTAATCGGGGTACGTGGTGTTGCGCAACAGACTTTGGATACAGCCCTGGGTCAGTTCGACGTTGTTGTAGGTAACGATCACGATCGACACTTTCGGGTGCAAGGACTTCAGCGCACTGAGGTTGGCGTCGAAGCGGTGGCGCCAGTCATTGGCGCTGGCGAGTGCCACGCGCCGGGTAGCGGCCTGGGTATCGGTTTCGTTCAGGGCGCGCTCGATCTGCTCGATAAAGGCCTGCGGTTCGCTGGCGAAATACACGAAATCCGCGTAGATCTGCATTTCTTCCAGCGGCACCGACACCACCGGTTTACCTGCGCTGATGAATTCGTAGAACTTCACCGGGTCGACCGCATGGGTCACGTTATACAGGCGAAACGGGATCAGGCAGACATTGAAGTGGTAGAGGTACAACGGCATCTGTGCATAGGGCTTCCTGCCGAGTAAATGCACATTGGGCAGGCGGTCCAGACCGGCCAGGTCCTTGACGAAAATGTCACCGATCAACACAACGTTCCAGTCCGGCCGCAGCCGGGCGATGCTCGCGATCAAGGGCAAATCGACCCATTCGGCCAGGGCTCCGTAGAAGCCGATCAGCGGCCGCTCGATCTCCGCCATCAAGGGGTTGGGCACACAATTTTGCTCGAAGAACTCGACATCCACGCCATTGCGCAGCAACAGGCAATTGCGGCTCATCGCGGCCCATTTTTCCTGCAGCAGCGCGGCGGTGACCGTCACCAGGTCGGCGTCTCGGACCAGGGTGTGTTCTTCCTCCAGCAACGTCTCGCCGATCCCCGGAAAGCCCACCCAGTCATCCATGCAGTCGTACTGGATTTTCCAGCCGTGGGCGTCGCGCAAGCGATGCGCGAGCGCAGCCCAGAACGCCAGGTGCACCACACTGACTGCGGTTTTTATGCGCCAATCCTTGGCCAGCGCATCAATTGCCTTGGCGTAGGTTTGCAGGTGTTTTTCCGACATGCGCTGGGTGTAGCAGTCCACGAACTCGTCGCGCTGCAATGTCACCTCGAATACCCCGGGCGCCACTTCCAAGGTGCTGTAAGCCAGGCCAGGCTCGGCGCTGCGGGAGGGCACGATGTAGAACACGCGGTAGCCGTGACGGGCGAACTGGCTCATCAACTGCTGGGGGCGCTGGAAGCGGGCGGCCCAGTCGATATTGGCGAAGCAGAGAATGTCGAAGCGCGCCTCTGGTGGCGATAAATCCGCCGATGGCGACAGCGGGTTTTTCAACGCCGTGCGCAACGGCAGATATTGCCCGTGCAGAAAGTCGGGGATGTCGGCGTCGGTGTGGGATGACCGATACCTCAACCAATGCAGCAGCGCCCGTAAGGGCTTGGTGATCCGCCACGAACGGGTATTTTTCAACATGGCGATGTAAGCCAGCGCCGCGTCTCGTTCCCTGATGGCCGCATCGCGTTCCACGTGAGCACTTTCGCGCTCCAGCGTGGCCAGATTGTCCTTGTCCATGGTGCGGTCCTTCACGAAAACGTGGTGTTGTGCTGTTCGCCGTAAGTGTGCAGAGGTGTCGGGTCGTTGGCCGGCCACATCGAGCTGGTAGCGCCGGGGCGGTAGAACGTCACTGTCACGCTGCGCCTGGAAGAACGGCAACCCTCCACCACCCGTGAAACCGCATGCCAGGAAGTGTCGGCGCGCACGAGAATCGCCGAGTTGCCGACCTCGGGCGTCACTTGCGCAACGATATCGGTGGGCCTGGCAGAGCCGAGGATCTGCAGGCAGCCGCCGTCGGCAGGGTCCCAGGTCTGATTGAAGTACAAAATGTGCGTGACCAGTTTGTCATCCAGGTCTGGGTGCGGCCCGAGGTTGGCCCCGGGGCCGTAGTGGAACAGGTTGGCTTCCATGGGAACCTTGGTTACGTCCACCCCGGTCAGCGCGGAGATGGCCTGGCGGTACTGCGGCGAACAGAGGCTATGGGCCAGTGCCAGCCATTGCGGGCTCAAGGCTTGTGGATTGACCACTTCGTGGCTGCCCATGGCGATCAATTGCCGCGCCTCGTATTCGTAGTCCTTGGCCCCGCCGTAGCCGGAGACCGTCTTGAAGTGGTCGTGCGGGTAGGTTTCGGCCAGCGCCTTGGCATCGTCGGGGGTGTAGAGCGCACCGATTTGCGCCCAGGAAAAAGGCACGGTCTGCAGGCGGTGGGCCGTCAGTTTGTTCAGGTCAATCATGTCGAAGGGCTCCCAGCCATTTGTTCAGGGTTCGGCGCAGATGGCGCAACGGCGCCGTCAGCTTGAACGAGTTGGAGCGGTACAGCGTTTCCAGTGCCTGTTGATGTTGCTCGCGTTCGTGTTGCCGCTCGGCGGCCTGGCTTTCGAGGTGTGAGTGCAGGTCTTCGAGAACACCCGGCAAGGCTTGCCAGTAGCGATTGAGCGCGGGCTGCGTGGGCCTGCGACCTTCGCGGATCAACTCGGCCACGCGGTCCCAGTGTGCGTCGATCTGTACCATCGCGTCGGCGGTCACCTGGGATACCGGCTGCTTGCCCAACTGTGCGCGAAACCACTGCGGATCAATCGGCTGGTCTCGGCGTAATTGGAATATTCGCCCATGGCTCGGCAGCGCGGTGTATTTGCCGGTGCCCAGGTCCGCCGAGCAGAAGATCGGCACACCAAAGGCCAGTGCACTGATCGCCAGGTGATAGCTGTGCCCGATCACCCCTTCGGCATGGGCGAGCAGTTCTGCCAGCAGCAGGGGCTCTGGCCAGAAGGGCAGGCGCCGCGAGCGCGCAAGGCCGTCGCCCAGTACGGATTCGTGATCGCCCAGTACCGGCCCTATGGGCAGCAGCAGCAGTTGCACGTCCTCGAACTGCCCGGCATGGGTTCGCCACAGTTGCAGGAAGCTGTCCAACCCCCACATTGCATGCACCACCAGATAGGGTTGGGTCAGGCCGGCGCTGCTGCACAGCTCCAGGAACGGGGCAGAAGGCGATTGAGGGTCGAGCAGGCGTGGCAGGCCAAAGGCCGTGTCGGGAAGCACCTCGACCTGGGCCGCCGGCGACAATTGGGCCAGCGCCGCTTGGGACAGCGCATCGCGTACCCTGATGTGCGGGCTGTGTTCGAGGGTCAGTTGTACCAGTGGTGCGGCCCACGACGGGATGTCATTGCAATGCATGCCCGGTGCATTCCAGATCAATGGGATGCCATGTTGCAGCGCAATCAGCGCGGGTGTCAGCCAGTAGCCGGTAGGGTGGTGAATGGCGGCATCCGGGGGGTAATAACCGCTGGCCACCAGCTTGTCGAAACGCACAATGAAACCACCGCCGATCAACACCCCATCCAACTGACCGACGATGTCCGGCAAACGGGTCAGCGAGGTGACCTCGTACGGCCATTCGGGCGGCGTTTTCCCGTGATAGGAAAACCGGTGCAGCGTTATCGCGCCCAGGCGCCGGGTCAATTCCGCCTCAGCGAGGATGGGAAACAGCAAGTCGCCATAGTTGGCGACATCGAATGTGCCGAAGATCCCGACCTGCCACTCTCGGCTCATTGCAGCACCCCCGGTTCACTCGTGTGAGGGGCAGGACCGGCCTCTATTCCCAGATCGACGAACCCAAGGAATTCCCGGGTGCCCGGCAAGGTGTCGAACGCCAGCAGCGCGACCTGCTTCTCGATGAGCTGCGCGGTTTCTTCGAGGTGGCCGTTCATCAGTTTCAGCGTGATGTGGTACTTGCCCGCCGCAAGGTTGGCGGGGAATCGGACGTTGAGCGTCGCCTTGCGCCAGCCGTCGTGCGTTGCCTCCAGGTGCAGCGGCAGGTTGGCACCGCCGATCACCAGCAGGCGGGCTTCCTGGATCGTCACGCTGAGAGTCGGCAGCTCGATGCTGTCGCGTACCCGGGTTTCGATGCGCAGCTGGATGGTCTCGCCATACACAAAGCTTGAATACAGGCTGTCCGTGTTGGTAAAGCAGGCCGCAACGATATGCCCCTCATCGGTGCCAAAGGCGATGCCAGCCTGTTGGGCAAGGAACGCCTTGGGGGCGACCGCCACCGCGCCGCCGCTGGCCCAGCGACGCTGTTCGTCACGCATCTCCAGCAGGTAGAGTTCGGCCATTTCTTCGGGAGAGCCACTGGCGCGCACCTGGCCTTCGCGCAGGTAAATCACCCGATTGCAAAAGCGTTTGACCATGCCCATGTCATGGGACACGAACAGCAGCGTCGTGCCTTGCTGGGTGAGTGCTTCCAGCCGATTGAGGCACTTGAACTGGAAGGACGCGTCGCCCACTGCCAGGGCTTCATCGACGATCAGGATGTCGGGGTCCACGCACACCGCGACGGCAAAGGCCAGTCGCACCAGCATGCCGCTCGAGTAGGTCTTGGTGGGTTGGTCGATGAAGTCGCCAATATTGGCAAAGTCGGTGATCTGGGCAAAACGGGCATCGATCTCCGCGCGACTGAGCCCCAATACGGCACCGTTCATATAGACGTTTTCACGCCCGGTGAAATCGTGATTGAAGCCCGAGCCCAGCTCCAGCAACGCCGCCACACGGCCATGGCTCTCAATGCTGCCGGAGGTGGCACTGAGCGTGCCGCAGATCAGTTGCAGCAGCGTCGATTTGCCGCTGCCGTTGCGGCCGATGATCCCTACCGTTTCACCCTTGCACAGTTGCAGCGACACATTCCGCAGTGCCCAGAACTCGCGATAGAACTGCTTTTTGCCGCGAGAAAACAGCTGCCACAGGCGATCCCTGGGCGTGTCATAGATGTGATAGCTCTTACTCAGGTGGGCCGTTTGTACGGCGATGTCAGAGCACATCGGCAAATCCTTTGCGGGTTTTCTGGAACCAGGTGAACCCCAGCCAGGCGATACCCCCGGCCACCAGCAGGCCGTAGGCCCAGGTGAAAGGGTCCGGTACCACGCCCCAGAACAGCACGTCCCGGGCCTGTTCGACCACCAGGGTAAGCGGGTTGAGGTGAAGGATGCCCTGGTAGGCTGGCGGAAATGCGCTGGTCGGGTAAAAAATCGCCGAGACAAACATCAATGCCGTGGTCAGCACGCCCACCACCTGGCCGACATCACGCAGGTAAACCCCCAGCGCTGCCAATAGCCAGGTGACTCCCAGTGTGAAGAGCGCCAGCGGCAATAACACCAGGGGCAGCAACACACTGGTCAGGGGCGGCCAGCCGAAAAACACCAAGTGGAAGACCAGCCAGATCACCAGGCTGGCCAGGGTGTGGAACAACACGGCGCCCAGCACCACCCACGGCAGGATCTCGAGGGGGAACACGACTTTCTTGACGTAGTTGGCATTGGCGATGATCAGGCCCGGCGCACGCCCCACGCATTCGGCGAACACGTTGAACACCAGCAGGCCGGCAAACACCAGCAGCGCGAACTCGGTGCGCGAACCGTCGCCTGCGGGCCAGCGCAGCTTGAACATCACGCTGAACACAAAGGTGTAGACCAGCAACATGAATAGCGGGTTAAGGAACGACCACAACAGCCCCATGATGGAGCCTCGATAACGCCCAATCACTTCCCGCTGGACCATGGAAAACAACAACTCTCTATGTCGCCACGGGCTGGAAAACATCCCCGCTCGTGCGTTTGTTTCACTCATGCAGCGATTCCCATAGCCAGTGCGGTGCGCCCATGAGTCTAGTCAACAATTGTCGTTTCGCTATGTGGCGTTGAGTGATTGTTCGACCTGGGGGGATGCTCATTGCGTCAGCCTGTCTGCACGCGATCACAGCAGCGGATAAATTTTTTTGCTGGGGCTGCTTGAAATTTTTCCCCCTGAACCTACTTAGGTTTTACGCGATGCCGAATACGGGTCGCGTGTCAAATCACTTGGAGAAAACTCAGGAGATTTTGCAATGGCTACTACTCTTTCGTTGGCCCCACTGTTCCGTCATTCCGTCGGCTTTGACCGCTTCAACGACCTTTTTGAATCGGCGCTTCGCAGCGAGGCCGGTACCACCTACCCACCTCACAACGTCGAAAAGCACGGTGAAGATCACTACCGGATCGTCATCGCGGCGGCAGGCCTGGTGGAGGATGACCTGGAAATCCAGGTGGAAAAAGGCGTGTTGACCGTCGCCGGCGGCAAGCGCGAACACGATGAGGGCATCACCTACCTGCACCAGGGCATCGCCCAGCGCGCGTTCCGTTTGTCGTTCCGCCTGGTCGACCACATTGAAGTGCAGGGCGCACAACTCGCCAACGGGTTGCTGAGCATCGACCTGCTCAGGGTGGTACCGGAGGAAGCCAAGCCTAAGCGCATTGCGATTGGCGGTGCAGCCAAGGCCGAGGTGAAATCCATCAGCGAGCAGTAAGGCTGGAATGAATAAAGGCGCTCTTCGGAGCGCCTTTATTGGACCCAATGATTAACAGTCATTTGCTGATAACTGAGCGACTACTTTTGTAACCTTTGCTGCTTTCTTATGATCCAAACCGCTGCAAGGTAGGGCAACGTTGGCGATGCGCGTTGCGAAATAGGTGTCAAATAGCTCCCAGTCGTCGAACTCTTCTGGCGCGACGGCATAGGTCGTCAACCGACCAATCAGTCCACACAGCCAGTCAGCGCACTGTAACGTTTGAAAAAGATAGCTTTCACCTTGAAGCGGCGGCTCAATTAATGTGCGGCATTTCTCCGAAGCGTCTTCAAACATTGCCAGCGTGCACGCTTCAACGTTTCTTTCACGCCATTCATTTCCTGCTTTTTGTTCATCCAGCAGAACGATGAAAGAGGCGTTGTTAAAGTGCAGAAGCGATCAATCTTGCGGATGGACTGTACCAACACCCGCTGGAATGTTTCGGTCGAGTTGTGTTTCGTGGGCTCAGTAGGTTTGTGTTCTCCCGTGTAAAAAACGTACCACCGATTTTCTGAATATGGTTCAGTAAACGGAACGAAGACCTTCTCAGCTCCCTATATTTGCTTACATTGGCCACTGTAAAAAGCGCAGAACCTTTCTTTTCCCAATGATAGGCGGGTAAGTGTTCAGGGTTTTTGTGCTCCAGATCCCAAGCAAGTAACTGACATTTGAGTTTGTAGAAATAGATTGCGAACTCACGCACTTCATTGGCGGGAAGCAGCATACCGCCGAGCCCGAATACAGGGCTGGTTTTGTACATTGAGTGTTTTCGTGAGACGTACTGGCCTACATGGCCAAACTCATCCAGATAAGCAATGTATTGCACCAAATGTGATTTCCCCAGCCGTGAAAAACACGAAAGCCCGCGCGATTTCTCGCAACGGGCCTCGGAAGGTGGGCACATGGTTTCCCATATGCGTTGGGGGGAATTTAGCGGAAAAATACTGCTGGTTCCAACCGGATTGGGGGAATCAGGCAGATCCTACACATCATCAGGAAACGACTGGGCCTCTCTTCAGTGCAAAGGAATAGTGTCGCCGCCCGACTCATGCCCCGCCCGCCCCTCACGCCCCTCCCACTTGGCAATCACCAACGGCGCCAAGGCATTGCCCAGCACATTCAGCGCGGTGGTCGGCATCTCCATCAAGCGATACACCCCGGCGATAAACGCGATGCCTTCCAGCGGCAAACCCGCGCTGGCCAGGGTGGCCGAGAGGATCACGAACATGAATCCCGGTACTCCGGCAGCCCCCTTGGAGGTGAGCACCATGGTCACCACCAGCAAGGCCTGATCGCCCAGGCTCAGGTCGATGCCGTACAACTGCGCGACGAACAGGGTGCCGATGCCGAGGAACAGGGAAGCGCCGTCGAGGTTGAACGAGTAACCCACCGGCACCACAAAGCTCACCAGCGAAGGAGGCACGCCGTAGGTTTCGAGTTTTTTCATCAGTTGCGGCATCACCGCCGCCGAGCTGGCGGTGGAGAAGGCCAGCACCAGTTCATCCTTGATATGGCGCATCAGCGCGAACAGGTTGATCCCGCACACGCGCGCCACCAGGTTGAGCACCACCAGTACGAAGAAGGCGATGGCCACATAGCTGACCATGATCAGCTTGGCCAGCGGCAGCAATGAGCTGAAGCCGAAGTTGGCCACGGTCACGGCGATCATGCCGAACACGCCGATGGGCGAGTAGGCCATGATCATCGAGGTGACCTTGAACATCGCGTCGCTGACGCCGCGCAACAGCGCGATGACCGGGTCCTTGCGCTCGGCGGGCAGGCGCGCCACGCCCAGGCCGAACATCACCGCAAAAAACAGCACCGACAACAGGCTGCCCTGGGCCATGGCGTTGACCACGTTGTCGGGGATGATGCCGACAATGATTTGCCCCAGGCTATGACCGGCGCCGTTGCTGGTGGGCAGGGTGATATTCGCCGCGTGCAGGCTGGACAGTTCAGTGCCGGCGCCGGGCTTGAGCAGGTTGCCCATGACCAGGCCGATGATGATCGCCAGGGTGGTGATGCAGAAAAAATAGCTAAGGGATTTCACCCCGATACGCCCCAGGGATTTGCCGTCACCGTGGCCGGCAATGCCCACCACCATGCAGGCAAACACGATGGGCACCACGATCATTTTCATCAGCTTGATAAAGATATCGCCCGCCGGTTGCAGGAGATTGTCCACCAGCCACGGCCGGGATTCGGGAAAGCGGTGCAGCAGGGCACCAATGGCGATACCGGCGAGCAAGCCGATCATGATTTGCCAGACCAGCGCGATACGGGGCGTGTGCATGGGAATGCCTCATTTGAGATCAATGATTTTTAAGTTGTTGTTCTAGGCAGTCAAAAGGCGGCCGTCCGCTGGTCGCCGGGTGTTACGGGTGGCCGTCAGCGCAGGTCGTGGCATGCGTCTTTGAGGCGACGGCACCCTTCTTCGATCACGTCCAGGGCGCTTGCGAACGACAGGCGCACATACGGCGACATGCCGTAGGCCGCGCCGCTGACCGTGGCCAGGCCGTAGTCGCGCAGCAGGTAGTCCACCAGTTGGGTGTCGCTGTCGAGGCGATCACCCTGGGGGGTGAGCTTGCCCATCAGGCCGCTGACGTTGGCGAACACATAGAACGCGCCATCGGGCGGGATGATGCCCAGTCCTGGAATACCAGCCAGTCGCTCCAGCATCAGTGCACGACGCTGCCGGTATTCCCCGCGCATGGCGGCGATAGGTGCCTGATCACCCGCAAACGCGGCCACCGCTGCCGCCTGGCTCAACGAGCTGGGGCAGGTGGTGGTCTGTGACAGCAACTTGGCGATGGCCGCGATCAACCACGCCGGCCCGGCACCAAAACCCAGGCGCCAACCGGTCATCGCATAACCCTTGGACGCGCCGTTGACGATCAGCGTGCGTGGCTTGAGGTCGGGCGCCAGGCGTGTCAACGGCACATGCCGGGCGTCGCCGTAGACGAAGTGCTCGTAGATCTCATCGGCCATGACCAGCACGTGGGGATGACCCCGCAACACCTGCGCCAGGGCCAGCAGCTCGGCTTCGCTGTAGACCGCGCCGCTGGGGTTGTTCGGGCTGTTGAGGATCACCCATTTGGTGCGTGGGGTGATCGCCTCTTCGAGGGCGGCGGGCGACAGCTTGAAACCCAGGCGTTCATCGCCCGGGATGATCACCGGCGTGGCGTCGTTGAGCCGCGCGATGTCCGGGTACGACACCCAATACGGCGTGTGCACGATGACTTCATCGCCGCGATTCAAGGTGGCGGCCAGGGCGTGATAAATGATGTGCTTGCCGCCGCAGCCGGCAACGACTTCATCCAGGCCATACACCAGATCATTGTCGCGCTGCAGTTTCAGGCAGATGGCCTGGCGCAGCGCGAGGGTGCCGGTGGTGGCCGTGTAATGGGTGTCACCGCTGTGCATCGCCAGGCTGGCGGCCTCGAGAATGTGCGCCGGGGTGTCGAAGTCCGGCTCGCCCACGGTGAAGTTGACGATGTCGCGGCCCTGGGCGCGCAACTCGGTGACCAGGGCGTTGGCGGCGATGCTGGGGGAGGGTGCGATGCCCAGGACGCGGTCCGACAAAAATGCAGTGCTCATCTCGGACTCCTTCACGCCAGGCCGGCGTTGTTGAGGGCCTTGTCGATCCAGCTCTGGCGCACCGCACCGCTGGCGATCTCTGCCTTGACCGCTTCTTCGTGCTCGGCATGTTGTGCAGCGCGGCGCAGTACCTCGGCGGCATCGGCCTGGGAGAACGCGACCAGGCCGTCTTCATCGCCCACCAGCAGGTCGCCGGGGTTGACCACCATGCCGCCGATGGACACCGGCACGTTCACTTCGCCGGGGCCGGTCTTGTACGGGCCGGTATGCACCACGGCGCGGGCGTAGCACGGGGTGTCCTCGAAGCTGGCGACATCGCGAATCGCGCCGTCGATCACAAACCCCACGCAACCGCGCTGTTGGGCATACAGCTTGATCAACTCGCCGATCACCGCGTTGTTGGTGTCGCCCTGGCCGTCCACCACCAGCACATGGCCGGGTTGCAGCAGGGTCATGGCCTTGTAGATCAGCAGGTTGTCTCCGGGGCGGGTCTTGACCGTGATCGCCGTGCCCACCAGCTTGCCGCTGCGGTTGTAGCGGGTCAGGCCACGGGCGCCGATATGACGGCCGAGGTTGTCGCTGATATGCGGGGTGACGACATGGGCAAACGCCTCGACCAGTTCGGCCGGCGCCATGGGCGCGTTGGGAAGGATGCGTGAACCGGGCAAGGACATGGCAAATCTCCATAATTGTTGGATAGCGATGGGCTATGGCCGGATCTTAGGAGTGATGACGGGAGAGTTTTAGCGATATTTTATGATGTGATAGCATCGCTTTTTCTCATGAGTTGGTCGCCATGATCACCTTCAAGCAAATCGATGCGCTGTACTGGATCGCCGAACTCGGCAGCTTCGAAGCGGCGGCAAACAAGCTGAACATGTCTCAGTCGGCCATCTCCAAGCGCATCCAGGAGCTGGAAGACACCTTCGACGTCGAGATTTTCGACCGCAGCAAGCGCAACGCCCGGCTGACGGAGAAGGGCGGTGAGCTGCTCGACTATGCCCGCGACCTGCTCAACAGCCGCGACCAACTGCTCGAACGGGTCAGCGCCCGCGAGGTGCTGGTGCGCCGTTTTCGCCTCGGCGTCACCGAACTCACCGCCTTGACCTGGCTGCCGGGGCTGGTGGAAGCGTTGCGCCAGGCCTACCCCAAGGTGCAGATCGAACCGTCAGTGGAACTGAGCAGCGAACTGTTTCGCAAGCTGGAAAGCGACCAGCTCGACCTGGTGATTGTGCCGGACGTCTACAGCGACCCACGCTTCCACAGCACCGTCCTGCATAGCGTGGAAAACGCCTGGATCTGCGCGCCTGGCCTGATCCCCCATCCCGACCCCGTCAGCCTGGAAGTGCTGGCCGACTACACCGTGCTGACCCAGGGTTCGCAGTCGGGCACCGGCCTGATCTACGAGCGTTGGCTGGCCGCGCACAATGTGCAGATGCCGCGCACCCTCACCAGCCATAACCTGCTGGTGCAGGTGGGGTTGGCGCTGTCGGGGATCGGCGTGAGTTATTTGCCCAAGGCGTGTCTGTCGCACTTGATCGAGCAGGGGGCGTTGCGTGCGCTGATTACACAGCCGCAGTTGCCGAGTATCCAGTATGTGGCATTGCACCGGCTGGACCGGCAATTCGGCCTGAACCAGGACGTGGCGCGGATGGCGCAGGCGTGCTGCGATTTTTCGCGGTTGCTGTTCTAGTCGGCTCGTAGGTTATGGTTTTTTTGCTGCAGGGCTGTGAGGACTGGGCGGTGCGATAGACGCCGCAACATCCCAGCTCATCAGCAACTGGCTGATCGCCGCGTCGAGGGTGGCATGGGGCACGTTGTCCCGCGCCAAGATCGACACCCCCTGCAAAAAACTGTCAAACACACTCGCCATCACCGCTGGCTGGGTCTGCTGCGGCAACTGGCCCAGGCGAATCGCGCGCTCCACACACGCCACAATCCCGGCCCGGGTGCGCAGGCGAGATTGGGTCAATGCATCGGCCACCCGCGCATTCTCCGGGCTGGGCGCACTCATCACGCCCAGCGCCACCATGCAGCCTTTGGGGTGCCCCTCTTCACACTGCATGCGCGCCGATTGGCGCAGCGCGGTTTCGACGGCCTGGCGCGGGGGCAAGGTGTCGTCCCACAGGCATTCGGTGACCTGGGCGTAGGTCGCCAGGTAGCGCTGCACGCACTCGTCGAACAACGCCTCCTTGGAGCCGAACGCCGCGTAGAAGCTCGGCGCGGAAATCCCGCCACCCAAACCCGCCTTGAGCTGGGCCAGGGAGGTGGCGTCGTAGCCATGCTGCCAGAACAGGTGCAGGGCCTGTTCCACGGCGTGTTCGCGGTCGAAGGTGCGGGGGCGGCCCATTTGTGCCATGTCAGGTCTCCAGTGGGAAAACGAGATAAATACTAGTCGATACATAAGTCGTTGACAACGCGCATTGGCTGTCTGCAATATTTATATCGATCAGTATCTAAGTCAGCCCAAGGAGTTTCCCGTGACCCCCTCACTCAGCTTATCGGCCTCATCCGAGCGCCTGCCCATCGGTGCCTTGCTCGCCCTGGCGATGACCGGCTTCATCTGTATCGTCACCGAAACCCTGCCCGCCGGCCTGTTGCCGTTGATCAGCGACGGCCTGGCGATTTCGCCGTCGATGGCCGGGCAGATGGTCACCGCGTATGCGCTGGGCTCCGTGCTGGCGGTGATCCCCATGACCATCGCCACCCGTGGCTGGCGCCGGCGCAATGTGCTGCTGCTGACCATCGTCGGTTTCCTGCTGTTCAACTCGATCACTGCGTTGTCGTCCCACTATGGCGTGACGCTGGTGGCGCGCTTCTTTGCCGGGGTGGCGGCGGGGTTGGCCTGGAGCCTACTGGCCGGTTACGCCCGGCGCATGGTTGCGCCCCACCAACAGGGCAAGGCACTGGCGCTGGCGATGGTCGGCACGCCGATTGCGCTGTCGTTGGGGGTGCCGTTGGGTACCTGGCTCGGTGGCCTGGTGGGCTGGCGCACCACCTTCGGCCTGATGTCGGCCGTGAGCCTGATACTGATCGCCTGGGTGCTGGTAAAAGTCCCGGACTACGCGCCGCAGCCCGCCCATCAACGCCTGTCGCTGGGCAAGGTGCTGACCACGCCGGGGGTGCGCCCTGTGCTGGCGGTGGTGATCAGTTGGATGCTGGCGCATAACATTCTGTACACCTACATCGCACCGTTCGTGGCGCCTGCGGGGTTGGCGGAGCGCGTGGACCTGGTGTTGCTGGTCTTCGGGATCGCTGCGTTGGCGGGGATTTGGATCACGGCCAGATTGGTCGAGCCGTTATTGCGCAACACCGTGCTGGCAAGCCTGGCGAGCTTTGCGCTCATCAGCCTGGTGTTCGGCTTACTGGGAACGATGCCGCAGGTGATTTACCTCGGCGTGGCGGTCTGGGGCCTGAGCTTCGGCGGCGCCGCGACCTTGCTGCAAACCGCCCTGGCGGATGCGGCGGGGGACGGCGCGGATGTGGCGTTGTCGCTGAACGTGGTGGCGTGGAACAGCGCGATTGCTGGCAGCGGCGTAGTCGGTGGCGTGCTGCTGGACACCTGGGGCGTGGGCGCATTTGCGTGGGCGATGCTGCTGTTGGTGGCCGTGGCGTTTGCCGTTGCCTGGGTGGCCAGCGCCCATGGCTTCAAACCGGGCGCGCGGGGTGCGGGAAAACCGGCGTCGCTCGGGCACTAATCTGACATCTGCTAGTCCATAATCCTCGAAATATCATTCACTTGGCTCCGTACGCGGAGCCTGCCGCTTCACTTTCCTTCGAAGATTCAATCCATGCACCTACGCAACATTGCAGTTGGGCTATCGGCCTTTATCCTGTTTTCGGCCGGGGCGCATGCCCGTGGTGCGATAGACCTTTATTCCACTCAGGAACGGCAGTTGTCGTTCGACAGCTGTGCCGATGTATTCCCTGGCGCGACGCCGATCAAAACCGCAACCATCCCCGCCAGCATGAAACCCCTGGCGCTGTGCTCCGACCATTTCGCCGTGCTGTATTCGCAAACCAGCAAGACGCCGCTGGTGGTGGTCGAGCGCCTCAACGCCCGCCAGCTCAAGGACGCCAAAGGCGAGGAACGGACCAACCATTTCTACGCGGACCCGCGCATTCCCAAGGGCGCGCGGGCCGAGTTGAGCGACTACCATGGCCAGCAACCGGCTATGGATCGCGGCCATCAATCCCCGGCCGCCGATGCCCCCGATGCCAAGGCCATGGCCCAATCCTTTGCGCTGTCGAACATGGTGCCCCAGGACCCCACCAACAACCGCAAGATCTGGAGTAAGGTCGAGGCCGACGTACGCAAGTTCGCGGTGCGCGCGGGCGGTGACGTGTATGTGTTCACCGGGCCGCTGTTCGACCCGGGCTACAGCACCATCGGCGACAACCAGGTCTGGGTGCCGACACGCCTGTTCAAGCTGGTGTACGACGCCTCCAGCCAGCGCGCCTGGGCCTACGTGCTGCCCAACGCCGAAACGCGCATCCAGAAGCCGATGGACTACGACACCTTCGTGAAAAGCACCGGGCTCAAATTGCTGGGCAACCTTCCGGTATCCGGGTCGGTGGGGCGCTCCTGATCAAGCGGCTTACCTGGCTTTTTTCAACGCTTTCAAGCGTTGGGTTGCACGTTGCACGGCGGCCATTTTCTCGGGGCGTTTCATGCGTTTCCACTTGCGGATCTCGTCCTTGCTGCGGCCACAGCTGACGCACAGGTCGCCGCTGAGCTGGCAGGTGGAGACGCAGGGGTTTTCGATGTCTTTAGCCAAGGGGTCACCTGGGGGGTAAAGGCTTACGCCGAACGAAACTCAATGGTGAGGTGGCTCACTTCATGCACCGCCTTGAGACGCTCGCGAAGGGTGTCGGCATCCGTGGTGTCCTGGCCGAGCACACTCACAATCGCCGCGTGGGCGTCGGGGCCCACGCGCCACACGTGCAGGTCGGTAATCCTGGCGTCGCCGGGTTGTTCGACCAACGCGCGGATCTCGGCGGCGACGTGCTCATCGGTTTGATCCAACAGCACACCGGCGGTCACCCCCATCAGGCTCCAGGCCCAGCGCGCGATCACGATGGCACCGACGATACCCATCACCGGGTCCAGCCACACCCAGCCCAGGTAACGCCCGGCCAGCAAGGCGGCGATGGCGAGGACCGAGGTCAGCGCATCGGCGAGCACATGCACATAGGCGGATTTGAGGTTGTTGTCGCTGCCGTGGTGGTGCTCGTGATCGTGCTCATGGCTGTGACCGTGGCCCAGCAACAGCGCACTGACGATATTCACCACCAGGCCCAGGATGGCAATCAGGGTCGCGGTACCGAACTGCACCTCGGTGGGTTCCAGCAGGCGGACCACCGACTCGACGCCAATGCCCAGGGCCACCAGCGCCAGGATCAGCGCCGAGGCGAAGCCACCCAGGTCGCCCACCTTGCCGGTGCCGAAGCTGTAGCGCGGGCTGTGCGCGTGGCGTTTGGCATAGGCATAGGCTGCGGCGGCAATGCCCAACGCGCCGGCGTGGGTCGCCATATGAAAACCGTCGGCCAGCAGGGCCATGGAGCCGGTGAGGTAGCCGGCGGCAATTTCCGCCACCATCATCACCACCGTCAGTATCACCACCCACAGGGTGCGTCTGGCGTTCTCGTCGTGGGCGGCGCCGAGGAACACATGGTCGTGGGCGTGGTAGGTCGTGGGCGTCATTTGGCGTAGCGCCGGATGGCTTCGAGCAGTTCTTCGACGCCCTTGCTGCGTTCTTCCTCGCTGAGGGAGGGATCGGCCACGTGCGCCCTGGCGTGCTCTTCGATGATTTCTTCCATCAAGCCGTTGATGGCGCCGCGCGTAGCGGCCACCAGGTGCAGGGTCTTGGCGCAGTCGGCGTCCGACGCCAGGGCTTTTTCCACCGCCTGAATCTGCCCGGCGATGCGCTTGACCCGTTTTATCAGGCTGTCTTTGTTGGCTGCGATATGGCTCACGGTATACCCCCCCTACCTATAGTGCGGCGAAATGTGTCATACCCCACCCCCCTATGCAAGGTAACCGCAGCGAGAGGCTGTTGTGTAGCCAACTGGGACCCTGTGGTGAGCGGTCTTGTCGAATCGTCGCACCGCCCGCGTTGGGCTGCGCAGCAGCCCCAAAACCAGGCGCGGAGGAGTACCTGATACACCGCATTCATCTTCATCAGGGGGCGCTTCGCACCCCAGCGCGGGACAAGCCCGCTCACCACAGGAATTCGGTCGCCTGAAATTGTTTATGCAAGACTCAAGACTTTTTGGTTAAGTTTTAACCCCTAAAAATCAATTGGTTATGTTGAATTTTAGAGGGGTTATCGAGCCCTGGCGAGGCTGCGATGGCGGTGGCATCGCTTGCATCTACGTTGCCTGACACACCGCTATCGCAGCCTCGCTGAAGATCGACAACGCCCACAGGTTATACTCGCCCCTTCGCAATCACCCCTTCAAATCAAACCGAGATCCCCATGAGCACCTCTCTTTCCCTCACCCCTGCGCGCAAGCCTGTCGCGCCGCTGGTGGCCTTTGTCATCCTGGTGCTGGGCGCCTTGTTCCTGCAAAACAGCGTCGGTTCGCGCCAGGTGCTGTTGCTGGTGGTCGGCGCCGCACTGGGCTTGACCCTTTACCACGCTGCCTTCGGCTTCACCTCCGCCTGGCGCGTGTTTATCAATGATCGCCGTGGCGCAGGCCTGCGGGCGCAGATGGTGATGCTCGCGCTGGCGGTGCTGCTGTTTTTCCCGGCGCTGGGGGCGGGCACGTTGTTCGGGCAACCGGTGGTCGGGCTAGTGGCGCCGGCCGGGGTGTCGGTGGTGTTTGGCGCGTTTATTTTCGGCATCGGCATGCAGTTGGGCGGCGGGTGTGCCTCGGGCACGTTGTTCACCGTGGGCGGCGGTAATGCGCGCATGCTGGTGACGCTGTTGTTCTTTATCTGCGGTTCGCTGATCGCCACCCACCATGTGGACTGGTGGTTTGCGTTGCCGGCATTCCCGGCGGTGTCCATCGTCAAGAGCTTCGGCGTGGTGCCGGCGTTGCTCGCCAGCCTGACCATGTTTGCGCTCATCGCGGCCGTCACCGTGCGCCTGGAAAAGCGCCGCCACGGCCAGCTTGAAGAAGGCGTGACCAGCGAACACCAAGGCCTGCGCCGCTTCCTGCGTGGGCCATGGCCGTTGGTGTGGGGCGCGATTGGTTTGGCGTTGCTCAACTACGCCACCCTGGCACTGGCCGGGCGGCCGTGGGGGATTACCTCGGCCTTCGCGCTGTGGGGCGCCAAGGTGGCAAACGGGTTGGGTGTGGACGTGGCCAACTGGGCGTTCTGGCAAATGCCGGGCAACGCCAAGGCCCTGGCTGCGCCGGTGTGGGAAGACATCACCAGCGTCATGGACATCGGCATCGTCCTCGGTGCGCTGTTGGCCGCCGGCCTGGCCGGGCGCTTTGCCCCCAGCCTGAAGATCCCGGCCCGTTCGCTGCTGGCCGCGGTGATCGGCGGCCTGCTGCTCGGCTACGGCTCGCGCCTGGCCTACGGTTGCAACATCGGCGCGTACTTCAGCGGTATCGCCTCGGGCAGCCTGCATGGCTGGGTGTGGCTGGTGGCGGCGTTTATCGGCAACAGCGTGGGCGTGCGCCTGCGGCCGTTCTTTTTCGCGGGTGAGCGCCGGCCCGAAGCGCTGAGCGGTTGCTGAGTTAACCCTCGGGGGACATGTCTGGCGCCTGGGCGGCCTCAGCCGCCAGCTTTTCCCGCTCGGCCTTGCTGATGTACTTATCCTTGGATTTCGGTGCCAATTTGGCGCTGGCCTTTTTGGCTTTGGCCTTGAACAGCTGTTGCAGTTTTTTCTGGCGATTCATGGGTTGTTACCTGGCGTGTACGTGCGCGGATGATACCAGCTTAAAAAACCGCGACGGCTGCCTGGGTCGCTTTTTAGCGCCGATCTGTGCATTGAATCGCCGCGCCTTTCGCCAATACTCGGGCCCCGCATTCCCCGAGTATTGAACGCGATAAGGAACACACCATGAGCCTGCACACCCGCACCAAACGCATGACCGTGCCCCAACTGGTCGCCATGAAAGGCCAGCAGAAAATCGTCTCCCTCACGGCCTACACCAGCGCCATCGCCAGGCTGATCGATCCGCTGGTGGACTTCATTCTGGTCGGTGACTCCACGGCCATGGTCGGCTATGGCCGGCCGTCGACCTTGAGCATGCAGCTCGAAGAAATCATCGGCCACACCCGTGCCGTGGTCGACAGCACGCGCCTGGCCTGTGTGATTGCCGACATGCCATTTGGCAGCTATCAGGAATCCCATGAACAGGCGTTCCGCAATTGCGCCCAGGTGTTGGCGCGCACCGGCTGCGATGCGGTCAAGCTGGAAGCCAACCAGGCGCTGGCGGGCACCGTGGCGTTCCTGGTGGCGCGTGGTATTCCGGTGATGGCGCACGTGGGGCTGATGCCGCAGTTCGTCAACGTGATGGGTGGGTTCAAGGCCCAGGGCCTCACGGCTGAAACCGGCGCCGTGATTACCGAAGACGCCCGCGCCAACCTGGAAGCGGGCGCTTTCAGCCTGCTGCTGGAAGGGGTGGCCGAAGGCGTGGCGCGGCAGATTACCCAGGACTCGGACAGGCCCACCATCGGCATCGGCGCCTCACCGGCCTGCGACGGCCAGGTGCTGGTCACCGAAGACCTGTTGGGCCTGGGCGGCGAGCATCTGCCGCGCTTCGTCAAGCAGTACGCCGATGTCGGCGCGGTGATTCGCGATGCGTGCGAGCGGTTTGCCGACGACGTGCGCCAGGGCCGCTTCCCCCAAGCGCAACACTGCTACGGGCTTTGACGGATCGCCTGGGCCAACAGCTGCACGGCCTGGGCGATATCCTTGCTCCAGTCGAGGGTGTAGCTCAGGCGCAGGTGATACGGCCAGTTGCCGTGCAGGCTGAACAACTGCCCCGGGGCGATCACGACGCGCTGGGCCAGCAGGCGCCCGAACACCTGCCCCATGTTGACCGGGCGCCTGGCCTCCAGCCAGAAACTCGCGCCGCCATGGGGTTCGACCACGTGCCACTCGCCGTGCGTTTCCAGCAGGGCTTTCATGCGCGTCATCCGTTCCCGCAAGGCCGCGCGCAGCATCAGCAGGTGCTGGTCGATGCGCCCGGAGGTGAGCAGCTTGGCAATCGCTTTCTGACGGGTCGGCGACAGGCGAAACCCCCGCTCCAGGAACACCCGCTGCAACTGCGGCCCTTGTCCGCGACACAGCACATAAGCGTAGGGCGCCTCCGCGCCGATCACCTTGTCGAAGGTCGAGAACACCAGCAGTTTCTGTGGGTCGGCAAAGTCGCGATAGCGGGCGGCGGGCGCCTCGAAATACAGCTCGCCGTAGGTGTCGTTTTCGAACAGCCAGATGTCCCGCTCTGCCAGCCAGCGGCAGATCTGCTGTTTATCCTGCGCTGGCATCACGCCGCCCTGGGGCACGTTCACGCTGGATGACAGCACCGCCAGGCGGATCGGCTCCCGCTCGAGCAGTGCCTGGAGGGCGGGCAGGTCGAAGCGCCCGTCCGCGCCGAGGGGCATTTCAATCACGCGGATATTCGCCGCCTGCAACTGACGCAGCACCGCCCACGAACACGGCGACTCCACCACCGCCAGCGTGCCACGCAACGCCAGGGCGCTGAGCGACAGGTCCAGCACGCTGTGCAGGTCCGAGCCGATATACACCTGTTCGGCCTGCCAATAGCGCTGGGTGGATTGGGTGTAGCGCGCGGCCAGCGCTGCACGCAACTCGGGCTCGCCGAACGGCAGGTACAGCGGGGTGAGGGCGCGCGGGTACTGGCGGGCCAGTTCGCGCTCCATCATCAACAAGGGGTTTTCCAACGACAGCAGCATCGCCGGGGCGTCGCTGCTCAGGGCCAGCATGCCCGGCTGGCGGGCGTTGGCGAATACCTGGTCGAGCAAATCAGGCGAACCTTCGCTCAACAGCGGCGCCGCCACGGCCCGGGTGAAATAGCCACGCTTGGGCCTGGCCTGGACACGCCCCTCATCCTCCAGCAGCGCATAGGCGTACTTGGTGGTCGACACCGACACGCCCAGGCGCCGGGCCAACTGGCGCAGGGACGGCAGTTGGCGTTCGCCTGCCGAAGGGTTCGCCTCGATCAACTCGACAAGGTAGCGGTACACCGCCTGATAGGCGAAAGAAGCGTCGTTGGCGGTATCCATGGTCCCTCGGTTTAGCCAGGCTGGGCCGCCAGGCTATTACTGATGTTGCGCCCCAGCACCAGCACTGTAACAAAACCGCAGCCCACCAACGCCGTGGCCAGGCTCAACAACACCGAGCTGCCCAGTTGGTCGACGATGCGCCCGCCGAAGAACGAACCCAAGGCAATGATCACCTGGAACAAGGCCACGAACAGCGGCATGCCGCGTTCGACATCCTTGGGCGCCACCACAAACATCCAGATACTGGCACAGGCCGGGAAGGCGCCGAAGGCGAAGCCCCACAGCCCGATCAGCATCGCTGCGCCGGTCATGCCGGTGGCGAAGTGGGGGAACAGCGCGGTGCTGGTGCCGATCATCAGCGCCACCAGCAACAGGGTGTGACGCACGCTGCGGTTGGCGGCGAAACCGGCAAAGATATTGCCGAACACCCCGGCCACGCCGAAGAGCAGCAACAGCGAACCAATCGTCGGCCCGTCGAAGCCGGAACTGTATTTGAAGAACGGCGCCACATAGGTGTAGGCCGCAAAGTGCGCCAGGCCGATCAACAGCACCGCGATCAACCCGATCCGCGCCTGTGGGTTGATAAACAACGCCGGCAGGTCGCTGACGCGAATGGCCTTCTCCGGGGTGAGCCGCGGCAGCAGGAACACCTGCGCCAGCAGCACCGGCACGCCCAGCAGTGCGGTGACCAGGAACGTCATGCGCCAGCCCATCAGGCCGCTGAGCCAGGTGCCGACCGGCACGCCGAGCACGGTGGCCAGGGTCACGCCCATCATGATGATCGAGGTGGCCTTCGCCACGTCCACACCCCTGGGCGCCAGGCGCCCACTGAGGGCAATGGCCGTGGCCCAGAACCCGCCGATACTGATGCCCAGCAAGACACGGCCGAACAGCAGCAGGCTGAAGTCATTGGCAAAGGCCACCACCGAGTTGGCGATGATCATGATCAACGTCAGGCCGATCAGCAGGTAGCGCCGGTCCATCGCGCCAATGCTCACCGACAGGAACGGCGCAGCGAGGGCGGCCATGATGCCGGGCAATGTCACCATCAGCCCGGCATGGCCGGCACTGATACCGAGGTCGCTGGCGACGTCGTTGAGCACACCCACCGGCAGGAACTCACTGGTCACCAGGGCGAAAGCGCCCACCGCGACCGAGAGGATTGCCAGCCACTGCTGTTTGACGCTTTGCTGATTATGTTCGGGACGGCCGCTGGGGGCCTGGAGGGCACTTGGCATGATGCTGGGTTCCAAGGGGGATGTCGCCTGAGGCCAGGCGAAGGGGAAGAATTGGGAGGCGATTATAGGAATCGGGCCTGGCCACCCTATAGGCGAGCGGTTCGATAGTAATCATCAGTGCTATCGATGTGAGGGGGCTGCGTAGTTCAGCGGCATCGCCTTGGCAGCCTGCCAGTCATCCGGCAGGCGCTCGATGCTCACCGCGTCAAGGGCTGACGATGCCCGGCGCTTGCGCCGCAACCGGCCGGTGTTGGACAAACGTTGCCTTGACCCTTTTGGAGAACAGTATGTAGGGGACCCAGATCGAGGTGGACACCAATCCGCGGACGGTTTCCTTGGTCGTGTTGTAGTCGAATATGGGTTCATCCACCAGAACAAGCGAGCTGAACCATGCATCAAGTGGAACGTAAACAGCCGAGGCGATGAGCGTGACGATATAAACCTTGGGGAATAAATAATGTTCGCAGAAGAACAGGTAAACCAAATAACCAAAGGCCGCGATAAAGACTGCATTGACGAGGGTTTCTGAAATCAGGATCGCGCCCCACAGGGCGTTAGTCATCGTCGTGCCGGATGAGGTGAGGATGCTGAACGAGCCATCTGCGAATATTGGGTAATACACCGCGATAAGGGCATAACCCAGGCGCGCCAAGGCTATAAACAGGCCCAAGCCAACCACGATCAACCAACCGCCAAGTCCCTTCGGGTGTTTACTTTCTTGCATGTTCGCTCCGCAGTTCAATAGCGTTAAAACGATAAATAGTCAGCCGTGACTCGACACGTGCTCTAAGGTCGATGCCTGCTTTACTGTCGAAACGATCGGCGTAAAAACTCACTGATCAGCCCCACCACCTGCTGCTGAATCACCGCCCGTGGCCGAGCCCCCTCACCATCGCGGCAAATCATGCCGTCGCCCGGTGAACTCTCCTCGATCAGCGCCATGCCCCCCGGCTTGCAGATCGACATAAAGCTGAAGTGCGTAGCGTCGGCGATCTCCACGTACTTCGTCGTTGCTTCAGGCAGCCGCTTGACCATGTCGGCGGACTCCAACTGCGGGTCCATATCCTCCGATGGCACGCCCCCCGCAATCACCAGCGCCGGTACCGGCAATGCAGCCAGGCTGGCGTCGGTGAAGCCGCGGGACAGGCCCAGGTCCAGGGACACGATGGCGGTGACGCGCTTGTCGCTCAAATCCGCCGCCAAGCGCGCTTTACCTTCTGGCGTGCCGGCGGGGTTCATCTCCTGGTAGCCGATGCAACCGCCGAGCTTGGGGTGGATGCTGCAGTCGCGGCTGAACAGCTCGGGGTCGAAGCGCGCCCCGGCGAGTTCCAGCACGGTCCAGCCGCCAAGGGAATGGCCCACGGCGGCAATCTGGCCTTTCGCGACCGCGCCAAATAGCTTCGGCTGAGCCAACACCGCGTCGATCACGCGGCTCAGGTCGGCCGGGCGTTGCCATAACTGCGCGGCGGTTTGCGGGTTACGGTCTTTGGTGGTGGTGCCGGGGTGGTTGACCGCCGCCACGATGTAGCCCTGATGCGCCAGCGCACTCGCCAGCCACACCTGCTTGCCCCAGTTGCCGCCATAACCGTGGGAGAGCACCACCAGCGGATGCTCACCGGCAGCCGGCGGCGCGTCGGGTACGGCGAGGGCACCGATGAACACCGCGTTGTCGGCGATCAGGGTGGGTTTGGCGGTGGTGGTAGCGGGGTACCAGACGACCAGCTCAAGTGGACGCTTGTCTTGTGCATCGGGCAGGGTGACGGTCTTGAACCCGACGGGGTTTTCGGCGGCGAGGGCGGGAGCGGTCAGGCACAGCAATAGCAGGGCGGCGAGGGCGTTTTTCACGGTTGTTATCGTCCTTGATATGAGCGACGCATCATGCACTGAATCCCCCGTTCAGTGCCATGAGCCCCGCGCCATTTTTTACCTGCCGTTAGCGCCTACCCATGGGTCAACCCCGTCAACGTATCCGCAATGGTCTTGGTCCGTTGCGCCGTACCCTCCGTTGCTCGGCTCGACGCCTCCAGCACATCCAGCATCTCCCGCAGCGCACCCACCCCGGTGGACTGGTCTTCAATCTGCTGGGCCACCCGCTGGATCTCACTCGACAACAAGTCGATATCCACACCAATTTCCGCCGCATTCTTGCGCGTGATTTCCGCCAGCTTGCGCACCTCGTCCGCCACCACCGCAAAGCCCCGGCCCAGGTCGCCCGCGCGCGCCGCTTCAATCGCGGCATTGAGTGCCAGCAGGTTGGTCTGCCCGGCGATCTGCTGGATCACCTGCACAATCGACTGGATACGCAAACTCGACCCCGCCAGCGTGCGCGCCCCCTGTACCGCGACATCCGCCTGGCTCGACAGCCCCTCCACCGTGGCCCCTGCCTGGGCAGACACGCTGTTCTGCTGGCCAATCGTGCCCACCAGTTCATCCATCGAGGCGTGCAACTCGCCGGAGTAATGCTTGAGCTGCGAAGCGATGTCCTCCTGCTGACGCTCGGCCTGGGCCAACACCAGGCCCAAGTCGGCCAGGCCCTCGAAGACTGGCAGGATATTGCGGTCCAGGCCTCGGGTATTCAGGGTGTCGGTGAAGTCATTGTTCTTGAACGCGGTAATCTGCTTGACCACCACATGGTTCAAACCCGCCAGCTTCTTCACCTGACGCCGTAGGAAAAACGCCTTGAACTCGCCGTAATGGGCGATGAAATTGTCCACGTACTCATCACTGAAACTCGCCCCCTTGGCCACCCGAAAGAAGAAAATCGCCGTCAGCGTCTGGTTCAGGTTCAGGCCCAGAATCTCCCCGAAGGTCGAAAACCCCGCCAACGGCACATCCCCAAAAATGCCGGCCATGCTGCCCAGCTCGGCGCCGTTGTTCAGCCGGCGCAGAATGCAGTCATTCAAAATTCCCGCCACCGGCTGGCCACCCTTGCCGCGCAGGAACTGCTCATAGTCCAGGCGCGTCGCCTCCCGCAATGGCGTACGCCGCACCATCACCAACTCCTCGCCCGGCGCCACGTCGCAAAACAACTGCACGATCTGCTGCTCATAATCGATACGCGCGATAGACCGCACAAACAACTCACTGCCCACCCGAATCGCAAACGAATAATCCGCCAGCTTCGACTCCAACGCCTGGGGCGCGCAACTGAACGCATCACACAGCGCCTGCACCATGCTCTTGATATTGCCGCTGCTGTCGATCACCTGGTCAATCGTGCGGTCCTCCACCGACGCCGTCAGCACACTGAAGGTCAAATCCGCCGCCTTGAAATTCTGGCTCTTGAACACCCCAAACCGCACATGGGCCGCCGTTTTCAGGAACACAATCTGCGCATGGTTCTGATAACTGCGCTGGCCGTCATGAATCAGCGTCTTCTGGAAATCCGACTTACCCCCGGCCGATCCCCCTACAAACAAACACGGAAACCGCCCCGACTCATACAGCGCCTCCATGAAAAACGACTCCGACGCCGACAACCCATCGAACACCACATACGCCAAGGTATCGCGATGATCGATCGACGTACGTACCTGCACCCGCTTGATATTCGCCACCAACTTGGCAATCCGCTCCTGCATCCCCAGGCGAGTGCCGCCACCGCGAATGTCCTCACACTCCAGCGGCACCATCACCACCTCGGCCGAAGCGATCAGACTGTCGTCGAACAACTGCAACACCACCCGGTCCCAGCGCTCGCCGGTGGCGCAATACAGCGAACCGGGCGCATTGCACAGCTCGCCGGAGGTGGTGCACAGGCTGAGGGTGGACTGGGGGAAACGATGCTTGAGCTTGGCGGCGATGGCGTCGATGTCCAGATGCGGCGAGATAAAGCCGGTGATCAGGGTGGGGGTGATGCGTAGAGCGCTGAGGGCGGCGTCCAGATTGTTGGCGGTGCTGGTGAGGGTGGTGGTGCCTTGGCGAGCGGGCCGGGATTTTTTCAGGAGGGAGAGTGGGTTCATAGGGTGGGCTCGGTCGGGTGGGGATGCGGGGGTAGGCATGTGGTTAGTAGGGTTATCGGCAGGTTGGGTGGGGGCTGGAGGGGGAGGGTGGGGGATGCGACGGATGGACGCGGGTGTTCTTAGGTTGGTGTTCATAGAGGGGCTGCTTTCGGCCGATTCTGTTGAAAAAGTCGGCCATGGTTTCCACGGTAGAAAAGTACCCGCTTGAGATTGAAGTCTTGACTTTGATCAGAGGATTCCGGGCTCGGATTTCGCGTAGCTGCGCGCAAAGAAGGCATTTTCAACAGTCAGTACGCGGGCAGTCTGGAAGGACCGACTTTTTCAACAGAATCGGCCAAAAGCTGACACTCAACGATACATATCAAACCGGAAAAGATTGAACAGGAACCTACTCCACCCTTCAATTGGCTTATCAAGTAGCCGCTCTCCATCGACAGCTAGAGTGTCGCCTCGAATAATCAACAATACGCATAGGAAACTCTACTGCGCTATCGGCTATTCTCAGAGCCCAATCAACAGCATTTCTGCGTAACTATGGAAATTGAGAAGCTAAGCACTTACGCCAAGGGCGACAAATTTGAAGAGCAGGTCTTTCAGTTCCTGTCTCGTGAGATCCATGAGGGGCGCTTCTTCTGTCGACCTGAGAACTGTCAGATCTACAGAAAAAGAGGCTATTACTCACGCGATCGAGACGACGCCATCATCTTCGATATTTCGATCGAGGTGTTCCTGCCGGGTCTCGAAAAACCATCGATGATCATCATAATAGAATGCAAAAACTACAGCGGCACTGTTCCCGTATGCGACATTGAAGAGTTCAGCTCAAAGGTCAGTCAGGTTACCGGCTTCAACGTCAAAGGGATCTTCGCCTCCATGAGCGCATTTCAGTCCGGTACGTTCAACATTGCTCGCAACAGAGGCTTTGGCCTTCTGCGGTATTTTGACCAATCTGAGTTTCGATGGGAGCTCCCTCGTGCGTTGCTGACAGGAGCTCAAAGCGCAAAATCGCGTAAGCGTGCGGAAATTGAATATGCTCTAACACATCCTGACTTTCGGCCCACTATCTACAGCGCATACGCCGTCACTCCGTCTGGTTACACGGATGGGTGGGACGGTATCTGGAGAGGCCTCAGTTTAGAAGCAGCTTTCAGTGAAAATGAGCTGAGGTTGATTCATCCGCCCCTACCTGCGGCCAAGCCGCGTGTTGCCTTTGTCTCAAAAAACAGCATCGAAGACTTGGCTGAACGGGTATTGAAGTCGATATGCTACATCAGAGGCGATGTAGATCTG
Source organism: Pseudomonas sp. GW821-FHT09D08 (assembly GCF_059416305.1). Lineage (NCBI taxonomy): Bacteria > Pseudomonadati > Pseudomonadota > Gammaproteobacteria > Pseudomonadales > Pseudomonadaceae > Pseudomonas > Pseudomonas sp. GW821-FHT09D08. Next base: position 53,046 of record NZ_JBWKOX010000031.1, read on the forward strand.
AACAAGCTTGTTCTCCATGAGAAAAATACCAATGGCTTGAATGTGCGTTTTATTGGGGAGAGCCGCTCAGCTCTGGGTAGCATTACTTTCAGCCCCCTGGAAATAAAAATCTTCACCACCGACGAACAGTCGTCCTTGGCCAGGTTCACACTAGCCCATGAGCTAGGACATTATTTCCTTAGCCATGGACGATATATGACGCGCGAAAGCATTCAGTCTCGGGACATTGATCAAAGCCAGCTCATCACGATTCCAAAGGGGGAAATCGAGCGACTTGAATGGCAGGCAAACACGTTTGCCTCATGCCTGCTTATGCCGCGAAATGAGTTAAATATGGCACTGAATCTTTTGATTAAGCATCATGAAATTCGAAACCGAGGGCATGGCGTTCTGTATTTGGATGGACAACGTGACAATGTAGATAATTTCTGGAAAGTCGCGACAGCGCTGAGTAAGTACTTTAGGGTGTCTTTGACAGCGATTCGATTGCGTATGAAGGCATTGAATCTTCTAGTAGAAGCCTGAATGGACATTTGGATTAAGCTAGATGCGGCAGAATGGAAGTCTCAGAACAATTGAATAACTTTGAAGTTTGCGTGAGAAGCTGACAATTGGAGTGAGTCGTCTCAAGTTTGAGATATACCATTGAACGACAGCTTTTTGCCGGTGACTTGCATCTAGTATCTGAAGCTGATTCGAAGCTGCCACAGATTTATTTATCTCATAGCCCGATGCAGCAACGATCAGTCGCTACTGAGCTATGGTCGCGTCTAACTACTAAAGTATGTTGCCGACTCCAGCCTCTCCAATGCCTCAAACTGAGTCGGCTTCCCTAGGGCTGACGCGACCTCCCTGCATTCGAGGAATGAAGGTCTGATGCAGTTATTTTGTAAGCGCTCCATAAACCCCACCTGTTCAAAAATAGGCGGCGCGCTTAGCTAGGCGATGCGGGCGAACAGTTCCA
>NZ_JBWKOX010000032.1:0-51778 GCF_059416305.1 Pseudomonas sp. GW821-FHT09D08
GATTCAAGGACGGTGTGGCCAGACCTTGAACCTGTAAATTGGTGGAGCTAAACGGGATCGAACCGTTGACCTCTTGCATGCCATGCAAGCGCTCTCCCAGCTGAGCTATAGCCCCGGATTTTTCGCCTCGCGGCGCAGCAGACCTTTCGAACTGCTTGTTGAAACTGGCGTCCCCTAGGGGACTCGAACCCCTGTTACCGCCGTGAAAGGGCGGTGTCCTAGGCCACTAGACGAAGGGGACAAAACCTTCTGTACAGCTGACCAGCGCTGAGAGCTGATCGATTCAAGGACGGTGTGGCCAGACCTTGAACCTGTAAATTGGTGGAGCTAAACGGGATCGAACCGTTGACCTCTTGCATGCCATGCAAGCGCTCTCCCAGCTGAGCTATAGCCCCTCATCGGTGAGGACGGGGCGAATCTTAATGGCGGTTTGGAAAGGTGTCAAATTTATTTTCAACATTTTCCAAAATTTTTTGCCGGGATAACAATCACTTACCGACGAAACCCCGGAAAACCTGGGTTTCGTCGCTGCAACGGACTGCTTAAGCGATAGCGCCCAACAGCTTTTCCCACTCTTTGTTTTCTTTCTTCGATACACCACCAAGCAAATCAAGGGCTTGGCGCAGGCGGAAACGGGTCAGGTCCGGGCCGAGAATTTCCATCGCATCCAGCACCGACACCGAACTGGCCTGCCCAGTGATCGCGGCAAACATCAGCGGCATGGCATCGCGCAATTTCAACTCCAGGGATTCCACCACCGCCTGGATCGTCGCAGTGATCGCGTCCTTCTCCCACTGGCGCAGGCTTTCCAGCTTCCACAGGATCAGTTGCATGAGCTGGCGAACCTGATCGCCCGAGAGCTTCTTGGATTCGAACAACTTGGCATCCGGGTTAACGCCACCGGCAAAGAAGAAGCTGGCCAACGGTGCGACCTGGCTGAACGTCTCCACCCTGCCCTGCACCAGCGGCGCGATCTTCATCATGTATTCCGGGTTCAACGCCCATTGCTGCACGCGGCTGGCGAACTCTTCCACCGGCAGATCACGCAGCCACTGGCCATTGAGCCACGAGAGTTTCTCGATATCGAAGATCGGCCCGCCCAGGGACACACGGGACAGGTCGAAGTTATCGACCATTTCCTGCAGGGAGAACTTCTCGCGCTCGTCCGGCATCGACCAGCCCATGCGCCCCAGGTAGTTGAGCATCGCTTCAGGCATGAAGCCCATGCGCTCGTAGAACGTCACCGAGGTCGGGTTCTTGCGCTTGGACAGCTTGCTCTTGTCCGGGTTACGCAGCAGCGGCATGTAGCACAGCTGCGGCTGTTCCCAACCGAAGTACTCGTAAAGCAGGATCAGCTTCGGCGCCGACGGCAGCCATTCTTCACCGCGCAATACGTGGGTGATGCCCATCAGGTGGTCATCGACCACGTTGGCCAGGAAGTACGTCGGCAGGCCGTCGGTCTTCATCAGCACCTGCATGTCCATGCGGTCCCACGGGATCTCGACGTCACCGCGCAGCATGTCCGGCACCACGCACACGCCTTCGCTCGGCACCTTCATGCGGATAACGTGAGGTTCACCGGCGGCCAGGCGGGCAGCCACTTCCTCTTTCGACAGCAGCAATGCGCGGCCATCGTAGCGCGGGGTTTCGCCACGGGCCTGTTGCTCGGCGCGCATCTGGTCGAGTTCTTCAGCGGTGCAGAAGCATGGGAACGCATGGCCCATATCCACCAGTTGCTGGGTGTACTGCTTGTAGATGTCGCTGCGCTCGCTCTGGCGATACGGACCGTGCGGGCCGCCAACGTCCGGGCCTTCGGCCCAGGTAATGCCCAACCAGCGCAGGGCATCGAAAATCTGCTGTTCCGACTCGCGGGTGGAGCGCAGTTGGTCGGTGTCTTCGATCCGCAGGATGAATTCACCGCCGTGCTGCTTGGCAAAGCAGTAGTTGAACAAGGCGATGTAGGCAGTGCCGACGTGGGGATCCCCAGTAGGCGATGGCGCGATGCGCGTGCGGACGGTGGTCATGGCAGGTCTCGAATGGGCGATATAACTGAAATTGAAACAAGGGGCGAATGGTAACAGCCTGGGTGATTTCTGGAAAACCGAGGCGCAGCCATCGAGGGCAAGCCCCCGATGAGGCCGGTCAAGTCACCACCCATCAAACCGCCAGCAGTCGCTCGCGCAACTTGCCAATTTCATCGCGGGTCTGCGCCGCGGCCTCGAACTCCAGGTCCCGCGCCAACTCGTACATTTTCTCTTCCAACTGGCGAATCCGCTTGGTGATCTCACTCGGCGAGCGCAGTTCGTTTTCGTACTTGGCGCTTTCCTCGGCGGCCTTGGCCATGCCCTTGCGCTTCTTGCTGCGCGAGCCCGGCACGGTGGCGCCTTCCATGATGTCGGCAACGTCCTTGAACACGCCCTTGGGCGTAATGCCGTTTTCCAGGTTGAAGGCTATTTGCTTGTCGCGACGGCGTTGCGTCTCGCCAATCGCCCGCTCCATGGAACCGGTGATGCGGTCCGCGTAGAGAATCGCCCGGCCATTGAGGTTACGCGCCGCGCGACCGATGGTCTGGATCAGCGAGCGCTCGGAACGCAGGAAGCCCTCCTTGTCCGCATCGAGGATCGCCACCAGCGACACTTCCGGCATGTCCAGGCCTTCGCGCAGCAGGTTGATGCCCACCAGCACGTCAAAGGTGCCCAGGCGCAGGTCGCGGATGATTTCCACGCGCTCCACGGTGTCGATGTCCGAGTGCAGGTAACGCACGCGCACGCCGTGGTCGGCGAGGTAGTCGGTCAAGTCTTCGGACATGCGCTTGGTCAGCGTGGTGACCAGCACCCGTTCCTCCAGCGCCACGCGCTTGGTGATTTCCGAGAGCAAGTCGTCGACCTGGGTCAGCGCCGGGCGGATTTCGATTTCCGGGTCGACCAGGCCGGTGGGACGCACCAGTTGCTCGATCACACGGCCGGCATGCTCGGCCTCATAGTTGCCCGGCGTAGCGGAGACAAAGATGGTCTGCGGGCTGATGGCTTCCCACTCGTCGAAGCGCATCGGCCGGTTATCCAGTGCCGACGGCAGGCGGAAGCCGTACTCCACCAGGGTTTCCTTGCGCGAGCGGTCGCCCTTATACATGGCGCCCACTTGCGGCACGCTGACGTGGGACTCGTCGATCACTAGCAGCGCGTCGTCGGGCAAGTAATCGTAGAGGGTCGGCGGCGGTGCGCCGGAGTCACGGCCCGAGAGGTAGCGCGAGTAGTTTTCGATGCCGTTGCAGTAGCCCAGCTCGAGGATCATCTCCAGGTCAAAGCGCGTGCGCTGCTCCAAACGCTGGGCTTCCACCAACTTGTTGTTGGCGCGCAGGTACTCCAGGCGCTCGGCCAGCTCGACCTTGATGCCCTCGATGGCGCCCATCAGGGTTTCGCGCGGGGTCACGTAGTGGCTTTTCGGATAGAAGGTGAAGCGCGGCAGCTTGCGGATCACCTCGCCGGTCAACGGGTCGAAGGCAGACAGGCTCTCGACCTCATCGTCAAACAGCTCGATGCGAATCGCCTCCAGGTCGGATTCGGCCGGGTAGATGTCGATCACATCGCCACGCACGCGGAAAGTGGCGCGGGCAAAATCCATGTCGTTGCGGGTGTACTGCAGGCTGGTCAGGCGGCGCAGCAGCTCGCGCTGGTCGAGCTTGTCGCCACGGTCGACGTGCAACACCATCTTCAAATAGGTTTCCGGGCTGCCCAGACCATAGATGCACGACACCGTGGTGACGATGATCGCGTCCTTGCGCTCCAGCAACGCCTTGGTCGCCGACAGCCGCATCTGCTCGATATGGTCGTTGATCGACGCATCCTTCTCGATAAAGGTATCGGAGGACGGTACATACGCTTCGGGCTGGTAGTAGTCGTAGTAGGAAACGAAGTATTCCACCGCGTTGTTCGGGAAGAACGCCTTGAACTCGCCGTACAACTGCGCGGCCAGGGTCTTGTTCGGGGCCAGCACCAGCGTGGGGCGGTTGATCTGCGCAATCACGTTGGCGATGCTGAAGGTCTTGCCCGAACCGGTCACCCCGAGCAGCGTCTGGTGCGCCAGGCCGGCCTCGATGCCTTCGACCATCTGGCGAATGGCCTCGGGCTGGTCGCCGGCAGGTTCAAAGCGGGTGACTAGTTGGAAATCCGACATAACGTACCTCTTGAAGTCACCCCAGACTGTAAACCCGTCGGGGACGAAAAAGACCACAACCCGCGAAGTTTAAGAGCGGGTCGTAGGAAAAAACCATGATAGCTGTAGAAGTGGTGGCGAATGTGACGGGTTTCAAGGCAATCGTCCCGCCTGCCGTCGTTGACCCATGTGGCAATAAGACTAACGGTCGGCAAATAAACCGAAAAACTTGGCCGAAAAGCCGTTTCGGTTGTCGCCCTCAGCGGTGATGGCCTCTATACTAGCTCCCCGTTTGTGCACCGCTCTAGTGCATTCGGCTGGAGCGCGACACGTCCCTCCCTTCTCCCATAGAGCTGCCGCAAAAATGAGCCTGTTCTCCGCTGTCGAAATGGCACCACGCGATCCAATCCTGGGCCTCAACGAAGCATTCAACGCCGATACACGAACCACCAAGGTCAACCTTGGCGTGGGCGTTTACTGCAACGAGGAGGGGAAGATTCCACTCTTGCGTGCCGTTGCCGAAGCGGAAGCCATTCGCGTGGCGCAACACGCCGCCCGTGGCTACTTGCCGATCGACGGCATCGCAGCCTACGACAAGGCCGTGCAGACCCTGCTGTTCGGCGCTGAATCGCCACTGCTGAACGCTGGCCGCGTCACCACCGTACAAGCGGTAGGCGGCACCGGCGCCCTGAAGCTGGGTGCAGACTTCCTCAAGCAATTGCTGCCAGGCGCCGTCGTTGCCATCAGCGACCCGAGCTGGGAAAACCACCGCGCCCTGTTCGAAACCGCCGGCTTCCCGGTGCAGAACTACCGCTACTACGACGCCGCCACCCACGACGTGAACCGTGCCGGCCTGCTCGAAGACCTCAACGCCCTGCCGCCCCAGTCCATCGTGGTGCTGCACGCCTGCTGCCATAACCCGACCGGCGTCGACCTGAGCCCGGCCGACTGGCAGAACGTGCTGGACGTGGTCAAGGCCCGGAACCTGGTGCCGTTTCTCGACATGGCCTACCAGGGCTTTGGCGACGGTATCCACGAAGACGCCGCCGCCGTGCGCCTGTTCGCCGAATCGGGCCTGACCTTCTTTGTCTCCAGCTCGTTCTCCAAGTCGTTCTCCCTGTACGGCGAGCGTGTGGGCGCGCTGTCCATCGTCGGCGACTCCAAGGAAGAAAGCGCGCGCATCCTGTCCCAGGTCAAGCGCGTGATCCGTACCAACTACTCCAACCCGCCAACCCACGGCGCAGCGATTGTTGCCGCGGTGCTCAACAACCCTGAGCTGCGCGCCCAGTGGGAAGCCGAACTGGCCGAGATGCGCCTGCGCATCCGTGGCATGCGTGAGCAGATGGTTGCCGAGCTGGCCAAGGCTGCTCCGGGCCACGACTTCAGCTTCGTCGGTCGCCAACGCGGGATGTTCTCCTACTCCGGCCTGACCGTTGAGCAAGTCACCCGCCTGCGCAGCGAGTTTGGTATCTACGCGCTGGATACCGGGCGTATCTGCGTGGCGGCGTTGAACCAGTCGAACATTGCTGCGGTAACAAAGGCGATTGTTCAGGTTCTATAAGCCTGACGGCGTCATACGAAGGGGGAAGCCGACGGCTTCCCCCTTTTTATTGGCGAACCCACTAGACTGAACCCTGATTGCCCCTTTGCTGCGAGAGCCCTATGAGAAACGACGACCTGGACCTGCGCGCCGACCGCGACGAACTGCACGACTACACCCCGCGCGCGCCCCAAGCCAAGCGCCAGAAAAGCCTGGTACTGCAAGTGGCGCTGGGGGTGTTCCTGGGCGGTTTGGCGTTGTGGCTGGTGCAATTGGGCGCGACGGCGATCATGGCCAAGCTGGCCATGGGCACCTTCCAGTTCGGCGGCTAGGCCGACGCCACACCCTGCTCCTCCAGCAACTTCACAAAACTGTTCAAACTCTGCGACACCGTGCCACGGCGCCAGATCAGCCAGGTATGCAGAGTGCGGAAACTGTCCGTCAGCGGCCACACGCTCACCGTGGTAAACCCCGGCATGCTTTCCAGCATGCTGCGTGGCATCAGCGCCAGGCCGGCCCCGGCGCTGACACAGGCGAGCATGCCGTGGTAGGACTCCATCTCGAAGATCCTCCCCGGCACCGCGCCGTCCTGTGCGAACCAGCGCTCGAAATGGTGCCGGTAGGAACAGTTGGAGCGAAAGGTGTAGATGCTCTCCCCGTTCACATCCTGCCCTCGCGTGATCGGCGCGTGGTGCAGCGGCGCAATCACCACCATCTCCTCCTCGAACACCGCCACGCCTTCCAGGGTGGCATGCAATACCGGCCCATCGACGAACGCCGCCGCCAGCCGTCCCGACAATACGCCCTCGATCATCGTGCCTGAAGGCCCGGTGCTCAGGTCCAGCTCGACCTTGGTGTGCTTCTGGTTGTAGGCCGCGAGCAGTGCCGGGATGCGCACCGCCGCCGTGCTTTCCAGAGAGCCCAGGGCAAATGCGCCCTGGGGCTCCTCCCCCGCCACCGTCGCGCGGGCTTCCTGCACCAGGTCGAGAATACGCCGCGCATAACCGAGGAAATTCCACCCGGCGGGCGACAGGCGCAGACGACTCTTCTCGCGGATAAACAACTCCACGCCCAAATCCTGCTCCAGTTGCTTGATGCGCGTGGTCAGGTTCGACGGCACCCGATGAATCAACTGCGCGGCGGCGCTGATGCTGCCTTGCTCGGCAACGGCCTTGAAGATTTCCAGCTGCACCAGGTCCAAGTCATTCTCCAATCGTGAATGTATTGCTTAATATTATTCAGTTTCCAGAAAACATACAGCCCCGTAGGCTGAACCCATTCCACTCTTTCAGCCGGACGGTGCCATGAACGCGATTTCCCACCAGACCCACGCCCTGTCGATCAACCCCGCCACCGGCGAAACAGTCGGCAGCTATCCCTACGAAAACGCCGCGCAACTGGACGCCGCCCTCGACCGTGCCACCGCAGCCTTTCGCACCTGGCGCCGCCAGCCGGTCAGCCAGCGTGCCGAACTGCTGCTGGCCCTGGCCGGCGCACTGCGCGATCAAGCCGAAGAAATGGCGCAGATGATCACCCTGGAAATGGGCAAGCCCATCACCCAGGCCCGCGCCGAAATCGAAAAATGCGCCCAGCTCAGCGAGTGGTATGCCGCCCACGGCCCGGCCATGTTGGCCCCGGAACCCACCCTGGTGGACAACGGCAGCGCCCGGATCGAATACCGCCCGCTGGGCCCGATCCTCGCCGTGATGCCGTGGAACTTCCCGGTATGGCAAGTGCTGCGCGGCGCCGTGCCGACCCTGCTCGCCGGCAATACCTACGTGCTCAAACACGCGCCGAACGTGATGGGCAGCGCGTACCTGATGAAAGCGGCGTTGCAGAAAGCCGGTTTCGCTGAAGGCCTGTTCGAAGTGATCAACGTGACCCAGGACGGCGTATCCACCGCCATCGCCGACCCGCGCATCGCCGCCGTCACCCTCACCGGCAGCGTACGCGCCGGTATGGCCATCGGCTCCCAGGCCGGCGCCGCGCTGAAGAAGTGCGTGCTGGAACTGGGCGGCTCCGACCCGTTCATCGTGCTCAACGACGCCGACCTCGACGCCGCCGTGCAGGCCGCCGTCATCGGCCGCTTCCAGAACAGCGGCCAGGTCTGCGCCGCCGCCAAGCGCCTGATCATCGAAGCCGGTGTGGTGGACGCCTTCACCGCCAAGTTCGTCGAAGCCAGCCGCGCGCTGGTGATGGGCGACCCGACCTCGGCCAGCACCTACGTCGGCCCGATGGCGCGCTTCGACCTGCGCGACGAGCTGCACGGCCAGGTCCAGGCCACCCTGGAAGAAGGCGCCACCCTGCTGCTGGGCGGCCACAAAGTCGCCGGTGCCGCCAACTACTATGAGCCGACCGTACTGGCCGACGTTACCGACCAGATGACCTCGTTCAAGCAGGAACTGTTTGGCCCCGTGGCCTCGATCATCACCGCCCGCGATGTCGACCACGCCGTGGCCCTGGCCAATGACAGCGAGTTCGGCCTCACCGCCAGCATCTTCACCACCGACCCGGCCAAGGCCCGCGACATCGCCAACCAGCTGGAAACCGGCGGGATCTTCGTCAATGCCTTCAGCGTGTCCGACCCACGGGTGGCGTTTGGCGGCGTGAAGAAGAGCGGGTTTGGGCGCGAGTTGTCGCATTTTGGCGTACGCGAATTCTGCAATGCGCAGACCGTATGGCTGGATCGCAAGTAGCAGCAGTGAACAAATGGCGTTAGCATTCTGTCCACTCGGCTTAACAGCATGTTTTTAGGGTCAGGATCGCACTGTGGAAAAGCTAAATCGCCTTCAAAGCGGAATCGAAGGGCTGGACGCTCTGCTCAAGGGAGGGCTGGTGTCTGGGGCGTCCTACATCATTCAGGGCCGCCCCGGCTCAGGTAAAACCATCCTTGCCAACCAGCTGGGGTTTCATCACGCGCGCAATGGCGGCCGAGTCCTGGTTGCCACGCTGTTGGCGGAATCCCACGACCGCCTTTTCCAGTTCCTCTCCACCCTGAGCTTTTTTGACGCCTCCCGTGTCGGCGCCGAAATCCAGTTTGTCAGCGCCTTCGACACCCTGGAAAACGAAGGCCTCGACGAAGTGGTCAAGCTGCTCAGGCGTGAGATCAGCAGGCAGAGGGCCACTGTCATGGTGGTGGACGGCTTGTTGAACGCGCGCTCAAAGGCTGACTCGCCGATCGACACGAAAAAATTCATTTCCGAACTGCAAGGGCATGCCGCCTTCGCCGGTTGCACGGTGTTGTTCCTCACCAGCTCACGCCTGGATGACGGCAGCCCCGAGCACACCATGGTCGATGGCGTGATCGAAATGGGCGAGGAACTGTTCGGCACCCGTTCCGTGCGCCGTATCCAGTTGCGCAAGACCCGCGGCAGCGGCGCGCTCACCGGCCTGCACGAGTGTGAAATCAACGACGACGGCCTGGTGGTGTATCCGCGCCTGGAAAGCCTCTATGGCCGGCCGTCCGCGCCCGACAGCGCCGACCTGACGCGCATCGCCAGCGGTATCGGCTCGTTGGACGGCATCCTCGGCGGCGGGCTGCACAGTTCCAGCGTGACCCTGGTCATGGGGCCGTCGGGCATCGGCAAGACCACCCTGGGCCTCAAGTTCCTCTCGGAATCGACGGTAGACGCTCCCGGCCTGCACTTCGGTTTCTACGAAAGCCCTCAGCGCCTGCGGCTCAAAGGCCAATCCCTGGGCATCGATATCCAGGAGATGGAAGACAGTGGCGCACTGACCATCGCCTGGCAGCCCACCACCGAAGGCCTGCTGGACGGGCTTGGCGCGCGATTGCTGCGCCTGGTCGAGGAAAAGGGCATCAAGCGCCTGTTCATCGACAGCTTGAGCGGCATGACCCGCGTCTCCAACAACCCGGCACGGATCACCGATTTCTACAGCGCACTGATGAACGAACTGCGCGCCAGGGGCGTCACGGTCTTCGCCACGTGGGAGATGCATGATCTGTTCGGCGCGGAGGTCACTTCCCCCGCGTCTGAACTGTCGAGCATTGCCGACAACCTCATGCTTATGCGTTTCTTCGAGATTCAGTCTGAACTTAGAAGGACGCTTTCCATTCTTAAGGTCAGAGACAGCTTTTATGACCCCTCATTATTGGAGGTGGTGATCCGTGACCAAGCCGTTGACTTAAGAAAGGTCTCAAGAAATGCCCCCTCAGTTGCATCCAATTCAGCGCTGCCTGGTTCAGCTTTTTAAGTCTTTGGGTAGGTTGAATTGACATGGCCACTATCCTGGTCGTCGATGACGAGTACTTGATCGCCGATATCCTTGCCTACGCACTGGAAGATGAGGGGTTCATGGTCGTCACAGCTGGCAATGGGAAAAAGGCGCTGGAGGTGCTGGAGCGAGAACGGCCGTCGCTGATCATCACCGATTTCATGATGCCGGTGATGGACGGTGAGGAGTTCGCCGAAGCGGTGCGCGCGCTGCCGGCCGTCAAGCACCTGCCGATTATCCTGATCAGCGGCGCGCAGGCCCATATCGGCATGCAGCGCTCGGACCTGTTCGATGCGGTGCTGGACAAGCCGTTCGACATCAACAAGCTCATTACCAAGGTGAAGGAACTGCTGGGGTGACCTCAACTGCGGATATGCCGGCGCACACACTGCACCAGCCCATCCAGCGCCTGCGACTTCACCGGCGCGAGCACGCACACCGTATGTTCCTGCTGGCCTTCCTTCACGGTCAGGGTGTAGTGCACCTGGCCCGGATTTCCGGGCTCTGGCGTGGTGCTCTGCGGCAACTGAAAGAAGTTTGAAGCCTCGATCAGTTGCCGCAACTCCTGCTGGTCCGGCTCGGGCAACGTGTTCAACTCCACCGTACGAGGCTGGGTCAAACCCGGAAAAAACGCCGGCCCGCCGTTTTCCTTGATCGAAATTTGCATGGCTGTTCCTCACGTCAGACGTTAATGCCAACCGCTTTCCAACCCTCCTTGACCGCCTTGTGCTCATCCTTGTTCGCGCCGTAGAGACGACCGGCGATATCGTAGGTTATACGCGCAAAACGTAAAAACCCCGAGTTCGGCCGCAACCGCGCATCGCGCAGCGCGTCATACCAGATACGTCCTGCGCGCTCCCAGGCAAACCCGCCAATCCGGGTCGCCACCTGATAGAACGCATGGTTGGGAATCCCGGAATTGATATGCACCCCGCCATTGTCCTCGTAGGTCTGGACAAAATCATCCATATGCCCTGGCTGAGGGTCCTTGCCCAGCAGCTTGTCATCGAACGCGGTGCCGGGGGCCTTCATCGAACGCAGGGCCACGCCTTTGATCTTCTTGGTGAACAACCCTTTGCCGATCAGCCAATCGGCGTCTTCGGCGGTTTGCTTCAACGCATACTGCTTGATCAGTGAGCCGAACACGTCCGAGAGCGACTCGTTCAGCGCGCCGGACTGATTGAAATACATCAGCTTGGCCTCGTCCTCGGTGACGCCGTGGGCCAATTCATGGCCAATCACATCGAGGGCCACCGTGAAGCGGTTGAACAACTGCCCATCGCCGTCGCCAAACACCATCTGGGTCGAGTTCCAGAACGCATTGTTATAGTTCTGGCCAAAGTGCACGGTGGCATCCAGCGCCATGCCGGCATCGTCGATGGAGTTGCGGTCGAACACCTCTTCGAAAAAATCGAACGTGGCACCCAAGCCGTCATAGGCTTCGTCCACGGCGGCGTCGCCACTGGCGGGCTGGCCTTCACCGCGGACCAGCTTGCCCGGCAGGCTGTCGGTGCCTTCGGCGCTGTAGATCGAGCGCCGTTTGCCGGCGCCCATGACCAGGGCCATGTGGGCCGGCCCTTTGGCGGGCACTGCGACCATGCGCAGCGAACGGAACGTGCTGTCCTTGGCGCGGGTGCGCAGCGCGATGTCGCGCTGGGCCTTATCACCGTGACGCGCGATCTGGTCGAGCATATACGGCGGGATCAGGCAGAAAATCGGGTTACGGTGGTGGCGATCACACATTGGCTGGCTCCCTGTTGGCATATGGTGTAGCTCCGGTAACCGTTTGAGGATAGCCCCCCAGGGTTAACCCGTGTCATCAATTGTCATCAATCTATGTTGCAGTCGTGTTTATCCAAGGAGGACTTACCCATGCCAGCCCGCAAAGCCAAAATCGATCTTGCGCACCGCCCACGACTCGCCGATCTGCGCCCGTTGATCGCGACCAATCCCACCCTGATGGAAGCCCGGGCGACGACGCCCCGTGTCACCGCGGCCAAGGACCTACAGGACCGACGCGGCTACGCCGAGGATTTTCTCAGCAGCTTCGCAGTGCCCTGGCCCACCGCCGCTGAGGCATTGGCGGACGACGTCCAACCGCTGCGCCTGGACTACACGCATTTCTCGGTGACGATGTCCCGTTCCCGACGACTGGCGCTCTACGTGGGCGTCAATATCGATGGCGGGCAGCATGTGGAGATAGTCCGCAGCAACGACACCTGGGCCTACGATGGGCGCCTGCCGATCAGCGCCCAGGTGGGCGAAGAGCTCTATGCCAGCAATGGCCTGGATCGCGGCCACCTGGTACGGCGCCAGGATCCCAACTGGGGCGACGCGGCAAACACCGCCAACCTCGACACCTTCCACTTCACCAACTGCTCGCCGCAGATGAGCGGGTTCAACCAGAAGACCTGGCTGGAACTGGAGGACTACATCCTCAATAACACGCAGCGTTGGAAAGCCCGGGCAACGGTGTTCAGCGGCCCGGTGTTCGCCGACGACGACCGCCTTTACCGTGGCATCAGAATCCCCAAGGCGTTCTGGAAAGTGGTGGCCTACCTCAGCGATGACGGCAAGCCCTCCGCCAGCGCCTATATGATCGACCAAAGCCGCGAGCTGGGTCAGCTCGACCTGATGTTCGGCCAGGTCAGGACCTACCAGCGCAGCGTGATCCAGATCGAACAATTGACCGGCATCCGCTTCGCCAACCTGGCGGACTACGACGGCTTCAGCAACGAAGAGCGCGCCACGGGCACGCGAATTGAAGCGCTGATCCGCGGCCCCGAGGATATTCGTCTCTGACCGGGCCCCCTTCGGGCTGTATCGCCTGGCCCTAATCAACTACCATACCGCGCCGGTTCCCGAACGGGACTAATAGGGAATCCGAAGCGCGGTACACCGCGTCAATCGGAACTGCCCCCGCAACTGTAGGTGCCGAGCCTGCTCCCCACTGCCACTGGACCGCGTCCGGGAAGGCCGGAGCGTGGCGACGACGCATCAGTCAGGAGACCTGCCGGCCCAGTAATCACTAACCGGCGGGGTGTCCGGGAAGGGCATCCTTGCCTGCCCGTTCGGCAGCGGTCGAGGGCGTATTTCCGAACCGTACCTGCCCTGTTTCCACGTACGGTCCACACGGAGATCGCCTCATGCTGCCACGCGTTACCGCCCTGATCAGCGGCCTGGGTTTCTGCGCCCTGGCCCACGCCGCGCCAACTCAGTACCCGCTTACCCTGGAAAACTGCGGCAGCACCCTCACCTTCCCGCAGGCGCCCGCGCGCAGCGTGACCATCGGCCAGGCCGCCACCGAAATGCTCTATGCCCTCGGCGTGGCTGACCGCGTGGTGGGCACCTCGCTGTGGTTCAACAGCGTGTTGCCGCAGTTCAAGGCGCAGAACGACGGCATCGAGCGCCTGGCCAACAACGAGCCCAGCTTTGAAGCGGTGATCGCCAAGCGCCCGCAACTGGTGGCCGCCGAGCTGGAATGGGTGGTAGGCCCGCAAGGCGTGGTCGGCACCCGCGAGCAGTTTCACGACCTGAAGATCCCCACCTACCTGCTGCCCTCCGACTGCGAAGGCAAGGACAACCTGGTGGGCGCCGACGGCACGCGGCTGGAGCCGTTCCGTATCGAGACGATCTACAAGAGCATCCGCCAGCTGGCGCAGATTTTCGATGTACAGGATCGCGGCCAACAGTTGAACGATGAGCTCCAGGCGCGCCTGGCCCAATCCGTGGCCACCGTGCAGAGCAAAGGCCTCAAGCAGGCCAGCGCGCTGGTGTGGTTCTCCAGCGCCGAACTGGCCAGCGACCCCTACGTGGCCGGCCACAAGGGCATTCCGGAGTTCATGCTCGAAACCCTCGGTTTGCACAACGTGGTGCAATCCGATGAAGAATGGCCCGCCGTCGGCTGGGAAACCCTCGCCAAGGCCAACCCGACCTTCCTGGTGATCGCCCGCATGGACCGCCGCCGCTACCCCGCCGACGACCATGAAAAGAAACTCGCCTTCCTGCGCAGCGACCCGGTCACGCGCAACATGGACGCGGTGAAAAACAACCGCATCATCATCCTCGACGCCCTGGCGCTGCAGGCCAGCATCCGCATGTTCGACGGCCTTGAACACCTGGCCACGGCCATCGACGGCTACGACCTGCCGCAATGATCCGGACCTTACTCGCCCTGGCGCTATTGCTGATCGCCGTGCTCGCCGGCGTGGCCATCGGCGAAACCGCCATCTCGCCCCAGGTGGTGCTGCAGGTGCTCGCCAACAAACTGTGGGCGGCCGGTTACGTGCTGGACCCCATCGATGAAGGCGTGGTGTGGAACTACCGCCTCACCCGTGCCCTGGTGGCCGCCGCCTGCGGTGCGGGGCTGGCCACCTGCGGGGTGATTTTGCAGTCGTTGCTGCGCAACCCGTTGGCCGATCCGTACCTGCTGGGCATCAGCGCCGGGGCTTCGACCGGCGCGGTGCTGGTGGCGTTGATGGGCGTGGGCGGCGGGCTGATTTCATTGTCGGCCGGCGCCTTTGTCGGCGCGATGGCGGCGTTTGCCCTGGTGATCCTGCTGGCGCGGGCCAGCGGTTCGTCCAGCGGCACCGGGCAGATCATCCTCGCGGGCATCGCCGGGTCGCAGCTGTTCAATGCACTTACCGCGTTCCTGATCACCAAGTCCGCCAGTTCCGAACAGGCGCGCGGCATCATGTTCTGGCTGCTGGGCAACCTCAGCGGCGTGCGCTGGCCGTCGGTGTGGCTGGCGGTGCCGGTGGCGGTCACCGGCCTGGCGGTGTGCCTGTGGCATCGTCGCGCGTTGGATGCGTTCACCTTCGGCACGGATTCGGCCGCGTCCCTGGGCATCCCGGTGCGCCGTGTGCAGGTTGTGCTGGTGGGGTGCGCGGCGCTGGTGACGGCGGTGATGGTGTCGATTGTCGGCTCCATCGGCTTTGTCGGCCTGGTGATCCCCCACGCGGTGCGCCTGCTGCTCGGCACCGGGCATTCGCGCCTGCTGCCCGCCAGTGCGCTGGGCGGCGCGTTATTTTTGATTGCGGCCGATGTGTTGTCGCGCACCTTGATCAAAGGCCAGGTGATCCCGGTCGGCGTGGTGACGGCGCTGGTGGGCGCGCCGGTGTTTGCGCTGATCCTGATTGGCCGGAGGAATGCGCGATGAGCGTACTGAGTTGCACCGGCCTGGGCTTCAAGGTGCGTGAGGCGGAATTGCTGCGCGATATCCACCTGGAGGTGCAACTGGGGGAAACCCTGGGGATTGTCGGGCCCAACGGCTCCGGCAAATCCACCCTGCTCAAACTGCTTGCCGGCCTGCGCACACCGGCCAGCGGCGACGTGCGCCTGGGCGGCCAGCGCCTGGGCGACCTGTCCCGCCGCGCCATCGCCCAACAGCTGGCGGTGGTAGAGCAACAGGCCGACACCGACGACGCCATCCGCGTGTTCGACGCCGTGGCGCTGGGCCGTACACCGTGGCTGTCGGCGCTGAGCCCGTGGTCCGGCGGCGACGACGCCATCGTGCGCCAGGCCCTGCATGATGTGGACGCCACCCACCTGAGCCACCGCGCCTGGCGCAGCCTCTCCGGCGGCGAGCGCCAACGCGTGCACATCGCCCGTGCCCTGGCGCAACGGCCGCAGATCCTGTTGCTGGATGAGCCGACCAACCACCTGGATATCCAGCATCAACTGGCGATTTTGAAAGGCGTGCAAGGCTTGCCGGTGACCACCCTCATCGCCCTGCATGACCTGAACCAGGCGCTGACCTGCGATCGCCTGGCCGTGCTGGACCGTGGGCGCCTGGTCGCGCTGGGCAAGCCGCTGGAGGTGCTGACGCCACAGCGACTACAGGAGACATTCGGGGTGCAGGCGCATTACCTGACGGACCCGTTCGATGGGGCGCAGATACTGCGGTTGCGGTCTAACTGAACAGGACATCCCCACATTAGGATCTACAGAGGCCTGCGCATATGGGCCGTCTGCCGGCTTAAGCCGGTACCCGATCTATCCGCCCTGAATAACACCCTTGCCTGGCGTTATGCACATGAATGTAGCTGACCTCGGGATTGGCCAACATCCGCTCAATCAAGGGCTCAATCACCAGCCCTTCCACGACATCTGCATCCACCATCATGCCTTCCTCGGAAAATGCCCGCAGGGACAGCAGCCGGATTCGCATCACCTCCGGCACCTGATTAACCGCGTCAAAAGCCTGCGTCGCCCCCTCGCGGATGAAAATCGCGTGCGACGCACGGTACGGCGAATGCGCCGGCTGGCTGACGTGATTGAGCAACAGCACGCTCTGCCCAACCTGCACGTCTTTCATCTCTATGCGGTCGGGAAAACCGGGGTGACGGTCGACTCGGTAACGCTTGATCCCTCGCGCGGCAAGCTCATCGTCGGGCAAACCAAACACACTGAGAAATGGATCGGGAGCAAGGCCCGTAATGCGGAAGTTCATGGTGGGCGCCTCTTAGGGTGAGCCCTATGAGACGAGCACCTGGACAGCGGGGGCTATCCGATTCTTGCGGTGATATTCACGGGCGGCTGGCTCGCTCGTAGCAAAGGTAGTCGTTCGAATCTGTGCCCACACAGACAAACCCGGCGCGCTCATACATCAGCCGGGCAGGGTTATCGGAACGTACGCTCAATCGCAACTTCAAGAAGTCATTCTGCCCAGCCGCCGCCACGTAAGCGTCCAGCAACGTCCGACCGATCCCCTGGCGTCGGTAAGCGTCACTGACGTTGATCGTACACAGCTCCGCAACCCCCTCCTCTGCCGTCCACAGCGAATAACCGGCGAACTGCCCGCCCAGCATCGCGATCGTCAAGCGTTCGAAGTTATCGACCCAGCGCGTAAGGTGGCGCTCCAACTGGAGCCGCCAGGCGGCTTCGTGGTCGGGCTCCCAGCGGCGGATGTAGTCCTGCTCTCCCCGATAGATCAACGGCAGATCGGTCACCGTCGCCGGCCTCAACGTCAGCGCGTTCACTCACGCAACTCACACACAGCGCTGCCCTTCATACCGGAGGCATGTACGCTCACGTGGCGCACGGAAAAACCGGGCTTGTCCACGAGCTTCCTCTCTTCCCAGGCCCCACCGCTGGCGACCTGATAACCAATGGCGCCGTCCGCCTGCCAGGTCAGGCGCAACATATACACACCGCGTTGGTCGGGGGCCCGATGGAAGAAGGTGTCGATGACCGGCTTGGCTTTGTTGAAGGTGCGCAGTTGGAACAAGCGCTGGTCGCTGTCGGTGGGCGTGTAGCTGGAAAGAAACAGGGTGTCGTCCTCGGCAGCGTCCTCGGCCGCCGCAAGAATCACCGACGGCACCCACTTTTCGCCGCGGTCCTGGTTGTCGGTGGTGACCTTGCAGGTCAACTGGCCTGTTCCGGTGACGTTCTGGCGCAGAACGGTTTCATACATCCCATAGGGCACATCGAACGTCAGTGTTTTTTCGGTGACCTGGCCACAGCCTGCCAGCAGATACAGCGCCGATAGACCGATGGCTCCTTGGAGAATCTTCACGTGCTTTCCTTGGCTTGGGGGGAATGTGTGGAGAAAAGAGGGTACCCGGCCTGCTGATAAAAGATAAGGCGGTTGTGGTGAATCGGTCCTTTCTGTGGGAAGCGGGCTTACTCTGCACTGGCTGGTTTTGGGGCTGCTTCGTAGCCCAACGCGAGCAAGCTCGCTCACCACAGAGGAATGGGTGAGCCTTAGAGAGGCGCCTATACAGTTATGCCTGTTCGCCATCAATGCACTGAGTGATCCACTGTCGGCTATAGGCCAACACCCCATCCGCCATCGCCACCGGAAAATGAATAAATCCATGGGCCGACTCCGGCAACAGGTGTGCTTCAGCACTGGGCCACCGCTCAGCAATCAACAGCGTGTCATCCTTGAGCGGGTCCAACTCCCCGACAAACATCAACGCCGGGGGCAGCCCTTCAAAGTCGCCGTACAACGGCGACAACGGCGGCTGTCGGCGCTCATCATCACTCAGCCCCGGCGTGAGCATCCGCAACGCCGCCACCATCCCCGGCCCGTCCAGCAGCAACGTTTCAGGCCCGGCCGCGCGTACGCTCGGTGTACCGGTCAGGTCATAAACGCCGTAATACAGCACCGCGCCGCTTATGCGCTTGAGCAGTTCCGGCCATTGCTTGAGCGCCAGCAATGTCGCCGCCGCCAGATGCCCACCGGCCGATTCACCGACGACGATCACCGGCAGCCCGGCAAACTCATCATCCGTGAGCAACCAACGTGCGGCATTCAAGCAGTCTTCCATCAAGCCTTCGACCGGCGTATCCACCGCCAAGCGATAATCCACCGACACCACCGCGACGTCGCACGCCTGCAGCATGCCCAGGTTGAGGTCGTCATCCATCTGCGCATTGCCGATCACCCAGCCGCCGCCGTGGATATCCAGCACCACGCCCTTGGGCTTGCCGCTCGGCCGCAGGATGCGCACCGGGACGTTGTCGACAATCCGGCTTTCAGCCGGTATGGCACGCTTGAGCGTTTGACTGACGCGCAACAGCGCCTGGATCAAACGCGGCGTAACGCGATTGCGGATCTTGAAGCGCGGCAGCCAGGCGAGCTTCTGATTGAAGCGGCGCATCTGGGCCAGTTCCGCCTCGCTGGCGGGCCACGGTTGGTGAGCCATCAACGGTTATTACGCAGAATCGAGAAATTCAGCGCCGCCGCCACACACAGCCACGCCAGGTACGGGAACAGGATCAGGCCGGTGATCAGGTCCAGGCGCACGGCCAGTACCACCATCGCCGCCACGGTGATCCACAGCAACACGATGATCACCATCCCGGCCAGCAGGCGATGCGCGCCGAAAAATACCGGCGTCCACAGGGTATTCAGGGCAATTTGCGCGGCCCACAGCGCCAGCACCATTTGACTGCCGGGGATCAGGCTCAAGCGATAGCCGGCCCAGGCCAGCAGCAGGTAGATGATCGTCCAGGCCACCGGGAACAGCCAATTGGGTGGAGTGAAGCTGGGTTTGACGAGGGATTCGTACCAGGCGCCGGGTTTGAAAATGACGCCGGTACTGGCGGCGGCGGCGCAGGCAAGCAGGAAGATAAAGAAGGTCATCGTCTGTCCTTGGCGGGAATGATTTGAAGCTTGGACGTGCGACACCTACCTAAAAGTTCAGCGCCAATTCATTCCGGTATCTCCAACCCGACAATCCTCAGCCAGGGCCACCGCGCCTGATAACTGCGCGCCTTCTGCTCAAACAACGTCTGCTCCGGATGCAGTGGATTAATCCGCAAAATCCCCAACTCCACATCCTCCAACCCATACGGCGCATACACGTCGCCCGTGGCAATCTCCAAGCCGATGCACGTACCGGCCACCAGATAACGGTCGACCCCGTCGCGCGCCGACTGCAACTGCGGGTAAGGCCGACCAAAGCGCTGAGCGTACCAAAGGTGCACCCGCGCCTGGTTCTTGACCTCGACATTCACGCCCAGGTCTTTGAACAGCTCATCCGCCGCACGAATCACCGCGTCTTCCGCCTCGTAGGACAGGTCGGTGTCGAAGTAAAAAACGTCGTAATCCTTCACGCCCTGATCAGCCGGCAGATTCGCCTGATGATTCCACACCGCCTGGAACAGGCAGCCCGCCGTGAGCATGCACTGGTCCACACCAAGGTCAGGCAGGCGCGCAGTGATTTCGGCGTTGATGGGGTTGGCCATGGCCAGTTCGAGCAGGGTGTCGACGGTCAATGTCATGGGGGCTCCTTCATCATCGGTACGGTCCTGGGGAGCAACGGTACAACATTGAGCGCTGGCGCCGCTTCTTCACGTCATCAAAATTCGCTAAGGTGCCGCGATGCCCTGCCCTCACCGAGACCGCCCGCCTTGGCCCACTCCCCCGCAGATCACCGCGAAAGCCCCTGGTCGGTGTTCCTGATTTTCCTGCGCCTGGGCCTTACCTCCTTTGGCGGCCCGATTGCGCACCTGGGTTATTTCCGGGACGCGTTCGTGACCCGGCGGCGCTGGCTGAGCGAGCGCAGTTACGCGGATTTGGTCGCGCTCTGCCAATTCCTGCCCGGCCCCGCCAGCAGCCAGGTCGGCATCGCCCTCGGCCTGTCGCGCGCGGGATACGGCGGCGCATTGGCGGCGTGGCTCGGGTTTACCCTGCCGTCCGCCGTGGTGTTGATCCTGTTGGCCTTGGGCATCACCCGGCACAGCACCGCCATCCTGCCCGGCGCGTTGCATGGCCTTAAAGTGGTGGCCGTCGCCGTGGTCGCCCAGGCCGTGTGGGGCATGGCGCGCAACCTGTGCACCGACGCCCCGCGCGTGGCCGTGATGCTGCTCGCCGCTTGCGTGGCCCTGCTGCAAACATCGGCGTGGGGCCAGGTCGGCGTGATCCTCGTCGCGGGCATGGCCGGCCTGCTGCTGTTCAAGCCCGCACCGCCCACCGCGCACGACACCCTGCCCGTGACCATCAGCCGTCGCGCCGGGGCGCTATGGCTGTCGTTGTTTGTACTGCTGCTGGCCAGCCTGCCGATTCTCACCCAGTTGATGCCCAACCCAACCCTGGCCGTGACCGACGCCTTCTACCGCACCGGCGCACTGGTATTCGGCGGCGGCCACGTGGTGCTGCCCTTGCTGCAAGCCGAAGTCGTGCCCCGCCACTGGGTGAGCAACGACGTGTTCCTCGCCGGCTACGGCGCCGCCCAAGCCATGCCCGGCCCGTTGTTCACCTTCGCCGCCTTCATCGGCGCCTCGATGACCCAAACGCCGAGCGGCTGGCTCGGCGGCCTGCTCTGCCTGCTGGCGATCTTCGCACCGTCGTTTTTATTGGTGATGGGCGCACTGCCTTTCTGGGAAGGCCTGCGCCGCAGCCCGCGCACCCAAGCCGCTCTGGCGGGTGTGAACGCAGCAGTCGTCGGCCTGTTGCTGGCGGCGCTGTACCAACCGGTGTGGACCAGCGCCATCTTCACCGCCCGGGACGTCGCCCTGGCGCTGATTGGCCTGGTGGCGCTGATGGTGTGGAAACTGCCACCGTGGCTGGTGGTTGTAGGAAGCGGCGCGACGGGATGGTTATTAAGTCTTACGGTGTGAGCCGCGCAGCCACCGTGCCTTGCTCCCTTGCCTACGCTTGCGTCAGAATCCGCCGGCTTGTGCGCTGAGGTGGCCGTCTCTAAGGTGGCTCGGTCGCTGAATCTCTCGGTGATCGGGTTTAGTAGCCCACGGTTTAACCTAACAAGTGCACAAGCTTCATCTGTCAGACGTGCCTGTCTGTGCTCGATGGTGGCTGTGCGTAGGGCGCCCTCGGGCGCGCCGGTTTTGTTAGGTTCCACCGGTCTACTAACCTGCGTACAGCTACCGCCTTATCGTTTAGTAGCGATCAGGTAGTGGCCCAAGCAAGGAACTTAACAATGGCTACAGATTCAAGCGCTCTCTTCAGCGTCGCTCCCGACGCCAGCAACGAAACCCTCATCACCAACAGCTACGAAACCTTCGCCTCAGTCAGCACGCTGCTGCTCGACTTGTCCGAAGACCTATGCGGCAAACACCGCGACATCGCCCTCGCTATCCACCAACTGAGCGAGCTGGGCGTACTCCTCACTGCCAAATTGCTCGACCGCGAAGCGCCCTGCTCCGGTTAATGCCTAGCCCTTCAATTCACTAGAACGATTACTCGCCGCGTCGTCGTAGGCCACATACAACGACTCGGCGATTTGGCTCTTGATGGCTTTGGTGGATTCCAGACCAAGCACAAAGCCCTCAGCCTTGCCGCCAGCGCGGTTGAGTTCTTCATGGGTGGCGGCGCCGGTAATGGCGTCGAGAAGCTTGGCGGCGTGAGGGCCTACGCCTTTGGGGAGGGAGATTTGGTCGATGGACATTGCGATACCTTTAAAAGTTGAGTCGGTAGCGCGTGCAACCACTGCCGGGGGTGGCATGGTAGACCGGTTGGCTTAGAAAGGGGGGGCTTTCGACCAGAAGCGTATGCTCCCGAGAGCAACGGTTGCTAACGGCCCAGAGTGTGTAAAAAACTCTGGGCCATTAGTTGTCACTCGACGCGACTCGATAATTCCCACCCGACGGTACATCATCGCGCTCGCCACGTTCCCGTCGCGGTATAGAAGCCAACGGCGCAAAACCTGCCTGCTCGCAAAAACGAGCCTTTTGAAATGGAAGTCATCTCATGTTCGAACGTAACAAACTGGTACCGGAGTTAATGGTCACCAACCTGGATAGCAGCTTGGCTTTTTGGGTTTCTCGTCTGGGCTTCAAAGTAGCTTATCAACGCCTGGAAGATGGATTTGCATACCTTGATTTGAAGGGTGCTCAAGTCATGCTTGAGCAGGTTGATTCGGGTGCGGGTCAATGGCTGACTGCTCCGTTGACCAAGCCGTAAGCTATCCTGCGCTGCGACATGCACCGCCTGTCACAGACTTTCGAGCAACCTTAAAAACGGCGCACCAGGAGAGCTGCATGTTGATAGGCCATCGCTTCGAGCGCACCGCCCAGGGTGACCTGCACATCCACTCGCGCAATCGGGTGCAAAGCGCATTCGTGCTGCTGACCGGCGCAATGGCCTTCATCCTGCCGCTGGCCTTCGTCGTGCTGGGGTTCAGCGCTGAAAATGCGTCGATGGCGGACCTGGACCCACTGTCCTCGCTGCTGATCGTGCTCGGCCTGCTGCTGATTCCTGCCCTTGGCCTGCTGCTGATGGTGTACACCGGCACCCGCGAAACCTTGCTGTTATCGCGGCACAACGGTGAAGGCACGCGCCGCACCCGTAACTTTTTCGGCGGCCGCGAACGGGTGCAGTCGGTGTTCAGCATCAATGCCCCCCATGCCCTCGAACTTCGCCGCCGCCCACAGGCCGAGCCGGTCTATACCCAGCTGTGGCTGGTGATGCGCGATGGCAGCGAGCAGCGTTTGACCACCGACAACGTGCCGGTGGTGCCGGGCAGTCAACGCACCGACAGGTGGCTGCGTGAGCTGGCCGGCTACCTGAACCTGCCGGTACCCACCGAGGTGGTGGTCGATCCGGCGGCCAGGGCGACCGCCTATAGGCCCGCCCCCGCCCACGACAGAGCGGCAAAGGGGATCAAGCTGAAGGGGAAAGAGCTCACCTCTTCACACGAATCGAGCGAGAAACTCGGCCTTCCCGCCCGCGCCCTGCTCACCCTGCTGGGAGCGTTCCTGGCGGTGCTGGAGTTGACTCACGTGATCGCATTGATGCGTGCGCTGTTGACCGGACGGCTGCGGGTCAGCGGGCTTCGAACGGGGTCGACAAGTTTTTACTGGGCTGAGCAACCGATGGTTTTTTCATTCAACCTGCTTGTCGGCATCGCCGAGGTGCTGATTATCGGGTTGATCGCCTGGGGTTGCCTGCGCACGGCGATACTGGGCCGACTTAAAGCCAATCCCTGAGCGCCGCCCTACGACACAAGATCGCTCTTTTATGGTTTTGACTGCGGTTGCGTCATCTGCCGACCTGTCAACATTCACAGTATCCGCCACGGCTGTCAGCGTTCAGAGTAAAGACTACTCAGCCGAGGAGTTCGCCATGCACGTCTCCAGCTCGAACCTGGTGTCCATCCGCGCAGCATCGATGATTTTGCTGTGGCCTGCGGTACTGTTCAACCTTGCAGCCTGTACATCGAGTTCCAATACCAACACGGCCGGCAGTATGTGCCCGGGTATCGGGAACATCCACCAGACCAAAGAGTTAAAAGGCTATAGTTACACCGCACTTTCACCCGGCAGCGGATGGAAAGGTGAGAACCCCTATGCACAAGAGCACTACCTCAAGGGAATGACGTTTGAATCGGCCGCTATTCGCACTGCGCAGCAACGCGAAGGCCAGCCCGAATATTATTTCGTAGCCTGTGACTACGAGGGGCCGGAGCAGTTGGCGTTTTTGAGAATGTCCCAGCGTTTCCCTGTACGACCTCGCGCGGTCGGCCCAAATTGGACGGCAGACGACTTCTGCCGGGCTGGTTCGGTGGACGGTTGCCAATTCACGATATTCACCGAAGTGCCGTGATAGATCTTCGCCGTAAGCTGATGCCCTAAAGCATGCACGCTGCTAATCTCAGGCATTTGGCCCCTGCAGACTCTCCATGCCCCTGACCCATCGCGAAACCGCCCGCCTCGACCGCCTCCTCATCGCCGCCCTCACCGACGCCTGCGAAACCGCCAAAACTGAAATCCCCGGCTTCGATTGGCTGACCCACACCGTCGACTACAGCGCCTTCCCCCAAAGCCTGCGGGTGATCTGGGTGTTCGACAGCCGCGCCAGCAAGGAACACGCCCTCTCGACCGGGGCAGACACACGCATGCGTGAGCTGACCGCCGCTGCACTCAACGACGCCGACGTGCACGGCGCGCCCATGGGGCGCTGCGTACACTTCGACTCCGAGGAAGAATGCCGCCTGTGCCATGACGGCGATTGGCGCGTGCGCCTGGCCAAGGTGCATACGGCCAAGGTGTGAGTGCGCATCTTCCTGGCGCCGGTTGTACCAATGGGCAGGGCATCTGCGGGCTTTCGCGATGGTCGCTGCACGGCTGCATTTTTACCCCACCAGGCAGGTCACGCCTGCGTACTGAACCGCTGCACTCCACGCCGCTCATACATCGCCGCTTCCGTCGCTTGCGTCGCCCGCTCGCCTTTGTATTGCAGTTGTTGGATAAAAGTCCGGTCCTTGGCCCCCTTGATGTCCGACGGGTCGTGATCCGTGAGTAGAGGCGCCAGATCAAGGGTCTTGGCGAAGTTTTCGTTGGTCAGGCTGTAATAGCCCAGGCCCGACCAGACGGAATCGGCGTCCACCGTGTCGATGGCGGCATCGCGGTAGGCAACGGCTGCGCTTTTCAGGCCCAGGGATCGGTTGAGCAAATCCGTCAGCCGCTGGGTATCCGAGCGGCTGAGCTGGCTGGCCGAATCCAGCACTTTCAGGCGGCCATCGGCCTCGACGGTGAAGCCGTATTTTTTGCCGGCCAAGTCGGGAGCGGTGGCCGACAGCGCCGACTCGAATGACTTGAAGGAAGCCTTCAGCGTACTGAACGCCCCGTTGAAGATTTCAGCGCGGCGAGGAAAGTCTCGCGACTGGGTCCGACCGACCCAGGTGTCGACCACTTCCAGCGGTTCCAAGGGGGCGCTGGCTGATCCACTGGGATGATAGACGGCCGCCGGGGCGGCGTTGGCCAACGCGTCTTTCGCGGCGTCCGTCAGGGGCTGGGCCACGAGTTTCTGCTCGGAAGGTGTAAGACTGGTGTTGGCCGGCGGGAGATAGGCAGCGCTGACGGAAAGAGCCATTTCATCGATCCTTGATTGGCGGGTTCATACAGGTTATCGCCGGAAGTCGGCCGAGCTTTAGACGACCAACCTGCAGGATCGTACAAGCCAGGCGCCTCGTGGCCTCGATAGTCTGGCCGTCTTACCTACCAGAGGATGGATCATGGCTACCTCACAGCACTCGGCACAACCGGTAAACCTCGCGCAAAAGGCATCGCTCATCGACGCGCAGTGGAGCCCCAGGGTCGTCGCCGAAATGAACGACTACCAGTTCAAGGTGGTGCGCATCGAAGGGGAGTTCATCTGGCACTCGCACCCGGAAACCGACGAAGCGTTCCTGGTGCTGGAAGGGACGCTGCGTATCGATCTGCCGGAAGGCCCGGTGTACGTGGCGGCGGGCGAGCTGTATGTGGTCCCGCGTGGCGTTGAACATCGGACTGCCGCCGAGGGTGAGGCGAAGCTGATGATGATCGAACCGCGGGGCATTCTGAATACCGGTCATGAAGGCGGTGAACGTACTGCAACAAACGATCTTTGGATCTGAAAAAATCGCGCGCCTCATGGGGCTCGGTCATTGAGTCGAGCCTTTAGCGGGTAATTTCTGGATAATGCCCAGCTCCCGCCCCCGATACGGACATCCCGCTCGATGAAGTTGCCCACCGCTGCCGCCCTCCTCCTCGCCTCTGCGCTGCTGCCTTCCATCGCCCACGCCGACGACGCCGCGCTGACCGATACGCTCAAGGCCTTCACCCGCTGCGACGCGACGTTCTTCAGCCGCCTGAACAGCCATCGCGACGCCTGGCAGGCCTACGCGCCGCTCAAGCAGGAAAAAGACTTCTCGTGGATCGCGGTGGTCAACCGTGCAGACCGCAAGGCCAACGCGGTGCCGGTCAGCACGCCGCCGATCGCCGGCTTGAAGCTGTTGTCGTACGCCGACGAGGCCACCGACCTCGGCAATCTGGGGCTCTACTATTACTGGGGCTTTGTTGTGCAAGGCAACATCGACGAGGTTGCCCAACGCCTTGCCCCGCTGCTCGACCAACCGGCTCGCCTGCAAAAAGGCGACGGCGCCTACATCCGTAGCGAGCTCAAGGTCGGCGACCGCTGGCAGGCCATCAAGCCACGGCCCGGCGTCGCGCCAGGCACCCGCGAAGTCGAGCGCGTGCTGCTGGTAGAGCCGGAAGGCAGCGACGGCACGCAATCGCGCATCAGTTGTTCGTTGCAGGGTGGTGTGGATGCGGCGCTGCTGGCCTGGTCGCGTCCGGACATCCAACCGGTGGACTACCCGCGCACCGTCGTAGAGCCGAGCATCAACGACGTCGCCGTCCCCGCCAGCGTGCTCCAGCGCCTCGACTCGGCCCTGCTGCAGCCGAAGTTCAAGACGTTGAACTACACCTACCTGTCGAAAAAAAGCGATGGCAGCAACGACAGCCCCACCTCGGTGACCTTCACGGCGGTGGGTGGCTTGCTGAACAAGAATGAGATCTACAGCGACACCTTCCATGTCGAGCGCCTGGTGCAGGCGGACCTGATCCAGTTGAAGTCGAAGATGAACGGCGTGGGCGACGGCCAGGTGCTGCTGACCCGCGAAGCCGAACTGAGCATTCCGAGCAGTTGGACGCCTGGCCAGACGCTGAGCACCAACCTGCACATGGCGAACGTGCCCGGCAAACCGACCGATACCCCACTCCAGACCTCCGTGAGCTGCAAGATAGGCCAGCGCTTCCCGGCCCGACAGGTGTTTGCCTCGTTGACCGGCGACGCCATTAAGCTTGAGTGCGAGCAAGGCGACTACAAGACCTCGCGCGCGTTTATCGAAGACCTGGGCATTGCCCTGACGCTGGCAACGACCTCGAGCAAAATGCGCTCGGCGTATGAATACACGGCGTTCGAGGTGGTGCGTTGATCGAAGGGACGTTTGCCAAGCAAACATCCCGCTGATTCAGGGCACTCTACGTTGCCGCAGCAGTCTGTTCCTACACACCCCATGCCCCGCGGAGTTCCCATGATCATTGTCCATCACCTCAACAACTCACGTTCGCAGCGCATTCTGTGGCTGCTGGAAGAGCTTGGCCTGCCGTACGAGATCAAGCGCTACCAGCGCGACCCGAAAACCAACCTTGCTCCGCCGGAGCTCAAGGCGATCAATGCGCTGGGCAAATCCCCGGTGATCGAAGACGGCGCCAACGTGGTGATCGAGTCCGGCGCCATCGTCGACTACCTGATCCGCCGGCATGGCGACGGTCGCCTGCAACCGGACCCGGCCACGGCCGCCTACGACCAGTACGTGCAATGGCTGCACTTCGCCGAAGGCTCGGCCATGCTGCCGCTGATGCTTAACCTGTATGTGGGCCGCCTGGGTGAAGCCGGTGCGCCGCTGCACCCGCGGATCGAATCGGAAGTGGCCAATTACCTCGGTTACCTCAACGAGGCGCTGGCACACACGCCGTATCTGCTGGGGGATGATTTGAGCGGCGCGGACATCCAGATGAGCTTTATCGGCGAAATCGCCAACGCCCAGGGCAAGCTGCCGGCGTACCCGCACCTGGCGGCGTGGGTGCAGCGTTTCCAGGCACGCCCGGCTTATCGCCAGGCGCTGGAACAGGGTGGGGAGTATGCGTTTGCCAAGTGAGTAGCTTGCCCTCTACTACGCAGAGGCTAAGGCGCCGCCATCTGCCACAGCGAAGCGCCCACGCCGGTGATGCTCTCCCCCGCAATCAACCCCGCCGCTGCGGTAATCGCAAACCGCTCGGTGAGGCTCGGCCAGCGGCAGCTCACCAGCCAGGTGAGCACCGCACCCAGGGCCATCATCAGCGACACCGAAGCTGGCAGCACAAACGCCAGCCCCAATGCGGCAGCACTGGGCAGGTAGCGGGCGCGATGGGCGGGCAACAGGCTGTCGAGTACACCCAGCAACACCCCGGCCAGCCCTGCGATACCGATCGCCCAGCGAATGCTCGCCGACAATGAATCCAGCCCATGGGTGAGGGTTTGCGCCACGGCTTTCCAGGTCGCGACCGCCGGCGCCGGCCATTCCTCGGTGAGCAGCATCGAATGCGGATCAGGAATCAGCGCCAGGTACGCGAACACCCCGACGATGCTGCCAATGAAAATCCCCAGGATCTGGGCGATGACTTGCTTGTGCGGCGTGGCACCAATGGCCTTGCCGACCTTGAAGTCGTTCATCAGGTCGGTGCACTGCCCCGCCGAGCCGCCGGCGGTGTTGGCGCTCATCAGGTTGATCGGCACCTGCCCCGGCGCGACGATGCCGAAGCTCAGCTGGGACAACTGCCCGATGGCGCCAATCGGCGGAATACCGGTGGCGCCCACCACACGGGCAGCGACGGCCGCCAGGCAGATCGCCAGGGGAATGGTCAGCAACGCCATCCACAGGTTGATGCCGAACAACAGCGCCTGCAGGCTCACCACCAATACGATCGACAGCACAAAACCGGCGGCCGGCCCGGGTTTGGGTACGCTCCAGGCTTGCCCGCCGGCGGACTTGGTCGAGGTGTATAACGCCCACAGACGAATCGTCAGCGACGCCAAGGTCGAGCACACCATCAGGCTCACTCCCGGCCACAGCAACCACTCCACCAACGCCGCAAATTGCGGGCCGCTGCTGCCGGCCGGCAAGGTAACCAGGCCTTGCGCCAGCAACCACGGGCCCAGGCCGCCCCAGGCGAGCAAGGCGCCGAGCAGCAGGGTCAGGCCTACGCGAATGCCGATAATGCCGCCAAACCCCAGCAGCAACAGCGAAGGGTCGGCAGTGAAGGTCAGGCGCTCCAGCTGGGCGGATGGCGACCAACGCGGGAAGGCCCACATAAAGGTGTCCACCCACTTCACCAGCCCGGACAGCAACGCCGCACTGAGCAGCACCTTCAAGCGCGTCGCCGCTTCGCGCCCATGGTTGTAGATATGCAGCAGGGTTTCGAGGGTGGCCATGCCTTCGGGAAACTTCAGCGCCTTGTCATTGAGCAACGAAGGCCGCAGGTACCAGGCGATCCAGATGCCCAGGAAACTCACCGAGAACACCCAGGCGATCATCGGCAGCGCATCCAGCTGGTTGCCCGTCAGCAGGGTATAGGCCGGGATCGGCGCCACCAGCCCACCGGAAATGATCGAAGCAGCGGCCGAGGCGACGGTCTGGTTGATATTGCTCTCATGCAGCGTCCACGGCAGCTGCTCCGACGACCGCCTCGCCAGGCCCTGCCAGATCGCATACCCCACCAGCAGGGCAATGATCGACATGTTGAACGACCAGCCGATCTTCAACCCGGCGTACACATTCGAAGGGGTCAGCAGGATACCGAGCAACGTGCCGGTGATGACCGCGCGCAGGCTCAGTTCGCGTTCGACGGGGGGATGAGGGGGGACCATTGATGAGGTGGCATGCATGCGGATTCCTTTCGGCAGGGGAACAGGGCGACATAACAAGTGAGCCCCTTAAGGCCTGAAGGTTCCTATGCGGCAAGCGGGCGCCTTTTTATGGTGAGCGGGCTTCAACCTCCACGCCATCAATTACTCAATCAGAGCCATGCAGCATCCCATAACGAATAATCCCCTACCTGCGCCACCAACCCAGCCCGCAAAGGGTTGGCAATGATGTAGCGAGCCATCTTGCGAACATCATCCTCCGCGCGGACAGCCCTATCGTGATAACCGGGTTGCCAGACACGCTCCTTGCTTTGACGACGCCGGTTGATGGTCAGCGTGCTACGCGACTTCATACGCCGCACCACGTCGGGCAACGTCTTCTGCTTCAGCTCAAACAGCCAGTGAATGTGGTCAGGCATGATGACCCAGGCCAGAGAGTCGACCAATGCCAGCTCATGAACCTGCCGAAATTCGGCCACCAACAGACGACCCAGATAAAGGTCGGTGAATAGGCGCTGACGGTGATGCACGACAACGGTAATGAGGTAACTGCGTCCGTATTCAGAGTAACGACCGTGACGCAGGCGATGGGATTGGGGTGTGGGGCGCATTCCGTTGCTCCTGGGGACCGTCCTGAAGAGCATTAACACTAGCGCGCCGTAGCTGGCGAGCCAGTGTCATCGGGTGACTGAATGTATCCGCCCGGAGTGACCTGGCTTTTTTGTGGTGAGCGGGCTTGCCCCGCGCTGGGCTGCGAAGCGGCCCCAAAAGCGGTTATCCGGATTCACCTGGAAAAACGCAGTGTTCTTGATGGGGCCGCTTCGCGGCCCGGCGCGGGGCAAGCCCGCTCACCACAGAAGCCCGCTCACCACAAAAAGTCCGTTCACCACTACGCGGGCGCCCCATCACCAAAGATCATCCCATTACAGAAAACCTGTCATCGGGTGACTGAATGTATCCAGCCCGGAGTGACCTGGCTTTTTTGTGGTGAGCGGGCTTGCCCCGCGCTGGGCGGCGAAGCGGCCCCAAAAGCGATTATCCGGATTTACCTGGAAAAACGTGGTGCTCTTGATGGGGCCGCTTCGCGGCCCGGCGCGGGGCAAGCCCGCTCACCACAGAAGCCCGTTCACCACAAAAAGTCCGCTCACCACTAAGCGTGCGTAAAACCCGTTCCCCCGGCCACCTCGCCATCGGCTTGTGCCTTGTCCAACAGTTGCTGCACCCACGGCGCATTCCGGGCATTGACCACGCCATAGCGGTCCGGCGGGAAAAACGCCCAGTGATGGGCGATTGCAGTAAGGCGCTTGAGCTCATCGGCCGCCAGCCAATACCCGGTGTCCAGCAAGGGCAGCGGTTCGCCGTCGAAACGTCGGCCCAGCATCAGGTTGGTGCCGGGGGCGAAGGTAAAGGCCAGGTCCTGGCAGGGTTGCAGTTGTTTGTCCGGTGCCGGCATGCGGCCGACCCGGTTGTAGGTGAAGTCACCGGGGTATTCGTCCTTGAATACCAGCCAGTGGCCCGCCGTGGTCTTGGCGACGATCCACTGCGACACCCCGCTGCTCTGGGTGCGTTCAAGCTCGCCGTTTTTCCATTGCATCAGGGCGTTGCAGTCGGGATCGTAGTCCGAGGCCCACAGGCTGGTGCCCGACACCAGCCTGTGGCGCTCCAGCTCGACCACGCCCTGGTCCGGCATGGCCTGCCAGTAGCGCTTGATGGGATCGCGGGTATCACGCAGGTAGTTGCGCAGCCCCCAGGCCGCCGTAAAGACCACTGCCGCCAATACCTGCCAGGCAAAGGTGTCGCCGATGACACGGTCCACGTCCAGCCCTGGCGCGAACGCGGCCCCGTACAGCCACACGCCCAGCATGAACACCAGGCTGGGCAGGAACACACCAAAGCACAGCGGCGGCAGCAGCACTTCGATCCAACTGAAGTGATGCCCGGCTGCATGCTCCCGTGCCCAGGCCTGCTCCTGGGCGAGCATGGGTGCCTGTTCGCGCGGGCCGATGCCGGGATCGGGGGCCTTGAAGCGCCAGTAAAGTGCGATGGGATCGTTATTCATGCCGCGCATCATGCCCTTGGCGCGGGCAGAGATACAGCGCCCCGACCGCCGATAAAACAATCATTGCCGAGATCCGCCCACAGTCATACGATGACTGATCACACCCATAACAATAAAGGATCACCTGTGAACAAACCCCTGCTCCTGGCCGCCGCCGTTGTCTGCGGCCTCAGTGCCCACGCCCACGCCACCACGTTTGCGTATATCTCCAGCCCCGGTGACGGGCTGATTTCCCAGTACCGCCTCGACGAAAGTAACGGCGCCCTGAGCCTGGTCGAGCAAGTGACGGCCGGCGATCAGGTCAACCCCATGGCCCTCAGCCCCGACGGTAAGACCTTGTTCGCGGCCCTGCGGGTCAAGCCGTTTCAGGTCCAGGGCTTCAGCATCGACCCGACAACCGGCCGCCTGACGCCGCAGTCCAAGGCGCCGCTGGCCGAAAGCATGGCGTACCTGGCCATCGACCGCGCCGGGCGCTATTTGCTCGCGGCGTCCTACGGTGCCGACACCCTCAGCGTCCAGCCCATCGACAAGCCCGACGCCATCCACACCTACAAAACCGGCCTGCATGCCCACTCGCTGCGCACCGACCCCAGCAATCGCTTTGCCTACGCCGGCAACCTGGGCACGGACCATGTGCTGCAATACCGCTTCGATGCCGCCACCGGCGCACTCACCCCGATCGGCAGCGGCTTCGTGAGCGTGCCGGCCAATACCGGGCCTCGGCACCTGGCGTTTTCGGCCGACGGCAAGTACCTGTATGTGGTCGGTGAAATGAGCGGCACAGTCACCGCATTTGCCATCGATGACAGCACCGGCGCGCTGACGCAGATCGGCGTGGCCAATGGCATTCCCGAGCGTTTGAAACTGGCCCACGGCGAAGTACGAGACGCGCGCAACAATGACCTGAAAGACGACCCGACGCCGCGCATCTGGGCGGCCGATCTGCGCCTGTCGCCGGACGGCAAGCTGCTGCTGATGAGCGAGCGCACCAGCAGTTCGGTATCGGCGTTTGCGGTGGATACCGCCACCGGCGGCCTGCGCTATGTCGACAACTACCCGGTCGAGGAGAAGCAGCCGCGCAATATCGCGTTCTCCCCCAACGGGCATTGGCTGCTGGTGACCGGTGAGAAAAGCGACAAGGTCGGCACCTATGCAGTCAGCGCCAACGGTGCGTTGAAGCGGGTGGGGGAAGCGGCGTCGGGCAAGGGGGCACTGTGGATTGAGGTGCTGCATACCTCAGCCA
This sequence comes from Pseudomonas sp. GW821-FHT09D08, assembly GCF_059416305.1. Taxonomy (NCBI): domain Bacteria; kingdom Pseudomonadati; phylum Pseudomonadota; class Gammaproteobacteria; order Pseudomonadales; family Pseudomonadaceae; genus Pseudomonas; species Pseudomonas sp. GW821-FHT09D08. Next base: position 32,864 of record NZ_JBWKOX010000032.1, read on the forward strand.
ACTGACCTGGACCTGTGTGATTATCCCTTGGGGAGGCTTGGACGAGGTATGACCCGCGTCCAGGCCTCAAATGTGTAAACGATGTCCCCGGTTTCAGATGTAAACGATGTCTACGGTTCTACACCCCCACAGGGTTGGATCTTGAGGGTGTACAGGCCTCAGCTCAGGCGAAACCGTGCAGTGTTATCACTCAACGCCTGGCTGCCCTTGCTCAAGGTGTCCGCCGCACGGTTTACCGCGCGGGCGCCGTCCAGCAGGCGCCCGGCGGCCTGGTCGACTTGCTGGATATTGCCGCTCACTTCATCCGCCGTCGCTGCCTGCTCCTCCACCGCCGTGGCGATTTGCGCCAGGGTGTCGGTGACGTTCTGCACCGCGCCGGCAATCTCGCCCAGGCGCGTGCCCAGGCCGGTGACGGACTCGGCATCGGTCAACGCCTGCTCGCACGCGGCACCCATCAGCGTCACCGCCTGGCTCACGGTGGCGCGCAGGCTGTCGACGGTGCCGGCGATCTGCGCCGTCGAGGCCTGGGTGCGTTGCGACAGGCTGCGCACTTCATCGGCGACCACCGCAAAGCCCCGGCCTTGCTCGCCTGCGCGTGCAGCTTCAATGGCGGCGTTAAGCGCCAGCAGGTTGGTCTGCTCGGCGATGCCACGAATGGTGTCGACCACCGATTGAATCTGCTGGCCTTGCTGGCTGACCTGCTGCAAGGCGTCCGAGGTGTCGGTCAGGCGCTGGTTGAGCTGCTGGATGCTGGCGGTGGTACGCTGGCTGTCGCGGCTGCTGTCTTCGGCGATGCGCCGGGTCTGCTGGGCACTGCCCGAGGCCTGCTCGCAACTGCGCGCGACGCCCATGGACGTGGCGGCCAACTGCGTGGCGGCGGCGGCGATCTGGCTGATCTGGTGCTGCTGGTCCTCGACTTCGCTGAGGGTGCTGCCCGATTGCGAATTAAGGGTGAGCACCGCCGAGCCGAGTTGCTGGGTTTCGTGATTGACGCCGAGCAGGCTGGTGCGCAATTGCACCACCGCGACGTTCAACGCGGTGCTGATCGCCGCGAGTTCGTCGCGCCCTTCCACCGCCACTTCCACGCACAGGTTGCCGTCGCGCAGGGACTCGGCCAACGTGGTAATGCCGCTGGCACTGCGACGGATGGAGGCTTGCAGGCACATGAACAGGTACAGCGCCGCCAGGGCCAACAGGCTGAATGTCGCCGCCATCGGGATGAATTGCTTGAGTGAACGGTCGTGGTAATAGCTCAGGCGCGCATCCAGGGAGGTCAACGACTGCTTGCGCAGCGCGCCGAGGCTGCCGAGCATGGCGTCGACACTGCGGTCGAAGGCGGCGGTGTCGAGCTTGATGGTGCCACCAAACACGCCGTCGTCGAGCACCTTGAGTTCGTTATCCAGCACTTGCAGGCTGTTGTCGTACTGCCCCGTCCAGGGTTCCACACCCGCGAACGGCTTGGCCTTGAGCGAAGCGGCGGCCTTGATCAACTGGTCGCGCGCATCGCCGATGCGGCTGCGCAAGTCGCGCATCTGCAAACGGCTCTGCAAGGTGAACTGCCCCGAAGAAATGGACGACTGCCCCACGCTGGCCATGCGACCGATGCGCTCGATCAGGTCGGGCGCGTGCTGGGTGCCCATCTGCATGAGCATGTAGGTTTCCAGCCACGGGTCGAGGATCAGCCCGGCGTCCAGGGCGATCTGTTCGCGCAGCGCCTGCATCGCCGTCAGCGCGGTGGTGAAGCGGTCGTAGCCGTCCGGCCACCACCCGACGGTGCGCAGCGATGACGAATCCATGCCCTTGACGGTGCCCTGCAACGCTTCGAAGCGGGCCAGGACATCAGCGCTGGCGTTCTGGGTTTTCAACGCCTCGCCGAGGGCTTGCAGGCTTTGCTGGATCAGCGGGAAATTGGCATCGACGTTATCCATCGCCGCCTTCGCTTCCGGTGTCGGGGCGTGCAGGATGTCCGCCGCCTTCCAGCGCGCCGCCAGGTTACGTTGCGCCGTCAACTGGCCGTCCAGTGCATCCAGGGCCAGCAGCTGGCGAACGCCGGACTGTTCGTTGGAAATCACGCTTAATTTGTCGCGATAGTCCTGGCCGATCATCCACAGGCTGCCCGCCAGGGGCAGCATGAACAGGAAGAACAGGATCTGGAACTTACGCGCGAAGCCGAAACGTCCGAGCAGGCGGATACCGGGTGATAAAAGGCTGTGCATGTCCACTCCCAAAAACAACCCACGCGTTAGACGGCAGGCGAAGCCTTGAAATGACTAACGGCAAAATGCCATGTCATTGATTAGGTTGGCACTAGCAAGATACGGGCCGCTGCTGCACAGCCCTGAAACAGGGCACGCGACGCGCCAATACGGCCCGAGGCGCGCTCGAAAATGGGGCGAAAGCACCCAGTTGCGACACAGGCATCGTCACCTGCGGAGACGCCCACCCAAGGCGCGCACTGAAACGCCCTCAATCACCACAACCTATCGGCCGCACACGGGAAGAACTTGAAGGGGATACGCCGGACTGTTCACGCCAGCAGCCGGGTAATCCACTGGACCTGCTCGGCGATGGCTTGCGCCTTCGCCTGCGGCACCCGCTGCCGAGCCTGTTCAAAGCCCGCCAGGGTGCGTTTTTTCAGGCGCAACGCACGCTGCCACTTGGCGAGGAACGCCGGGCTGCGGGCCTGCAGGTGCATGGGGCCGAAGTACAGCTCTTCAGCGCTGTACACCACGGGTTCGGCGCGCTCGGCCATGATGATTTCATAGTAGAAGCGGTTTTCGTGCAGCAGCTCCTCACTGAGGATGCGGTAGCCGTTGCTCATCAACCAGTAGCGCAACGGCTGTTCGCCGCCGTTGGGTTGCAGGATCAGACGTTCGCGGCCGCTGAGGTGGGCCTTGCCGCTGTCGAGGATGTCGCGGATCGTCTCGCCGCCCATGCCGCAGACGCTGATCGCGGTGATCGCGTCCGCCGGCTCTATCGCCGCCAACCCATCGGCCAGGCGCACCGTGACGTGCTGCTCCAGGCCATTCTCGCGCACGGTGCGCTGCGCCGCGTGGAACGGCGTGCTCGCCACCTCGCCCGCCACCGCCGCCTCAATCACGCCACGGCGCATCAAGGCCACCGGCAGGTAGGCGTGGTCCGAGCCGATATCGGCCAGCCGCGCGCCCATCGGCACCTGCGCGGCCACACGCTCCAGGCGCATGGACAAGGTGTGTTCGTTCAACCTGCGTTCCTTTTTATTCGCCGGAAAATCGATCCCGGCTGTTGGTCAGATGCAACACCATCGCCGCCCTTGCGGCATCCGAGTCCTGGCGCTTGATCGCGTTGAAGATCGCCTCATGCTCCAGGTTCGCCAGTTGCCCGAGCTTGGCAAAGTCCGCCCCGCCGCGCTCGTCACCCTTCACCTGGGTACGCGGAATCATCGCATTGCCCAGGTGCTGCATGATCTCGGTGAAGAACGTGTTGCCGGTGGCTTCGGCGATCAACTGGTGAAAACGCTTGTCCTCTTCCACGCAGCTGTCGTTGTTGGCCAGCGAGGCCTGGTAGTCGTCGAGAGCGGCGCGCATGTGGGCCAGCTGCGTGTCGGACCTGCGCACAGCGGCCAGCGCCACCGCCTGCACTTCCAGGCCCAGGCGCAGCTCGAGCATGTTGCGCACGCTGGCGACGGTGTCCACATGCAGGCGCAAGCCTCGCTGGGCCTGTTGCGCCAGCACAAAGGTGCCGATGCCATGGCGCGTCTCCACCAGCCCCGAGGCTTGCAGCTTGGACAGGGCCTCGCGCACCACGGTCCGGCTCACCCCATGCTCGAGCACGATGGTGGATTCGGACGGCAGCTTTTCACCGGGCTTCAACTGCCCAAGCAGGATGCGCTGGGTCAGGGCGTCGAGCACGCCTTGGGCCAGGTTGTTGGAGCGTCTACGGACGGGAGGTCCACTATCAATGGGCATCGTTGCGGGTCCAGGGGGTTGGGCAGGACGGAGCTTAACATCCCGCCCCATGGCGTAACCCCACTGTAGGAGCGAGCTTGCTCGCGAAAAACCTGAGGGCGCTGCGTTTATCCAGGATGCCCGCATTATCGTTGACGTTTTTCGCGAGCAAGCTCGCTCCTACAGGTTAGGGCGCGCGTGAAAAAAGCGCTCAACTTGTATGACAACTAATCTTTATGACCGCTAACCTCACCCTTGCCAGAAGCATCTTCAACCTTTTTGAAAACCCACACAACCCCGCAAAATAACTAGAACAGTACTAAAAACTGACCCTTATAAACACAAAACTTCAACACCACATTGCGAATCTCAGAAACTAACTTGTATGATGTCTATCAACAAGACACACAAACCCGCATAAAAACAATCAGGGGGAGTTTTGAATTGTGACCAATTCAAGCCATGTATCTGCCGCACCCGAAAGTGATCCGGTCCTCGCGCGCGCCGTGAGCAAAGTGAAGGGCCATGTGCTCCCACTGTTCGTGATCATGTTCATCCTCAACTACATCGACCGGGTCAATATCGGCTTTGTGCGCACGCACATGGAACATGACCTGGGCATCGGAGCTGCCGCCTATGGCTTCGGTGCCGGGCTGTTCTTCATCGGCTACGCGCTCTTTGAAGTGCCCTCCAACATGCTGCTGCAAAAGGTCGGCGCGCGCATCTGGCTGACCCGCATCATGTTCACCTGGGGCATCGTCGCCACGCTGATGGCGTTCATCCAGAACGAAACCCACTTCTACATCCTGCGCTTCCTGCTGGGCGTGGCCGAAGCCGGGTTCTTCCCCGGGGTGATCTACTACTTCACGCGCTGGCTGCCGGGGGTTGAGCGCGGCAAGGCCATTGCGATATTCCTCAGCGGCTCGGCGGTGGCCTCGCTGATCTCCGGCCCGCTGTCAGGCGCGCTGCTGCAGATCGAAGGGTTCGGCTTCCACGGCTGGCAATGGATGTTCGCCATCGAAGGCCTGGCCTCGGTGGTGATCGGTTTCTTTGTGTGGTTCTGGCTCGATTCCAAGCCCCACGACGCCAAATGGATGACCCGTGAAGAACAGGATGCGCTGGTCAACGCCATCGACCAGGAACAGCGCGAGCGTGAAGCCCTGACCAGCGTCAAGCCGACCCTCGGCAAGCTGCTCAGGGACCGCCAGATCCTGCTGTTCTGCGCCCTGTACTTCTGCATTCAACTGACGATCTACGCGGCGACGTTCTGGCTGCCGAGCATCATCAAGAAGATGGGTGACCTGAGCGATGTGCAGGTGGGTTTCTTCAACTCGATCCCGTGGCTGATCTCGATCATCGCCATGTACGCCTTCGCGACGCTGTCGGGCAAATTCAAGTTCCAGCAGGCCTGGGTTGCGGCTGCGCTGTTGATTGCCGCAGCAGGCATGTTCATGTCCACCACCGGCGGGCCGATCTTCGCGTTCGTGGCGATCTGCTTTGCGGCCATTGGGTTCAAGTCGGCGTCTTCGCTGTTCTGGCCCATCCCACAGGGCTACCTGGACGTGCGCATCGCCGCAGCCGTGATTGCCTTGATCAACTCCATCGGCAACCTGGGTGGCTTCGTTGCGCCGACCACCTTCGGCTTCCTGGAGCAGACCACCGGCTCGATCCAGGGCGGTCTCTACGGCCTGGCCGGCACCTCGGTGCTCGCCGCGATCCTGGTGTTCTTCGCCAAGACCTCGCCCGCTGCCGCATCGGTCTCGCCGGGCGCCGTGCCCACCGGCGCTGCCATCAGCAAATCTCTCTGAGTCTCTTTAGGAATTAGCCATGAATACTCCCGTCATCACCCACTTCCAGGTCATCCCGGTGGCCGGTCACGACAGCATGCTGCTCAACCTCAGCGGCGCCCACGGCCCTTACTTCACGCGCAATATCGTGATTCTCAAGGACAGCAGCGGCAACACCGGCGTCGGTGAAGTACCCGGAGGCGAACGCATCCGCGAAACCCTGGAAGACGCGCGCAGCCTGGTAATCGGCCAACCCATCGGCCAGTACCAGCGCGTCCTCAACCAGATGCGCAGCACCTTTGCCTCACGGGATTCGGCGGGCCGTGGCCTGCAAACCTTTGACCTGCGCATCACCATCCATGCCGTCACCGCCATGGAAGCCGCCCTGCTCGACCTGCTGGGCCAGTTCCTCGAAGTGCCGGTGGCTGCCCTGCTCGGCGAAGGCCAGCAGCGTGATGCGGTGAAAATGCTCGGCTACCTGTTCTATGTCGGCGACCGCAGCGCCACCGACCTGGCTTACCGCAACGAAGCCGACAGCGACGATGCGTGGTTTCGCCTGCGCCATGAAACCGCCCTGACCAGCGAGGCCGTGGTGCGCCTGGCCGAAGCCGCCAAGGCCAAGTACGGCTTCAACGACTTCAAGCTCAAGGGCGGCGTATTGAGTGGCGACGCAGAGATCGAAGCCGTCACCGCCCTGGCCGAACGCTTCCCCGATGCGCGCATCACCCTCGACCCCAACGGCGCCTGGTCACTGAAAGAAGCCATCCGCCTGTGCCGCGACCAGCACCACGTGCTCGCCTATGCCGAAGACCCGTGCGGCGCCGAAAACGGTTACTCGGGGCGCGAAGTCATGGCCGAATTCCGCCGCGCCACCGGCCTGAAAACCGCCACCAACATGATCGCCACCGACTGGCGCGAAATGGGCCACGCGATCCAGCTGCAATCGGTGGACATCCCCTTGGCCGACCCGCACTTCTGGACCCTGCAAGGCTCGGTGCGCGTGGCGCAGATGTGCCATGAGTGGGGCCTGACCTGGGGCTCGCACTCCAACAACCACTTCGATATTTCCCTGGCCATGTTCACCCAAGTGGCCGCCGCCGCCCCGGGCGACATCACCGCCATCGACACCCACTGGATCTGGCAGGACGGCCAACGCCTGACCCGCGAACCGCTGAAAATCGAAGGCGGCTATGTGAAAGTGCCGGCCAAGCCTGGCCTGGGCGTGGACATCGACATGGACGCCGTGGCCAAAGCCCACGAACTGTACAAAGGCATGGGCCTCGGCGCACGGGATGACAGCGTGGCGATGCAGTTCCTGATTCCGGGGTGGCGCTATAACAACAAGCAGCCTTGCCTGGTGCGCTGAAGCGCTGGGTTCTGGGGGCGGCTCGGTCTCCAGAACCCATCAATCCCATGTGTGAGGGTTCAAGCCCCCTCCCACATGGGTCCTCGGTGTTTTACAAGGGTTGTGGTCGCTCGCTAAACCGCGCGTCAGGGTTTACCGGCCAAAGCCCGCTTTGCTCTTGCAGTTTTCTTGACTGCCACCGCCGCAATCGGCTGCACAGTCAGTTCCACGCCTAACGCCAGCATCAACTTCTGAATCGTCTCATAGCGCGTTTTAGAACCGCCTTTCAGCGTTTTATACAGGCTCTCGCGATTAACCCCCGCAGACTCCGCCACCTTGTTCACGCCCTGGGCCTTGGCGACCTCGGCAAGCGCTTTCATGAGCACCTGCGGGTCTTGAGATTTCATGCTCTGCGCCAGATAAGCGCTGATGGTTTCCGGGCTATCGAGGAAGCGCGACGCTTCATAGACGCTGGTACCGGAGGTATCAAGATCGAGGATCGGCATGTCCTCTGGTTTGAATTTCGATTCGCTCATTTCATCTACCTCTCAGGGCATCAAGGATCTCTTTTGCCCGTTTGATTCCTCTGTTCTGGTCGGTTTTATCACTGCCCCAGAGCATCAGGTAAGCAGTGATGCCCGTACGCACAAAGTAAATTCTGTAGCCGGGCCCGACAAACACACGCATTTCACTTACCCCATCGCCTACGGGTGCACAATCGCCGAAATTGTTTTCCTCGGCTCGGTCTAACCGTGTGAGAACAGCGGTTTTTCCATAAATATCGCTCATGCCGTCGAGCCATGTATCGAACTCCGGCGTCCTGCCGATCAGATGGGTCACAGAGTTATTTGTAGCCTACTGGCTACTCCTTGTCGATACCAGTGAATTTTGAGTCCGGAACACTCCGGAAGAAAAATCCTAGTCCAGCGCTCGCATAAGCAGCCGATCGATACTATTAGCGCCTGTGTCTAACCTTCACCACGCCTCAGCACCTGCGCATTCGCCCGCTATCACGGTGGCTGACACTCCGCCATCGGCGGCAAGCTGAGGCGGCAAACGATAGAGATGAAGCCCAAAGAAAACGTCCTGCACAGCCGCTTCAGTTTGCGTAAAATGCGAGCCGTTCTCGATCAGGAAGACTCAACCCAGGAGGGGTAACGCTTGAAACCGCTTGACACCCATGCGCCACAACGCGCCGACACAGCCGTCACACGACTTAAGCTCAAAGACCAGCTGGCCGTAGACCCTTACAAGGCATTGGCCCTGCTGGAGAGCACCCTCCTCTGCTTTGTAACGACGGCCCTTATGCTGTTCGTTGCACACAGCGTTGGCATAACCGCCACATTCAAGGTCAACGTCCTCTACGGCGGCACACTGGGTGCATGCATAGGGGCGACCTACAGGATGTACCACGATGCCGCCCTTTCCGCGTGGTGCATGGCCAGCCCTGTCAGCCCTGCGGCGCTGCAAAACGCGATGCGTGCCTTGAAGTATTCCGAGACGCAGGAAGGCGTTTACTGCCCCAAGAAACGTATGTTCACCCCCTTCCATCGGTGCGATTCAGAGCGGATCACGCTCACCACACTGGATGGAGGCACACGCTTCACAGGCCCCTATTTCAAGCTGAAAGCGCTGTCAGCCATGCAACTTGCTGACGCGCCCGAAGCGCAAGAAACCGACCTCACGCCACCAACGGTGCACGTCTGATCAATTTCGCGGGTTCCTGCCTCGGTATCGGAACGCACCACTGAGTCCGTGAGGCCGTCGCGCCGCCACTGCGGGCCTCAAACGCAAGGAAACCAGGACATGGCAACAGCAAAAACCAAAAAGGCGTTTGTGTATTCGGCATGGGGGTTACTGTTTTTGAGCCTGGTCGGGGTTTTAGTCATACAGGCCTTCCAGGAAACACCCCAGCCCAGCAAACCCACCTTCCTCAGCGACCTCATCATCGTGACCGCGCGAACCACGCCCGGGAATCGAAAGATCGACGAGCATCTAACCTTCGTTCGCGCGGAAGCGGCCAACAGTCACGCCCTGAAGTTCTATTACACGTTGATCGATTACGATACCCATCCCGAGGACGTTGACTTGGGCGTGATGAAATCAAGCATCACCCAGGCTGTCTGCGCCGCGCAAATGCCAAGGGCCCAGTCCATCATTTCATTGGGTGGCACCTTCATTTACATATTCGGCAGCAAAAATGTAAAAGAGGTTGGACGGTTCGAAATCAACAAGCAGAGCTGTAATGGCTAATGAGCTGGCCCCCCTTCAACCAACTCGCTCGAACCGCCGCCGCTTCAGGAACAACCCCACCCCCAACGCCACCGCAAAGATCGACAGCAACCCCAGGTCAGCCCCCCATGGACGGACCTGGCTCGCCGCCACGCAGCCGACCGCCCCCGCCGCCACCAGCAGCCCCCCCAGCCACGTGCGAAGCAGGTACGGTTTGACAAACCGATCGAGCAGAAAAAACAGCACCAGGGCCAGGACCAACTGGGTAATGTCAGACATGTGCTTCTCCCGTCAGGTCTTGATGATCAGTGTCGAGGCGCTGCGTTGCGGGCCGATGCCGCCGTTGACCTGCGCTTCGATGCTGACCAGTACGTCGCCGGCATGATAGGTGGGCAGGATTTCATTGGCATACATGCGCACACCCGCGCCAACAGGAACACCCACGTAAGGGGAAGCCACAGCAGAAGTGGCGCCAGCGAAGGCACTGGCGGCCAGGTTGGCGATCCTGGTGCGCTGGGCATTGAGGGTGTCGCCCTGTTGCCGCGTCAGTGGCTTGGAGATGCCGATCATCATCACGCACGGCAGGCTCTTGGCCAACATCTTGTCGTACACCTCGACGACCTTGCTGTTGACCTCGTAATGGGCACTTTTCGCCTCGCCAAAATGCAGCTCGCGCAGGCGTCCGCGTTCGCTGTCGGTGAGGGTGATCTGCGAAACGTTGAACACGATCCCGTGATTGCCCATGTATTGGAACGTCCCTTCGAACTTCATCGCACGCATCCTTTCGAGCCAAAGGCGGGGATTCTCTAGAAGGCGGGCAGTGGATTCAAGGCAAAAGAAACGAAATGAGGAAATGGGGGGCAGGCCGACCTCCCCTGTCGCGACCTTTCCCCCGCCGCTACGCACGCTTGGGCAACTTCCAGTTCGGCCGGATGAAGTGGCAGGTATACCCGTTCGGTATCCGCTCCAGATAATCCTGATGCTCCGGCTCCGCCTGCCAAAACTCCCTGGCAGGCTCAATTTCCGTGACCACAGGCCCCGGCCACAGCTTGGAGGCATCCACGTCAGCCGCAGTATCTTCGGCAATCTCCCGTTGCTGCTCGCTCAGGTAGTAAATCGCCGAACGATAGCTTGGCCCCAGATCATTGCCCTGCCGATTCGGCGTGCTCGGGTCATGGATCTGGAAAAAGAACTCAAGGATCTGCCGGTAGGAAATCACCGCTGGGTCAAACACGATCTCAATCGCTTCAGCATGGTTGCCATGGTTGCGGTAGGTGGCATTCGGCACATCGCCACCGGTGTAGCCGACGCGCGTGTGCAGCACGCCGGGGTAGCGTCGCAACAGGTCCTGCATGCCCCAGAAGCAGCCGCCGGCGAGGATGGCGGTTTCGGTTGGGTTGGTCATGGTCTGTCCTTGCGGTTAATGGAGACAGGGATAGTTATGGGGCAATGCTGGGCAATACCAAGTTCAATCAAAGAAAACTGCCCGCCCCTATCGACTCAAGGTTTATTCCTGGAACGAAACGCCGCCACCTTCATCCGGTTGCCGCAGGTCGCCATGCTGCACCAGCGGCGGCGGTGTGATTTGCTCAGGTCATGGAACAACAGCACGCAATCGTGGGCCTCGCACTGCCGGACAAATTCAAACTTATCGTTCGTGACCAAGCCCACCAGCGACTCGGCCACTGGTCCAAGCAGGCTGGCCGGGCGTCCCTCGACAACAACCTCCAGTGATCAACGCAACCCAATGTAGGAGCGAGCTTGCTCGCGAAAAACGTCAACGATAACGCAGCGACTCTGGTTTCACGCGGCGCTCCAAGATTCTTCGCACGCCAGCTCGCGCCCACCTTGTAGACATGTCCTACAGCAAGCTGCAGCGCCTTGCCCCGTTGCCTACAGTTGCGTCAGAATCCGCCGGCTTGTGCGCTTGAGTGGGCGTCTCTAAGGTGGCCCGGTCGCTGACAACTCAGTGATCGGGTTTAGTAGCCCGAGTGACAACATAAAGTGCATGAGCCTCATCGATCAGGTGTCCTTGTCTGTACTTGATGGTGGCTGTGCGCAGGGCGCCCTCGGGCGCGCCGGCTTTGTGTGTTTCCCCGGTCTACTAACCTGCGTACAGCCGCCACCCTCTCGTTTAGTAGCGAAAAGGTGTTGGCCCTAAAACAGGTACAACACACATGTACAAAGTCACGCCTAACCCTCCGAACGGTCCCGACCTGAAACTGAATCAGGCGGCGCATCGTGCAATTGATCACTACCTCAACACGGGCGCCGAACCGCCAGGGCCGCCTCCTCCACCTTCGACTACGCTGTTCAGCGTTGCTGACGATGTCAGCAGTGAAGTGCTGATTACCAATAGCTATGAGACTTTTTCTTCGGTGACTGCGTTGTTGCTGGACCTGTCGGATGAGCTGGAAGGGAAGCAGCGGGATGTGGCGTTGGCGATTCATCAACTGAGTGAGTTGGGGGTTTTGTTGGTGGATAAGTTGATGGAGCGGGAGGGGGCTGCTGGAGCGGGCAGCTAACACCTTCCACCCACTCGATAGATCGCTGAGTCGTTGTGACTCACTTTGCAAAGACTCGGCGATTTTCTTTCGGAATAAATAGACCCATACCCTAACCCGTCTCAACCCGAGTTCGTGATCGGCCGTTTCCGTAGAGAAGCCGTCAGCCGTCGATCAGTCCTGCGGAGTCTGGCCAGTCGAATGTCCAATGCTCGCGAGAAAAATCGTAGTGTCCCGATTAGACCGCAGATAAACCACGCGGCAAGCTGAGGGCGCAGTTGCGACGAGTTGCTGCATTTTTGCGCGCGCTGATCTTTTCGTCCGCAACATGAACCTAAAAAACTCCGGCAGGTTCGCCAGCAGTTCAGGGCAGTTATGCGGCAAGTCAGGCCGAGACTGACCGCGTTGGAGCAGCGTTCTGCGCAGTACGCGCAAGAATCGAAGCGTCGCCGAACGATCAATCCATATCAAAAGATCTGCACGGGCCATCCGGTTGTCCCAAGTGGCTGAATGACCACCTTCGAATATCCAGCAATCACGGGCCTCGACCTCGAGACAAAGCTGCGTCTTCTCGTCCCGGCTTCGTTCTATCCAACCTGGCTGCCAGTGGATAGTGTCGATATGAACGACCGGCAAGCCCGTGAGCTGACCAAGCTTACGTGCCAAAGTGCTTTTGCCTGACCCAGGTTGACCAACAATCATCACCCGTTGCATCGAAGCACCTTCTCGCTATTCAAGCTGATTTTTTGGGGTGGCGATTTTACGTCAATGCCTATATCGGTCAACAACAAGGGGGCATAGCGACAGACAGCTTTCGCCCAGAAGACTTCAATCAACTGGAGGGCATGGGTTGGTTGGAACGTACCAGTGGGCTGCGGAGTCGAGATGAACGTGTTCCTGCTTTCGAGGCAAGAAGGGCGTATCAAGCGTACCCAGTGCTATTGAAACCCAACTGGCAAACTCGCCTTGAGACCGTGACCAGAACAAAGCCGAACCACACTGCACGCAGAACTCGCGTGATACCGTCGCTGAAGATGCATAGGATTTGATATGGATGGAGCCGCTAAGTATTTGCAGCGCGCTGCGCGGAACACTGCCGTAAGAAGCAAATGCCGCCCCATGACCTTTGCGACACTGGCTGCAATGACAATGAGTCACTGCTTTCGGTCTGGTGGATAGCTCGTAACTGACGGCGGCACATAAGCAGCTTCCTTGGTACACCTCTGTCATACGCTCTTCCATGCATGCAAAAGTGCCAGCGTAGCCCTACCTGTCTAATCAGTCGAGCGACGGCTATTGGCCGATTCTGTTGAAAACAGTCGGCCATGGTTTCCGCAGTTGAAAAGTACGCGCCCGACGTTGAAATCTTTTACTTTCGGCTGAGGTGTCCAGAAGCGGATTTTAAATAGCAGCGTGTAAAAAAGGCGTTTTCGCCGGTCGATGATCAGGCAGTTCTGGATGACCGAATTTTTCAACAGAATCGGCCAGAAGCAGTCATTCGCGGCCATGTTCAGACCACTTTGCACGTCAACCACGCCCCCCAGAAAAGGCTGCTGAAGAAACGGGTAGCGTCTCCAAATCCGGCGTCATGCAAGAGTTTCTGAACCGCCGCCTCGGAATGTGGAGGATCAGCGCCTTGAAGGATTTTCCCAAGCTTGACCTTCACTTCATCCGCGCTGGCCCCATGCTGCCGCCACCGCTGCCCCCAGGCCGCAAGCAGTAACGGCTGGCTGGCGTAAGCGTATTGATTCCCCGCGACAATCAGCGGCGCACCCGGTTTTAGATGAGCCCGAATGGATCGGAAAATTTGTCGCTTGGCGTCATCTCCATCGAGATGATGGAGTACACCGATCAAGGTCGCTGCATCGTATGACTCGTCTGCTGCCAGGTCTTCAACTTGCCCAAGATGCATGGCCGTTCTTTCAAGCAAGTTGTTTGCCTCTAGCTGCTGCTTCGCTGCCTCCAGCATCGGCTCGGATGGGTCAACGGCCGTGAAGCGCCAACTCGGTTCAAGCTTGGCCATCGCAATAATCTCCTGCGCTGTACCGCCAGCGCCAACGACCAGTATTTTTGCCGAACGTGTATTGCCCAGGCTTGCCGCCAGCATGCACGCAGCCAAGTCTTGGCAGGCGTCATATCCAGCTAGCGCAATACGGCTCTGTCGTCCGTACTCATTTGCTCGTGAGGTATCAAATTTTTCAGCTGAGTCGAGAGGGGATGATTTCAATGCGGTTCTCCATGTCCTGAAATCAAGCTACGTCAGACACAGCAATAATAAAAATTCATTAATTTTATGTGACGTATTCCTAAAAGGAATGCATAGCTCAAAAATTGCTGTTTACTTGAGCTGATTCAGCCTCTTATGGACAGTCAACTTTGGGTCGTTTTTTGCCTCTTGCAACAGGCAGAAAACGGCCAAAAGCGGCCTATTGTTGAACGCAGTTCCTCCCCCGTTTGAGCACCAGCAGATGCATACAGCCGTTAGCCCCTCGAAGGCTAGGCGCGTTGCTACTCCATCCTCAGCCCTGACATCCTGAGTAGCCTGTGCACCGACGCCAACCAATCGCGAGCTAATATGGTAAACAGGACGAAGGGCAGTCCTTTATTACCAAACGCTAACATGAATATCGGAAGTTCAACCATGAATGAAGAGTGGATTCTCCAAACCAAGGAAACTCGCAGAGTATTTTCTAACGCGGCATGGGTTCCTTTGAGAGCGTCTGTAGAAGGCAAGAAAGGAGATTCGAAAGAGATAGGTCATGTCAGTGAGTATTTTGGATGTGGCTCCGTTGCATTCCCGCCAGAACATCGAGTCTTTGTCGAAGAACGCCTTGGCTGGAGCGACATAGGAATAGGGCACACGGTCGCCCCGTATGCGTACGAAGATGGATATTATTCGTCAATCGATCAATATCAATATAACGATAAAGAGCCATTAGGCTTTAACTTAGTTTATGTGCAGCCGCAACCCGTCATAGGTGGCAACAAATGGATATTGAGTCCGGATCTCATCGTGGCGCTGGGTCTCATCAAAGAAGGTGATAACTGGGTTAGACCTGAAGAAAACTTCGTAGTAGTAGCTCGCGAAACTTTCGACGCGAACGGTGAACATCGTCTTATTGAAATAAAAAGGGAGTTCCTAATTGATTATTTGGCAGCTAGAAATTTGTCGCTTCGTCTATCGTATTATCGACAGAGAGTGGAAAATGTCGCCGCTTTGCAGAATAGTGCTTATTCAAATTTGCAAACACGAAGCGAGGAAAGAGATAACGGCAGGTTCGAGCTAATCGTTAGGGATCTCAATGACGTGTTCGGAGGAAGCTGGGCGATGTTTCGTGCTTGGAGGACGGACGTCGATGAGGAAGAAGACGCTCCGGTCATGGGGCCTGAAAATGATACGAACACAGGCCATGAAAGCTCCAATGGGCAACGAGGAGGCTTTGCAGGTGTTCGGGTCGAAGGTGAGTTTTGGCGGCAGGAGTGGGTCGACCACCAATCAAAAAGCCAGCGCGTTCGTGGAGATGCTGATCAGAACCTCCCTCAATTCATCGTGGAAACTGATGGGACTCGAATGCCATCACGGGCACTTAGGAGCGAAGACATCGGTCGTTGGTTATGGTTTCGAGCGAGAGTTGTCACTGAGCTTCTGAATAATCGCGGCTTTAAGTTGACCTGGTACACTGGCGAAACTGGTGCCATTCAGTCCACATCAGGGTATAAAACTCACTTTGGGATCAATAGCTCTGACCTGATTACTGTCTACGCCTATGACGTCGCACGCTTGGCCTCGTGGGAACAACATATTTGGGCAGCACATAACACTGCTCCAGAAGGGAAAGTCTCAAGCGAGTTGCTAGAATCGCAGGTGAAGGCAAAACCAGCATCTACACTTGCAGTTGAAGAACTATTCTTTGGAAGCATGAGGCTTCTAGAAGATGGGTTTCGGGATAAATACAATATATCCTTATTCACCCATGACATTGATGACGCCGCGGCAGGACAACAAATATCTAGATTTTCGAGCAAGGATAGACCAACTCTACTCAGATTGGCCAAAGATATTATTCGAGTATTCTCGGACAGACTCAACGTGCGCGAACTACGCAAGCTTTCTACTCACGCGGAGAAGGATAAGATTGGTTCGAATAAATTGCTACAAAGTATCCTGGCTCAGAGTATTGGAATCGACGGCGCTCAACGGGTGTTTGCTGAAATTGCCGGTGCTTATGACATGCGAGTGGGAGATGCGCATCCTACTGGTTCGAAGGTTACAGATGCGATCAAGCTCGCGGGCGTCAATGAAGATAACTCGCCCTTACGGCAAGGAGAGCAGCTAATTCACAACGTTGGGCGGTCGATTTGGTATACAGGAAAATACTTGTTCGGCGAGCCTGATGGTCAAGACGAGTAGTAGTCAAGGACGCTGGGACGATTATTTCTTCCCCTCGGCTCGCTTGGCACTCGTCCGCTCAGCCGCTCGCCAGTTTAGCGCAGCGGCTTCGCGCGCAGCGGTGGCAATGCCAACGCCGCGATGGTCGAAAGCTGCCTTTTATGATTGTCCGCTTCTGGCCGCAAGCTAGCCGATCACGTGCCAACCGCTTTCAACTTGCTTTAGCGGCATGCTTGGCTTGATTTCGCTGCTCCGCGCTAATTAGAGATGGTAAGCGCTCACTCCATCTTGCACCAAAATACTCGTTAAATTTAAGGTTCAATGCCTTGTAATCTAGGAGCTGAATCCTCCCTGTAGTACTAGCAAACTCCACCGCTGGTGAGCTAAATTTGCTAGAGGTTACAACCCAGCCGCTCGTGGCTCCGGTTTCGCTCACAACTCCTGCCAGCTTACGAATTACCTCAACGCCGATTGTGCCAGTGTGGTGCTTGCACTCAATCAGTAACCTTTGTTTTATGGGAGCATCGAGCGAACTGCATATTATGTCAGCCCCTCCATCCCGCGACTGTTTTGTAACTTTTGCGTGATATTTCTGCTTTCTAAACAAGGCGGCGATGAGAAATTCAAAATCCCTTGAAGAAACATCGTTTAGTATGTCGCGAGGATTAGATGAAAGTAGATATTTGTGGCGAATTATCGAAATTGCATCACTCAGGCCCCATATACGGTCATCGGAGAGGTAGAGTGTATGCGCCCGTATGAAAGCGTCCAATGCGTCAATAGCGTGTTGAGGCCAATCGGGAAGAAGATCTAATATCCAAGTCAAACCTTCCCAACCTTCATTTCTGAAAAGACGACGAGCATACTCGTGTTTATCAATCATCTGGAGAAGATCACCATTATCTACCCAATGGTGAAAAAATTGATGATCATGTCCCTGCACCCCAGGGGGGATCAAGAATGAACGTATTAGGTGCTTAGTTTCAAGCTCCGATCTTAATTCAGCGGAGGCAAGATATTCGGCTGCATGGGAGTCTGTTGGAAAGCGAAAATCTATGAATCTATATTTTCTCTTTTCTTCGTAAGTGAAAACCATGGAAAGCCACTCTTCGAGGCAAATACTGGTTGTATCAAGAACTGGTTTTTCTTTTTTTGCTCTTACCATGTCAATTCGCCGCTGCTGTGTGTTTGGGTTTGGGGAAGGCGCCATTTGTGGGCTGTATGCTACTTACTATAGATCTCAAGGTCTCGTTCGGGACTGATTCCATCGACTGATAACACCTAGCCAGCAGCGGTCTTTTGTGACAAGCAGCTATTGGCCGATCGTGGCCCTTCGCGACAGGCCGCGATCGGCCATAAGCGGCCTATGAGAATGTCTACAAGACTCAGGGCTATTCACAATGCCGCCCATCATGGCCGTGAGGCGCCTGCAGTAGGAGATAAAAGGGGCTGAAATTTAGAGGGAAGGTAGTTGACGCCGCCGCCTGCCCGAGGTAATGCTGGCTATTGGCCAACCTCATATTGTTGAAGGGACTCTGGATGAACGAGATTGCAGCTATATCTGAAGAGATGGAAGATTTAGACCAAATCGACACTCCCATAACAAAAAACTTCGAGGCTGAAAAGCAACGGGTACTCTTTGCGATTTCCAGAAATAGTCCTAAACGCTTGTTAGATAGAGTTGCTTGGATTCTGAATCACTACACTAATGCTCGTGACTCAGATATTGCTTGCCAGCTACATTATTGGAAAACATTCCAAGGAGATCTCTACAGTGGCGGAAATATTTTGCAAGAGAACTATCCTAAGCTTGAGCGATTAAACAGCATCACGCGGGCACGGGCAAGAGTACAGAATGATCTTAAAATGTTCATCGCCTCCCCTGAAGTTAGAAAGCGCAGAGGAAAACTGGAGGATGAAGAAAAGCAACGTGCACTTGAGGAACGCCCGACGTTCCCAATATATTGCATATATGCGGACGAAAGTGGTAAGACCAGCAAATACTTATTAGTCGGTAGCGTATGGGTATTACGAAGCTACGAAACGATAAAGATAACTAATGCAATCAACCAAAAAAAGCAGTCTATTGGCTTCAAGGGCGAAATGCACTTCAAAGAAATCAACAAAGGTAACCTTGATACCTACTGTGAGCTTTTGAACGCCATTATCGAAAACTCCTCTTCAATCTCATTTAAGGGAATTGGAGTTCTCAGAAGTGGCCTGACGAACCTCGACGACACGCTTAACAAGCTCTTCTACCACATGGTTATCCAGGGTATCAAGGAGGAGGATACGTCAGGACGAGCTGTTCTTCCCAGAAACCTACAGTTCCGTAAAGATTCCGAAGAGGAGTCTAAAGATAAGCTTTCAATGATGGAGATTGAGCTTCAACTTAGAAATGCAGCAAAATCTATTTTCAACGACCGTTTGTATGTTGATATAGTTGAAGCCGAGAACTCTGAACGTTCTCCCCTCATGCAGATTGCGGACCTTTTTGTAAGCTCAATTTCGCGGTATTTAAATAAAGGCGAAGGAGCAGAGGGTCCAAAGGATGTGTTTGCAAAAAAATTCCTACAATCATTCGGTGTGAATACAAATTCCCAAGTATTAGATGGTTTTAGCGATTGTGTCCGTTTCTCCCAGCCTAAAAAATAACGTAAGCGCTCCATGAACCCCACATTCAAAGTCACCATCTGATCCCCGATGCTGTGCTCCCGATTCCTTTCCGGAG
>NZ_JBWKOX010000033.1:0-42747 GCF_059416305.1 Pseudomonas sp. GW821-FHT09D08
TGGGGCTGCTGCGCAGCCCAACGCGGGGCAAGCCCGCTCACCACAGTTACAGTGTTCCTCCTTAACTGACTGGCATTGCGGCAAGCCCCCTCCCACATTTTTAATCCGCGTCTAGAAGTCGACGGTGGCAGACAGCAGGTAGGTGCGAGGGGTCGACAGGGTCAGCCCCGGCTCGCTGTCATCCGACGCGCCGGCCGAACTCCAGTAGCGCTTGTCGGCGACGTTCTCCACGTTCGCCCGCAGGGTGATGTGCTTGTCATCGACCTTGAACGCGTAGCGGGCGCCGACGTCGATGCGGTTCCAGGCGTCGATTTCCTTGACGTTGGACTGGTCCAGGTATTGAGAACTGGAGTGGATGCCCCGGCTGGTCAGGGTCAGGCCTTGGAGGGTCGGTACGTCCCACTCGGCACCGAGGTTGACGTTGTACTTGGGGGTGGCCGGCGCGCGGTTGCCGTCCCAGGCGCCATTGGTGGTGTCCTTCAATTTGCTGTCGATGTACATCACACCGCCGAGCAGGCGCACGCCCTTGAGGGGTTCGCCGAACACGCTCAGCTCCGCACCGGTGTTCTGGCGCTTGCCATTGGGACCGAACAGCCGCGACGTGGCGTTGGTCTCGTAGGCCGGTTGCTTGATGCGGAACACCGCGGCGGTCACGGCAAAGGCGCCAGCGTCATACTTGGCGCCGACTTCCACCTGGCGGCTGATAAACGGCGGGAAGATCTGGTCTTCGTTTCTCGACGTGGACGGTGCGATCTTGCCCTGGCTCAACCCTTCCATGTAGTTGGCGTACAGCGACAGCTTGTCGGTGGCTTTGAACAGCAGGCCGCCCGAAGGCGAGATCTTTTCTTCGTCGTAGTTGGTCTTGCCTTTGATGCCGTTGCTCCAGTCATCCACGATCACGCGCTGCCAGCGCGCACCGAGGGTGAGCAACAGGCGGTCATCGAAGAAACCCAGGGTGTCGGACAAGGCCACGCCACTGAACTTGTTCTCGGTATAGACCTTCGCATCCTGGCGCGTGGCCACCGACGGCGTCGGGGTTTGCACGGGGTTGTAGAGATTGCTCGATGCGTTGGCATAACGCGCACCGCCGTTGGTGAAGTCCATATAGAAGTAGCTGGCGGCCAGGTTGACCTCATGGCTCACCGGCCCGGTGTGGAACCAGTTACGCACGCCGGCCGTGGCGGTACGGACGTTTTCATCGCGGGTGAAGTCCCGGGGCTGCACGGTGAAATCACCGGCCGCATTGGTCACCGAAACCGCATGGCGCAGGAACTCGTGGTTGCTTTTGCGCGCGCCGACACCGCCGTAGAGCATCACCGAATCGCTGAGGTCATATTCGGCATTCAGCGTACCGAAGGTGTCCTTGGTGCGGGCCTTGCTCCAGGACTGCGCATAGTTGCGGCGCACATCGTTGGCGCTGGGCACCGGCGCGGCAGCCGCGACTTGCACACGCTCCTGCGGCGCATCGGTGTCGCGCTCGGTGCGGCCGATATCGGTGGAAAGGCGCAGGCGCTCGCCACGAAAATCCAGGCCCAGCACGGCCATCTCACGGTCGACGCTCTGGTGGTCCCATTCGGTATCGCCGGACTGCTTCACGCCGTTGAAGCGCAGGCCGAACTTGTTGTCCTCGCCAAAGCGCCGGCCCACATCCACGGCGCCACCGGCCTGGCTGTCGGAGGCCCAGGTGCCGGTGAACGAGGTGATGTCCTTGTCGGTGGCGCGCTTGGGCACCACGTTGATCCCGCCGCCCACGCTGCCGCGCGGCGAGATGCCGTTGATCAACTGGGTGGGGCCTTTGAAGATGTCGACGCGGTCGGCCATCTCCATGTCGATGGTGTAGGTCGGCAGCACGCCGTACAGGCCGTTGTACGACACATCACTGTTGAACAGGCTGAAGCCGCGAATGGTGAACTGCTCATACCGCCCGCCGGCCGGGTTGGTGGCGCGTACCGACGGGTCGCTGGCGATCAGGTCGCCAAGGGTGCGCGCCTGCTGGTTTTTCACCGCGTCCTGGGTGTAGGTGGTCATGCTGAACGGGGTTTCCATGAAGTCCCGGGTGCCCAGCAGGCCTTGCGAGCCACGCCGCGCCACCTGGCCACCGGCGTAGGTGTCGCCGTCGTACAGGCCGGTGGTACCGAGAATCGACGTGGGCGCCAGCTCCAGGCTGCCGCCCTCCGGCACCGGCACCAGCATGTAGGCCTGCTCCTCCATGGGCTGCAATTGCAGGCCGGAGCCTTGCAGCAAGCGGGCAAAGCCCTCTTCCACGCCATATTCGCCGGATAAACCGCTGCTGCTGCGCCCGCTGACCAGCGCCGGGTCCACCGACAGGTTGACCCCCGACAGCCCGGCAAAACGGGTCAACGCCGCACTCAGGCTGCCGGCCGGCACCTGGTAGCTGCGGCGCGCGGCGCTGTCTTCGGCATAGCTGACGGGGACGAACAAGGGGCTGGCGCTGAGGCTCAGCATCAGGCTCAGTTTGAGCAACGGGCGCAAGCGCAAGGGGTGGACTGCGGGCATTGGAAGAAGCTCTCGATTTTGTTCACTTGCCTGGAATGACAGGCGAGGTGAAAAAAGGGGACAGGCTTCGACCAACTTTTTTCAAAATGGCAGGGCAATGGCGGCGCCATGCCCTGCTTTGGCTACCATACCGCGATATGGGAATCCGCACGCGGTTCGGTGCCGCCGCACAGCACGCCGCTGACCGGGTCGCGCAGGATGATCTGCCCACGGCCGTAGTCGGTGAGGTCGCTGGCGATCTGCACCTGGTGACCACGCCGGGCCAGGGCATTGGCCAGGTCGCGGGAGGCGCCCTGCTCGATGCCGACCTTCATGTCGCCCAGCCATTGCCAGCGCGGCGCATCCAGTGCGGCCTGGGGGTTGAGGCCGAAGTCCACCAGGTTCATCACCATCTGTACGTGACCCTGGGGCTGCATGTAGCCGCCCATCACGCCGAACGGGCCCAGGGCCTGGCCGTCCTTGGTGAGGAAACCGGGGATGATGGTGTGGAAGGTTTTCTTGCCTGCTGCCAGGCAGTTGGCGTGGCTCGGGTCGAGGCTGAATTCCTGCCCACGGTTCTGCAACGCAATGCCGCTGTCGGGCAGTACCACGCCGGAGCCGAAGCCGTGGTAGTTGCTCTGGATGAACGAGACCATATTGCCTTCGGCGTCCGCCGTGGCCAGGTACACTGTGCCGCTGGCGTGCGGGTCACCGGGCTTGGGCGCCTGGGCCTGTTCGCCGATCTGGCTGCGACGGCGCGCGCTGTAGTCGTCGCTGAGCAGGTCGGCCACTGCCACGCGCATGTGCAGCGGGTCGGTGATGTAATGCAGGCCGTCGCTGTAGGCGAGCTTCATGGCCTCGAGCTGGCGGTGCCAGGTCTGTTGGCTGTCGCGGTGATCGAAGGTGAAGCCTTCGAGGATGTTCAGCGCCATCAGCGCCACCAGGCCCTGGCCGCTCGGCGGGATTTCCCAGACGTCGACACCGCGATAATTGATGTGGATCGGGTCCACCCACTGTGCGCGGTAGTCCTTGAGATCACTGGCGCGCAGGTAACCCCCGGAGGCCCGTGAGTGGGCGTCCAGGCGTGCGGCCAGGGCACCGCGATACAGGCTTTCGCAACGGCTGGCGGCGAGTTCTTCCAGGGTGCGCGCCTGGGCCGGGTTGCGGAAAATCTCGCCCGCTTGGGGTGCGCGCCCATCGATGAGGAACGTGTCGAACCAGGCTTGCAGCACTTCATCGCGGTGCGGGCTGAATTCGTTCAAGGAGATCTGCCATTGGTGGGCAACCACCGGTGACAGCGGGAAACCCTCGCGGGCCAGGCGGATGGCCGGTTGCAGCAACTCGGCAAACGCCAGCTTGCCGAAGCGTTGCGACAGCTCCGCCCAGGCCGATGGGCAGCCGGGCACGGTCACCGGGGTCCAGCCGTACAGCGGCATCCGATCGTGCCCGGCAGCCTTGACCGCCTCGACACTCAAGGCGCCCGGCGCATGGCCATTGCCGTTCAGGCCATGCAACTGGCCCTTGCACCACACCAGGGCAAACGCATCGCCGCCCAGGCCGCAGCCGGTGGGCTCCACCACCGTGAGCGCGGCCGCCGTGGCGATGGCCGCGTCGATGGCGTTACCGCCCTTTTGCATGATCTCGATACCGGCCTGGGCACCCAGGGGCTGGGACGCGGCGACCATGCCACGGCGGGCAAATACGCTCTGGCGCTGCGATGGATAGGGATACTCGTGAGCAGAAAATTTCAACATGGCAAAGGCTCTTCAAAAAAAGTCATAACACACGGCTGAGAAACGCCCGGGTCCGGGGATGACTGGGGTGGCTGAAGATCTGTTCCGGCGGCCCTTGTTCGATGAGTTCGCCCTGGTCGAGAACCACCACGCGGTCTGCCACTTCCCGGGCAAAGCCCATTTCATGGGTGACCACCACCATGGTCATGCCCTCCTCGGCCAGCTCTTTCATCACCTGCAGCACTTCGCCGACGGTTTCCGGGTCGAGGGCGCTGGTGGGTTCGTCGAACAGCATGGCCTGGGGTTTCATCGCCAGGGCGCGGGCGATGGCGACCCGTTGCTGCTGGCCGCCGGAGAGCATCGACGGGTAATGGCTGGCCTTGTCCGCCAGGCCGACCCGCGCCAACAGGCCACGGGCCTGTTCCAGTGCTTCGGCACGTGGCGTGCCGAGGACCTGGATCGGCGCTTCAATGATGTTTTCCAGCGCCGTCATATGGGGGAACAGGTTGAAGCGCTGGAACACCATGCCAATGTCGCGGCGCTGGCGGGCGATGTTGCGCTCCGAATCACGCACCAGGCTGCCGTCGCTGCGCTCGCGATAGCCCATGGCGCGGCCGTTGACGCGGATGCGCCCGCCCTGGATGTCTTCCAGCAGGTTGATGCAGCGGATAAAGGTGGTCTTGCCCGAGCCCGAGGCGCCGATCAGCACCACCACTTCGCCGCGCCGTACTTGCAGCGAGATACCCTTGAGGATCTGCAACGCGCCGAACGACTTCTGAATATCCAGTGCCTCAATGATCAGCTCTTCACTTTGGTGCGCCATGGTTATCGTCCCCTCAGCAGTTTCAGGGTGCTGCGCCCGAACATGCGGCTGGCTGCCGGTGGTGGCGCGGAAGGCCGGTCGGACTGGCTGAAACGGGCTTCGAGCCAGCGCTGGAAAAAGCCCCAGAGGGTGGTCAGCGTCAGGAAGTACAAGGCAACCACCAGGTACAGCTCGAACACCCGGAAGGTGGCCGAGGTGATCATCTGGGTGCTGAGCAGCAGTTCCTGCACACCGATCACGCTGACCAGGGTGGTGTTCTTGAGCATCACGTTGAACTCATTGCCCAGCGGCGGCACGATCACCCGGAACGCCTGGGGCAGCACGATGCGCCGCATCAGCTTGGCGAAGCCCATGCCCAGGGAGCGCCCGGCTTCATATTGGCCCTTGTCCACCGCGCCGATGCCGGCACGGATGATCTCGGCCATATAGGCACCTTCGTTGAGGCCCAGGGCAATGATCGCCGCCTGGATATTGCCGGGGACGATCAAGCCGAACAGCTCGATATCCTCAAAGCGGAAAATCCCGCCCGCCGCCAGCGCCGTGTACAGAAACACGATCTGTACCAGCAAGGGCGTGCCGCGCATCAGCCACACGTAAAAACGCACCGGCAGATGCAACAGCGGGTTCTTCGACAAGCGCAACAACGCCGCCGCCAGCCCCAGCGCGCAGCCCAGCAGCATCGCCAGTACGCTGATCAGGCAGGTCAGCCACAGCCCCGTGAGGTAAACCCCACTGGGCTGCAGCAGGTACTGCCAGAACACATCCCAATTGAAATTCATTGTTGTAGAACCTCAGTCGAGTGTGTCGCTGCTGACATGCCATTTGTTCAGCAACTGCACATAGCTGCCATCGCTGCGCATATCGCTGATCACCTGCTGCACGGCGGCGGTCAGTTGCGGGTCGTCCTTGCGTATGCCCAGGCCGGTGAGGATGCGGCTGAACGCCGGCACGCCTTCCTGGAACAGGTCCGGGGCCATCGCCGCGTAGTAGCCGGCGGTTTCCACGGTGGTGCCGTAGGCGTCGACCTGGCTGATGCGCAGGGCCTGGAACGCGTCGGTGTCGGTGTTGTAGACCACCAGTTTCATCGGGGGCTTGCCGGCCTTGGCCAGGCTTTCATTGTGGGCATCGAGCAGGGTCTTGATGGTTGAGCCGTTGAGCACCGCGACCTTGTGCCCGGACAGGTCATCCAGCGCCTTGATGCCCTTGGGGTTGCCCTTGGGCACCACCACCGACTGGCTGGAATACATGTAGTTGACGATGTCGATCACCTGGCGCCGCTCGGGTTTGTCGAACAGCTGGTCGACGATCATGTCGCACTGCTGGGCGAGCAGCGCCGGCACCAGGCCAGAGAACGGAATCACCCGCCATTGCACTTGCTTGTCGCCCAGGCGCCTGGCGATTTCCAGGCCCAGGTCGACGGTGAGCCCGCGGGGTTTCTGGGCTTCGTCGAAGGACACCAGGGGCGGGGAATCCATCCCCGAGCAATAGACAAGTTTGTCGACTTTTTGCAGACGATCCGGCACTTGAGGCGCAGCAAAGGCCCCTTGTGCACAGAGACCGAAGGAGACAGCCACCAGCAAGGCGCGGCATTTATGCATGACCAGACACTCCAGTTCGTTGAATAACGGGGCAGGACTAAAGTCAAAACACAGCGGGTGTTTCTTATTGTTCGGTTTGCAGGAACTGGATCAGTGCCGGCACGGTGCCTTCGATGTGCTCGCGCACCACGGCTTCGGCGCGGGCCGCATCGCCGGCGCGGATCGCATCGAGGATCACCGCGTGTTCCTGGCGGGCGCTGAGGGGTTTTTCACCGTGCTGCAACCACAAGCGCATAGGCGCCTCGACCAGCGAGTACAGCGCCGAAATCTGCTTCATCAGGCGCGGGCGGCCGCTGAGGCTGCACAGGTATTCGTGGAACGCGCGATGGCGGCTGACCCAGGCGGCGCTCTCATCGCGGTAGTCGTCCATCGCGTCGAGCATGCGCTCCAAGGCCGCGAGTTGACGCTCACCGATCCGGCCGACGGCAACGCGTACCGCCAGGCCTTCAAGGGCGCTGCGCATCTCGAACACTTCGTGCAGTTCATCGATATCCAGACCGCTGACGACTGCGCCACGGTTGGGCCGCAGGGTCACCAGGCCCTGGGCGTCCAGGCGGCGAAAAGCTTCGCGCACCGGCATGCGGCTCATGCCGATCTCGCTGGCGATGTCTTCGGCGATCAGCCGGTCGCCCTTGCGGTAGCGGCCGCCGCAAATGGCATCGAGCAGAAAGTTGTAGGCCTCCTCCTCGGCGGTGAGGGGCTGGCGGTCAACGTAAGCGGGAGCGAATTGCATCGGCAGCACCTTTTGAATTTTTGTATCCAATTATCCACGGATACAAAAAAGCAGGATGCGTGCCAACGGCTTGGAACAGGAGCCAAGTGATTGATTCAGATCGGATAGAAGGGAAAAAGCTGGCGCTGGCGTTGAAAAGTCGCGTGGGAATTTGCTACCCAATAGCGCAGAAGATGCCCCATTGGTGAGCGGAAGTAACAAGCAGGACGTGGGCGAGATGCTTTTGCTTGAGGCGAATCCAGCCCACCGCTGGCGTTATGGCTCGGCCGAATAGATGACGGTTTGCGCGCTGTTTTCGCCGACCGCCTGGCGGGTGAAATAGGTGTCGCCTTCGTCGGTGAGGATCTCGTAGTCGGCCTTGCGGGCCGGGCTGGCGTGCTTGATGATTTTCAGCACGCGCTGGAATTTCACGCTTAGCGTGCCGTTGTGGCTGGGCCCGGTGAGCACATTGACGCTTTGAAACCAGCCGGCGTGCCGCTGGTTGCTCACCAACGCGTGGCTCATCGCCTCGAAACGTTCCAACCGAGTGAAGCCCCACAGGGTCTGTTCTTCGACGGTGGCGCCCGGCGTAGCGGCGCCGGTGAACACAAACAGATTGATCGCCGGGCTGTCTTCGCAAAAGAAGTCGTAAGGGACCAGGCCGTCGACCATTTTCCTGCCGGGCACGAAGCCCTTTTTATGCACCTGAAACATCGCCACCTCCACTCAATCAATGGCGACAAGTCTAATGAGGCGCGACGTACAGGGCGGTCAAGCCAATGTAATGTCGTGTAAAGATCGCGCGCTGTGCAGGGTGATCTCCACTGTCAGCCCGCCGCCCGGCTCGTTGCGCGCGAGGATGTGGCCGCCGTGCATCTGGACGGCCCTCGCAGCAATGGCCAGCCCCAGGCCAAACCCCACGCTGGCATCGCCCACACCACGTTCGAACGGCTGGAAAATGCTGTGCAGCCGGTCATTGTCGACGCCCGGTCCTTGGTCGGTGATCTGTACCGTGAGGCGGTTCGCATCGTGGTTGACCTGCGCCGACACGCACACGGTGGTGTCCGGCCGGGTGTAGCGCACGGCATTGCGAATCACGTTCTCGAAGCAGCGGTACAACAACTCACCGCTGACGCAGGCGATAAACGGCGGGCACGCCTGCAGGTGCACGCGACAGCCTTTGATGCCGGCTTCGAACTGCGCATCTTCAACGATCATCGCCAGCAATTCGACAATATCCACGGGCTCGCGCTCGATACTTTCCGGGCGGCCTTGCAGGCGCGCCAGGGTCAGCAACGCCTCGATCAGGGTGTCCATGCGCTCGGATTCGCGCTCGATGCGTTCGAGCATTTCCAGGCGGGCGGCGTCCTGGCGCAACAGGCCGATGGCCGCCTGCATGCGCGTCAACGGGGAGCGCAGTTCATGGGAGATGTCGTGCAGCAGTTGCTGCTGGGCCTCCACCAGCCCCTTCAACTGGTTGGCCATGCGGTCGCAGTCTTCCGCCAGGTCGACGATCTCGTCGCGACGCTTGCCCATGGCCGGCTTGACCCGGGTTTCGAAGCGTCCGTGGGCCGCGTCGCTCATGGCGCGCTTCAGGTAAGCCAGGGGCCAGGCCAGGTAATAGGCCATGTAGCCGCTGAACAGCGCACTCATCAATGTGCCGATGATCAACGGAATCTGGTGCCAGGGCCGGCCGGGCGGGTTACCGGGCGCGTGGGTCGACCTGATCGACAGCGCCAGGCCTTCCTTGCTGACGACCGCTCGCTCATAGGCCGGCTGCGTCACCGGCCCACCTATCAGCAATTGCCCGGCACTGTTGTAGACGCCGATGGCCTCATCCGCCGGGCGCTCCCACACCGCCAGGAGCTGGCCGCCCGCCTCGACACCGAACGTTTGCAGCAGCTTGTCTTCGGCCGCCAGCATGGCTTCCACATGCGGGTCATTCGGCTGGAAACGGCCCAGTTCAAGCACGCCGACGCCCACCAGGAAAGTCAAGGTGGTGGCCAGCCAGAAGGCCAGGAACAGTTTCCAGAACAGCAGGCTGGGCCGGGTCATTCGGCAATCAACAAATAGCCGAGGCCACGTACGCTCTGAATCCAGGCCTTGGTGTCCGGGCGCGGCCCGAGTTTTTGCCGGATGCTGCTGATATGCACGTCGATGCGCCGGTCGTAGCGGGTCAGCGGGCAACCGAGGGCATTGAGTGACAGATCCTTTTTACTCACTACCTGACCGGCACTGCGGGCCAGCTCTTCCAGCAGGCTGAACTCGGTGCTGGTCACGCCCAGCTCGAGGCCGTTCCACAGGGCCTGGCGCTTGCCGGGCCACAACACCAGCGCGCCGGTCGTGATCACTTCGGTGGTCGGCTGGCCCACCGGCTGCACCCTGCGCATGATGGCGCGCAGGCGCGCGACCAGTTCGCCGGGGGAGCTGGGCTTGGGCACGTAATCATCGGCGCCGAGTTCCAGGCCGGTGATGCGGTCGATGTTGTCTCCACGGGCGGTGAGCAGCACTACGGGTACCTGGCTGACGACGCGGATGCGCCGGAGCACCTCGATGCCCGAGCGCTGGGGCAGCATGACGTCCAGCACCACAATGCTGTAGCGCCCCGACAGCGCCTCCACCTCGCCCTCCTCCCCCGTGTGCACGGCCGTGGTCTCAAAGCCTTCGCGCGCGAGGTATTGGCTCAGCATGTCAGTCAGTTCCTGGTCGTCGTCGACCAACAATACGCGGATCATCTCGGGCTCGTCGGTGGGGGGTTGCGCATTATCGGCCCGGCATCGGCATCCCAGGCCAAACTTTACCTAACTTGACATTCGGTTAACCGCACCAAACGCCCCTCGCTCGTATGCTGGATGTTCACCAGTCCGGCCGCGCGGCGAGTTGTCCATGCGTGCCGGCGCTGCTTGTCGATGTGTTCTGGAAAAGATCTTGATGAATTTTTCGCGCCTGCTCTGCTCGGTTGCGCTGCTGCTCAATGCCTCACTGGCACTCGCCCAAGGCTTCAAAATCTCGGATATTCGAATCAACGGCCTGCAACGGGTCTCTGCAGGCAGCGTGTTCGGGGCATTACCCCTGAACGTCGGCGACGAAGCGGATGACCGGCGCCTGGTGGACTCGACCCGCGCGCTGTTCAAGACCGGTTACTTCCAGGACATCCAACTGAGCCGCGAAGGCGATGTGTTGATCATCAATGTAGTCGAGCGTCCTTCGGTTGCCAGTATCGAGTTCGAGGGCAACAAGGCGATTGCCACCGATGACCTGATGAAAGGCATGAAGCAATCGGGCCTTGCCGAGGGCGAGATTTTCCAACGCGCCACCCTGGAAGGGATACGCAACGAGTTGCAGCGCCAGTACGTTGCCCAGGGCCGTTACTCGGCGTCGGTCGACGCGCAGGTGGTGGCTCAGCCGCGTAACCGCGTAGGCTTGAAAATCAAGATCGACGAAGGTGAAGTGGCGTCGATCCAGCACATCAACGTGGTAGGCAACACGGTGTTCCCCGACGACGCACTGATCGACCAGTTCACCCTCAAGACCAGCAACTGGCTGTCGTTTTTCAAGAACGACGACAAATACGCACGGGAGAAGCTGTCGGGCGACCTTGAACGCTTGCGCTCCTATTACCTGGACCGTGGCTATATCAATATGGATATCACCTCGACCCAGGTCTCGATGACCCCGGACAAAAAGCACGTCTACATCACCGTGAACATCCAGGAAGGCCAGAAATACACGGTGCGCGAGGTGAAGCTCAGTGGTGAGCTGAAAGTCCCGCAGGACCAGGTCCAGTCCTTGCTGCTGGTGCAGAAGGGCCAGGTGTTCTCACGCAAACTGATGACCACCACCTCGGAGCTGATTACCCGTCGCCTGGGCAACGAAGGCTACACGTTCGCCAACGTCAACGGCGTGCCGCAGGCCCACGATGAAGACCACACGGTTGACGTCACGTTCTCCGTCGACCCCGGTAAGCGGGCCTACGTCAACCGTATCAACTTCCGTGGCAATACCAAGACCGACGACAAGGTGCTGCGGCGGGAAATGCGCCAGATGGAAGGTGGCTGGGCGTCAACCTACCTGATCGATCAGTCCAAGGTGCGCCTGGAGCGCCTGGGGTTCTTCAAGGAGGTGAACGTCGAGACGCCTGCGGTGGCCGGCCTCGATGACCAGTTGGATGTGAACTACGCCGTGGAAGAACAGGCGTCCGGTTCGATTACCGCCAGTGTCGGCTTTGCCCAGAGTTCGGGGCTGATCCTCGGCGGCTCGATCACCCAGAACAATTTCCTCGGCACCGGCAACTACGCCAGCCTGGGGCTGACCCGCTCGTCCTACCAGAGCAAGTACAACATCGGTTTCACCGATCCCTACTTCACCACCGACGGGGTGAGCCTGGGTTACAACGCGTTCTACAGCAAGACCGACTACAACAAGTACTACGATGACGGGGTTTCCTATTACGCCATCAATAGTTTTGGCCTGGGCACCACCCTCGGTTACCCGATCAATGAAACCTCGCGCTTGAACTTTGGCCTGACCGTACAACACGACAGCATCGAACCGGGCACCTACAGCGCCGACGAGATCTACGACTTTATCGAGCGCGAAGGCAAGGAATTCACCAACTTCAAGGCCAACCTTGGCTGGTCGGAGTCGACCTTGAACAAAGGCGTGCTGGCGACTCGCGGGCATTCGCAAAACCTCAACCTGATGGTGACGGTGCCCGGCAGCGACCTGAGTTTCTACAAAATCGACTACACGGGGCAGACGTTCCTGCCTGTCAGCAACACCACATCACTGCGCTTTCACACCAAGCTCGGCTACGGCAGCGGCTACGGCTCCACGGACGGGCTGCCCTTCTATGAAACCTACACCGCCGGCGGCGAAGGCACGGTGCGCGGCTTTGAAAGCGGCACCCTCGGCCCGCGCAACACCCCGGCAACCGGTGCCTACGCCAGTGCCGGGCAGGCGTACTACTCGGACCGGGACACCGAGTCGCTGGGCGGCAATATCCTGATAACCGGCGGCGCGGAGTACCTGTTCCCGGTGCCGTTCATCAAAGACAACAAATCCGTGCGAACCTCGTTGTTCTGGGACGTAGGGACGGTGTATTCGGACAAGTGCTACCTCAGCACGACCCAGGGCTGCGGCAGCGTGGACCTAAGCCAGATGGCCAGTTCGGTGGGAGTTGGGGTGACATGGTACAGCCCGCTGGGGCCGCTGAGTGTGAACTTGGCCTACCCGATTCGCACGCCGGAGAACGCGGACAAGCAGGTGTTTCAGTTCTCCATGGGGCAGACGTTTTGATTGCGCGCCTAGGTATCCTTTTTTGTAAAGAAACGCCGTACCAGAGCACCTATGCGGTGATGTAGACAATTGGCACTCAGCGCACGTTGAGCCTGATGAAAACACTGCCCCGAGCCCCTCTAGAGCATGCATCAGCGTCAGGCCCTATCGTGCGAGCCGTTCCGAAACCTGAACGGTCAATCGCTGCGATCAGCTTGGTGCATCAGTCGCACGCCCGGGCAGCATGCCCGCGAGCACCCTGTCTTTGTCAATAAAGTGATGTTTCAGGGCCACGATCACGTGTCCACCTACAAGTACTCCGCATAGCCAGGCGGTGTAGGTGTGAATCGACTTCGCCAGGTCGTACAGGCTTTGATCAGGCTCCACGAGTGTCGGCAGCAAGAACAAACCGGCGACCAGGATGGGTTTATCTGCGACCGAACTCCAATACCAGCCGGACATCGGCAGCCCCACCAGCGCGATGCAGTACAGCAACAGATGGCCAGCGAAAGCGCCCCGCTTCATCAGTGGGCTCATTGTCGCGGGCATGGCGGGGGAAGGATGGGTAAGACGCCAGACAACGCGCAGGACGATAAGGAATAGAAGCACGCTGGCCATCGCCTTATGGAGAAAGGTGAGCTGGTGCTGAGGGTTGAATTCGTCACGCCAATGAACCGCCACGATCCCGACAAGCCAGGCGACCATCCAGATCAACGCCATTCCCCAGTGCAACCACTTTGCGGTAGCTGTGTAGCTTTCTACGTTCGACATCAGCACATACCTCCCGTTAAGAAGCCACGATTATGGTCAACAGTCATTTTGGAAAAACCGCAAAAATCCGATGATTACCATCGAGTTTTTTGGTTTTCGGGGGCGAAGATGAAAGGGGGAATATGAGCGTGAGAAAAAGCGGTGGTATTTTTCAGGCATGAAAAAGCCCAACCTTTCCAGATTGGGCTAAGTCATTGAATTATATGGTCGGGACGGAGTGATTCGAACACTCGACCCCTAGCACCCCATGCTAGTGCGCTACCGGACTGCGCTACGCCCCGACTAGGCGTGTTACTGGGTTCGCTCCGCAACGAAGCGATCAGGAATATACCGCAAGCTTTTGAAATGTGGAAGTATTTTAAAAGCCTGAATCATTTCTTCAAAACCACCAGCACATCTTCCAGTTCGGAGATCATCTGGCGGATCAGTTGCTTGTACTGGGTGGTGTCGTCTTTGGCTTCATCACCGGACATACGCTGGCGCGCGCCGCTGATGGTGAAACCCTGGTCATACAGCAATGCACGGATCTGTCGGATCATCAGCACATCCTGGCGCTGATAATACCGACGGTTCCCAGTGCGTTTCACGGGGTTGAGTTGAGGAAACTCCTGCTCCCAATAGCGCAGCACGTGCGGTTTTACCGCACAGAGCTCGCTGACTTCACCAATGGTGAAGTAGCGTTTGCCTGGGATGACGGGTAGCTCGTCGTTATGACTTGGTTCCAGCATAAGCCTCAACTCGGGCCTTCAACTTCTGCCCTGGACGAAAGGTGACCACACGGCGAGCCGTGATCGGGATTTCTTCTCCCGTTTTTGGATTGCGGCCAGGCCGCTGGCGTTTGTCCCGCAGGTCAAAATTGCCGAAACCGGACAATTTGACCTGTTCGTTGTCTTCCAGAGCGTGTCTGATCTCTTCAAAAAACAGCTCGACCAATTCCTTGGCCTCGCGCTTGTTCAGACCCAACTCTTCGTACAGACGTTCCGCCATCTCAGCTTTCGTCAAAGCCCCCATACGTCACTTCCTTAACGTGGCGTTCAACCTTTGTTCGAGCGAGGTGAGGATATTTTGTGTCGTGGCATTCACCTCATCGTCATTAAGAGTGCGCGATGGATGCTGCCAGGTCAAGCCAACTGCAAGGCTTTTTCTATGCGGATCAATGCCTTTACCCTGATAGACGTCAAATAGCCTGAGGTCTGTCAGCCATTCCCCTGCATTTTCACGGATTACATCCAGAACAGCAGTAGCGGCGACTTCACGATCGGCGATCAGGGCCAGGTCACGACGCACTTCAGGGAAGCGCGACAACTCGCTGAATTTAGGCATCTTGCCCGAGGCCACTTCAGCCAGGACCAGTTCGAAGACGAAGACCGGGCGGTCGAGCCCAAGGGTTTTCGACAGTTCCGGGTGGATGGCGCCGACGAAGCCCACCAGGCGACCTTCGCGCTCGATACGCGCAGTCTGACCTGGGTGCAGCGCCGGGTGGCTGCCTGGCACAAATGTGAAGTCGTCCAGTGCACCGGCAAAACCCAGTACCGCTTCCACGTCCGCTTTAACGTCGAAGAAGTCCACGGCATCCCGGCCTTGCGCCCAGCCTTCCGGCAAGCGGCTGCCGCAAACAACACCGGCCAGCATCGGCTCTTGCTTCAGGCCGTCGAGTTGACCGACAAACCGCAGGCCGCTTTCGAACATGCGCACGCGGTCTTGCTGACGGTTCAGGTTATGGGAAAGGGCTTTCACCAGGCCTGGCCACAGGGATGAACGCATGGCGGCCATGTCGTTGGAGATCGGGTTGGCCAGCAGCAGCGGCTCGACGCCCGGATTGAACAGCTCGAACTGCTTGGGATCGATGAAGCTGTAGGTCACCGCTTCCTGATAGCCACGAGCAACCAGCAGGCGACGCAGCTCAGGCAAGTGCGCACGTGCTTCTGCCTTGGGTTGCGGTGCCAGGCGCGCTTGCGGGTAACGAACCGGCAGGCGGTTGTAACCGTACAGGCGAGCCAACTCTTCGATCAGATCGACTTCCAGGCTGATATCGAAGCGATGGCTTGGCACTTCAACACGCCACTGCCCTTCCCCACCCGCAGAAATGCTCAGCCCGAGGGCCGACAACAATTGCTCGATTTCAGCCGGTGCGATGACCAGGCCAAGCATTTGCTCGACACTTTTGGCGCGCAGGGTAATTGGCGCAACGGACGGCAGGTACTGTTCGTTGACGGTTTCAGTGATCGGGCCAGCTTCGCCACCGGTGATTTCCAGCAGCAGGCCAGTTGCGCGCTCCATGGCTTCACGGGCGAGCTTCCAGTCCACACCACGCTCATAGCGATGCGACGCATCGGTGTGCAGGCCGTAGGAGCGGGCCTTGCCAGCGATAGCAATCTGGTCGAAGAACGCACTTTCAAGGAAGACATCGCGCGTGGTCGCGGACACACCGCTGTGCTCGCCCCCCATCACACCGGCAATCGCCAGGGCGCGGGAATGGTCAGCGATCACCAGGGTGTCGGCGCGCAGGCTGACTTCCTGGCCGTCGAGCAGAACCAGCTTCTCGCCTTCTTCGGCCATGCGCACGCGGATGCCGCCATTGATTTCAGCGAGATCGAAAGCGTGCAGCGGTTGGCCCAGTTCAAGCATCACGTAGTTGGTGATGTCGACGGCCGCGTCGATGCTGCGCACGTCGGCGCGACGCAGGCGCTCAACCATCCACAGCGGGGTTGGCCTGGACAGGTCGACGTTGCGGATCACACGCCCCAGGTAACGCGGGCAAGCGCTTGGCGCCAGTACTTCGATCGGACGTACTTCATCATGCACAGCAGCCATTGCGGCCACCACTGGACGCGTCACGGGAGCGTTGTACAGCGCGCCCACTTCACGTGCCAGGCCAGCCAGGGACAGGCAGTCGCCACGGTTCGGAGTCAGATCAACCTCGATGCTGGCGTCTTCCAGCTCCAGGTAGACGCGAATGTCCTGGCCCACTGGCGCATCGCCCGGCAGTTCCATCAGCCCATCGTTGCCCTCGCCTACTTGCAGCTCCGCCTGGGAGCACAGCATGCCGTTGGACTCGACGCCACGCAGCTTGGCTTTCTTGATCTTGAAGTCGCCCGGCAGTTCGGCGCCGATCATGGCGAACGGGATCTTCAGACCCGGGCGCACGTTGGGCGCTCCGCACACGACCTGGAACGTTTGTGCGCCATTGCTGACCTGGCACACACGCAATTTGTCAGCATCGGGGTGTTGCTCGGTGCTCAGCACTTCGCCCACCACCACGCCACTGAAAACACCGGCGGCCGGCGTAACGCTATCGACCTCAAGACCGGCCATCGACAGACGCGCAACCAGCGCATCGCGATCTACCTGCGGGCTTACCCAGCCGCGCAGCCATTGTTCACTGAATTTCATCCTGCTCTCCTAAAGATTCGTTACGACTAGCGAAATTGCGCGAGGAACCGCAAGTCGTTGTCGAAGAACAGACGCAAGTCGTTCACGCCGTAACGCAGCATGGCCAGACGCTCAACGCCCATGCCGAAGGCAAAGCCCGAGAACTCTTCCGGATCAATCCCGGACATGCGCAGCACATTGGGGTGAACCATGCCGCAGCCCATCACTTCCAGCCAGCCAGTCTGCTTGCAGACGCGGCAGCCTTTACCGCTGCACATCACGCATTCCATGTCGACTTCTGCGGATGGCTCGGTGAACGGGAAGAATGATGGACGGAAACGCACCGCCAGCTCTTTCTCGAAGAACACTCGCAGGAACTCTTCGATGGTGCCCTTGAGGTCGGCGAAGTTGATGTCGCGATCAACCAACAGGCCTTCGACCTGGTGGAACATCGGCGAGTGGGTGATATCTGAGTCGCTGCGGTACACACGGCCTGGGCAGACAATGCGGATCGGCGGCTTGTTCGCTTCCATGGTGCGGACCTGTACCGGGGAGGTATGGGTGCGCAACAGCATGTTTGCATTGAAATAGAAGGTGTCGTGCATCGACCGGGCCGGGTGATGGCCTGGGATGTTGAGCGCCTCGAAGTTGTGATAGTCGTCTTCGACCTCAGGGCCTTCGGCAATGCCGTAGCCGATGTGGGTGAAGAACTGCTCGATGCGTTCCAGAGTCCGGGTGATCGGATGCAGACCGCCCGAGGCCTGGCCGCGACCAGGCAGGGTTACATCAATGGACTCGGCGGCGAGTTTGGCCGCGAGATCGGCCTCCTCCATGGTCGCCTTGCGCGCATTGAGCACCTCTGTGACACGCTCCTTGGCAACGTTGATCAGCGCGCCGACTTGCGGGCGCTCTTCAGCCGGCAAATTTCCCAGGGTCTTCATCACCTGAGTCAATTCACCCTTTTTGCCAAGGTAGTGAACCCGGATTTGCTCCAGGGCATTGATATCTTCAGCGCTTTGCACAGCCTCAAGAGCTTGAGCGACGAGCGCGTCCAGGTTTTCCATGTACAGACTCCAGATACAAAATAGGGGAAGAGCTTGAAGGCTCTTCCCCTATTTATGACGTTTACCACCTTGGGCTACAGGCGCAGCCCAGGGTGACTGTCGGGGGTACTTAAGCCAAGGTGGCTTTAGCTTTCTCGACAATCGCAGCAAACACCGCTTTTTCGTTCACGGCCAGTTCAGCCAGAACCTTACGGTCGATTTCGATGGACGCTTTTTTCAGGCCAGCGATGAAACGGCTGTAGGACAGACCGTTAACACGTGCACCAGCATTGATACGAGCGATCCACAGAGCGCGGAACTGACGTTTTTTCTGACGACGGTCGCGGTAGGCGTATTGGCCTGCCTTGATTACCGCTTGCTTGGCAACACGGAATACGCGTGAGCGTGCGCCGTAGTAGCCTTTAGCGAGTTTCAGAATTTTTTTGTGACGTTTACGGGCAATGACGCCACGCTTTACACGAGCCATGAGTTACTTCCTCTATTCTTGATCCAAAAATTAACGAAGGCGCAGCATGCGCTCGACTTTTGCCACGTCAGACGGATGCAGCAAGCTGCTACCGCGCAGTTGACGCTTACGCTTGGTCGACATTTTGGTCAGGATGTGGCTCTTGAAAGCGTGCTTGTGCTTGATACCGTTAGCAGTTTTCAGAAACCGCTTAGCAGCACCACTTTTAGTCTTCATCTTTGGCATGTTCGGATACTCCGCATTCAGTTGATAAACATAATCAGAAGGCCTGCCGTGCCCTGTTGATTACTTCTTCTTTTTCGGGGCGATGACCATGATCAGCTGGCGTCCTTCCATCTTAGGATGCTGTTCGACCGAACCGTACTCGAGCAGGTCAGCTTCAACCCGCTTGAGGAGTTCCATCCCCAGCTCCTGGTGGGCCATCTCACGGCCGCGGAATCGCAAGGATACCTTGGCCCTGTCCCCATCACTCAGGAAACGTACCAGGTTGCGCAGTTTTACCTGGTAATCCCCTTCCTCCGTCCCTGGACGAAACTTGATTTCTTTTACTTGAATCTGCTTCTGGTTCTTCTTCGCCGCGGCAACCTGCTTCTTCTTTTCGAAGATCGACTTGCCGTAGTCCATCACCCGGCAAACGGGTGGGATTGCATCGGCGGAGATTTCCACCAGGTCCAACTTGGACTCTTCTGCAATACGAAGCGCTTCATCAATCGAGACGATGCCAATCTGCTCGCCGTCAGCGCCAATTAACCGAACCTCGCGTGCCGAGATATTCTCGTTGATCGGGGCTTTCGGTGCAGCTCGTTTATCTTGTCTCATTTCACGCTTAATAATAATTACTCCGAATCTGGGCGACCACGCCGGGAAACCGCTTGCGCGAGGAACTCAGCGAACTGGGCGACGGGCATCGAGCCCAGGTCAGCACCTTCACGAGTACGCACAGCGACAGTCTGCATCTCGACTTCCCGATCTCCGATAACCAAAAGATAGGGAACCTTGAGCAAAGTATGCTCGCGGATTTTAAAGCCGATCTTTTCATTTCTCAAGTCGGACTTGGCACGAAATCCGCTTTCGTTGAGAGTTTTTTCAACTTCAGCAGCAAAATCCGCCTGTTTATCAGTGATATTCATGATCACTGCCTGAGTCGGAGCCAGCCACGCAGGGAACGCACCCTCGTAGTGCTCGATCAGGATACCGACGAACCGTTCGAACGAGCCGAGGATCGCCCGGTGCAGCATAACCGGGTGTTTACGACTGTTATCTTCGGAGACGTATTCGGCTCCCAAACGGATCGGCAGGTTAAAATCGAGCTGCAAGGTACCACATTGCCAGACACGGCCAAGGCAATCTTTCAACGAGAACTCGATCTTCGGCCCGTAGAAGGCCCCCTCACCCGGCTGCAGATCGTACGCAAGGCCCGCACTGTCTAGCGCTGCGGCCAGGGCCGCTTCGGCGCGATCCCACAGCTCGTCGGAACCGACGCGTTTTTCCGGACGAGTGGACAGCTTCATCTCGACTTCGGTAAAGCCGAAATCACGATAAACGTCCATGGTCAGCTTGATGAACGCGGCCGATTCGGCCTGCATCTGCTCTTCGGTACAGAAGATGTGGGCGTCGTCCTGGGTGAAGCCGCGTACCCGCATGATGCCGTGCAACGCACCCGATGGCTCGTTACGGTGGCAGGCACCGAACTCGGCCAGGCGCATCGGCAACTCGCGGTAGCTCTTCAGACCTTGATTGAACACCTGCACGTGGCATGGGCAGTTCATCGGCTTGATGGCGTAGTCGCGGTTTTCCGACTGGGTGGTGAACATATTGTCGGCGTAGTTGGCCCAGTGTCCGGATTTCTCCCACAGGCTGCGATCAACGACCTGCGGGGTCTTGATCTCCAGGTAACCGTTGTCGCGCTGAACCTTGCGCATGTACTGCTCGAGCACCTGATACAGGGTCCAGCCGTTCGGGTGCCAGAACACCATGCCCGGCGCTTCTTCCTGGAGGTGGAACAGGTTCAGGCGCTTGCCGATCTTGCGGTGGTCGCGCTTTTCGGCCTCCTCGATGCGCTGGATATAGGCGGCCAGCTGCTTCTTGTCAGCCCAGGCAGTGCCGTAGATGCGTTGCAGTTGCTCGTTCTTCGCGTCGCCGCGCCAGTAGGCACCGGACAGCTTGGTCAGCTTGAAGGACTTGAGGAAGCGCGTGTTCGGCACGTGCGGGCCACGGCACATGTCGACGTATTCTTCGTGGTAGTACAGGCCCATGGCCTGCTCGTCCGGCATGTCTTCCACCAGGCGCAGCTTGTAGTCTTCGCCACGCGCAGTGAACACGTCGATCACTTCGGCGCGCGGAGTGACTTTCTTGATGACGTCGTAATCTTTTTCGATCAGGGCGTGCATGCGCTGTTCGATAGCGGCCAGATCGTCCGGGGTGAAAGGACGCTCGTAGGCGATGTCGTAATAAAAGCCTTCGTCGATGACCGGGCCGATCACCATTTTCGCGGTGGGATACAGTTGTTTGACCGCATGGCCAATCAAGTGCGCGCAAGAGTGGCGAATGATCTCCAGCCCCTCTTGATCCTTGGGCGTGATGATTTGCAGGCTGGCATCGGAGGTGATCAGGTCGCTGGCGTCAACCAGCTTGCCATCGACCTTGCCGGCCACGGTGGCCTTGGCCAGGCCAGCACCAATGGATGCGGCGACCTCGGCTACGGAAACCGAATGATCGAATGAACGTTGACTGCCGTCGGGAAGAGTAATAGTTGGCATGGCGCCTCCTCTCCTAGTGGTGACCCCTACCAAAGGTCACGTGGGTTGGGATGAGCCAGTACAAGATCCAACACCAGGCCGTTCAATGATGAACGCCTGCCTTACAGCGGCAGGAGCCTTTCGGCCAACCGATAATCGAACCACAGTGACTGGAGTGAGCTGAAAATAAACATGGCAAGGCGGCAAATGGCGCGCCCGGAATTAGCCAGGCCGAAGATGCTAGCACAGATGAACGGTCATCGCGCCGACAGTATCCGCCGCAAAGACAAATTCCAGCCTTTATAGCTGCAAAAGTGAACTTGAGCTGTACGCCACACCTCAAACCCACTGAGAATCGCCGTTCGTCCTCGAATCAAAGGAGCATCCCATGATGCGTTTTACCTCGACCCTCGCTTTCGCCGCTACCCTGAGCCTCCTTTCCCTCGGCGCGCAGGCTGCCGCTCCATCCAATTGGCCAGCCGGTGCCCGTGACAGTTTCGTCAGCGACTGCAGCGCGGCCGCCAGCCAGAACGTAGACGTCAAGACTGCCAAGGCCCACTGCGAATGTGGCGCCGACAAGATCAACGCCGAATTGAGCACTGCGGAAATCAAAGAGCTCATGACTAACCAGAACGCCAGCCCGGAGCTTAAAAACAAAGCAGTCGCGGCTATTTCGTCCTGCAAAGTCGTGAAGAAAAAGTAAGACCGGTCCGGGATCAGACGACCGTTTTGCCAGGAAAACAGCCCGAAAACTGCCATTTCGCACAAATTACGCAGCTTTTACGGCTTTTTTTACCAGCTGATATTTCGTGCCGAAGCCCCGTAGATCGGGGCTTTCAGCCGACACAAGTAGCAAACGCAACGCTATTGATTAGCAAACAATGCCTTGGGGGGGCTCCCAAGCCGAACATTTCGACTATGATAGCCCAGTGTGCCCAGTTGGCCTGAGCAGCACAGCACTACTGAAAATATATGTTTCTTGGAGATACACCATGTCTAATCGCCAAACCGGCACCGTTAAATGGTTCAACGATGAAAAAGGCTTCGGCTTCATCACTCCTCAAGGTGGCGGTGACGACCTGTTCGTACACTTCAAAGCTATCGAAAGCGACGGTTTCAAAAGCCTGAAAGAAGGCCAAACCGTTTCCTTCGTGGCTGAGAAAGGCCAAAAGGGTATGCAAGCTGCACAGGTTCGCGGCGAGTAATTCTCCGCTGAGCTAAAAAAACCCCGTCCATGTGACGGGGTTTTTTATGGGCGTTGCAAAGCCTGGAAACGATCAGCCGCAATTAACGCGCGTGATCACCAGGTTGTCATCGGTGTTCAGGTTGAGGCGGTCGGAGCGGTATTCCAGCGTGATCATATCGTTGGGCTTGAGGATCCGTGCGTTCTGTGCGCCAGCGCGGGTACGGGCCTCCTCCAGCAACTGCGGCGAGGCTTTCTGGCCAATGCTGAATTCGGCGGCCTTCGACTCACAGCGGCTATGACCGGCATCGGTCACGGCGGCGTCTTTGGCTGGCTCAGAGGCACCCGGGGTGCTGCAACCCGCCAACGCGAGTGCTGCCAACAAAGTACCGAATGATGCGAGCTTCCAAGGCATGAAGCCTCCTAATTGAAAAATGGACAGAGATCGTGCGACAGCGGTCAGGCTGATAGGTTTCAAAACGTAAACCGCCGCCAGGTAAGTCTGCCCGACTATCAGCAGGCATTCGCCCGATCAATCGTGACCAAATATGAGCGCAATCAGTAGACGTCGATGTAATCAAACGGCGGCTTCGGCCAGTTCTGCTTCAGCGCATTGAAAATCTGTGTAACCCAGACCTCGTCGCTGGCCGCGACATTGCCGACATAACCGGAACCCTTGGCCCAGGTCTCCAGGCGGAACAGCAGGCCATCGATGTCAGTGCCTCCCACCACCCCGGAAGATATGTAGGCCATTCCGGCCTTGGTCACACGCAACTGAGTATGCTCGTCATCACTGGCACTGGCGATCAGTTGACGCACGGCGGCCAGTGTCAGGTTCTCGGGGTTATTCAAATCGATCTGCACGCGGTACGCCCCGGCAATTAAACAGGAGGACAGTGTCGCACAGCACCTGCTTCATGCCTAAGTAGCAGTGCCAAACCCCGCGCAAAATGATTAACTGCGCCGGTTAGAGCCGCGTTCCAGCGCATTACCCAGCATTTCAACCCGTGAGACTTCCATGACCACCGTA
The DNA here is from genome assembly GCF_059416305.1 of Pseudomonas sp. GW821-FHT09D08. Classification (NCBI taxonomy): domain Bacteria; kingdom Pseudomonadati; phylum Pseudomonadota; class Gammaproteobacteria; order Pseudomonadales; family Pseudomonadaceae; genus Pseudomonas; species Pseudomonas sp. GW821-FHT09D08. Next base: position 23,264 of record NZ_JBWKOX010000033.1, read on the forward strand.
ACGCTCCAAGCCGACATCAAAGCCAAATGGCCCCAAGGACAAAGCTCCTACAGCCCAGGAAGCCCGGAAGAACTGGCAATCATCGGTATCGACCTGCTGGTCAAGGAACTCGGCACCCAGGCGGCACAGGCATTCATCGGCCAGGTATTCGAAAAATACCCGGCCGATCACATGGGGGCACCAGACCCCGAGCGTGAATAAGAACCGGCTGGCGAAGGTCGACCGGGTTACTTCAGGCGTGCCAGGCGCTCGGTGAGCAGATCGAAGAAACCCTGGGCGTCGCCGTTCTCAACCCAGAACACATTTTTTGTCTGCTTCAGGCCGTCGTACCAATCAACGATGGTCTGGCCGAAGGTCGGGCCTTCGCGGCTGTCCACCACCATATTGGCCTGACGCCCGGTGAACAAGGACGGCTTGAGCAGGTAGGCGATGACAGTGGCGTCATGTACCGGGCCGCCCGGGATGCCGTAGTGTTCCATATCGCCCTTGACGTATTCATTGAGAATATCGCCGACGACCTTGCTCGCGTTGTTATTGATGTCGGCGATCTTCTTCAGGCGCGCCTCGCTGGTCAGCACCTTGTGGGTCACATCCAGCGGCAGGTAGGTCAGCTTGACGCCACTCTTGAGCACAATCTCGGCTGCAATCGGATCGGCGAACAGGTTGAACTCGGCAACCGGGGTGATATTGCCGCCGTTGAAGTGCGCGCCACCCATCACCACCACTTCCTTGATGCCTTGGGTGATTTCCGGGTCCTGGGTCAAGGCCAGCGCCAGGTTGGTCTGCGGACCGAGCATGGCAATGGTGATGCTGTGAGGCTTGGCCGCACGCAGGGTCTTGATCAGGTAATCAACGGCGTTGCCTTCAGCCAGGCCCTTTTTAGGCTCATGGACGGTGACGCCGGAAATACCTTCTTTGCCATGGATGTTCTCGGCATAGATCGGTGTGCGCAACAGCGGCTTGGGTGCTCCGGCGTACACCGGGATTTCTTCACGCCCGGCCCACTCGCGGGCCAGGCGCGCGTTACGCGAGGTCTTGTCCAGGCGTACGTTGCCGGCGACGGTGGTCAGCGCACGAATGTTCAATTCGTCCGGGGAAGCCATGGCGAAGAGCAAGGCCACCACGTCGTCGGCACCTGGGTCGGTGTCGATGATCAAGTCGATTTTTTCCGCCGCTTGGGCGCTGGCAGCAGTGAGTGCGGACAAAAGCAGGACACTCCGAAACAGATTTTTCAGGGTTGGCAGACCACGTTGCATAAAACACTCCTTGTCGTTGGGAAACTCTAGAAGGTGACGCCGGAGACCAGCGCGATATTGCAGTAAGGCTGGCACTCGCCGGTACGCACGACAGCGCGCGCGTTACGGCTCAGTTGCTTGAATTGTTCATGGCTGAGCAGCCTTCGCTCGCCGAGGGCGGCCTGTTCAGCCAAAGCGTTCAGCTCCGTCAGCGCGGGCGGCTGCTTGAGCAGGATTTCTTCCGCCAGCACGTGGCTTTCCACCTGCATTTCACTGAGCACGATACGCAAGGTGCTGATGAAGTCGGGAATGCCCTGGGTCAGCGCCAGGTCGATCAACTCGACCCCGGGCGGCACTGGCAGGCCGGCGTCGCCGATCACCAGGATGTCACCATGGCCCAGGGATGCGATCAAACGCGACAAGGCGATATTGAGCAGAGGCGTCTTTTTCATAAAAGCACAAAACCTTGAACGTCATGCAGCGTAGGAATGGAGGGTTGCGCACCAGCACGGGTGACTGACAAGGCTGCCGCGACCTGGCCGAAACGGATGGCCTCGGCTTCGCTTTTGCCACTGGCCAGTGCTGCGGCAAAACCACCGACAAAGGTATCGCCGGCAGCGGTGGTATCCACCGCCTTGACCTTGGGCGCCACCAGGTGCTCAAAGCCCTGGCCATCGGCAAACAACGCACCCTGGGCGCCCAGGGTGATGATGACTTTGCGCGCCCCCGCCTTGATCAGGTGGGTCGCCGCGACCTTGGCACTGTCGAGGGAGTCGACTGTCACGCCGCTCAGTGCGCTGGCTTCGCTTTCGTTGGGAATCAGGTAGTCGACCGAGGCGTACCAGTCGGCGGGCAACGGGCCGCTGGCCGGCGCCGGGTTGAGAATCACGGTCTTGCCCAGTTCACGACCGCGCTTGAGGGTATAGCCCACGGTATCCATCGGCACTTCCAGCTGGCAGATAATCACATCGGCCCCCTGTAGCACCGCATCGGACGCCTGCAGTGAGGCGGGCGTCAGCTCGCCGTTGCTGCCGGCAACAATCACAATCGCGTTCTGGCTGCTGTCGTCCACCACAATCAAGGCCACGCCACTGGAACCGTCGACGGTGCTCACCGCCTGGCAATCGATACCTTCCACCAGCAAGGCGCCACGCAGTTCAGTGCCATAGGCATCGCTACCGACACACCCGATCATTGCCACATCCGCACCCAGTCGCGCCGAGGCCACGGCCTGGTTGGCGCCCTTGCCGCCAGGCACCGTGGAAAACGTCTGGCCGATCAGGGTCTCACCGGCACGGGGCAGCCGACTCGCGCGGGTGACCAGGTCCATGTTCAAGCTGCCTATTACCACTACTTTTGCTGGCATACATCAGTACTCATCAATTCGGTTCAGCGGTATTGGGCGAACACACCGGCGACGGGCGCCGTCGATTCACGCAACACGATGCTCGGCGTCACGATGCGTTGATCGATCGGCAGTTGGGGGGTTGCAATTCGTCGCAGTAAAAGCTCGGCCGCGGTCTCGCCCAGTTGCAGGATCGACTGCCCGACCGTGGTCAGCGCCGGGTACACGTAGCGGCCCATTTGAATGTCATCGAAACCGATCACCGACAGCTCGCCGGGTACGCGAATATTACGCTCCGCCGCCGCGCGCAACACGCCGAAGCCGATCATGTCGTTGCTGGCAAAAATCGCGCTGGGCGGGTTCTGCGCCAGCAATTGCACGGCAGCAGCATAACCGCCGGTGCTGGTGAAGTCGCTTTCCTGGATGCGATTGGCCACCACTGCCACACCGGCTTCATGCAGTGCACGCTGGTAACCCGCCAGGCGCATTTGCGCGACGCGGGTGTGGCCCGGGCCGCCGATGCAGGCGATGTCCCGATGCCCCAGCTCAAGCAAGTGCCGGGTCGCCAGGTAGGCGCCCTCCTCGTGGTCGATGCGTACCAGGTCGACATCGATACCATCCAGCGCCCGGTCGACAATCACCATGGGCGTGCGCACGGCGCTCAACCCCGCGGCGAGGCCGCTGTCATCCCCGCCTACCGAGGTCACGATCAAGCCGTCGATGCGTTTTTCCAGCAACACCCGCAAATAGCTGCGTTGTTTTTCCGCATTGTCGTCGGAGTTGCAGAGAATCACGCAGTAGCCGTTACGTTCACAATAATCCTCGATACCCCGGGCCAGCTCGGCAAAATACGGGTTGAGGCTGTTGGGCACCAGCAATCCGATGGTGGCCGTGGTCTTGGCCTTGAGCGAACGCGCGACGGCACTGGGCACGTAGTCGAGTTGCTTGATCGCCGCTTCAACCTTGATCCGTACCGGCTCGCTCACCGGGCGCGTCTTGTTCACCACATGGGACACGGTGGTGTAGGAAATACCTGCAATCGCGGCCACATCCTTGATCGTTGCCATGGTTCAGCCTCGCCGACTGGCACGACGGCTGCGATAAGTATCCAGGACCACGGCAATCACGATCACGGCACCGGTGATGATGCGCTTGGTGGGCTCCGTGGCACCGATCTGCGCCAGGCCGGCGGCCAATACCGAAATAATCAACACACCGAAGAAGGTACTGATCACCGAACCACGCCCGCCCATCAGGCTGGTGCCGCCGATCACCACTGCGGCGATCACTTGCAGCTCAAGGCCGGCACCGGCATTCGGGTCTGCCGCTTCCAGACGCGAAATCTGGAACAGCGCCGCCACACCGGCCAGCAGGCCCATGAGGCTGAACACCAGGATCTTGTACGGCTTGGGATTGATCCCGGCCAGGCGTACGGCTTCTTCGTTGGTGCCGATACCGATCAGGTAACGACCGAATACGGTGCGGGTCAATACCAACTGGGCGGCAATGATCACCAGCAAAGCGATGATAAACGACGGCGAAATACCGAAGGCGATCGGGTTGGACAGCCAGGCAAACGAATCGCCGATATAGGCCGTGCGCGAGCCGGTCATCTGGTACGCGACGCCACGGGCCATTTCCAACACGCCGAGGGACACGATAAACGAGGGAATGCGCCAGGCCACCGTGATCGAGCCGGTGATAGTGCCGGCCAACGCGGCGCAGCCCATGCCGAGCAAGGCAGCCGGCAAGACACTCCAGCCCCAACCGAGAATCGCCACACTGACCGCCGATGCCGCCAACGCCAGCACCGAGCCCACCGACAGGTCGATACCGCCGATGATCAGGATGAAGGTCATGCCCACCGCCAACACCATCAGGTCAGGAATCTGGTTGGCCAGGGTGCTGAACGTGTCATAGGACAGGAAGTGATCACTGAGCACCGAAAACAGCGCGATCATCGCCAGCAATGCACCGGCCAGCCCCAGGTAGGTGCCCAGGCCGTAGAAGTTACCGCCGGTTTTACCGGGGGAAGTTGTTAGTTTCATGGGGTATCCCTAAGCACTGCGTCGTTGAGCAGCGCATCACGTTTCTGATAGCCGGCAAAGGCGGCGGCGAGCAATTCGTCCTGGGTCCAGCTGTCGCGCTCGAAGGTTTCGATCAAGCGTCCGGCGGACAGCACGCCGATGCGGTCGCAGATCAGCATGAGTTCACGCAGGTCGCTGGACACCACCACCAGCGCCTTGCCCTGGCGAGTCAATTCACCCAGCAAGGCATAAATGTCGAACTTGGCACCGACATCGATGCCACGGGTGGGCTCGTCGAACAGCATCACCGAGCAGTCGCGCTCCAGCCAGCGGCCGATCACCACTTTCTGCTGGTTGCCACCGGACAGTTCGGACACCAATTGCGCCGGGCTGGAACTGCGGATCCGCATGGCATCGATCTGGCGCTTGGCCAAGGCAGTTTCGTCGCGGCTATTGACCAGGCCGCCGGCGGAAATTTCCGGCATGTTGCCCAATGCGATATTCGCACTGATCGACTGGGTCAGCAGCAGCCCTTCGCCCTTGCGGTCTTCGGTGATCAGGGCAATGCCATGACCCACGGCATCCACCGGCGAGCGAATACTCACCACCTGGGCCGGCGAACCCAGGGCGACGGTGCCGCTGTCGGCCAGGTCGGCCCCGAAGATAAGCCGCAGTAGCTCTGTACGACCGGCGCCGATCAGGCCGGAGATGCCATAGATCTCACCGGCACGCACTTCAAACGATACGTCGCGGACCTTGTCCGAGCGCGTCAGGCCTTTTACGGTCAGGGCCGGGCCGCCGAGGCTGCGCGGTCCCAGGTCGATGTGTTCACCCAACTCCCGGCCCACCATCAAGGTGACCAGTTGTTCGCTGTTGTAATTGGCCATCGGCTCGACGCAGACCAGCTTGCCGTCGCGCAGTACTGCAATGCGCTGGGCGACACGGGCCAGTTCTTCGAGCCGGTGCGAAATATAAATGATCGCCACGCCCCGGGCCTGCAGGCGGGTGATTTGCTCAAACAGCATCTCGACTTCGCGGGCCGTGAGCATCGCGGTGGGCTCGTCGAGGATCAGCACATGGCAGTCGCCGATCAGGTTGCGGGCGATCTCGACCATCTGTTGATGGCCGATGCCGAGGCTGCCGACCAGGGTGTCCGGATCGATGGCGTCGAGACCGACCTGGGCCATGGCCTCGATTGCGGCTTTGCGCAATTGCTTGCGGCTGATCCAGCCACAGTGGCTCGGCAGATTATCCAGGAACAGGTTTTCGGCCACGGTCAGCGTCGGCAGCAGATTGAGTTCCTGCATGACCATGCGCACGCCCAACGCTTCAGCCTGGGCACGGCTGGCCGGACGGTAATCCTGCCCCTGGAATTGCATGTGCCCGGTGGTCGGGGTAACCAGCCCACCGACGATCTTCGACAAGGTACTCTTGCCCGCGCCGTTTTCACCGGTCAGCGCCAGTACTTCACCCCGGTTAAGCGTGAGGGTAATGTCGGCCAGAACCGGTTGGGCATAGGTCTTACCGATACCGCTGACCGAGAGGACAGCGTTCGGGGCGGAAGATGACATAGGAAAATCTCCAGGCGTCCGCCCAGGACGGGCAGACGCTGTTGGGTGCTGCCAGGATTACTTCTTGAGGACGAGTTCGACCGGAGTTTCGATCACGCCGTCCTTGGCATCGACTTTCTCACCCTTGACCAGCTTGAGGGCGTTCTGGATACCGAACACCGCTTGCTGCGCAGCCGCCTGGTCGGCGGTCGCCAGCACACGACCATCCTGCAGCATCGGCTTGATGGCTTCGATGTTGTCGTAACCCACCACCAGCACCTTACCGGCCTTGCCTGCCGCACGTACGGCGGAGACGGCGCCCAGGGCCATGTTGTCGTTACCGGCCAGCAGCGCCTTGAGGTCCGGGTGTTCGCTCAGCATGGCCGAGGCCACTTTCTGGCCCTGGTCAATTTCCCAGTTGCCGGATTGGGTGGAAACGATCTTCATACCGGCAGCGTCCATCGCATCCTTGAAGCCTGCGGTGCGCTGCTGGGCGTTGGTGGTGGTGGGTACACCTTCGATGATGCCGACCTTATCGCCGGCAGCCAGCTGCTTGGCCAGGTAGTCGCCCACCAGTTTGGCGCCTTTGCGGTTGTCGGGGCCGACGAAGGGGATATCGAGTTTTTTGCTTTTCAGCACGTCCGGGTCCAGGCGGTTATCGATGTTGACGACCTTGATCCCGGCCTTAGAGGCATCCTCCAGCACTTTTACCAGTGCCTTGGAATCAGCAGGCGCGATAACGATGGCATTGACTTTGGACAGGATCATCTGCTTGACGATATCGATCTGCGCACTGGTATCGGTTTCGTTCTTGATGCCGTTGGTGATCATGTCGAAATCGGCGGCATGGTCTTTCTGATACGCCTTGGCACCGTCCTGCATGGTGACAAAGAATTCATTGGCAAGGGACTTCATCACCAGGCCGACCTTGGGTTTGGCGGCAGCGTCATCAGCGAACGCAGAGGAGAAAGGTAAGGCGGCGGATGCAGCAGCAAGCACAGCGACAGCAAGAAGACGTCCGGCGAATGGCAGCTTCATGGGTTCACTCCGATCTTATGATTATTGTGAGCAACGCGTGCACCGAAGTGTGCTTCGGCGGCCCTCCCACCCGGGTGGCTGATACGAGCTGACAGGAGACTCTGACGAGGGCCTCATGAAACATCTCGCAAACGTTTGCGTTAGCCAAACTATGAGAACCTTGTCGAGATTTGTCAACGGTAGAACATGGCCTTTCATGCAAGACCTCCAGCCCCGGCTCTCGCGCCCTGCGAAAGCCGCTCTTAAACATCTGCCGGGTTCGGTCGTTCTCTGAAACGACAGGTTTTGGCACGACAGGCAGGATTCTTTCGTCATAACTTTCGGACAACCGAACGCCACACCCCAGGTTGTTCGGAAAGCCGGACATCCAGCAAGCAAAACCACATCGCTCATTCAATAAAAATCTATATATATCAACAAGTTAATTTATATGCTCGAACATATTCGGCATGGTACAGATCCTGCTCCTACACAGCGCCTGGAGGCATTCAGCACTGCCCAGGTGTTCTAGATGAACCTGCTACAGCACTCATCAAAAACCAGAGAGAAAAATAATGAAATCTGCATTGAAGAACTTTGTTCCGGGGGCGCTGGCCCTTCTGCTGCTGTTCCCCGTTGCCGCCCAGGCAAAGGAGGTTGAATCCAAGACCAAACTGTCCAACGTGGTGATCCTCGCCACCGGCGGCACCATTGCCGGCGCGGGCGCCAGCGCCGCCAACAGTGCGACGTACCAGGCTGCCAAAGTCGGTATCGAGCAATTGATCGCCGGTGTTCCTGAGCTTAGCCAGATCGCCAATGTGCGTGGCGAGCAAGTGATGCAAATTGCGTCCGAAAGCATCAACAACGAGAACCTGCTGCAACTGGGTCGCCGCGTCGCCGAACTGGCCGACAGCAAGGACGTGGACGGCATCGTGATCACCCACGGTACCGACACCCTGGAAGAGACCGCCTACTTCCTGAACCTGGTGGAAAAAACCGACAAGCCTATCGTGGTGGTCGGCTCCATGCGCCCAGGCACCGCCATGTCGGCCGACGGCATGCTCAACCTGTACAACGCCGTAGCCGTGGCCGGCAGCAAGGATGCACGTGGCAAAGGCGTACTGGTGACCATGAACGACGAGATCCAATCGGGTCGCGACGTCAGCAAGATGATCAATATCAAGACCGAAGCCTTCAAGAGCCCATGGGGCCCGCTGGGCATGGTCGTTGAAGGCAAGTCCTACTGGTTCCGCCTGCCGGCCAAGCGTCACACCATGGACTCGGAGTTCGACATCAAGAACATCAAGAGCCTGCCCGATGTTGAAATCGCCTACGGCTACGGCAACGTGAGCGACACCGCCTACAAGGCACTGGCCCAGGCTGGCGCCAAAGCCATCATCCACGCCGGCACCGGCAATGGTTCGGTGTCGTCCAAAGTGGTTCCCGCGCTGGTGGAATTGCGCAAGCAAGGTGTGCAGATCATCCGTTCTTCCCACGTGAATGCCGGGGGCATGGTGCTGCGTAATGCCGAACAGCCGGACGACAAGTACGACTGGGTCGCCGCCCTCGACCTGAACCCGCAGAAAGCGCGGATTCTGGCGATGGTTGCCCTGACCAAGACCCAGGACAGCAAAGAACTGCAACGGATGTTCTGGGAATATTGATTCCTGTTGGCATCTCTGTAGAGGCGGGTTTACCCGCCTCTACCTCCTGTGTAAATCCCGCAACCAACACCTCCCCGCCTTACACCAACTCGCCTAAATAGCCGTCAGACGAACTTATTGAATTTTAAGCAGTTGCGAATTTGCCTACAGTTAAATACTGTATGCACGTACAGCTTATTAAGGAACACTCCGTGGCAAAGTCCTCTTCCGCAGCCCTAACCCCACCTGATGCCTACGAACGCCTGGCCATTCGTGTGCAAAAGATCATCAACTCCACCAACGCTCAAAAAGCCAAGGCAGCCTTGATCTTCCGCTTGCCGGACGAGCCAGAAGACGAGTGGCAGCGCTTGCTGGAGGAAATCGCGGAGAACGACAACGTCACCCTCGCCTATCGGGATGACGGCGGCGTGCAGATTTTCTGGGTTGTGCCGAAGGAAGATTGATTCAATGAGTGCCCGTTTTATTGCTGTGTGCTGCCTGCTTTTTGCTGTCACTGCCCATGCCCAGGCGCCCCGTACCTTCAGCGAAGCCAAAAAGGTTGCCTGGAAGTTGTACGCGCCACAATCCACCGAGTTCTATTGCGGCTGCAAATACACCGGCAACCGCGTTGACCTGAAAGCCTGCGGCTACATCCCACGCAAAAACGCCAACCGTGCCGCGCGCATCGAGTGGGAGCACATTGTTCCGGCCTGGCAGATCGGCCATCAGCGCCAGTGCTGGCAGAACGGTGGACGCAAGAACTGCACCCGCCATGACGACGTATTCAAGCGTGCCGAAGCGGATCTGCACAACCTGGTGCCGAGCATCGGCGAGGTCAATGGAGATCGAAGTAACTTCAGTTTTGGCTGGCTGCCGGTGCAAAGCGGGCAGTACGGTTCGTGCCTGACCCAGGTGGATTTCAAGGCCAAGAAGGTCATGCCGCGCCCGTCCATTCGCGGGATGATCGCACGCACGTATTTCTACATGAGCAAGCAGTACGGCTTGCGCCTGTCGAAACAGGATCGCCAGCTGTACGAAGCCTGGAACAAGACCTATCCGGTACAAGCCTGGGAGCTCCAGCGGAACCAGACGGTGGCGTGCGTAATGGGGCGCGGCAATGAGTTTGTCGGCCCGGTTAACCTGAAAGCCTGCGGTTGAACGAGGGCGGCACTGCCGCCCGAACTGCTGTTACTGCGCAGCCTTGTGCTCGATGATCTCGGACACCGTGTCGCTTTTCTTGGCCCGCGCCATCTTCTCGTTGAGCAGCGTCTGCTTGGCCTCGGCCTCGGCCTTGGTTGCAAATGGCCCCAGCAGCACTTCGTCCTTGCCGTCGACCTTCACGATATAAAAACTGAACCCGTGTTCGAGCAACCAGGCGGTCAGGTCGGTGATTGCCTGCAGCTTATGGTCCGGCGGGCCTACTCGCAGGTCCCATTCCTGGGCAGCAATCGCGCCGGTTTGTGGCTGGCTTTCGGTGACGGCAGGCTTGGCCTTGGGGGCATCGACACTTTTGCCTTCACCGCAACCGGCCAATACCAACACCGCAATTGCCATCGCTACTTTACGCACTGCCCTGCTCCTTCAACGGATAAAGAGGCGACTTTATCATTCACTGTCTATTCTGGCCGTCATAAACGTTGGCTTAAACAATGCGAATGATGTATCCCAGACCTGTATGATGTCGCCATGGGAATTAATGTCGCCTCTATGCGTCCTAAAAGAGGCAGTCACAGGGACGCGCTTAGCAGTAAGCTACACACATACGACACCTGCCCTGTCTGAAACATGTGTCCTTAAAAGTAATCAAGGAGAAGTCCATGCTTATACTCACCCGCAAAGTCGGTGAAAGCATAAACATCGGTGATGACATTACGATCACCATCCTGGGCGTCAGCGGCCAGCAAGTACGAATCGGCATCAACGCACCCAAGGATGTTGCCGTGCATCGCGAGGAGATTTACCAGCGCATCCAGGCCGGCCTGACCGCTCCGGACAAAAACCAGACGCCTTGAAGCGCCCTCAGTAGCCAGCCCTTTCGTTCACTGTAACGGCTGGCGAAAACCTCCTCGGACTGCTTTTGTCTGTGTTGCGCTAAGCGCTTTTTGCCGCATGTGCATCCATGCTCAAGATGAAACTATCTTCACACCTGGAACTTATTACCCCCCCTGCAACCGAATCCTCTGACTGATACCCCACCATCCGTGTGCACTCAGGAGCACGTCGATGATGCCAGGCAGCGCCCAGCCATTTTTTTCCAGATCCTGGATGATCGCCCTGCTGACGGGGCTGGTCTTTGTCGGCTTGGAATATGGCCTGAAGCTTGAAATAGAGGGCGCCGAAGCGCCCCGTTCGCGGCTGGACCTGGTACTCCTGCTGTGTGGCTACCTGTTCATGTTCTGCCTCAAGCCCATCCAGATGGCCGTGCAGCGCAAGTTGTGCCAACGCATCGTGCGCAAAACCGTACGCTGACGCCCACCCCCGATTCGCTTTCAGATCGCTGGTATTTACAGCCGCGCAGCAGGACCTATCCTTGGGTGTGTTTGCACAGTCAGTAGAAGGTGTCGGTACAGATGGACACGCTCACTAAAACCCAAATCGAATCTGAATTGGCAGCCCGCCTGCCCAGCTACACGGTCACCTGTACGCTGCACGCCGACGGCACCCTCTCGGCCGTGCTCAGCGGTCCGGAGACGGACCACTTCGCAATCACCGGAATCGTGCGCGCGCATTATCGCGGTGCCGAAGCGATTGCCCGGCTCGCCAACGAGATTCTCAGGGAGATGGTGCTGTCACGCCAAGGCATGCGCAGTGATCGAATGCAGGCGCCGCCTGATCCAGCCACCCGCGAAGCAGGCCGAGTCCGGTAGCCGGCTCGGCCTTGCTGCGTCAGTCCGTCGCGCGCGCCAAGTACAGCAAGCCATCAGCGCTGCGTTGCACCTGCAGCTGTTCATACCCATCGATCGAAGGATGCTCCGTCGCCATGGGCTTGAGGTGCGTCGAAGTCACGACCATCACATCCGCGCCAGCCGCCTCCCCCGCGCGAATACCCACCGTCGCATCCTCAAACACCAGGCAATCCTGCGTCGACACCCCCAGGCGCTGCGCACCGAGCACATAACACGCAGGGTTCGGCTTGCCGATAGCCACGTCTTCAGCCGTGACCAGCACCGCTGGCGGCGTAATACCCGCCGCTTGCAGTCGACGCAACGCCAGTTCCCTGGGAGCAGAAGTGACCAGCGCCCACTGATCGCCGGGCAAGCGGTTCAGAAACTCGACGGCCCCGGCAATCGCAACGACACCGTGCACATCATTGATTTCAGCCTCGGTAATCCACTGCGCTTCAACCTCCGGGTCGACGCCGGGCAAGGCCTGGCGCGTGATGGTGTCGATCGCCCGGGCGCCATGGATGGTGGTCAGGAACGTCGCCACCTCCAGCCCATGGCGTTCAGCCCAGATACTCCATACCCGCTCGGCGGCGGCAATCGAATTGAGCAGAGTCCCATCCATATCGAACAGAAAGGCGCGGTAAGGGCGGGCAAATACGGCTGAACCTCGGATGGACACTGCGGGGTTTCCTCGTGAGCTGAAACGAATAATCGACGCAATGCAATCTACGGATCACCCGGCGGCTTGTAAACGCCAACGACGCCGGCAATAACACGGCGGCGTCGAGCGCCATGCGAGCGGCACCGCCAGCTCAATCGAGGGCGCCATTGAGGACTTCGTAGATGATGCCCGTCGCGATAGCCACCAGTATCAAGTCGGTGCCCGCCTGCTGCCACTCGTACCCATCGTAATGAGGCAAGCGGCCCAACAAACGCCCGTCCAGCTTCTTGGCAATGCCCGGCGGCAGCGGCTTGCCGCGGGCCAGGTTCTTCTGGATGCCAGGCGGCAAGGCGGGCCCCGGGCTCCAGTAGTCGCGATAACCGCCCAACACATTCAGCACGCTGCCACGGTCGACGCTGGGGCCATGACTGCCTGCTGCACCTTTGCCCTTGGGCTTGTCATGCCCCTGCCCGCCGTGACCATTGCCTTTATCGTTGCCTTGCCCCTTGCCATTGCTTGGATCAGCCAGGGCCATACCGCCAGCGGCAAACAACACAAGCGAAAGCGCAACAGACACGAATTTCGGGCACTTGATCATGGCGATGATCCAACATAGGAATGTAGCTGAACTGTAGTCGAGGTTATCGCACCCCGTGGGACGTCAACTCACCTGACCGCCCACTTCCAGCACATCCACCGGGGTATTCCACGCCGTCGACACCGCGATGCGCAGCCCATCGACCAGCCCCGCTCCAAGCTGGTTCGGCACGTGGATAAAACCACTGCGTACACCGGTGCCCGCGAGTTCGTGCTGCAAGCGGTAGAACACCTGGTTGCACACGAATGTACCCGCCGTCTGCGATACCGACACCGCAATCCCTGCTTCGCGCACCGCCCTGGCCATGGCCTTGATCGGCAGAGTCGAGAAGTACGCCGCCGGGCCGCCGACCACCACCGCCGTGTCGATGGGCTGCTCCCCCAGATTATCGGGGATGCGTGCATCGTTGATGTTGATCGCCACTCGCTCGAGGGATATTTCGCTGCGCCCGGAGGCCAACCCAGTGGCGATGACCATCGCCGGGCGCAGTTCACTGATCAGTTGGAGCAGGCACTCACCCGCCGTGGCAAACGCACAGGGCAATCGGCGCGCAACAATGCGCACATCATCGTCGAGTTGCACGCCATCCAACTGGCTCACCGCTTCCCAGGAAGGATTCACCAGGTCTTGATCAAAGGGCTCGAACCCCGTCAGCAATACAGTTCGCATCGTCGCCTCACATCAGCACATAAAGCAGGACAATATTGACCACCAGCATCATCAACGCGGTCGGCAGTTGCGCCTTGATCACCGCGTTCTTGTCCGGCAACTCCAGCAACGCCGCCGGCACGATATTGAAGTTGGCCGCCATCGGCGTCATCAGCGTACCGCAGTAGCCGGAGAACATACCGATGGCGGCCATCACCGCCGGGTTACCGCCGTAGATACCCACCAGCACCGGCACGCCGACGCCCCCGGTCATCACCGGGAACGCCGCGAAACCATTGCCCATGATCACCGTAAACAGCGCCATGCCCAACACGTACACCATGACCGCCACCAACTTGAAATCCAGGTTGATGTAGGTAGTGGTGACATGGGCGACAGCCGTGCCGACCCCGGCTTCATTGAACAGCAGGCCAAGCATCGCCAGCATCTGCGGCAGCACCATGGCCCAGCCCAGGGCCTCGGTGAGTCGTCGGGATTCGCGCAAGGCTTGCACCGGTGTATCACGGGTCAGCCAGCACGCCAGGCCGAGGGCAATCAGGCAGCCGATGCCGAGGGACACGAAGGTGGTGTTTTTCGGGTCCAGCAGCGGTACGCCGCCAATCTCGGTGTGCTTGAGCAAGACCGAACCGATCACGGTGGTCAGGGGGATCGCCAGCGCCGGGATAAACAACTTGTGCCCGAGGCGGCCGGCACTGGCGCGCGAAGCCTTGTCATGCAACTCAGCATGGGTGCCACGGCCGACGCCTCCCAGGCCGGCGATCAGTGCCATCACCACCACTCCCGCACCGACCACCACCGAGGGCAGGCGCTCCCCTACCAGGAACGGGATGGCGAACAGCAGCCAGAACAGTGCGCTGGACCAGCGCTTGGGATGGCTTCGATCCAACAGGATCATGCCGGCGGTGATCAGCAGCAGGACCCCGGCGAGCCAGTACAGGTATTGGATAGAGATGATCATTGCGCGGCCTCCACTGGGGTCACGACGGTCGTCATCTCGCGGGTCAGTCTTCGGTCAAACCGATGAAGTCGGATCGCGTGAACGATAAAGGCGCAAATCGCCGTAGGAATGCCCCACACCGCAATGTGCAGCGGCTCCACATCAATACCCGAACCGAGCAGGAAGGTATGCATCAAGGCAATCGCCCCAAAGGCGACGAAGATGTCCTCACCAAAAAACAGGCCGACGTTATCGGTGGCCGCGCACATGGCCAACACCTTGTGACGCAGTTTGTCCGGCAGTTTGCCGTAGCGCTTTTCCGCCGCGCCTTCGGCCATCGGCGCCAGCAGTGGGCGCACCATCTGCGGGTGCCCGCCGAGGCTGGTCAAGCCCATGGCTGCAGTGGATTCGCGTACAAACAGATAGATGATCAGCAGGCGTCCGACCGTGGCGCGCTCAAACCGCGCAATCCAGTTCTGCGCGTGCAGGCGCAAGCCGTGGCGCTCCAGCAGACCGATGACGGCGAGGGGCAACAACAGGATCAATTGCAGGGCGCGAGTCTGTAGGAAACCATCCCCCATAGTGGCGAGGATTTTCTCCAGCGGGAAGTGGGCAGCGAGCCCGGTGGCGATAGCTGCGGCGGTGACCACCAACAGCGGATTGAAACGCAAAACAAAGCCAACCACGATCACAAGTACGCCGATCAACGGCCATAAGTTCACAACAGTTTGCATGGCGGAGAGGTCCTTAAGTGCGCGCTGCGGCGCCATTACAGCAGGATGTGAACAAAGGGTTCACAGCAGGAAGTGGCGTGCAGTCGGCTCGGTTTTTTATTGTTGGCCCGTCAGGGCGAGCGTCAGTGGCGGCAACTGTGCTGCCTGGGAGCAGGAGGTGTCCAACAAGAAAAATTGTTGCTGCAAACCAATAAATTTTGTGGGTAATTGAGTAGTCCACAAGTAACAAGACGTGGACAGACCATGAAGGATTCGCTCATCTTAACGCCGCCCGTTTATCGTGCGCGGCGCATCGGGCAGTTGGTCGGCCTTCTTCATCAAACCGTTCACTGAAAAAGGGCAGCACCGGTGAGCTCAGCCACTCCAGATTCCGCCGCGCAAAACCGCCTCAGTCTACACACCAGTCTGATCGCCCTGGTGGTCGCCGTAACCTTCTTCATGGAGAACCTTGACGCCACGGTCATCGCCACCGCGCTGCCAACCATGGCCTCGGCCTTTGGCGTGACACCGGTCGACATGAACATCGGCATCACCGCCTATATCCTCGCCGTGGCGATCTTCATACCGCTGTCCAGCTGGGTCGCCGACCGCTTTGGTGCGCGCCGGGTATTCGCTGGCGCAATCATCCTGTTCACCCTCGCCTCGATGCTCTGCGGGCTCAGCCAAAGTATCGAGATGTTCGTGTTCGCCCGCGTCCTGCAGGGCATCGGCGGCGCATTGATGGTGCCCGTAGGACGCTTAGCGGTGTTACGCAATACGGATAAGAAAGACTTGGTGAAGATGATCGCGATCATTACCTGGCCCGGCCTGGTCGCGCCGATTCTGGGGCCGCTGGTCGGCGGCTTGATCGTGACGCATGCATCGTGGCCATGGATCTTCTACGTGAATCTGCCGCTAGGTGCGCTGGCATTGGCCGCCGCACTGTGGCTGGTACCGGAAGACCGTGAAGCCAGCGTGCGCCAGTTCGATGCCAAGGGGTTTGTACTGCTGGCAGGCGCCTGCGTGGCCCTGCTGGGCGGGCTGGAATGGCTGGGTAACCAGGCCGGTGAACGCCTTATTCCAGGCGCCGTGCTGGTCGCGGCAGGCATCGCGCTGGCAGTGTGGGCCATTCACCATTGCCGCCATGCCAGCGACCCGTTATTGCCGCTCGAGACCTTGTCCATCGATACATTTCGCGTGAGCATCTATGGCGGCTCGCTGTTTCGCCTGGCCATCAGCGCCCTGCCGTTCCTGCTGCCGCTGCTGTTTCAAATCGCCTTTGGCTTGTCCCCGGTGGACGCAGGCTTGCTGGTGCTGGCGGTATTCGCTGGCAATCTGGCGATGAAACCGTTCACCACGGCAATCATGCGCCGCCACGGGTTTCGCCAAGTCTTGCTGGTGAACGGGGTAATCGGTGTGGTGTCGATAGCTGCTTGCGCGCTTTTCACGGTGCAGACCCCATTTGTACTGATCGCGGCCGTGTTGTTTGTGGGAGGGTTGTCCCGCTCGATGCAGTTCACCTGCTACAACTCGATCGGCTTTGCGGATGTGCCCAAACCGCGCATGAGTGAGGCCTCGGCGCTGTTCAGCATGTCATTCCAGCTGGCGATGGGGATGGGCGTGACGGTGGCGGCGCTGCTGCTACGGGCATCCATGACCCTGCAGGGGCATGGGATGCAGGCACAGGTCGGGGATTTTCGCGTGGCGTTCGTCGGCGTGGCGCTGCTGGGAGCGTGGGCGCTGGTGGATGTATATCGCTTGACGGTGGGAGCGGGAGAAAGTGTGTTGAATCGACAGTGAAGGCTGCGGCTCAACACACTGTTGCCAGTATCAGGCGGTGGTACTGACCATCGAACCCGACGTGCTGTTGCCCTCATCGGTGACTGCCTGCAACAGCGCGGAAGTCACTGTCTGCAACGCCGCCGCAGTGCCGGCGATCTGCATCTGCGCCGCCGCTACTGCCGCCGCTTTGGCTTCTGCACTCTGGTTGCTGGACTGAGCTTTCTGCAAGGCTTGCTGCTGCGCTTGAAGCTGCTTTTGCAACTGCTCGATCTGCTTCTTCAATTCTTTGACGGTATCGGACTCCTTCGAGAGCGAGGAGGCTTGGCCACCGCCACTTACACCTGCCGCACCATTGGAGTCAGCGTGCATGTTGACGGTCATGCCGCCTGCGCTGCTTGTGCTTTCCTTGGTCGCGCCAGCCGTCGAGCTGACAGTGCTTGGGGTGCTTGCTACGGAGGCGGTAGTGCTGATGTTGATAAGCATGCCAAGTGTCCGAGAGTAAGAGATTTGCGATCTCTATCGGCCTGGGTGTCGATTACTTTAGGCGGGGGTGGGAAGATTTTCGGGTAGTAATAAATCGCACGAACAAAAAAGGGCCCACCTTTCGGTGAGCCCTTCTAGACCGCCCAGCAGAGCGGATTTTGTTTGGTAGGCGCGATTGGACTCGAACCAACGACCCCCACCATGTCAAGGTGGTGCTCTAACCAACTGAGCTACGTGCCTGCTGTGAGGCGGCATTCTACGGAATTCCGGAGGGGTGTCAACATCTTTTTTGCAGCTAACCCTATGAATATGCGAATTATTTATTTGCAGCCGGCGCACCGCACTTTTTGGGGTGGCTGGCAGGCAATTTTCAACTCAGGTAGGATCGGGGCACTCGTAAAAAATATAAAACAGAGGTTCCAGGATGGCGAACACCCCCTACCCCCAGTCGTATTACGCCGCTTCCGCCAATGCCGTTCCGCCGCGCCCAATGTTGCAAGGGGACGTCGAAACCGATGTGTGCGTGATCGGTGCCGGCTATACCGGCCTGTCCAGCGCGCTGTTCCTGCTGGAGAACGGTTTTCGCGTAACGGTGCTGGAAGCCGCCAAGGTGGGTTTTGGCGCGTCGGGCCGCAATGGCGGGCAGATCGTCAACAGCTACAGCCGTGACATTGATGTGATCGAGCGCAGCGTCGGCCCGCAACAGGCGCAGTTGCTGGGGCAGATGGCGTTCGAGGGCGGCAGGATCATTCGCGAGCGGGTCGCCAAGTACCAGATCCAGTGCGACCTGAAGGACGGCGGCGTGTTCGCGGCACTCAACAGCAAGCACATGGACCATCTGGAGTCTCAGAAACGCTTGTGGGAGCGCTACGGCCATACACAGCTGGAGTTGCTGGACGAGCGTCGCATTCGCGAGGTCGTGGCCTGTGACAACTATGTCGGCGGGCTGCTGGACATGAGTGGCGGCCATATCCACCCACTCAACCTGGCACTCGGTGAAGCCGCCGCCGTGGAGTCCCTGGGCGGGACGATCTACGAACAATCGGCGGCGGTGCGCATCGAGCGTGGCGCCAACCCGGTGGTCCATACGGCAGAAGGCAAGGTCAGGGCCAAGTTCATCATCGTCGCGGGCAATGCCTACCTGGGCAACCTGGTGCCGGAGCTGGCGGCCAAGTCGATGCCCTGTGGCACCCAGGTGATCACGACGGCGCCACTCGGGGATGAGCTGGCCAGGACACTCCTGCCGCAGGATTACTGCGTAGAGGACTGCAACTACCTGCTCGACTACTATCGCCTCACCAGTGACAAGCGCCTGATCTTCGGCGGCGGCGTGGTGTATGGCGCGCGCGACCCGGCGAACATCGAAGCAATCATCCGCCCGAAGATGCTCAAGGCCTTCCCGCAACTCAAGGATGTGAAGATCGACTACGCCTGGACCGGCAACTTCCTGCTGACCCTGTCGCGCTTGCCGCAGGTCGGTCGCCTGGGCGACAACATCTACTACTCACAGGGCTGCAGCGGCCATGGGGTGACATACACCCACCTGGCGGGCAAGGTGCTGGCGGAAGCGCTGAGAGGCCAGGCAGAGCGCTTTGATGCGTTTGCCGACCTGCCGCACTACCCATTCCCGGGCGGGCAACTGTTGCGCACACCGTTTGCGGCACTGGGAGCCTGGTACTACGGGCTGCGGGATAAGCTGGCCCTCTGACAAATCAATGGGAGCCGGTTCGCCGGCTCCCGCAAAAAATCGCCAAATTGCAGACACAAAAAACCCCGGTCTTTCGACCAGGGTCTTTGCTATCGGATCAAAGTAGCCAGTGGCTTTCTTTGTGCTGCAAGGCGTTCAGTGGGCCTTGAGGCAGATATGGCGCAGCGGACGGGACTCGAACCCGCGACCCCCGGCGTGACAGGCCGGTATTCTAACCGACTGAACTACCGC
>NZ_JBWKOX010000034.1:0-41351 GCF_059416305.1 Pseudomonas sp. GW821-FHT09D08
TTAATAGCGTCAAACAACACGACCCTACCAACTCCTTCTGGGCTTCGATGAACTGAAGCAATCCGCTGCCTTATTCTACATAACTCATTGTTTAGCAAGGAGTTTTACGTTTCGACTGCGCCGGAAGTGGGGCGAATTATAGACTTCCAGGATCTGCCGTCAATACTTAATTTAGCTTTTTCTATCAAAGCGCCTGCCAACCTATAAATCTCTCTATATAGAAGGTCTCGTTGTCAAATTGAGCAATATATTGCTCAAACCCGAACAGTTAAGCATCATAGCCGCCCCTGCTTCTCGAATATGACCTCGGACGAACGCCCCAATGACCACCTCCCCCCGCAGCTTGGCCTCGGCATTGTTTCCTGTCGGTCTGCTGTTGATCGCCATGGCCTCCATCCAGTCCGGAGCCTCACTGGCCAAGAGCATGTTCCCGATTGTCGGAGCCCAGGGCACCACAACCCTGCGCCTGATCTTCGCCAGCGTAATCATGTTACTAATCTTGCGACCATGGCGCGCCAGGCTGACCGCAAAATCCCTGCGTACAGTGGTTGTTTACGGCATGGCCTTGGGCGGCATGAATTTCCTCTTCTATATGTCCTTGCGCAGCGTTCCGTTGGGCATTGCCGTAGCCCTTGAATTCACCGGACCGCTCGCCGTCGCGATCTACGCATCGCGCCGAGCGGTAGACTTCCTGTGGATAGCACTCGCTATCATCGGCCTGCTCCTGTTGATCCCCACGGGGGAAGCCAGCAGCGGAATCGACCTGGCCGGTGCGACCTATGCTTTGGGGGCAGGGGCTTGCTGGGCACTCTACATTCTGTTCGGACAGAAAGCAGGCAACGACAACGGCGTCCAGACCGCCGCTCTGGGCGTAATGATCGCTGCCCTGTTTGTTGCGCCCATCGGCATTGTCCACGCCGGTACCGCACTACTGACCCCGGCATTGATCCCTGTCGCCATTGGTGTCGCGATTCTGTCCACGGCACTTCCCTACACCCTGGAGATGGTTGCGCTGACACGCCTCCCCGCCCGCACATTCGGAACGCTTATGAGCATTGAGCCTGCTTTCGGTGCGCTCTCAGGACTTTTCTTCCTGCAGGAACATCTATCCCTACCGCAATGGCTGGCCATAAGTTGCATCATCATGGCCTCGGTAGGTGCGACGTTGACAATGCGCAATGACTCCAAGCCGCTGGTTCCGGCGGATTGAATCATCTTTGAAAGTTGCTCTGGTATTTGCCGCGTATTTAGGCCATGTTTAAACTGCAAACGAATGTCATTCATGGAGTTTTTCGACAAGGACAGCGCGAACGCTACACTCGAGAGCGAGTAGAGCCGACTTCGAGCATTGTGAAGCGGCTATATAAGGATGGGAATGAAGCGAATTTTGATACTGTTAATGGTCGTGGCCCTTGCTGGCTGTGCCGCGACTACCAAGACAGAAGTAAAACGCGGCAAAAAAGGGCTGCATATCAACTGTTCCGGCCTGTCTTCTTCCTGGGACCAGTGCTACACCAGTGCAACCAACTCTTGTGGCGCCAAGGGCTACCGGGTTATCGCCAAGTCCGGTGACAATTCCGAGGAGCCAGGGGACTACCCCTTCGGCATCAACCCTGCCGGCTATACCAGCCGCAGCATGATCGTCATCTGCAAGTAATCTCCTCCGAGCAGTCACCAGCGACTGCTCATATAAATGCCTGATACAACCCCGCCCCTTCGCGGCGCTGCAACTGAATGATTGCAGCTCCTGATTTTGCAACAGGTCAAATAGCCGTCGTACGCACCTGCAGCCACTCCAACGCAGCACCGCTGAGTAGCGGGCTCAGGCGTTCACGCACCTGAGCGTGGTACGCATTGAACCACTCGCGCTCATCCGCGGTGAGCAGCGACGGCTCCAGGCAACGGGTGTCGATCGGGCACAAGGTCAGGGTTTCAAACGAGAGGAACTCACCAAACTCGGTCTTGCCTGCTTCGCGGTTCAATACGAGGTTCTCGATACGCACGCCCCAGCGTCCAGGGCGGTAGGTGCCCGGCTCGATGGAGGTGATCATCCCTGGCTGCATCGCGGTTTGCGGCGCAGTGGCGGCCTGGTAGGCGATCACTTGTGGGCCTTCATGCACATTGAGGAAATAACCTACGCCGTGCCCGGTACCGTGGCCGTAGTCCACCCCTTCGGCCCAGATCGGCGCGCGGGCAATGGAATCCAGCAGCGGCGACAAAATCCCCTTGGGGAAATGCGCACGTGACAGTGCAATCACGCCCTTCAGCACACGGGTGCAGTCACGTTTCTGTTCGTCGCTCGGCATACCGATAGGCACCATCCGCGTGATATCCGTGGTGCCTCCCAAATACTGGCCACCCGAGTCGATCAGCAGCAAACCATCGCCTTCGATCACCGCATGCTCTTCTTCGGTAGCGTGGTAATGCGGCATGGCCCCATTGGCATTGAATGCTGCGATGGTATTGAAACTCAGCGACACGTAATCGGGGCGACGGGTGCGCGCAGCCGTCAGGTGTTCATCGATGGTCAATTCAGTGATGCGTTCACGTCCGAGTGCACTGTCCAGCCAGGCGAAGAATTCGCACAGCGCCGCGCCGTCCTGTTCCATGGCTCGGCGGATGTGCTCCGCGTCCGCCAGGCTCTTGCGGGATTTGGCCAGCGTGGTGGGGTTCAACCCTTCGATCAGCTTGACGCCGGGATCCAGGTTTTCCAGCAGACCGGCAGTAACGCGGGCCGGGTCAACCTGCATGCTGGCGCCCGATGGCACCGCGCGCAGTGCATCCGCCACGTCGCTGTAGTCGCGCAACGTCACACCATCCTGCGCAAGCACCGCACGCAGGTCCGCGTCGACTTTACTCAGCGCCACAAACAACGTGGCCTGTTGTTGATTGATCAACGCAAACGACACAAACACCGGATTAAACGAAACATCGCCGCCGCGCAGGTTGAACAGCCAGGCGATGTCATCCAGGGTGGCGATGAAGTGCCAGTCGGCGCCCTTCTCTTTCAAACTGGCGCGCAGTGCGGCAAGTTTATCGCCACGGCTGACGGTCGCTTGCGGTGGCAGATGCTGATAGATCGGCTGGCTCGGCAGGCTCGGACGGTCTTTCCAAACCGCATCGAGTACGTCGATATCGGTCCGCAGGCGCGCCCCGCGCTCTGCCAGCCTGGCGCCCAAGATGCGCGCCGACGCGACAGCCATGACCGCACCGTCCACCGCCACCACACCGCCTTCCGGCGTCTGCTCGGCCAGCCACTCCAACGGCCCGGGTTGGCCCGGTTGCAGCTTGACCAATTCAATGCCACTGCCCTTGAGCTCCTTGGTCGCCTGTTCCCAGTAACGGCTGTCGGCCCAGACACCGGCGAAATCCGCAGTGACAATCAGCGTGCCTACCGAACCATGGAACCCCGACAACCATTGGCGCCCCTGCCAGTAACCCGGCAGGTACTCGGACAAATGCGGGTCAGCCGATGGCACCAGCAGGGCGTGAATGCCCTCGCGGCTCATCAGTTCGCGGGTGTGCGCCAAGCGCTGGGGAACCGTTCCATGGGTCAAAGGCTGCGTACTCATTGTGTCTCCTGCTAACCACTAATAATTGTTATGTGAAAATCAGACGGCCCAGAACGCCGGTGCGCTGGCCAGTGCGGCCTTGATCAATTGCACGGCCTGGTCGATGTCCTGCTCGGTGGTAAACCGGCCCAGGCTCAAACGTATGGTGCGGCCGGCAGAACGTGCGTCAAGGCCCAACGCAAGCAGCACGTGAGAAGGCGCATTGCTCGCGGAGTTGCAGGCCGAGGTCGCCGAAAAGGCGATGCCCGCACTCAACGCAGCAGCGTCGAATTCACCTTCGCTGAACGTAAGGCTGAGGGTGTGGGGAATGCGCTGCGCAGGGCTGCCATTGAGGCGTACGCCACCGACCGTATCCAACTGATCCAGCAGGCGCTGGCGCAAGGCCATGATGACTACCTTCTCCTGCGCAAAAGACGCCGCCGCCAAGGCGAATGCCGCGCCCATGCCCGCAATCTGATGGGTGGCCAGGGTACCGGAGCGCAAGCCCCCCTCGTGGCCGCCACCATGAATCTGTGCCGACACTTTCTGTTGCGCCCGAGGGCCGACATACAGCGCGCCAATCCCCTTGGGGCCATACAGCTTGTGCGCGGAAAACGACATCAGGTCCACCGGCCACTGCGCCAAATCGATCGCCACCTTGCCCGCCCCTTGCGCCGCGTCCACATGCAACAAGGCGCCATGCTCACGCACACGTGCGCCGATAGCCGGGATGTCATTGAGGGTGCCCAGTTCGTTATTCACCAGCATCAGCGATACCAGAAAGGTGTCTTCACGCAATGCCTCGCTGACGGCGTCGGCGCTGATCAACCCGTCGGCGTCCGGCACCAGGTAAGTCACGGCCACACCGGCTTCCTGCAACTGGCGCGCGGTATCCAGCGTGGCCTTGTGTTCGATCTGGCTGGTGATGATATGCCCGCCCGCCACGCCACGCGCCTGGGCAACGCCCTTGATCGCGAGGTTGTTGGACTCAGTAGCGCCGGAGGTCCAGACGATCTGTTCAGGCTGTGCGCCGACCAGTTCGGCCACCTGGCGACGCGCCTGCTCAACCGTTTGCCGGGCCGCCTGGCCGAACGCATGGGAACTGGACGCGGGGTTACCGAAATTGGCATTGAAGCCCAGACACTCGGCCATCACCTGGATGACGCGCTCGTCCACCGGGGTGGTAGCGGCGTAGTCGAAATACAGCGGACGTTTATTCATGACAGTCAAGACTCGCAGAGCAGGTTCCCGAGAGCAGCGTCTCAGGGGCATCGGCCGGAACAGAGGTCGTCAGGTTTACCGGATCGAATGCCATTAAAGAAGGACAACTTTAAGTAAATGTGCGTAGGAACGCTCCTGAAATTCAGCTTAACAGGCTGAAGTCGTGCCATGGCAAACAAAAAGCCCGAGGTTCCTTCAAGGGAAGCCTCGGGCTTTTTGCTGCGCAGTGCCAACTCAACTGGGACGACCATGCAAAACCACGTTGCGCTCGGCGTTCATTTCGCCCTGGCGATCAAATCCGAAGGGCTTGTGTGGCTGGCCGGTCAGTGCGGCGCGCTGCTGTTGATATTCATCAAACGACAAACCCCGACGGCTCAGCGCTTCCAGGGCCAGTTGCTTGCTCTCTTCGGCCGTGTAGGGACGCAATTCCGGCGATGGATGGCTCGCACACCCGGCGAGTATGGCGCTGACAATCACTAAGCAAACAGCAAGAAATCGGTTCATGGCGGTAGCCCTGGAAAGAAGGTTTCGAGTCAATGAACACAGGCTACTCCCGACCTCACAGAGTGAAAAATCACCGTCCGTGATAGTCGCTATCAACCGCCAACGCCCCCTCGATAGCCACCCCCTTATATTTCCTTATGATCTATAAATATGGAAATACGTTCATTTACGGAATAAATGCAACGTTCTATAAAGGACTTGCACCGCAACTGCACTGTTCGCCACGCAACTGTTTGCCAGGCAACAGCCATTCAACAAATCACCAGTCAGACAACAGCAGCATTTTTCAGCAGTGAACCTGCAACCCACGCCAATCAAGGCCTGCACCCGTTGGTACAGCTCTTGCTCAACAGGTTGCACTCCACCTGCTATGAACCACTGTTGATAAAGGAACTGTTCATGACCCGTCCCCTGAATGTCGTTGCCCTCTCCGGCGGAACCTGGCGCCCGTCCCGTACCCTCGTGCTGACCCAAGCCGTACTGGCTGAATTGGCGACCTTGCTGCCGATCCAGACCACCCTGATCGAGCTGGGCGACATTGCCCGGCCGCTCGGTGGTGCGCTGTCACGGGATGAGTTGCCCGCCGAGGTCGAAGCCCAACTGGTGGCCATCGAACAGGCCGACCTGCTGATCGTCGCCGCACCGGTCTATCGCGGTTCCTACCCTGGCCTGCTCAAGCATCTGTTTGACCTGGTTGGCCTCAACGCCCTGATCGACACACCCGTATTACTCGCAGCCACCGGCGGCAGCGAGCGCCACGCGCTGGTTCTCGATCACCAACTGCGTCCGCTGTTCAGCTTCTTCCAGGCCCTGACCCTGCCGATCGGGGTGTACGCCACCGAAGCCGACTTCACCGATTACCAAATAACCAGTGAGCCCCTGAAGGGCCGTATACGCCTTGCGGCAGAACGCGCAGCACCGTTGTTTGCAGCGCACTCCCCCTCTCTGCTGAAAATCGCTTAAGGATTGGTCATGGATGTTTTCTGGTTTCTGCCAACACATGGCGACGGTCATTACCTGGGCACCACCCAAGGTGCACGGCCGGTCACCCTCAATTATCTGAAGCAAGTCGCGCAGGCGGCTGACAGCCTGGGTTACCACGGCGTGTTGATTCCTACCGGCCGCTCGTGCGAAGACTCCTGGGTCATCGCCTCGGCGCTGGTGCCGCTGACCGAACGCCTGCGTTACCTGGTGGCGATTCGCCCGGGCATCATCTCGCCGACCGTTTCTGCGCGCATGGCGGCGACCCTGGATCGCCTGTCCAACGGTCGCCTGCTGATCAATGTGGTCACCGGCGGTGATCCCGACGAGAACCGCGGCGACGGCAGCTTCCTCGACCACAGCGAACGCTACGAAGTCTCCGACGAATTCCTACAGATTTGGCGCCGCGTATTGCAGGGCGAATCAGTGGACTTCGAAGGCAAACATCTGCGAGTGCAGAACGCCAAGACGCTTTACCCACCGGTGCAAAAGCCTTATCCACCGTTGTATTTCGGCGGTTCCTCGGATGCCGCCCACGACCTCGCCGCCGAACAGGTGGATGTGTACCTGACCTGGGGCGAGCCGCCCGCCGCCGTCGCCGAAAAACTCGCGGATGTACGTGAACGCGCTGCCCGCCACGGGCGTACGGTGAAGTTCGGCATTCGTCTGCACGTGATCGTGCGCGAGACCGAAGAAGACGCGTGGAAAGCCGCCGACAAGCTGATCGAGCACATCAGCGACGAAACCATCGCCGCCGCGCAAAAATCCTTCTCGCGCTTCGACTCCGAAGGCCAGCGACGCATGGCCGCCCTGCATGACGGGCGCCGCGACAACCTGGAAATCGCCCCCAACCTGTGGGCCGGTGTCGGCCTGGTACGCGGCGGTGCCGGTACCGCGCTGGTGGGCAACCCCCGGCAAGTGGCCGAGCGCATCAAGGAATACGCCGACCTGGGCATCGAAAGCTTCATCTTCTCCGGCTACCCGCATCTGGAAGAAGCCTATCGCTTTGCCGAGCTGGTGTTCCCGCTGCTGCCGGAACCCTATGCCAGCCTGGCCGGACGCGGCATCACTAACCTCACTGGCCCGTTCGGCGAAATGATTGCCAACGATGTTCTGCCAGCCAAGGCCTGATCGGCGCAGCGGCGGGAGCGGCATTGGTCGTTCCCGCTTATAAAGAGGAAAACCCGTGACAGCCAAACCCCATAGCGTCCTGCCATCACCGTTGCAGACCGCCAGACTGCTGGCCGCCGAATTCGCCCTCACCGCTGTCGAACGCGACGAGCGCGGTGGCACCCCCAAGACCGAACGTGACGCCCTGCGCCAAAGCGGCCTGCTGGCCCTGAGCATTCCCACCCAATACGGCGGCCTCGGCGCCCGCTGGAGTGACACCCTGGCCATCGTGCGCGAGTTCGCCAAGGTCGACAGCTCCATTGCCCACGTCTTCGGCTTCCACCACCTGATGCTCGCCACCGTGCGCCTGTTCTCGCGGCCGGACCAATGGCAACCCTGGTTCGAACAGACCGCGCGCAAAAACTGGTTCTGGGGCAACGCCCTCAACCCATTGGACACACGCACCGTGGTCAAGGACTTCGGCGGCTGGCGCGAGTTCTCCGGCAAAAAGAGCTTCTGCTCCGGCGCCAGCGACTCGGAAATGCTGATTGCCTCGGCGGTGGATGAAAGCGCCGGCGGCAAGCTGCTGATCGCCGCCATCCCCAGCGGGCGCAGCGGCATCACCCTGCACAACGACTGGAACAATATCGGCCAGCGCCAGACCGACAGCGGCAGCGCCAGCTTCGAACGGGTGCGCGTCGAGGAGTCGGAATTGCTGCTCGACCCGGGCCCGCTGAGCACGCCTTTTGCCTGCCTGCGTCCGCTGATCGCCCAGTTGACCTTCACCCATATGTTCCTCGGCATCGCCGAAGGCGCCTTCGAAGAAGCGCGCAACTACACGCTCACCGAGACCCGCTCCTGGCACAAGTCCTCAACCGAAGACGTGCGCCAGGACCCTTACGTACTGCATCACTACGGCGAATTCTGGGTGGCCCTGGAGGGTGTGCGCCTGTTGGTGGAACGCGCTGCCGAGCTGCTCGACCAGGCATGGGCAAAAGGCCCCAACCTCAGCGAAAACGAAC
This sequence comes from Pseudomonas sp. GW821-FHT09D08, assembly GCF_059416305.1. NCBI lineage: Bacteria > Pseudomonadati > Pseudomonadota > Gammaproteobacteria > Pseudomonadales > Pseudomonadaceae > Pseudomonas > Pseudomonas sp. GW821-FHT09D08. The sequence continues at coordinate 8,390 of NZ_JBWKOX010000034.1, forward strand.
GCGGTCAACTGGCGATTGCCATTGCGACTGCCAAGGTCGCCGCCACCCGCCAAGGCCTGGACCTGTGCAGCCGCCTGTTTGAAGTCACCGGCGCACGCTCCACCCACGCATCCCTGCGCCTGGATCGTCATTGGCGCAACCTGCGCACGCAAACCCTGCACGACCCGGTGGATTACAAGCTCCACGAACTGGGGGACTGGGCGTTGAACCAATCCCTGCCGATTCCGACGTTCTACTCATAAAAAGAGGTGCCCATGCAGCTTCTAACCTTACCGCCCTCGCCCGCCCTCGCGACGTCGATCCGCGCCACGGCCCAGGTCTTCGAAGACCCGAAATCCAAGGCGCTGCTCGACCATATCCAGCAAGTGGCGCCCAGCGAAGCCAGCGTGCTGATCATCGGCGAGACCGGCACCGGTAAAGAGCTGGTGGCGCGCCACATCCACAACCTCAGCGCGCGGCGCAACCGGCCGTTCGTGGCGGTGAACTGCGGCGCGTTCTCCGAATCCCTGGTGGAAGCCGAGCTGTTCGGCCATGAAAAAGGCGCATTTACCGGCGCCCTCAGCGCCAAGGCCGGCTGGTTCGAAGAGGCCGATGGTGGCACGCTGTTCCTCGATGAAATCGGCGATTTGCCGATGCCCATCCAGGTCAAGCTGCTGCGCGTCCTACAGGAACGCGAAGTGGTGCGCCTGGGGTCGCGTAAGAGCATTCCGATCGATGTGCGGGTACTGGCCGCCACCAACGTGCAGCTGGAAAAGGCCATCAACGCCGGGCATTTCCGCGAAGACCTCTACTACCGCCTCGACGTCGTCAGCCTCGAGCTCAGCCCGCTGCGCGAGCGCCCCGGCGATATCCTGCCGCTGACCCGGCACTTTATCGAAGCCTACAGCCAGCGCCTGGGCTACGGCCCGATCACCATCAGCCGCGAGGCCGAACACAAGCTAAAGAGCTACAGCTGGCCGGGCAACATCCGCGAATTGGAAAACGTGATCCACCACACCCTGCTGATCTGCCGTAACGGTGTGATCGAACGCGACGACCTGCGCCTGTCAAACATGCGCATCGAGCGCCAGGACGACAGCCAGCACGGCACCGACAACAGCGCCGAAGCCTTGCTGGAGCGCGCGTTTCAAAAGCTCTTCGAAGAACAGGCCGGCGCCCTGCACGAAAAGGTTGAAGACGCGCTATTGCGCGCCGCCTACCGCTTCAGCCATTACAACCAGGTGCACACCGCCAACTTGCTGGGCCTGAGCCGCAACGTCACGCGCACGCGCCTGATCAAGATCGGTGAGTTGGCGGTGAACAAGCGTCGCCCTGGAGAAAATGTGCAGGGCGAGCGCATGCTGCACCTATCCATTTAGGCGACAGTGCAACGCGTTGTCATGGCTGCGCTCGAAACTGCGCAGCACCTGGAACGAACCAAAGGTCACGGCCGTGGCCTGGTGGGCGCGAATAAGCGTCCAGAAATCTTCCTCGCCGTGCTCAAAGCATTGGAACGCCGCTTCGCCGTCCGCGCGGGAGCGCCATTGCAGGTAATTGAGCACCCGCCGCCCGTCTTCGCTGACCTGCACGCTCGCATTGATAAAGCCGCCATGGCCCTGGGCCAGGCGTTCACTTTGGGTGGACAAGGCCGCCACCAGCGCCACTTGTTGCTGGGGCTCGATGTGAAACTCGATCAGTTGAGTGAAACTGCGATTCTTCTCTGATAACGGCATGAACACTCTCCTTTCTCTGTAGGCAGAATCTTGTGATTCGATACCACGCAGGGTAAAACCTCTAGTTAAGTCAAGGTCAAGCGCTTAATTGGAGTATTCATGGTTACCAAAGAGCTCACCGTCGGCCAACTGGCAGCCCGTAGCGGTGTAGCTGTTACGGCCCTGCACTTCTACGAAACCAAGGGGCTGATCAAGAGTCATCGCAATGCCGGCAATCAACGACGCTATCCACGGGATGTACTGCGCCGGGTGGTGGTGATCAAGATCGCCCAGCGCCTGGGAATTCCACTGGCAACGATTGGCGAGGCGTTGCAGACGCTGCCGGAAGGGCGCACGCCCAACGCTCAGGATTGGGAGCGGTTGTCCGCGCTGTGGCGGGAAGACCTCGATGAGCGCATCCATAAGCTGATGCTGCTGCGGGACAAACTCACCGGTTGTATTGGGTGTGGATGCTTGTCGCTGGACGCGTGCCCGTTGCGCAACCCGGATGACCAGCTCGGTGGGCGCGGGCCGGGGGCGCAATTGCTGGAGCCCGGCTGAACGCCCCCTTGTCGGGGCCCTCGGAGCCCTTGATGGGCATGGCCTATAGTGAAGAGGCCGTGCCTCCACAACCACAATCAAGGAGAACGAAATGAGCGTTAAACCCATTCCCGAGGGTTATCACAGTGTCACGCCCTATATGGGCATCGACAAAGCTTCAGAGGCTATCGAGTTTTACAAAAAGGCCTTCGGCGCCACCCAAATCATGCGCCTGGACATGCCCGATGGCAGGGTCGGCCATGCCGAACTGCGCATTGGTGACTCAGCGATCATGCTGGGCACGCCCTGCGATGAGATGTCCCTGAGCAATCCGGCTGAACGCACCAGTGTCGCTTTGCATCTGTACGTGAACGACGTAGACGCACAGTTCAAACAAGCCGTCGCAGCGGGCGCCAGCGTGATGTCCGAACCAGAGGACCGATTCTATGGCGACCGTTCGGGCAGCGTGAAGGATCCATACGGTCATCTTTGGTACCTCGCCACCCGCAAGGAAGACCTCAGCGAAGAACAGATCCGTCAGCGCGCCATGGAAATGTTCAAGCAAGGCTGAGCACCGGGGCCGGTCCGCCGGCTCCAACCCCACTTCATGAATACCCCCCACGCTGTAAAAAACCGCTGGATGTGAACCTGAAACATTTTCTTTCATATCCACCTTGGGGATTTCTCATTCTCATCCGTCTTAACTTAGATACAGCCAGTCGCGTCAGCAAAAGCTACGACTGGCCTTTTCCGGGCCTCCCTCGCCCTCTCCTGATCAAGACCCTCTTTCACATGTCGAAGAAGTCACGCTCAAAACTCTGGTTTCTCGTCCATAGCTGGCTGGCCTTGCCCATCTGGTTCTTTGTACTGATTGTCTGCGTCACCGGCACCCTGGCGGTGGTCAGCCAGGAAATCGTGTGGCTGGCCAATCCGGACATCCGTGCGAGCAAGCCGTCGGATGATGCCGAGCCGCTGAGCTACGACCAGGTGATCAGCGCCATCAAGCGGGCCGAACCCCAGGTCATCGTGCAGTCTCTCAGTCGTCCGGATGAATCGCACTTTGCCCTGAGTGTCGACCTCAGCTACCCGGACGGGCGCTCGGTAGAGGTCTACGTCAATCCGTACACCGGGGCGATCCAAGGCATCAGCCCGTCGTTCAACTTCCGTCAGTTCACCCGCGCCCTGCACGGCTGGTGGCTGGTGCCGTTTACCAATGGCTTCAGCTGGGGCTGGTACCTGGTGTCGCTGCTCGGCTTGCCGTTGCTGGCCTCACTGGTCACCGGCCTGGTGGTGTACAAGCGCTTCTGGAAAGGCTTTTTCAAGCCGACCCTGCGTATCCGCCACGGCGCGCGGATTTTCTGGGGCGACTTCCACCGCCTGAGCGGTATCTGGTCGATCTGGTTTATTGCGGTGATTTCCATCACTGGCACTTGGTTCCTGATCCAGGCAATCCTGGGTGACAACCAGATCTCCATCTCCAGCGAGCCCATCGTCCCGGTGATCGCCCGCGAAAAAGTCCCAACCTCAGCCCCCGGCGTGCCTGCGCCGATGATTCCGGTGGATGAGGCGATCGCGATCGCCACCCAACGTATCCCGGGGCTGGAGGCGAGTTTCGTGAGCCTGCCGCTCAATGCCTACAGCCACCTGCAAATCGGCGGGAGGGGCTGGTACCCGCTGATGTTCCAGACCGCTCAGATCAACCCGTATGACGGCGAAATCGCCTCGTCGCACCTGCTGTCCGACCGCACCAAGCTGGAGTTCGTCACCGAATCCATGCGCCCCCTGCATACCGGCGACTTCGGTGGCCTCTGGATCAAGCTGATCTGGGCGTTCTTCGGCCTGGTACTGAGCATGATGGTCTTGAGCGGCCTGTTGATCTGGACCAAGCGCACGGCCCTGGCCACCCTCAACGCTCTCAAGCGCGAAGCCAAGACACAACGTGCGCCGGCAGCCATTCCGGCCATGCGGTCTGAAACCTCGGAGGCCAACCCATGAGCAAGTCCGCCAACGCTACCCCGCCTTCACCGTTGCGGACCTTTTGGCTGAAATGGCGTTTCCACATCAATGTCCTGCTGTTGCTGGTACCGCTGGGCTTCATGCCCAAGTACTTCGCCGATGCCGCGCTGTTTCGCGGCGACACCGGCATCGGCGAGCGGGTGGCCGGCGAAGTACAGGTCGGCCCCTGGAGCCTCACGCTGGCCGAATTTCGCAATGAAGGGCCGCGCCCCGACCCGGCCGGCCCGATGAAGTTCTTCAACGCCGCCCTCTGCGCCACCTGCGCCGACCAGGTCAAGGCCACGTACCTGCGCATCGGCAAGCCGCGCAGCCTGCGTGCCGCCGGGGTGATCTTCTTCGGCACCCCGTACCGCATGGGTGCCGGCCTGCCCGTGCCGGAACGTACCCCCGTCGATGCCGAACTGTGGGTCACCATGGAAGGCTGGGACGGCACCATGCACCAGGGTTCCATCCCGCTGAGCCAGGCCTCGCCTGCCACCATTGCCTGGCTGAACAAGCAAGGAGTCAAACCATGACGTTCAAGCGCCTGTCCCGCGCCGCGCTGTTGCTGTGCGCCGCTTTCAGTACCACCGTCTTTGCCCACAACCCGATGTGCGAATGCAAGGAAATCCCCGGCGAGCAGATCCAGTGCAAAGGCGGTTTCTCCGACGGCAGCGGTGCCCCCGGCGTGACCCTGGATGTGATCGGCTATGACGAAACCATCCTGGTGCCCGGCAAGCTCGGCCAGGACTCCACCCTGACCTTCAAGAAGCCGTCCGCCGAGTTCTACGTGCTGTTTGATGCCGGCCCCGGTCACGTGGTGGAAATCGACCAAGCGGATATCCAGCCTCAATGAGTACGACACAGGTTGTTCGCCCCGCCGGTGCCGGCCACGAAACCCTCTACGTACTGCTGCTGTGCCTGATCATCCTCGCGGTGGCCGGTACGGTGGTGGCGCTGCACGGTGAAACCCAGGCAGTCGCGGCGCTGCCCCGCCATCAGCTGGATGCCCGCCGCGACCTGAGCGCCGCCGAACAAGGCATCTACGCCGACCTGCGGGTCACGCTGGATGAAATCCACTTGCTGCAGCAGGAGCAAAGCGCCCTGCCCACCCCCGAGCAACTGGCCGAAGAAGGCTTCGCGCCCTTTGCCCAGGACGCCAGTTCGGTCAGCCGCGGCGACCATCGCTGGCAGTTGTTGGCGAATTCGGCCTACTTGGGACTGAGCCAGACCCCGACCACCAGCGGTTCACTGCTGATGCGCGTACAGGGCAGCGAGCCGGATATCTGGCTCAACCGCAGCACACACCTGGCCGCCCCCTCCGACCTCACTGACCAGGCGCTGATCGCAGCCGGCTGGCAGCAGGTGGTCGCGCAATTCGATGCCGGCGTCACCCGCCAGCACCGTCACTGAACGAGAAGACCGATTGCCCATGTCTATTTCATCGCCCCTGTTGCGCGTGTTTCTGGTTGGCCTGTTCAGCCTGATACTTGCCCCCCTCGCGAATGCCGAAGCGGCCAAACGCCTGCGTATCGGCATCACCCTGCACCCTTATTACAGCTACGTGGCCAATATCGTCGGCGACAAGGCCGACGTCGTGCCGCTGATCCCGGCCGGCTTCAATCCCCACGCCTACGAGCCACGCGCCGAAGACATCAAGCGCATCGGCACCCTGGATGTGATCGTGCTCAACGGCGTCGGCCATGACGATTTCGCCGACCGCATGATCGCCACCAGCGAGCGCCCGGACATCCCGGTGATCGAAGCCAACGCCAACGTGCCGCTGCTGGCAGCCACCGGCAACGCCGCGCGCGGTGCCGGCAAGGTGGTCAACCCGCACACCTTCCTGTCGATCAGTGCGTCGATTGCCCAGGTCAACAACATCGCCCGCGAGCTGGGCAAGCTCGACCCGGACAATGCCAAGACCTACACCCAGAACGCCCGTGCCTACGGCAAACGCCTGCGGCAGATGCGGGCCGATGCCCTGGCCAAGTTGACCGGCGCCCCCAACCCGGACCTGCGTGTCGCCACCGTGCACGCGGCCTACGATTACCTACTGCGCGAGTTCGGCCTGGAAGTCACGGCCGTGGTCGAGCCGGCCCACGGGATCGAGCCGAGCCCCAGCCAGTTGAAGAAGACCATCGACGAACTGCGCGCCCTGGACGTCAAGGTGATCTTCTCGGAGATGGATTTCCCGTCGACTTATGTCGACACCATCCAGCGCGAATCCGGGGTCAAGCTGTACCCGCTGTCGCATATTTCCTACGGCGAATACAGCGCTGAAAAATATGAAGTGGAAATGACCGGCAACCTCAACACCGTGGTACGGGCGATTCAGGAGTCCGGGGCATGACCGCAGCGCAGCAACTTAAGGTCGCGAGCGTCGGCCCGACCCTCGACTTCGATCAGGTGTCCCTCACCCTGGGCCGCACCGTGATCCTCGACGGCGTGAGCTTCCAGGTGCAGCCGGGCAGCATCCATGCGCTGGTGGGCCCGAATGGTGGCGGCAAAAGCTCGCTGATCAAGACCCTGCTGGGGCAGACACCGCACCAGGGGCAACTGAGCCTGCAATGGCCGGGCACACCCGGCACCATCGGTTATGTGCCCCAGGCGCTGGAGTTCGACCGTGGCTTGCCGATGACCGTGGATGATTTCATGGCTGCCATGTGCCAGCGGCGCCCGGCATTCCTGGGTTTGTCCAAACATTATGCCGCCGCGATTGGCGAGGCGCTGGAACGGGTCGGCATGCAGGACAAGCGCAAGCGGCGCATGGGCGCGCTGTCCGGCGGTGAGCGCCAGCGGGTGTTGTTGGCCCAGGGATTGATCCCGGCGCCACAGTTGCTGGTACTGGATGAACCGATGTCGGCCCTCGATGAAGCGGGCATCCAGGTGTTCGAACGCCTGCTCAATGACTGGCGCCTGGCCGGCATCACCGTGCTGTGGATCGAGCACGACCTGGAAGCCGTGGGCCGCCTGGCCGACCGCGTCACCGGCCTGAACCGCCGCCTGCTGTTCGACGCCACGCCGAAAGAAGCGCTGACCCCGGAGCGCCTGCTGACCCTGTTCTCTACCCATCCTCGGAGCCCGGCGCCATGAGTTATGAAGCGTTTCGCCTGATGGTCCAGGGCTGGGCCTCGTCCGGTTACCTGCCGGAGGCACTGGCCTATGGTTTTGTGGTCAACGCCCTGCTCGCCGGTCTGCTGATCGGCCCGGTGCTGGGCGGCCTGGGCACGCTGGTGGTGGTCAAGCGCTTTGCGTTTTTCTCCGAAGCGGTCGGCCATGCCGCGCTGACCGGCGTGGCCGTGGGCATCCTGCTGGGTGAGCCCTACACCGGGCCCTATGGCAGCCTGTTCGGTTACTGCCTGTTGTTCGGCATCCTGCTCAACTACCTGCGCAACCGTACGGGCCTGGCGCCGGACACCTTGATCGGCGTGTTCCTGTCGGTGTCCCTGGCATTGGGCGCCAGCCTGCTGCTGATACTGGCGGGCAAGATCAACGTGCATATCCTCGAGAACGTGCTGTTCGGTTCGGTGCTCACGGTCAACGGCAACGACCTGCTGGTACTGGCGATTGTCGGCGCCCTAGTGATGGCCCTGGCGCTGCCGCTGTACAACCGCATCATGCTCGCCAGCTTCAACCCGCAATTGGCGGCGGTGCGCGGCGTGGCGGTGAAGACCCTGGACTACCTGTTCGTGATCCTGGTGACGCTGATCACCGTGGCGGCAGTCAAGGTCATCGGCGCCATTCTGGTGGGCGCGCTGCTGGTGATTCCGGCTGCGGCGGCACGCTTGCTGAGCCAATCGCTCAAAGGCTTCTTCTGGATCTCGGTGGTGATCGCCACCGTCAGCACCCTGTGCGGGATCCTGTTGCCGATCATCTTCGACCTGCCCATCCCCTCCGGTGCCGCGATCATCCTGATGGCAGGTATCGCTTTCGCCCTTGCCGCCGTCGCGCGGGGCACCGTGCCCAGCCTCAAAGGGAACCTTGGATAATGCGCTCCGTTCTTCAACCTCTGGCCCTGGCCATCGCTTGCCTGATCACCACGCCGATGATGGCGGCCGACGCGGGCAAACCTGCTGCTCACGCTGCAAAACCGGTCAAAGTCCTGGCCTCGCTGCCGATCACCTACGGCCTGGCGCAGGTGCTGCTCAAGGGCACCGACGTGCAGCTTGAACGCGCCGCCCCGGCCAACCTGCCGGGCTCGCGGCAGGTGTCGTACTTTACCGGCCGTGGCGCGCCGGCACTGAACACCCTGGCCCAGGACGCCGACGCTGCCATCGGCCTGCGCTCGCTGTGGGCCGACGACCCGCTCTACCCCGTGGCCCGGCGCAGCAATATCCGTATCGTCGAAATCGATGCGGCACGCCCGGTGGATGGCGGCCTGCCGGGCATCGCCGTGCAACCTGGCGTCGCCGATGGCTTGAACAGCCAGCCGTGGCAATCGAGCAACAACCTGGGGCGCATGGCCGATGTCCTGGCCGCCGACCTGAGCCGCCTGGCACCGGGCGCCAAGGCGAAGATCGACGCCAACCTGGCCGCCCTCAAGCAACGCCTGCTCAAGCTCAGCGCCTACAGCGAGGCGCGACTGGCCAAGGCGGACAACCTGAGTGTGGTCAGTTTGAGCGATCACTTTGCCTATCTGATCAGCAGTTTGAATCTCGAACTGCTCAGCACCGATGCCCGGCCCGACGCCGATTGGACACCTGAGGCGTTACAGAAGCTCAGTGCCGAGCTGAAGGACAACGACGTGGCCGTGGTGCTGCATCATCGCCAGCCGAGTGATGCAGTGAAAGCCGCCATCACGGCAGGCGGTTCAACGCTGCTGGTATTGAACGTAGACGGCGCGGACCCGGTATCGGAGCTGGAGAGCAATGTGGACCAAGTGATCAAGGCACTCACGGTGCACTCACTGTAGGAGCGAGCTTGCTCGCGAAAAACCTGAGGGCGCTGCGGGGAGCCAGGCCTCCCGCGTCATCGTTGACATCTTTCGCGAGCAAGCTCGCTCCTACAGGAGGCCCCCCGATCACACCACATCCACACCGACATGAATCGCATCATGCCGCCAGAATTCCAGGTCGCAGTCGATCAAGCGCTGGTGCTGGTCATAATTGACCCGGGCGATCCGCAAGCCCGGGCTGCCCACCGACACGCGCAATGCCGCCGCCGCTTCCACCGGCAATGAGGTCGGCACGATCTCGAAGCGCACCCGCCCGTAGTGCAAGTCGTACTTGCGCGCATACAACTCGGTCATCGACTGATTCAGGTCGCATTCGAGAATCCCCGGGAAATACTGCGGGTTCAGGTAGTGCTCCACATACAACACCAGCCGCCCGTCAATCCGCCGTCCCCGGCAGATCTGGATCACCCTGGACAACGCCGGCAGCTGCAACCACGCACACACTGCAGCCGAGGCCGGCTGCAGCCGTGCACTGATCACTTCGGTGGATGCCACCCGCCCCTGGTCGTTGACCATCGCGTGAAAGTGGCTGCGCTGCATCAGGTTGTAGGCCAGGCGTGGCGGCGAAACGAACCAGCCCCGGCGCTCCTCGCGATAAATCTGCCCTTGGGCCTCCAGTTGTAACAAGGCTTCCCGCACGGTAATTCGAGTGGTACCAAACAACTCGCTGAGCTTGCGCTCGGCAGGCAGCTTGCTTGAAGGCGCCAACAGGCCGTGGTCGATCTGCTCTTGCAGCGCCAGCCCGATGGATGTCACCGCCTTGATTGCCTCATCACGCATCAACGTTACCTATCTGGACTAGACCAGCACTGTTCAGGTGCACAAACCGCTGCATAAGTGGGCTTGCACGACTGCTTGCCAGCCTAGGCACTCCTGATGACCGACAGATGACAGTCCCTGCCCCGTCTCTGCACCACACCCTGCAATACATCGGCCAAGTCCAGTCGCTACGGGCACTTGAGCATGGTCTACGCTAAGTCTGCGCTGAGCGACATCAAGGTTTTAAAAACGACATCGACATGAAACTGTCATCCATCGCGTCTAGATTGGCTCAGGTATTGCTCTGACCTAGACCAACAACACCGTAGAAAACACCGCCGCGTTGAAAACGCCCAAAGGAGCTTCGGATGAAACAGCTTTTCCTGGCATCACTGTTAGGCTCGACCATTGCCATGTGCACCGCCGCCATGGCCGCTGATACCGATCTAAAAACCTTGGAAGCCGCCGCGAAAGCGGAAGGTGCCGTCAACAGCGTCGGCATGCCCGATGACTGGGCCAACTGGAAAGGCACCTGGGAAGACCTGGCCAAGACCTACGGCCTCAAGCACATCGACACCGACATGAGCTCGGCCCAGGAAATCGCCAAGTTCAAGGCCGAAAAAGACAACGCCAGCGCCGACATCGGCGACGTAGGCGCCGCCTTCGGCCCGATCGCGGTGAAGCAGGAAGTCACCCAGCCGTACAAGCCGTCCAACTGGGCTTCGGTGCCGGATTGGGCGAAAGACAAGGACGGTCACTGGGCCCTGGCCTACACCGGCACCATCGCGTTCATCGTCAACAAGAAGCTGCTGCACGGTTCCGAAGTCCCAACCAGTTGGGCTGACCTGCAAACCGGCAAATACAAAGTCTCGGTGGGTGACGTGAGCACTGCGGCCCAGGCCTCCAACGCCGTACTCGCCGCCGCCATCGCCAATAAAGGCGATGAAAAGAACATTGCCCCCGGCCTGCAATTCTTCACCAAGATCGCCCAGCAAGGTCGCCTCGGCCTGTCCAACCCGACCATCGCCACCATGGAAAAAGGCGAAGTCGAAGTGGGTATCGTCTGGGACTTCAACGGCCTGAGCTACAAAGCCAAGATGGCCAACCCGGATGACTACGTGGTGCTGATCCCATCGGACGGCTCGGTGAAATCCGGCTACACCACCATCATCAACAAATACGCCAAGCACCCGAACGCCGCCAAGCTGACCCGCGAATACATCTTCAGCGACGCCGGCCAACTCAACCTGGCGCGTGGCAACGCACGTCCGATCCGTGCCGAAACCGACCTGAAACTGCCGGCTGATATCGCCAAGAACCTGATCCCGGGCGAGCAGTACACCAAGGCCAACCCGCAGCCGATCAAGGATGCCGATGCCTGGGAAGCGACTTCCAAGAAGCTGCCGCAACTGTGGAACGAGCAGGTCATCGTAGAGATGAAGTAAGGGTTTATCCCACATTGGAGCTCCAGTGGAGATCCAATGTGGGAGGGGGCTTGCCCCCGATGACGGTGGATCAGCTAACAAATTCGTTGAATGACACACCGCTATCGGGGGCAAGCCCCCTCCCTCATTTTTGACCCCGTTCCTCCAGAGGAATTGAGCCAAGTCAATCATTGCGGAGCGTCGCCCCCCATGAAACACCCCGTCATCCTTGTCGTGCTCGACGGCCTTAACTTCGAGGTTGCAAGGCACGCCATGGGGCACTTGCAGGCCTATGTCGGCGCAGGACGCGCAGCCCTCTACAAGCTGGAATGTGAACTGCCCGCCCTGTCCCGCCCGCTGTACGAATGCATCCTCACCGGCGTGCCACCGATCCACAGCGGCATCGTCCACAACCAAGTCTCGCGCCTGTCCAACCAGCGCAGCATTTTCCATTACGCTACCGACGCCGGCCTTACCACTGCAGCGGCGGCTTACCATTGGGTCAGCGAGTTGTATAACCGCACGCCCTTTCTCGCCGCCCGGGATCGTCATACCGACGACAAGGCGCTGGCGATCCAGCACGGGCATTTCTACTGGAATGACCACTACCCGGACTCCCACCTGTTCGCTGACGCCGACAGCCTGAGGCTCAAGCACACGCCGGACTTCATGGTGGTGCACCCGATGAACATCGACGACGCCGGCCACAAGCACGGCCTCGACACGCCGCAGTACCGCAACAGCGCACGCTCGGCCGACATCATCCTGGCCGACTACCTGCAAGCCTGGCTGGATGCGGGTTACCAGGTGCTGGTGACCGCCGACCACGGCATGAACAACGACCGCTCCCACAACGGCCTGCTGCCGGAAGAACGGGAAGTGCCGCTGTTCGTCCTCGGCGATGCCTTCAGCCTGGACACCCACGCCGCACCGAAACAGACCGAGCTGTGCGGCACCGTCTGCGAACTGCTGGGCGTACCCCACGACAAACCTGTGTGCCGGGAGTTACTGAAGTGAATTCAATATCCCGCGGCAAATGGCTGGCCCTCCTGTGCCTGGTGCCTTTCGCACTGTTCTTTATCGTGTTCGAAATCGCCCCGCTGGTCTGGGTGCTGATCAATAGCCTACAGACCGAAGACACCGGCTGGGGGCTGGACAACTTCACGCGCATCTTCAGTTCGAAGTTCTACCTGCAGGCCATCCAGTTCAGCCTGGAGATCAGCTTCTACTCGAGCATCTTCGGCATCATCATTGCCACGCTGGGCAGTTACTCCCTGCGCCGGGTGGATTCGCCGCTGCGCAACTTCGTCACTGCCTTCGCCAACATGACCAGCAACTTTGCCGGCGTGCCCCTGGCCTTTGCGTTCATCATCCTGCTGGGGTTCAACGGCAGCATCACCATCATGCTCAAGCAAGCCGGGATCATTCAGGACTTCAACCTGTACTCCAAGACCGGCCTAATCATCCTCTACACCTACTTCCAGATCCCCCTCGGCGTGCTGCTGCTCTACCCTGCCTTTGACGCCCTGCGCGAAGACTGGCGCGAGTCCGCTGCGTTACTGGGCGCCAATGGCTGGCAGTTCTGGCGGCATATCGGCCTGCCGGTGCTCACGCCAGCGCTGCTGGGCACGTTCGTGATCCTGCTGGCCAATGCCCTGGGTGCCTATGCGACGGTCTACGCCCTGACCACCGGTAACTTCAACGTGCTGCCGATTCGTATCGCCGGCCTGGTGTCGGGGGATGTGTCCCTCGATCCAAACATGGCCAGCGCCCTGGCCGTGGTGCTGGTGGCGCTGATGACCGTGGTCACCGTGGTCCATCAACTGCTGCTCAAGAGGAGCTACCATGTCTCGCGCTGAAGCCGGCCCGGCCTCCCTCTACCACCGCGTGGTGGTGTACCTGTTGTTCGCGATCCTGGTGCTGCCGCTGATTGGCACCTTCGTCTACTCCATTGCCAGCAGTTGGTCAGCAACCATTCTGCCGGCGGGCTTCACGGTGAAGTGGTATGTGCAGCTGTGGAGCGACCCACGCTTCCTGATGGCCTTCGGGCAATCCTTGCTGGTGTGCGTGGGTGCGTTGATCCTGTCGGTGGTGTTGATTCTGCCGCTGTTGTTCGTGGTGCATTACCACTTTCCCAGGCTCGACGCCTTGATGAACATCCTGATCCTGCTGCCCTTCGCGGTACCGCCGGTGGTGTCGTCGGTGGGCCTTCTGCAACTGTACGGCTCCGGGCCGTTGGCGATGGTGGGCACGCCGTGGATCCTGATCGGCTGCTACTTCACCGTGGCGCTGCCGTTCATGTACCGGGCGATCACCAACAACCTGCAAGCCATCAACCTGCGCGACCTGATGGACGCCTCGCAACTGCTTGGCGCCAGCACCTGGCAGGCCGCGCTCTTCGTGGTGCTGCCCAACCTGCGCAAAGGCCTGATGGTGGCGCTGCTGCTGTCGTTCTCGTTCCTGTTCGGTGAGTTCGTGTTCGCCAATATCCTCGTGGGCACCCGTTACGAAACCCTGCAGGTGTACCTGAACAACATGCGCAACAGCAGCGGCCACTTCACCAGCGCCGTCGTGATTTCCTATTTCTTCTTTGTGCTGGTGCTGACCTGGGCCGCCAATATCTTGAACAAGGACAAAAGCCAATGAGCTTCGTCAGCGTCCAACATCTGCAAAAAGGCTACGCCGGCACCCCGGTGTTCAGTGATATCAACTGCGAAATCGCCAAGGGCGAGTTCGTCACCCTGCTCGGCCCATCCGGTTGCGGCAAGTCCACCCTGCTGCGCTGCATCGCCGGCCTGACCGCGGTGGACAGTGGGAAAATCCTGCTGGACGGCCAGGACATCGTTCCGCTGAGCCCACAGAAACGCAACATCGGCATGGTGTTCCAGAGCTACGCGCTGTTCCCCAACATGACCGTGGAACAAAACGTCGCCTTCGGCCTGCGCATGCAAAAAGTCAACGCCGATGACAGCCACAAGCGCGTGCAGGAAGTGCTGCAACTGGTGGAACTCAAGGACCTGGCCGGCCGCTACCCGCACCAGATGTCCGGCGGCCAGTGCCAGCGGGTGGCCCTGGCCCGCTCCCTGGTCACCCGCCCGCGCCTGTTGCTGCTGGATGAGCCGCTGTCGGCGCTGGATGCACGGATTCGCAAGCACCTGCGCGAACAGATCCGCCAGATCCAGCGCGAACTGGGGTTGACCACGATCTTCGTGACCCATGACCAGGAAGAAGCCCTGACCATGTCGGACCGGATCTTCCTGATGAACCAGGGCAAGATCGTGCAAAGCGGCGATGCCGAGACCCTCTACACCGCACCGGTGGATGTATTCGCCGCCGGTTTTATCGGCAACTACAACCTGCTGGACGCCGACAAGGCCAGCCAACTGCTGCAACGCCCGATCAGCGGGCGCATCGCGATTCGCCCGGAGGCCATCGAGCTGAGCCGCAACGGCGAACTCGACGCGCTGGTGCGCAGCCACAGCTTGCTGGGCAACGTGATTCGCTACCGCATCGAAGCCCGTGGCGTGGAATTGGTGGTGGACGTGCTCAACCGCTCGGCAGACGATCTGCACCCGGACGGCCAGCGCCTGGCACTTTCCATCGACCCCAGTGCGCTATGTGAAGTAGCCTGAGCCGCAGTGAATCTTGAGAGAGCGTAACGGATGGCATTGGTAATTTTTGATTTGGACGACACCCTGATCCACGGCGACTGCGCCACCCTCTGGAGCGAACAGATGGGGCGCCTGGGCTGGGTCGACCCGGCGTCGTTCATGGACAGGAACAACGAGCTGATGGACGCCTACAGCCGGGGCGAGCTGGCCATGGAAGACTTCATGGACTTCAGCCTGGAACCGATGATCGGCCGCACCCCGGAGGAAATCGAGCATTTGGTGGAGCCATGGGTCGAGGACGTGATTGAACCGCTGATCTACAGCGACGCCACCAAGACCATCGCCCGCCATCGGGCGAATGGCGACCGGATCCTGGTGATCTCCGCCTCGGGGACTCACCTGGTGAAACCGATTGCGGCGCGTATCGGCATTGATGAGGTGCTGGGGATTGAACTGGAAGTGAGTCATGGCGTGTACAGCGGCCGTACCGTCGGTGTACTGACCTACCGCGAAGGCAAGATCACGCGTTTGCTGGAATGGTTGGAGCAGGAAGGTGAGACGCTGGACGGCGCGTATTTCTATTCGGATTCGCGCAATGACTTGCCGTTGTTGCTGAAGGTGGAGCACCCGCAGGTGGTGAACCCGGATCCGGTATTGCGCGAGCATGCCGAGAAGGCCGGCTGGCCAATCCACCACTGGGTCTGACACCGCCTATCCCGACTTGAAATCCAATCAAATGTGGGAGCAAGCCCCCTCCCACATCGACCCTATTCCAATCCGGGATCAGGTCAGGCTTTCGTCAATCACCAACACCAGCTTCCCGGCGATCTGGTTAGTCGCCAGCTCCGCAAACGCCGCCTCGGCATCCTTGATCGGGAACGTCCTGGCCAATTGCGGGCTCAGGCGACCTTCGGCAAACAGCGGCCATACATGCTGGCTCAGGTCGCTGAACAGGTCGGCCTTGAACTGATCGTCACGGCTGCGCAGGGTCGAACCCAGCAGTTGCACACGCTTAGCCAGCACCTGGGCCAGGTCCAGTTGCGCCTCGCGGCCGCCCATCAAGCCGATCAACACCCAGCGACCGTCCAGCGCCAGCAGCTTGAGGTCCAGCGCGGCGTAGTTGCCGCCGACCGGATCGAGGATCACATCGAATGGCCCGAAATCCCGCAGCCCTTCGATACCGTCAGTGCGTACTACGCCGCCCTGGGCGCCCAGGTCTTCACAGTAGGCCAGGCGCTGCGCCGAGCCGACGCTGACCCAGCATGGGCTGCCAAATGCCTTGCACAGCTGGATGGCCGCCGAGCCCACGCCACTGGCGCCGGCGTGCAGCAACACTTTCTCACCGGGCTTGAGGCCCGCCAGCTGGAACAGATTGAGCCACGCGGTGCTGTACACCTCCGGCAGCGCCGCCGCTTCGACCAGCGACAGACCTTCCGGCACCGGCAGCACATGACGTGCATCCACCACCACTTCTTCGGCCATGCCGCCACCGGCCAGCAGTGCACAGACGCGATCGCCCACCTGCCAGGACGAACCCGGGCCCACTTCATTGATCACCCCGGAACACTCAAGGCCCAGTACGGCACTGGCGCCAGGCGGTGGCGGATAGAGCCCCGCACGCTGCAATAAATCGGCGCGATTAAGGCCCGCAGCCGCCACGCGAATGCGAACTTGGCCTACATCACATGTAGGACTGGGTTCGTCCAACCACTCCACATGACCTTCAACGCCTTGCAATGCTTTCACAGTGCCTCCATAGTGAGTCTGGACTGAGCCCGTAGCAGTAGCGTCGGGCTTTTTGCATTATGCGACCGGCCCCTATGGAACCGGCAACTTCAAAGACGGCCTAATATGCGTTATCAATTGCCCCCGCGTCGAATCAGCATGAAGCATCTGTTCCCCAGCACCGCCCTCGCTCTTTTCATTGGTATCGGCTTCGCGTCGATGTCGACCAATACGCTCGCAGCCAACAGCTGGGACAACCTTCAGCCGGACCGCGATGAGGTGATTGCCAGCCTTAACGTCGTCGAGTTGCTCAAGCGTCATCACTACAGCAAGCCGCCGCTGGACGACGCCCGCTCGGTGATCATCTACGACAGCTACCTCAAGCTGCTGGATCCGTCGCGCAGCTACTTCCTGGCCAGCGATATCGCTGAGTTCGACAAGTGGAAGACGCAGTTCGACGACTTCCTCAAGAGCGGCGACCTGCAGCCTGGCTTCACCATCTACAAGCGCTACCTGGACCGCGTGAAAGCGCGTCTGGACTTCGCCCTGGGTGAGTTGGACAAGGGTGTCGACAAGCTCGACTTCACCCAGAAGGAAACCCTTCTGGTGGACCGCAAGGACGCGCCTTGGCTGACCAGCACCGCCGCCCTCGACGACCTGTGGCGCAAACGCGTCAAGGACGAAGTGCTGCGCCTGAAGATCGCCGGCAAAGAGCCCAAGGCTATCCAGGAGCTGTTGACCAAGCGCTACAAGAATCAACTGGCGCGTCTGGACCAGACCCGCGCAGAAGACATCTTCCAGGCCTACATCAACACCTTCGCGATGTCCTACGATCCGCACACCAATTATCTGTCGCCAGATAACGCGGAAAACTTCGATATCAACATGAGTCTGTCCCTGGAAGGCATCGGTGCCGTCCTGCAAAGCGACAATGACCAGGTGAAGATCGTGCGTCTGGTGCCGGCCGGTCCGGCAGACAAGACCAAGCAGGTGGCGCCTGCCGACAAGATCATCGGTGTGGCCCAGGCCGACAAAGAGATGGTCGATGTGGTCGGCTGGCGCCTGGACGAAGTGGTCAAGCTGATCCGCGGGCCGAAAGGCAGCGTGGTGCGCCTGGAAGTGATTCCGCACACCAATGCACCGAACGACCAGACCAGCAAGATCGTGTCCATCACCCGTGAAGCGGTGAAGCTCGAAGACCAGGCCGTGCAGAAGAAAGTCCTCAACCTCAAGCAGGATGGCAAGGACTACAAGCTGGGCGTGATTGAAATCCCGGCCTTCTACCTGGACTTCAAGGCCTTCCGTGCCGGCGATCCGGACTACAAGTCCACCACCCGCGACGTGAAGAAAATCCTTACCGAACTGCAAAAGGAAAAAGTCGACGGCGTGGTCATCGACCTGCGCAACAACGGCGGCGGTTCCCTGCAGGAAGCCACCGAGCTGACCAGCCTGTTTATCGACAAGGGCCCGACCGTGTTGGTACGCAACGCTGACGGCCGTGTCGACGTGCTCGAAGACGAGAACCCGGGTGCCTTCTACAAAGGCCCGATGGCGTTGCTGGTCAACCGTCTGTCGGCTTCGGCTTCGGAGATTTTCGCCGGCGCCATGCAGGACTACCACCGCGCGTTGATCATCGGCGGCCAGACCTTCGGCAAAGGCACCGTGCAGACCATCCAGCCGCTGAACCATGGCGAGCTCAAGCTGACGCTGGCCAAGTTCTACCGGGTATCCGGGCAGAGCACCCAGCATCAGGGCGTACTGCCGGACATCGATTTCCCGTCGATCATCGACACCAAGGAAATCGGCGAAAGCGCCCTGCCGGAAGCCATGCCATGGGACACCATCCGTCCTGCGATCAAGCCGGCCTCGGACCCGTTCAAACCGTTCCTCGCGCAGTTGAAGGCTGACCACGATACCCGCTCCGCCAAGGATGCCGAGTTTGTGTTCATCCGCGACAAGCTGGCCCTGGCCAAGAAGTTGATGGAAGAAAAAACCGTCAGCCTCAATGAAGTGGACCGTCGTGCACAGCACTCCGACATCGAAAACAAGCAACTTGCCTTGGAAAACATCCGCCGCAAGGCCAAGGGTGAAGAACCCCTCAAGGAGCTGAAGAAAGAAGACGAGGATGCGCTGCCGACCGAAGCGGATAAAACCAAGCCGGAAGACGACGCTTACCTGGCCGAGAGCGGCCGGATCCTGCTGGACTACCTGAAAATCACCAAACAGGTGGCCAAGCAGTAAATGATGGCTATTTAATGTGATCGCTCCTTGGAGTGTCATCATATAGACATCATTCTGTCGTGAAATGAAGGACCGTCGGCGTAACGCCCGCGGTCCTTTTTTTTCGATCGAGATCGCCATGACTATGACCGAACAGCTGAGTGCATTGGGCTCTATCCTGGCTCAAGGCAGTTTGCACAGCCTGTTCCAACCCATTATCTGTCTGTCGGAACGGCGCATCCTTGGCTACGAAGCCCTCAGCCGCGGCCCGTCGAACAGCCCGCTGCACTCCCCCATCGCGCTGTTCTCGGTGGCGCGCCATGCGGGACGACTCAGCGAACTGGAAATGGCCTGCCGCGAAAGCGCCTGCCGCCGCTTCAGCGAGCAAAAGCTGCCGGGCAAGCTGTTCCTGAATGTCTCGCCGGAATCCTTGATGGAGACCGCTCATCAACCGGGCCGCACCCTGCAATTGCTGCGCGACTTCGGCATCCCGCCAAGCCAGGTGGTGATCGAACTCACCGAGCAGACCCCCACCGACGATTTCGACCTGCTGCAAACCGCCCTGCACCATTACCGCAACATGGGCTTTTCGATTGCTTTGGATGACTTGGGTGCCGGCTATTCCAGCCTGCGCTTGTGGTCGGAGCTGCGCCCGGATTACGTGAAGATCGACCGGCATTTTATCGACGGTATCCATCAGGATGCGCTCAAGCGTGAGTTTGTCGGCTCTATCCTGCAGATCGCCAGGGCCTCACGGGCCCAGGTGATCGCCGAGGGCATCGAATTGCCGGAAGAGCTGGCGGTATTGACCGAGATGGGCGTCGACCTGGTCCAGGGTTACCTGCTCTGCCGTCCACAGGAGCAGCCGCCCCAGGAAGCGCGCCAGATGCTGCCCAAGCCCGACCAGGCCAACGTGGCCCTCAGCGAAGAAGCCGGCGACCTCAGCGCCTTGCTCAACGAGCAACCGGCGGTCGATCAGGACACCGCCACCGCCCAGGTGTTGGAGGCATTCCGCCGCCAGGCCAACCTTAACTCCCTGGCGGTGCTGGATGGACGCGGCCACCCGGTGGGGATCGTGCACCGGCATTCGTTGTCGGATGCGCTGCTCAAGCCGTTTGCCACCGACCTGTTTGCACGCAAGCCCATCAGCAGGCTGATGAGTACGGATTTTCTGGCGGTGGAGTTGAGCCAGTCGCTGCAACAGGTCAGCCGCCTGCTGACCAGCCGCGCCCGGCAACGTATCGAAGAAGATTTCATCATCACCCTCAATGGCGACTACCTCGGCCTGGGCCGGGTAATCGATGTACTCAAGCTGATCACCGAACTGAAAATTCAGCAGGCACGCTATGCCAACCCGCTGACCCTGCTGCCCGGCAACGTGCCGATCCAGCAGTGCCTGACGCGGCTGTTGCAGCAACAGCGGGAGTCGGTGATCTGCTACGTGGATATCGACAGCTTCAAGCCGTTCAACGACATCTACGGCTACGGGCGTGGGGATGAGGTGTTGCTGTGCCTGGCGCAGTGCCTGAACGACCGGGTCGACCCCAGCCGCGACTTTGTCGGGCATATCGGTGGCGATGACTTTCTGCTGGTATTGGGGCCACAGGATTGGCGCAAGCGGCTCAACCAGCTGCTGGACGATTTCCATACCCAGTGCCGGCGCTTCTACCGCGCCGAGCACCTCGACGCCGGCTGCTTCGTGGCACTGAACCGCCAGGGCGTACGCCAGGAGTTTGCGTTGCTGTCACTGTCGATCGGGGTGGTGCATTTGTATCCACAGGCCTGTGGACAACTCGATGCCAGCCAGTTGGCAGAGTTGGCCTCACAGGCCAAGCACCATGCCAAGGACATGGCCGGCTACAGCATCCATGTGATCGACAGCATGGACATCCTGGCCCAGGCGCTTTAAGCCTCGGCAGACTCCGGATACTCGTATTCGAACACCCGCACCACTTCCGAGGCATGCCAGGAGGCGGCGGCCACGCCATCGGACGGCCCGCTGAAACGCCCCAGGCGCTCCACACATTCAAAGAACCCGGTACGCGGCAGGCGACTGGCGCCCTGGCTGATCACCAGGGAGCTGCGCAACGGTTGCTCGGCCTTGGCGTCCAGCGCCGCCAGGTGCTCCAGGGCAGCGGCCAGGGTTTGCATCGCCGGCGTCGGAAATTGCAGGCGCTCCAACAGTGCCCGGTAGGTCAGCAGATGGCGCTGGCGGCGCGCCTGATCCAGTTCGTTAAGTAACCCATCCCAATGTTGACGACTGATACGTAGGCTCAAGATTCATCCCTCCAACCTGCAACGCCTAATTCCCAGGCCAGGCTGCGGCGGATTGCGGCATCCGGCTGACGTTCACCACTTTCGATCAATCCTAGATACGAGGGGCTGATGCCCACGGTGCGGGCCAACGCTTCAATCGCCAGGCCCTTGGCTTCACGCAAGCCGCGCAGGTCTGCGAGCGGGCGCAAAACCTGGTCAGGTGCGGCTTGGGCAGTAGGAGAAGGCGTCGGTGAAGGCTGTTGCTGACCGGAGGCTTTTAGCAGCGCCTGGTACTGATCCCATGGCAACACCGCATACTCGGGTTCGCCATTGCGTGAAATTATCTGAATATCCATGACCGCCCCGTAGGATAACTGCACTTACTGAGTAAGCTCTTTCCTTAGGAGTGTAATCCTAACAGCCACAAAGGTCGCAGGGGGATAGCCACGTCATCCGTTTTTTTGCGGGTTTTCCCTGGCCAGCAAGGCTGGGGTCGCAGGCAAACGCTCAACCACCGCGAGTTTTTCCGGGCGCTGTGCGTCACGCCAGGCGCGAAACGCGCTCAGTTCGCCTTCCAGGGTCTTCATGACCCACGCCAGTACAGCGATGTCGTCGAGCATGCCGAACATGGGGATAAAGTCCGGGATCGCATCAATCGGGCTGAGGAAATACATCAACCCCGCCACCACAGAGATCAGCGCCTTTGGGCTGATGGCCCGGTACTCGCCACGCCAGTAGGCCAGGCACAGGGATTGAAGCAGTTTGAGATCATCCTTGAGCTTGCCCAGGCGGTTGCCCTGGCTGGAGCCTTTGGCGGCGACAGCAAACAGCAGGGTCGGCAAACGTCCACGGCCCAGCAAGCGCGCAGCCATGGGCAGGAAACGGGTGAAATTGAAGGGTGGTTTCATCTGTCACTCCAGTTCCATCAAACAGAAAGGTTATCCACACAAATTGTGGATAACCTTGTGAACAGAGCCTGTTTTACCGGCTGAAAGCCACGGTCTACAAGGCTTCCAGTCAGATCGGGCGTTTTTTGCGCACATCAAAAAAACCCAAGAATTCATTGACTTGGCGCAGATGTGCCGATACCCGTACTCGAGTCTTACATCAGACTGTTACCGCGTACGGGCGTTCGATCGGATGTCTACAGGCACTGATTTTGAAAACCCCGGAAACAACAACGCCCCGTCAAGACGGGGCGTTGTTTGTTCAAGCGCCGATTACTTCTTGGCGGCAGGTGCAGCCGGGGCTTCAGCCTTGGCTGGGTCCTTGATGGCCAGCAGTTCCAGGTCGAATACCAGCACCGAGTTGGCCGGGATTGCCGGGCTCGGGCTCTGGGCACCGTAGGCCAGGTCGGACGGGATGTACAACTCGACCTTCTCGCCAACGTGCATCAGTTGCAGGCCTTCGACCCAACCAGGAATCACGCCGCTGACCGGCAGGTCAATCGGGCTGCCGCGATCCACGGAGCTGTCAAAGGTGGTGCCGTTGGTGAGCTTGCCGGTGTAGTGAACAGTCACCACGTCAGTCGGCTTAGGCTGTGGGCCGTCGGCTTTCTTGGTGATCTTGTACTGCAGGCCGGAAGCCGTGGTGACTACGCCGTCTTTCTTGGCGTTGTCTTCGAGGAATTTCTTGCCGGCGGCTGCCGACTCTTCGCTCATTTTGGTCATGCGTTCTTCAGCACGCTTCTGCAGTGCGGCAAACGCTTCAACCAGTTCGTCGTCTTTGAGCTTCTGCTCTTTCTTGCCGACGGCATCTTCGATGCCCTGGGCTACCGCTTTGGAATCCAGGTCATCCATGCCTTCCTGAGCAAGGCTTTTGCCCATGTTCAGGCCGATGCCGTAGGAAGCTTTCTGCGCCGGGGTTTTCAGCTCTACGCTGGTCTGCGAATCACAACCCGCAAGTACCAGGCTAACCAGGGCCACCGCCGCCGCCAACCGATGCTGTTTCATGCTATTTCCTTGTTCATGCGCCAAAAGGGCATTCGAATAAAGTCGCGAGCTTATCAGGCGGCCACGACCAATGGCTACCGGCATGTGAGCAGGAAACTTCCGATAAGTTCACGTGTTTAAAAGCATTTTCATTCATTATGGGAGCCCGCGACGGATCGCGGGACCGCCTCTCATCTGACTCATGGCCACTTGCCGCACCCGTGGCGTAGTGGCATAACAACGCGACCACTCGACAAGGCCGAGACAAGGATAGCCATCTTGCGCATTTTTTCCCGTGTTTTACTGCTGATACTCATCGCGCTGGGCCTGATCGTGGCCGTGGTGCTGTACTACACCGTCAACCCCAGGCTGCCCGACTACGTGCCGGTGGAACAGGTGCACTACCAGGACCAATGGAGCGCCGCCGACCGCCAGACCTATTACTTCACGCCCCAGGGCACCCAAGTAAAAGGCCTGCACTACAACTGGTTCACCGCCCTGGAACTGCCGTTCTCCGAGCGGCGTTTTGCCACGCCGGAGTACCTGGCGCGCTTCGGTTTCCTGGTGGACCCCAAGCAGGTACCCACCACGCAAAACCCCGGCAACCTGCCCGTGGGCTTCGCCCGGCACAAAAACGCCGACAGCAACGTCGAGTACCTGGATATTACCTGTGCCGCCTGCCATACCGGCGAATTGCACTTCAAGGGCCAGGCCCTGCGTATCGACGGCGGCTCGGCCCAACACGTACTGCCCTCCAGCGTACCCACCTTGCGCGGTGGCAGTTTCGGCCAGGCCCTGGTCGCCAGCCTCGCCGCCACCTACTACAACCCCTGGAAATTCGAGCGGTTTGCCCGCCAGGTGCTGGGGGATCGCTACGATGCCGAGCACAGCCAGTTGCGCGAAGACTTCAAACAGTCGCTGAACCAGTTCCTCAAGGTCGCCTGGAACGACACCCACCGCGGCCTCTACCCCACCGAAGAAGGCCCGGGCCGCACCGACGCCTTTGGCCGAATCGCCAATGCCAGCTTTGGCGATGCCATTTCGCCAGACAACTACCGCGTCGCCAATGCGCCGGTGGACTACCCGCAGCTGTGGGACATCTGGACCTTCGACTGGGTGCAATGGAACGGCTCGGCCCAGCAACCCATGGCGCGTAATATCGGTGAAGCCCTCGGTGTAGGCGCGACGTTGAGCTTTTTCGACGCCGCCGGCCAACCGCTTCAGGGCGATGCGCGCTACCCGTCGAGTGTCAGGGTGCGTGACCTCAACCGGATCGAAGAAACCCTGCAACGCCTCAAACCACCGACCTGGCCCGAGGACTTGTTCGGCCCCGTCGACAAGCCCCTCGCCGCCCAGGGCCGTGCGCTGTTCGCCGAGAACTGCGCCGGCTGCCATGTGCCGGCCGTCACCGAGGAACATGGCCGCCCGGTGCAGCAGCTGAAAATGCTGCCGGTGGCGTACATCGGCACCGACCCCGGTACCGCCAGCAACATTGCCGACCAGCGCTATGACCTCAGCGCCCTGCAGTGGGACCCGGCGGAGCTGGCCAAGCTCAATGTCGAACTCCACCCCACCCCCACCGAGCCGCTGGACCTGAAGAAAATGTCCGTGGCCAAGGGCCTGGCCTACGTCACGGCCTTCGTCGAAGACCACGCCTACCGCGCTGCCGGCGTCACCCCGGCCGAGCGCCCGCGCCTGGATGGCTACGGCCTGCCCATTGGCGTGCGCGAGTTGCGTGCCTACAAGGCCCGCCCGCTGGCCGGTGTATGGGCGACCCCGCCGTTCCTGCACAACGGCTCGGTGCCGACGATCTACCAGTTGCTCTCGCCCCAGGACGAGCGCAGCACCACCTTCTATAAAGGCACCTTCAACTACGACCCGCGTCACCTGGGCTTTGAGACCGCAGCGTTCAAGAATGCCTTCCTGTTCGATACCAAACTCACCGGCAACCACAACAGCGGCCACGAATTCCGTGCCGGCAAGCGTGGCAATGGCGTTATCGGCCGCAGCTTGCTGCCGCAGGAACGCTGGGCACTGCTGGAATACCTCAAAGTACTGGGCGGCCCGCTGGAGCAACAACTGCCATGATGATCCGATCTCGATACGACCAACCTTCCCTCCTCGCCCGCCTGTGGCTGGGCATTGGCCGGTTTCTCGGCAAGACCCTGCTGTGGCTGGTGGGCCTGGGCCTGCTCGGCTGGCTGGCGAGCACGGCGTGGTTTGCCTGGCAGCACAGCGGGCCGGTGTCGCCGGACGAGCAGATCCCTGCGGGTGAAGCAGCAATGACGCAAGGCATTATCCAGACCGCCGTGCGCATCGTTGACCAGCATCGCGAAGGCACGCGCTACCTGCGCGATGCCCACGCCAAGGCCCATGGTTGCGTGAAAGCCGAAGTCAGTGTGCTGGCCGATCTCGACCCGGCGTTGCGCCAGGGTGTATTTGCCGAACCAGGCAAGACCTGGCAGGCCATGATGCGGTTGTCCAACGGCAACGCCTACCCGCAGTTCGACAGCATCCGCGATGCCCGGGGCATGGCGCTCAAGCTGTTGGATGTGCCGGGCAAACAATTGCTCGCCGACCAGCAGGCCCGCACGGAACAGGACTTCGTGATGTTCAGCCACCCGAATTTCTTTGTCAGCGATGTAGCGGAGTACGCGCAGAACATCGGCGCCCAGGCGGATGGCAAGAAAGTCCTGGCGTTCTTCCCCAAGGCCGACCCGCGCAGCTGGCAGGTGCGTCACCTGTTTATTGCTCTGGCAACCCTGGCACCCGCACCGGCCAGCCCGACGCAGACCACCTATTTTTCGGTATCGCCCTACAAGTTCGGCGCGGCCAATGCCAAGTTCCGCGTCGCGCCCGACCCACAGGGCTGCCCGGAATACGCCCTGCCCAAGCAGAACCAGGACCTGCCGAACTTCCTGCGCAGCGCCTTAAGCCAGCAGCTGTCCACCGACCGCGTGCCGGCATGTTTCGTGTTGCAGATCCAGCGGCAGAACCCGCAGAAGTTCATGCCGATCGAAGACACCAGCATCGAGTGGAAGGAGAGCGATGCGCCCTACGAGAGCGTGGCCAGGGTGCGGATCCCGGCTCAGGACTTCGATACGCCCGAGCAGAACCTGGCGTGTGACAACCAGTCGTTCAACCCATGGTTTGGCATAGCCGAGCATCGGCCCATCGGTGGCATCAATCGCTTGCGCAAGGCGGTGTACGAAGC
The DNA here is from genome assembly GCF_059416305.1 of Pseudomonas sp. GW821-FHT09D08. Lineage (NCBI taxonomy): Bacteria > Pseudomonadati > Pseudomonadota > Gammaproteobacteria > Pseudomonadales > Pseudomonadaceae > Pseudomonas > Pseudomonas sp. GW821-FHT09D08. The sequence continues at coordinate 34,713 of NZ_JBWKOX010000034.1, forward strand.
CGTCAGCGATTACCGCCACAGCCGCAACGCCCCGTAAAGAGTGCGTAACAATGGCCCCGGTGCCGTAAGGATCGCGTCGGGTCTATTGAGCCGTTTTCGCCGTGCCTCTACCGTGACTACCTACCCCATCACGTAGGAAGTCCACCGTGGAAAGCGCAACCCTCGGCATGATCGTACTCACCCTGATCGCCGTATTCGGCACCGCCTCGTTTTGCTTCGAGCACCTTGCTACCCGCCAGTCGCGCAAGAAAAAAGCCAAGTAGCCGTCACGGTTTACTGTCGGGCACGGGCTCGTTGATCACCAGTTCCTCGGGAATGTCATCCACCCGCGGGTCGAGTACCGCGGCCATGGCGCCCATCGGATGCTCGGGCATGGCCACATGGTGCAACGGCGCCCCTTCGACGCGGTATTCGCCAGTGACCTGTTTGGGCTGCACGCGCCAGACCAGCAATAGTGCGCAGGCCGAGAACAGCATGTAAAACGCGCCATGCCCGTAGGTGGTCATCAGCGTACCGCTGAGCAGCGGCCCAAGGCTGGCACCAATGCCGTGGGTGGCGAGCATCATGGCGCTCAACGGTACACGCCGGGGTTGCTCGACGTTGTCATTGGCCAGCGCCACCGCCAGCGGGTAGAGCGTGAACAGCAACAGACCGCTGAGAAAGCCGAACACCAGCAACAGGGCATACGGCAACTGCACCAGCCCCCACAGGGGAATCACCACCATCCCCAGGGCCAGGGCGCAGGCCCGAATCAGCCGGGAGCGGTCGATACGGTCTGACAACCAACCGATCGGCCACTGGCCACACAGACCGGCAAATATCGATACCGCAACAAAGGTACCGGCCTGGGCGGTGCTCAGGTCGTTGCGGGTGGCGAATACCGGCGCCAACGCATAAAACGCGCCGATCATCAGCCCGGTGACAAAAACCGTGGTCAGCGCCTGGGGCACGCGGCGCCAGAAAAAACCCACTTCCAGGGGGGCCGCCACGAGCTTCGCCGGGTGCAGTCGCTGGGTCATGGTCACTGGCAGCAGGCAAGCGGCAAAGCAGATCGCCACGATCACCAGCGGCTTGAAATCCAGCTCCGGGAGCCCTATCAATATGCCCTGCCCCAGCATCAAGCCCAGGGAAACCGACACCATGTAGCCGGCGAATACCGCGCCGCGCTGGTTGTTTTCAGCCTGCTCGTTCAGCCAGCTTTCGATGACCATGTACTGGTTCATCATCACCACGCCCATCACGAATCGCAGCACCAGCCAGAACGTCAGTTGCTCGAACAGCACATGCAGCAACACGATGATGGTGGCGACGCCGGCACAGGCCACATACGAACGCACATGCCCGATGCCTGCGATCATGCGATGTCCGAACTTGGCCCCACAGACCATTCCCCCGTAGTACGCGGCCGTCAGCGCACCGATCCACACCTCGTTGATGCCCTGGCTGCTCAGGCTCAGGCCGATAAAACTGAAAAACAGCCCATTGCCGGTGAGCATCAGGATAGTGGCGCTATACAGCGCGGGGAAGGTCAGGAAGGTCAGGTTCATGGCGACTCGGAGGGCGTGTTCAAGTGGCTGGCGTGGGCCTGCAACCATTGGCGGAAACTGCGTGCCGCCAAAGGCGGATTACGATGATGAGGTTGCATCAGGTGCAGGCGACCGCGACTGTGCATGGTGTGGGGCAAGGCCATTTGCAATCGACCCGACGCCAACTCGCCCGCGAGCAAACTCTTCCAGCCCAGGGCCACGCCGTGGCCCATGACCGCCGATTGCATCAACAACTGATAGCTGTTGGTGCGCAACGCATGGCGCGGGGTGTAGTAGTGGGCACCAACATCTGCAAACCAATCGGTCCAGGTCAGCCAGTCATGGTAGTGGTCCTCGACGATCAGCAAGGTGTGAGCGTGCAGCAGGTGTTGAACATCGTGAATCGGACCATGGCGCTCTATGTAGCCAGGGCTGCATACGGTGATGACCTGCTCACTGTCGAACACCGGTGACAATTCCAGGCCATGGGGCGCGGCCAGTTCGTCAAGGTGATAGAACAGGCCCAGATCATATTCACTGACATCCAAGTGGCTGGGGCTTTCGCTGCACAGAATGCGGATATCCAGGTCCGGGTGCTCGCGCTGGAACTCCGGCAGCAAGCCGGCGAGCCAGATGGAGCTGATGGTAGGCGTGCTGGCCAGGGTCAGTTGACGATCGGCACCGCGCCGACGCAACTCGGCGGACTCGCGGTCCAGCTCGCGCAGCAAGCGCTGGATGGTGCGAAAGAAACGCACCCCGGCGGGTGTCAGGCTCAGCCCCTGGGCCAGTCGGTAGAACAGTGGGCGCGCCAGGTCTTCTTCCAGCCGCTTGACCTGGCGACTGACCGCACTCTGGGTCAGGTTCAGTTCATGAGCGGCCTGGGTAAAGCTCAAATGGCGGGCTGCCGCTTCAAAGGCTTGCAGGCAATTGAGCGGGGGAAGATCGACGTTTCGGCGCGACATGGGCAGTTCCAATGGCAGAAACGGGCCCAGGTTTCCCCACGCCCGCAGAGATCATGTTGGCAGGTATCCTGCCAGTTGCTCAGTCACAGCGCGACCCTGGCCACACGCTTGCTCCATTGACGACGGTGTTCAAGCTGGCCATTTTCCCAGGCCGTTTGCTCCGCCTCTACATAGAACCACTCGGCATCGGCATGCACGCTCAGGCGGCTTTCCACCTCCACCTCCCATGCGTCGCGGCCCACGCGGTAATGCCACTGGATATCAGCACTCGTCGACAACGGATTCCAAGGCAACGTGCGGTATTGCTCGGTGCAACGCTGGTCCACCCATAGGCCATGGTCGATAAACCGCATGGCGCCCAGGTCATCTTCGATCTTCACGCACACCTCGCCACTGCCCACATCTTCGATCAACGTCCGTTTCGGCGCAGCGGCGCGCAGGACTTCCAGGGCAGCCGGCGTCGCCGATTGGGGCGCATCGAACGGACACTCCACTGCCTCGCCGATAAAAACCGGTAACTGCAAACTGTGCAGGCTCGGCAGCAAGGTCAGGGTGGTCAGCTCACGGCTGGGCCATAACAACGGGAAACTCGCGGTGCTCAACGCCAGGCGTAAACGGTAGCCAGCGGGCAGGCGCATACCGACATGGTCAAGGTTCAGGTGCACGTCCATCGGTTCACCCGGGACTACAGGAGTGACGTGGGAAAAGTCCTCGCGAAGATTGAGATTAAGCACCCCGTAACTGACCTGCGTGACCTGCCCGTCCGGCGCCACGGCGTTCAAGCGCGCCACCAGTTGCCCGCAGGCGGTGTCGCTGGCGAGACGCAACTTCAAGCGTGCATCACCCAGCAGCGCCAGGGGCTCGGTCAGGGGCTGGGAGTCGAAACACAGCGCGTGGGCGTCATCGCGGCGCTGATCCGTGGGCCCATCGGGACCAAACCAGATGGCACAGTACTCGCCCTGATGCAGGCCGGTGGTCAGCGGCGAGCACACACTGCGAGCAACGGCCAAGGCCTGGTGGCCGGGGTTGAGGCCGCGCTCGTCAAGACTGAAATCGGTCCATTGCACCTGCGGGTCAGGCCAGCCCGATGTCTGCACCCAGGTACCTGGGCGCTCGGCATAACTGCCTTTGGGCGGCAGAATATCCTGTAGGTAAAAGGTGCAGGCAGCGTCATCCATCACCCCATTTTCGATGCCCTTCAACCAGTGGTCCCACCAGCGCTTGGCCTCTTGCAGGAAGCCGATCGCGGGATTGGGCACGGCGAAATGCGGGTATTTGTGAATCCACGGGCCGATCATGGCCTTTTTCGGTCCTGGCAAATGCTCCATCAGACGCGAGACGGTGTTGCGGTAGGCATCACCCCAGCCACCCACCGCGTAGACCGCCGCCTTGATCTGCGAATAGTCCTCGCACACTGAGCCGTGACGCCAGTAATCATCACGGGTCTGGTGCTTCAACCAGGTCTCGGCAAGCAGCGGCATCGCCTCCAGGCGTTGAAGCCAGAGGGTTTTCCAATCATCACCCACCAGCAGAGGGTCGGGCACTGCGGCACTGAAGTTGAGCATGGTCGCGGCCCAACCGAAGTTCTCCATCAGCAGGTTGCCGCCCTTGTAGTGGATGTCGTCGGCGAAACGATCATCGGTGGAGCACAACGTGATGATCGCCTTCAACGCCTCGGGCTGGCGTGCCGCAACTTGCAGGCCGTTGAATCCGCCCCAGGAGATGCCCATCATGCCGACATGCCCGTCGCACCAGGGTTGCCGGCATAGCCAGTCGATCACTTCAAGGGCGTCGTCCTGTTCCTGCACCAGGTATTCGTCAGCCATCAGTCCCTGGGACTCACCATTGCCACGCATGTCCACACGCACACACACATAGCCCTGCCCTGCCATCCAAGGGTGGGTCAGCGCGTCACGTACGGCGGTGCCATCACGCTTACGGTAGGGCAGGTACTCCAGGATCGCCGGAAAGGTTTGCAGGCCCGCGGTCTCCGGCAGCCAGATACGTGCCGCCAGTTGGGTGCCGTCTCTCAACGGGATGAGACAGTGCTCGATTTCACGGACCTTGTAGGCAAATTCGGTAACGATTTCCATCGGTAGCTCCAAACATTTATTGCGAACAAACGCCCCCCACGCGCCCGCCTGGGAGCGCGTGGGGAGACACACAGGTTTTAGCTTCTAGCGGGCAAATTCCGCGACGGGGCTGGCGCCACTCAGGTTGGGCTGAGTCACGGACTGTAGGTTTTTCACATCGAGTAATGTCGGATTTTTCAGCCAGAAGATCAGCGAAGTACTGGCCAGCAGCACCAGGATCATCCCCGGCAGCCCGCCGAGGTTGGAAAGCATCTTCACCCCATCGATGCCAATGAACGACACCATCACCCACGACACTGTGCCGATGATCACGCCCCAGGCGATTTTCAACGCGGGGTTGCCATCCAGGTCGGAATCGGCCGTCACGCCTTTGCTGCACAGGTTGGCGATCACGTCGGTGCTGGAGTCCGCCGCCGTGACAAAGGAGATGAACGCCACGAACAGCAAGAACGCGATCATCAGAGCACTGGCCGGCAGTTGCTGGAACATCTGGTACAGCACGTGCTCCACGCCCTGCTCGTTGAGCACGCGGTTAAGGCTGCCATCGCCGAGCGCATCGAAATACAGGCTCGTACCAGAGAAGATACAGATCCACACCGCTGTAAACAGCGCCGGGTAAAGCATGTTGATATGAATGAATTCGCGCACGGTGTAACCACGGCCGATCTTACCGAGGAACAGCGCACTCACCGGCGCCCAGGCAAACCACACCGACCAGTAGAACACTGTCCAACTCTGCGGCCAGGTGTCGCCACTGGCGGCGCCGGTGAACAGGCTGCGGCTGAAGAAAGTGTCAAGGTAAACACCCAAAGACTCGACACCCAGGCTGAACATGTAGAGAGTCGGCCCGCACAACAGCACGAACAACCCCAAGGCCAGCATGATCCAGGTGTTGAACGACGACAGCATCACAATGCCGCGCTGCAGGCCGCTCGCCGCCGAGACCACAAACGTGATGACGATAATCGCGATGATGATCCCCAGGCGGAACGGTGTGGTTTCGCCACCGATGTATTGGCTCAGGCCACCCGACAAGGTCAACGCGCCGGTGCCCAGGGACGATGCCATGCCAGCCACCAAGGCAAACATCGCCAGGGTGTCGATCAGCCCGGCATAGCGTTTGACCCGCGCCTCACCCAGCAACGGTTCGAGCATGGCGCCGATTGAGAAGTTGCTGCGCCGGTTATAGAACACCAGCGCGAATACCAGCGAGGGCACCAGGTAGATGGCGTAGGGGGTGATGGTCCAGTGCAGGAACATCGTAGACATGGCGAAGCTTTTCGCCGCACCGCTGCCCGCTTCGATCGGCAGGCTGGTGGGGGGCCCATACACGTGGTACAGCGGCTCGGCGGTGGTCCAGAACAACACACCCACCGCCAGCGTGGTACACAGCGCCACCATGAACCAGCGCCATTTGCTCAGTAACGGCTGAGCGTCTTCGCCACCGATACGCACCCTGCCCAGGGGCGACAGATAGACAATCGCTGTCAACACCACCATGGCAAACGAGCCGGCACTGAACAGCCATGAAAAGTTGTTAAGGATGATGCTGTTGAGTTGCTTGCTGACCGCGAGGAAAGCATTCAGGTCGATGTAGCTGGCGATCACCGCCGCCAGCAGAATCAGGAACGTTGGCCAGAACACCAACGGACGCAATGGATATTTCATACAGTGCCATTCCCCTTGCAGACTATTTTTATCGCCCTGACAGGCCATTGTTAGAGAGCGGGCACCGCAGCGTCCTGCTGCCGGTAGCTCGCCTGGAAGTCTTCGCGTGGTGATAGATAACCGTTTAAGCGGCCGGGGGCGCAATCGACCAATGTGCATGGGGGTATTCCCCCACGTCATGACGCACCAGCACAGTTCGGGAGGAGCAGGCCATGCACAACGGCAAGGCGCAGGATGATCAAATCGCAGGCAAAAAAAAGCCCGCTCATTGAGCGGGCTTTCTGTGGTGACCTGGCGTTCAGTGGGCCAGGTGACCGAATATGGCGCAGCGGACGGGACTCGAACCCGCGACCCCCGGCGTGACAGGCCGGTATTCTAACCGACTGAACT
>NZ_JBWKOX010000035.1:0-33539 GCF_059416305.1 Pseudomonas sp. GW821-FHT09D08
GACCCGCGTCCAGGCCTCAAATGTGTAAACGATGTCCCCGGTTTCAGATGTAAACGATGTCTACGGTTCTACACCCCTCCCACAATTTTGTTTGTATTGCCAAATTAAGTATGAAAACGCGACATCAAGATGTCGCTTATCGGACAGTCCGCCCCGCAACAGTGCGTTTGTCAGGCTAATTCTGTACCCTAGCCGCCTCTTTATGCGTCCGCCTCCCAAAAGGAAGCTGCGCGCTAGACCGGTCGGTGCCCATAAGGGCCGGCAGCATTTCCCTCATCCATAGGGAATCCCTCTCTAAATTCCGATTCAGTAGTGTGGTATTTCCTCAAATGAAAGTGTTGAAAAGCCAGGACATCCTGGCGTTGGGCTTCATGACCTTCGCCCTGTTCGTGGGCGCCGGCAACATCATCTTCCCGCCTATCGTGGGTTTGCAGTCCGGGCCTCATGTCTGGATGGCGGCGCTGGGCTTCCTGATCACTGCCGTTGGCCTGCCGGTGGTCACCGTGATCGCCCTGGCCAAGGTCGGTGGCGGCATGGACGCGTTGAGCAGCCCGATCGGCAAGATCGCCGGTGGCCTGCTCGCGGCGGCGGCGTATCTGGCGGTAGGGCCGCTGTTCGCCACCCCGCGTACCGCGACCGTGTCGTTTGAGGTGGGCCTGGCGCCGCTGACCGGCGAAAGCCCGCTGGCGTTGTTCCTCTACAGCTCGGTGTATTTCCTGGTGGTGTTCTTTGTCTCCCTGTACCCAGGCCGACTGCTGGACACCGTGGGTCGCTTCCTGGCGCCGCTGAAGATCATCGCCCTGGCCATCCTCGGCATTGCCGCGTTTGCCCTGCCGGCTGGTGAGGTGGGTGTCGCCACCCAGGAATACGTCGCCGCACCGTTTTCCCAGGGCTTTATCAATGGCTACTTGACCATGGATACCCTGGGTGCGCTGGTGTTTGGCATTGTGATCGTCAATGCGATCCGTTCCCGTGGTGTCGAATCGCCCAAGCTGATCACCCGCTACGCGATCATTGCCGGGTTGATTGCCGGCGTCGGTCTGGCGCTGGTGTATGTCAGCCTGTTCCGCCTCGGGTCGGGCAGCCATGAAGTCGCTGCCGGCGCTGCCAATGGTGCCGCAGTGCTGCACGCTTATGTTCAGCACACCTTCGGCTCCCTGGGCAGTGGCTTCCTGGCTGTACTGATCTCCCTGGCATGCCTGGTCACTGCCGTCGGCCTGACTTGCGCGTGTGCCGAGTACTTCAGCAAAATCCTGCCGCTGTCCTACAAGACCCTGGTAGTGATCCTGGCGCTGTTCTCGCTGTTCGTGTCGAACCTGGGCCTGACCAAGCTGATTGCGTTCTCGATCCCGGTACTCACTGCGATCTATCCGCCGTGCATCGTGCTGGTGGCGTTGAGCTTCTGCAAAGATTTCTGGCAGGAGCAGGGCCGTATCGTTGGTCCGGTGATGCTGGTGTCGTTCATCTTTGGTTGCATTGACGCGCTCAAGGGCGCAGGCCTGGCAGGCTGGATGCCTTCGCAGCTGGCGAACCTGCCGCTGAGCGAGCAAGGCCTGGCGTGGCTGGTACCGTCGGTGATGACGCTGGTTGTGGCGGTCGTCATTGATCGCATGCTGGGTAAGCGCAGCGAAGCCATCGCATAACAAGCGGGTTTCATGCAGTACGGAAATGCCTCGTATCAATCGATACGGGGCATTTTTTTTGAGCGGCGGGCAGTGTCTTTTTCTCTGCGCTAACGTCGAACAGACGCAAAAAGTTTCTCAATCTTCTTTCTGCAAGGACCCGCATGTCGTTCGTCGAAGCCAATCAGATCCACCTGCTTGCTGCCCTCTGGTTCATCCTATGCTGGGGCGGCTACACCCGTTATGCCACCTGGAAAGCCCGAGACACCGCGTGCCTGGCCAGCGTGCTGCATTTGTATCGCGAAGACTGGATGCGTCGCATGCTGCTGCGCGACAACCGGATTGCCGACGCCAGCGTGATCGGCAACCTGGAGCGTAATGCCTCATTCTTCGCCTCCAGCACCTTGATCATCCTCGCCGGCATTCTCACGGTGTTGGGGGCCTCCGAGCGGGCGGTGTCATTGCTGGCGGACATACCCATGGTGCAGCAGGCCTCCCAGGGCATGTCGGAGATCAAGCTGCTCTGCCTGGCGCTGGTCTTTGTCTATGCCTTCTTCACCTTCAGTTGGTGCATGCGCCAGTACAACTTCGCCGCGGTGCTGGTCGGATCGGCACCGATGATCGGTGAGCGGCATGTGTCGGAGCAGGAGCGCAAGGCGTTTGCCCTGCGTGCGGCGCGAGTGATTTCCATGGCCGCCAACCAGTTCAACTTTGGCCTGCGTTCTTATTACTTCGGCATGACCATGCTGGCGTGGTTCGTCAGCCCCTGGTTGTTTATGTTGATGAGTGCCGGGGTGGTGTTCGTGTTGTATCGCCGGGAGTTTCATTCCGACGTACTGCAAGTGATGGTGTATACGCAGACGGATACACCAATGCCTGAGCCCGCCAAAGAGGAGATTTAATGCGTGACGCGCTGAGTTAAAAACAACAGGCAAAGTAAAGCCCGCTATATAAGCGGGCTTTCTTTTTGCAGCGAAGCTATTTCATGCCGCGGTATCAGGAACCGGTGGCAGGAGTGGCTGGTGCTGCTTCTTTTGCGGCGGCTTCGTTCGATTCAGCCTGAGCTTTGGCAGCATCGGCGTTTTCTTTCGCAGCGTCGTTCACTTTATCCTGAGCTTTCGCCATGTCTTTTTGAGCTTGCTCAGAATGCGCTGCGGCATCTTGGGCTTTGTCTTCGGATTTCTTGTCGCAAGCAGCGAGACCGAGGGCAGCGGCCAACATCATGGAAATAGCTAAAGTCTTACGCATGGGGTGTTTCTCCTTAGTGAAGATATCTACTGGCCTTTCGAGCATGGCCGTTCAGCATTAGTTCCTTTTATTCCACAGATATATAAACAACGACCTCAAAGGAACTTTCGCCCGCACCGTCTATTTCGCCCATCAACACTAATAAGAGTCTGCAACGAATGACCGAAAATCCCTTGTTAGAGCGCGCGACGCGCTTTGTCTCAGCCTTGCGCCATTGTCAGGTGCTGGGTATCAGCGTTCATCATGCCAGCGAGGAGGGCATCACGTTGGTCATGCCTTACGCGCCGCAGTTGGTGGGTGATCCCCAGACCGGCGTGATCCACGGTGGCGCGTTGACATCCTTGGTGGATACCGCCTGCGGCATGGCCACCCTGTGTGTCCTGCCGGAGTTCGAGGTGTGCCCGACCCTGGACCTGCGTGTCGACTATATGCATCCCGCCGAGCCGCATAAGCCGGTATATGGTTTCGCCCAGTGCTACCGGGTGACCACCGACGTGATCTTCACCCGTGGTTTTGCCTACCAGGACGACCCGCAACAACCCATCGCCCATGTGGTGGGCACCTTCATGCGCATGGGCAAGCGTCTCAAGGGCACCCAAGGGTTGGGGCGCGCCATCAAAGGAGAGCAGGCATGACCCATCGATTCAAGACCCGCCTGGAACAGGCTCATCAACGCGGCAGCTACGAGGCGCTGCTGGACCTGATCCCCTACGCCAAACTGATCGGGATCGAATGCACCCGGCTGGGGGATGAATTGCTGTTTCGCCTGCCGGCCCACAAGGACAATATTGGTAACCCCATATTGCCTGCGCTTCACGGCGGGGTGATTGCCGGCTTTATGGAACTGGCAGCGGCGTTGCACCTGCTGGTATTTACCGGAGCGCCGGGCCTCCCGAAAATCATCGATTTCTCCCTCGATTACCTGCGCGCCGGCCAGTTTCGCGACACTTACGCCAAATGCCAGGTGTGGCGTCAGGGCCGACGGGTGGCGAATGTGGCGATCACCGCCTGGCAAACCACCGCCGCCGAGCCCATCGCCACCGCCCGTGCGCATTTCAAGATCGAGGACGTGGTCCGCCCTTGAAATCCTGCTCTTAGCCCCCAACTTTGATGACAACCCGCCGCCAACCCTTCAGGGCGCGGCCACTGCCATCCAATTGGAGTTTGATGACCATGAGTGTGGAAACTCAAAAGGAAACCCTGGGCTTCCAGACCGAGGTGAAGCAACTGCTGCACCTCATGATCCATTCGCTGTATTCCAACAAGGAAATCTTCCTTCGCGAATTGATCTCGAACGCCTCCGACGCTGTCGACAAATTACGTTTCGAAGCCCTGTCCAAGCCTGAGCTGCTGGAAGGTGGCGCGGAACTGAAAATCCGTGTGAGCTTCGACAAAGACGCCAATACCGTCACCCTCGAAGACAACGGTATCGGCATGAGCCGTGAAGATGCGATCACCCACCTGGGGACCATCGCTAAATCCGGTACCGCCGACTTCATGAAAAACCTGTCCGGCGACCAGAAGAAAGATTCGCACCTGATCGGCCAGTTCGGTGTGGGCTTCTACTCGGCCTTCATCGTGGCCGACAAGGTTGAAGTGTTCAGCCGTCGTGCCGGCCTTGACGCCAGCGAAGGCGTGCACTGGGCTTCCAAGGGCGAGGGCGAATTTGAAATCGCCACCATCGACAAGGCTGACCGTGGTACCCGCATCGTTCTGCACCTTAAATCCGGTGAAGACGAGTTCGCCGACGGCTGGCGCCTGCGCAATATCATCAAGAAGTACTCCGACCATATCGCCTTGCCGATCGAGCTGCCGAAAGAACAAGCAGCTGCCGAAGGTGAAGAGAAGCCTGCGCAGGAATGGGAAACCGTCAACCGCGCCAGTGCCCTGTGGACCCGTCCGCGTACCGAGATCAAGGACGAGGAATACCAGGAGTTCTACAAGCACATCGGTCACGACTACGAAAATCCGCTGAGCTGGAGCCACAACAAGGTCGAAGGCAAGCTGGAATACAGCTCGCTGCTCTACGTGCCGGCCCGTGCGCCGTTCGACCTGTACCAGCGTGAAGCGCCGAAAGGCTTGAAGCTCTACGTGCAGCGCGTGTTCGTGATGGACCAGGCGGAGTCGTTCCTGCCGCTGTACCTGCGCTTTATCAAGGGCGTGGTCGACTCCAATGACCTGTCGCTGAACGTGTCGCGGGAAATCCTGCAAAAAGACCCGATCATCGATTCCATGAAGTCGGCGCTGACTAAGCGCGTGCTCGACATGCTGGAAAAACTGGCGAAGAACGAGCCAGAGCAATACAAGGGTTTCTGGAAAAACTTCGGCCAGGTCATGAAAGAAGGCCCGGCGGAAGATTTTGCCAACAAGGAAAAAATCGCCGGCCTGTTGCGCTTTGCTTCCACCCAGGGTGAAGAGGGCGAGCAGGTGGTGTCCCTGGCCGAGTACCTGGCACGTGCCAAGGAAGGCCAGGACAAGATTTACTACCTGACCGGCGAAACCTACGCACAGGTCAAGAACAGCCCGCACCTGGAAGTCTTCCGCAAGAAAGGCATCGAAGTGCTGCTGCTGACCGACCGTATCGATGAGTGGCTGATGAGCTACCTCAACGAGTTCGACGGCAAATCCTTTGTCGACGTGGCCCGTGGCGACCTGGACCTGGGTAACCTGGACTCCGAGGAAGAGAAGAAAGAAGCCGAGGAAGTCGCCAAGGCCAAAGAAGGCCTGGTTGAGCGGATCAAGGCGTCCCTGGGCGATGCCGTCAGCGAAGTGCGGGTTTCCCACCGTCTGACCGATTCCCCGGCGATCCTGGCCATCGGCGAGCAGGACCTGGGCATGCAGATGCGCCAGATCCTCGAAGCCAGCGGCCAGAAGGTCCCGGACTCCAAGCCGATCTTCGAATTCAACCCGGCTCACCCGTTGATCGAGAAACTCGACGGCGAGCAGAGCGAAGAGCGCTTTGGCGACCTGTCCCACATCCTCTTCGACCAGGCGGCCCTGGCCGCTGGCGACAGCCTCAAGGACCCGGCCGCCTACGTGCGCCGACTGAACAAGCTGTTGGTTGAACTGTCGGTTTGATACCGTTGTAGAAAAACCCGCTTCGGCGGGTTTTTTCGTTTGTAGGAGCGAGCTTGCTCGCGAAAAACCTGCGGGCGGCGCTGGGTATCAGGTTGCCCGCGTGATCGTTGAGGTTCTTCGCGAGCAAGCTCGCACCTACAGCCTATTTCCGTTCTAGTGATCTTCAACTGGAGAAAATGATGAGCCAAGTCACCGTGCGTTCCGTGGTCTATCAGATTGATGGCCAGTCTTATGAAAGCCGCCTGGCGTTCGATGCCAGCCAAAAGAACCCGCTGCCCGGCCTGCTGATGGCGCCGAACTGGATGGGTGTGAGTGCGGGGGCCGAAGAGATCGCCAAGAGCGTTGCCGCCAAGGGCTACGTGGTGCTGATCGCCGACCTCTATGGGCAAACCGTGCGCCCGTCGAATGGTGATGAAGCCGGCGCCGCAATGATGCCGTTGAAGAATGATCGCCCGTTGCTGAACAAACGCATGCAGGCTGCCCTTGAGCAGCTGAAGGGCCAGACCGAAGCGGCAGTGGACACCTCTAAGCTGGCCACCTTTGGTTTCTGCTTCGGCGGTTGCTGCTCCCTGGAGCTGGCACGGACCGGTGCGCCATTGAAGGCTGCTGTATCGTTCCATGGCACCCTCGACACGCCGAACCCGGCAGATGCGAAAAACATCAAGGGTTCAGTGCTGGTGCTGCACGGTGCTTCCGACCCGTTGGTGCCGAAAGAGCAACTGCCGGCGTTCGAAGATGAAATGAACGCGGCCGGCGTGGACTGGCAATTGCTGAGCTACGGCGGTGCGGTGCATTCCTTCACCGACCCGCACGCCAATGTGCCGGGCAAGATGATGTATGACGCCAAGACCGCTGCACGGGCGTTCCGGTCGATGCATAACTTGCTGGATGAAGTGTTCAAGGGCTGAATCTTCAGCGCCTGTTCCAGCGTCATCGGGGGCTTGCCCCCGATAGCTATCTCACCGGCAACTCAATTCTTTCGGTTTCACCCGGCACCGTCGGCCAATCCCCCGCCGCCCAGCGCTGCCTGGCCTGCTCGATCTTCAGCGGATCGCTCGCGACAAAATTCCAATTGATCCGCCGTGGCCCATCCAGCGGTGCTCCGCCCAACACCACCAAGTGGCAATCACTCTCGGCGAACAGGGTCATTGCCTGCCCGGCCGGCAATACCACCAGGCTGTGCACCTCAAGCCGCTCACCCTCCAGCTGGGCTTCACCCTCCAGCACATACACCGCGCGTTCCTCGTGCTCGTCAGGAATCAGCAGGGTCGTGGCCGTTTGCATGTGTACATCTGCATACAACGTAGGCGACAGCACCGGCACCGGTGACTTGAGGCAGAAGCCACTGCCGGCGATCAGGCGAATCCGCACGCCCAGGTTGTCACTCACCGGCAGGCTCGCTGCGGGGTGATGGCTGTAGTGCCCCGGCCCCTCTTCGTGGTCCTTGGGCGATGCCAGCCACACTTGCAGGCCATGCATGCTGAAACCACGGGCCTTGAGTGCCTCGGGTGTGCGCTCGACATGGGCGATTGCACCGCCTGCGGTCATCCAGCTGACATCGCCGGCCTCTACCACCTGATCCGACCCCAGGCTGTCCTTGTGCTGCAGTGCGCCTTCGAACAGATAGGTGAGGGTGGACAGGCCGATATGGGGGTGCTGGCGGATGTTCATGCCGCTGCCCGGTGCATAGCGGGTCGGCAACATATGATCGAAAAACACAAAGGGCCCGACGCTGCGACATTCCCGCGAGGGCAGCGGGCGCAGGATCGGCTGGCCTTCGACATCTTCGGGGCGTGGGCGGATCACGGTGAGGGTGGTCATGGTGCGTCCCAGTCTGAGCGGGTTGTAGGGTAATGAGCATAACCCGCTCGACGGGAGGTTGCCGCTATTGGCTGAACGCGCCTTCAGAGAGGCGGGTTTCGATGGTGACCTCGGCGGTGGTCATCAGCTTGTGTACCGGGCAGCGATCCGCCACGCGGTGCAGCTCGTCGCGCTGTTCGTCGGTGAGTACGCCCTTGAGCGTCAGCTTGACGTTGAGCCTGTATTTGCCCTTTTGCTCTTCGCTGGCGTCGTGGGTGACTTCCACGGTGACGCCGGTCAGGGGGATGTCTTTTTTCTGGGCGTAGAGTTTGACGGTCAGCGCCTTGCACGATGCCAGCGCGGCGTCGAAGTAATCGTGGGGGGAGGGCGCCGAGTCGTCACCACCCAGGCTCTTGGGCAGATCGGTAAACAGCTCGTGATTATTGATATTGACGCTGTGGCGGAAGTTGTCGGCGTTCAGCGTATTGACGGTAACAGGCATGGCAAACCTCACGGGGTGGCAGAAGGAAGGTCATGCAGTTATAGAGCATGCTGGCACGGGGGTGTTCCACATTTTTTGCCGGCTGAACCCCGGTATGGCACGCAAGGTCTACCGGTATTCGCCCTTATCGAGGTTGTACCGTGCCCTGGACCCGCTTGAGTCTCGCCCTGTTGCTCGCCGCCAATAGCCTTGCGACACAGGCTCGCGACTATGCCTACAGCGATGCCCACCTGCATTACGTGGATTTCTTCCAGGAAACGGCGGGGATGGACACATTGCTCAAGGCAATGGCAGAAAATCGCATCGAGCATGTCATGATTTCCGGCATTCCCGTCGCAAAGAAATGGCACGAAGACGAACCCAAGCGCCCGCGCTACTACGCCGGTGATGACGCAGATGCCTATTGGTACAGCGCCACCGACGTGATTGTCGCCGCAGCGGTAAATAAACTGACGCCTGAACAGCGCCAGCACTTTCATCCGTTTCTGTCCGGCTTCAACCCCAATGACAAGAATTCGGATGCCCATATCCAGCGCATGCTCGACCTCAACCCAGGGCTGTGGCAAGGCATCGGTGAAGTGTTTACCCGTCACGACGACCTTACCGCCCTCACATCGGGGGATACCCCGCGCGCCAATAACGAGGCCATGACGCGCATCTATCACCTGGCGGCGGAAAACGACTTGCCGGTGATGCTGCACTCCAACATCACCTCCAAGCGCGAGCGTAACCCGCTGTATTTGGCCGAAATCGAAGAGCCGCTGCGCAACCACCCGCACACTCGCTTTATCTGGGCTCACGCCGGCACCAGCAAGGAAATTCACCGCCACCAGGTGCAAATGGACTTTTTGCTGCCCACCTTGAGCCGTATGCTCGAGGCTTACCCCAACCTGTATATCGACCTGTCCTGGAGCATGCTCACGCCTTACCTGCTGGATGATGGGGGCAAGCCTCGGCCGGAGTGGGTAACGCTGGTGGAACGCTTCCCGGAGCGCTTTATGCTGGGTTCGGATGTCGTCGGGCGTTTCAACAAGCTGGATGAGGAAATGCACCGCTTTGATGTCTTCCTGGATGCATTGCCTGAAGACGTTGCCCACAAAGTGGCGAGGGACAACTTCCTGGCCATCCTGCCTAAACCTCGCGGCGATGATAGTGCGCGTTGATATTACGTTTTCGTCTCACGCAAATGCGGTTGCGGTCTCAAATCCAGTCGCCCATAAAAAAGCCCCGAACCAGTCGGGGCTTTTTCAGGTGATCAACCTGCGGGGCTTACTTACCCTGCCAGCGTTTCAGCACCAGGGTGGCGTTAGTGCCACCGAAGCCGAAGCTGTTGCTCATCACGGTGTCGACTTTGACGTTTTCAACCGTCTTGGTCAGGATCGGCATATCGGCGACGACCGGGTCGATCTCGTCGATGTTGGCCGAACCGGCCATGAAGTTGCCTTCCATCATCAGCAGGCAGTAGATCGCTTCGTGAACGCCGGCGGCGCCCAGGGAGTGACCCGACAGGCTCTTGGTGGAGCTGATGGCCGGGGCCTTGTCGCCGAATACCGCGCGTACACCTTCCATTTCCTTGGCGTCGCCGACCGGAGTCGAGGTGCCGTGGGTGTTCAGGTAGTCGATCGGGGTGTCCACGGTGGACATGGCCATCTGCATGCAGCGGATGGCGCCTTCACCGCTTGGCGCAACCATGTCGTAGCCATCGGAAGTAGCGCCGTAGCCAACGATTTCCGCGTAGATCTTGGCGCCACGGGCCAGGGCGTGCTCCAGCTCCTCGACCACCACCATGCCGCCACCGCCGGCGATGACGAAACCGTCACGCTTGGCATCGTAGGCGCGGGAGGCTTTTTCCGGGGTTTCGTTGTACTGGGTGGACAGGGCACCCATGGCGTCGAACAGGAACGACTGGCTCCAATGTTCTTCCTCACCGCCGCCGGCGAACACGATGTCCTGCTTGCCCAGCTGGATCTGCTCGACGGCGGTGCCGATGCAGTGTGCACTGGTGGCGCATGCGGAGGAGATCGAGTAGTTCACGCCCTTGATCTGGAACGGCGTGGCCAGGCAGGCCGAAACGGTGCTGCCCATGGTCCGCGTGACACGGTACGGGCCAACGCGCTTCACGCCTTTTTCGCGCAGGATGTCCAGCGCTTCCATCTGGTTGAGGGTCGATGCGCCGCCGGAGCCGGCGATCAGGCCGGTGCGTACGTTCGATACCTGGTCTTCGCTCAGGCCGGAGTCGGCGATGGCGTCTTTCATGGCCAGGTAGGCGTAGGCGGCAGCATGGCCCACGAAGCGATAGATCTTGCGATCGATCAATTCTTCGAGGGGCAGGTCGATGGAGCCGGAAACCTGGCTACGCAGACCCATTTCGGCATATTCCGGGTTGAAGCGGATGCCAGGGCGACTTGCACGCAGGTTAGCGGTGACGGTCTCTTTGTCATTGCCCAGGCAAGAAACAATGCCCAGACCAGTGATAACGACGCGGCGCATGCGGATAACCCTTAAAAGTTGTCAGTGGAAGTAAATACGCCGACCCGAAGGCCTTCGGCAGTATAGATCTCGCGACCGTCGACAGTCACCGAACCGTCGGCGATGGCCAGGTTCAGCTTGCCCTTGAGGACGCGCTTGATTTGAATGTTGTAGGTGACTTTCTTGGCGGTCGGCAGGACCTGGCCAAAGAACTTCACTTCGCCCGAACCCAGGGCGCGGCCACGGCCTGGCAGGCCTTGCCAGCCCAGGTAGAAGCCGACCAGTTGCCACATGGCGTCGAGGCCCAGGCAGCCCGGCATGACAGGGTCACCTTCGAAGTGACAGGCGAAAAACCACAGGTCCGGGGTGATATCCAGCTCGGCGACCAATTCACCTTTGCCGTACTTGCCACCCTCTTCGCTGATATGGGTGATGCGATCCACCATCAGCATGTTCGGGGCGGGCAGTTGCGCGTTACCTGGGCCGAACAGCTCACCGCGACTGCAGCGCAGCAGGTCTTCCCGAGTAAAGGCGTTTTGTTTGGTCATGCGAGCTCCTCAATAATCCCATGCGGCAGGGTAGGGCAAATCTTCCCGAACCGAATGAAGCGTTCATGCCTCATGTCGGCAGCCTACACATAGACTATTGCGTTGTAGTGAAAGTCACAGCGGCAAGGTACTGAATGTACACTTGTTCACTGAAATTTTAAACCGAGCCCGTTCAGGGGCCCGTTCGGGTGCCTAAGACTGCCGCACTTTCGTCTTTCACGCCAGTCGGAGTTGGCTGATGGCGCGCCGCTATTGCACCCAGCGCTGCAGGATTTGCTGCAAATCCGTGCGTTTGAACGGCTTGGCCAGGTAATCGTTCATTCCGGCCGCAAGGCACGCTTCCCGGTCGCCCTGCAAGGCGTTGGCCGTCAGGGCGATGATCGGCAGGTCGGCGCAGCCGGGCAGTTGGCGAATCTGCCGGGTAGCCTCATAGCCGTCGATCAAGGGCAAGCGACAATCCATCAGGATTGCGGTGAAAATCAGGCTCTCGGCACTGCGGATCGCCTCGGCGCCATCGGTGGCCAGGCTGACTTCAAAGCCCAGGCTGCGCAGCATGGCTTCGACCACGGTGCGGTTGACCGGGTTGTCTTCCACCAGCAACACATGGCGACCCTCGCCGGCGCTGTGCTTGCCCTCGGCATCCAGGGCGATCGACGGCTGGCTGTGCGGGTCGATGGCCAGGGGGATCTCCAGGGTAAACACCGAGCCACGGCCTTCTTCGCTCTGCGCGCGCAGCGTGCCGCCCATGCGTTCGGCCAGGGTACGGGCGATGGGCAGCCCGAGACCGGTACCGCCGTAACGTCTTGAAATGGAACTGTCGGCTTGCTGGAACGCATCGAACATCAATTCCAGGCGCTCGGCGGAAATCCCGATGCCGCTGTCACGCACGGTGCAGGTGAACCACACCAACTCATGGTCGAGCACCTGCCAGTGGGGCTCCACGCTGACGGTGCCGTGTTCGGTGAACTTCAAGGCATTGCCGATCAGGTTCACCAGGATCTGGCGGATCCGCGTCGGATCACCCTGTACCCGCAGTGCGTCCATGCCGGGCGGGATCGGCAGCTTGAGCGCCAGCCCGCGCTGCTGGGCGCTGTGCTGGAAGGCCTGGGCACAACTGTTGATCAGGTCGGCCAGGTTGAAGGGGATATGTTCCAGCTCCAGGGCCGCGCGTTCAATGCGCGAGAAGTCGAGAATGTCGTTGATCACCTTGAGCAAATGCTCGGTGGATTCGGAGGCCAGCGCCGCGTACTCGGTCTGTTCCTCGGTCATGTCGGTGGTTTCCAGCAGTTGCAGCATGCCCAGTACACCGTTCATCGGCGTGCGCAATTCGTGGCTCATCATCGCCAGGAAGTCTGACTTGGCGTTGTTGGCCCGTTCGGCCTCCTCGCGGGTCTGGATCAACTGGGCCATGGCCTGCTGTTGTTCGCGGCTGGCCTGGTTGAGGCCTTCGGCGAGGTTGTTGATATGCCGCGACAGATCGCCCAGCTCCGAGTCATCCACAATCGGCAGCGGCGTCTTGTAGTCGCCCTGCTGGATGGCCTTGACCGCATGGCCCATGGCGCTGATCGGTTGCGACAGGCTCGCCGCCAGGCGCCGGGCGAGCAGGAACGTAAACAGCAGGGCGAACAGCGCGAGGATACCGGCCTTGAACAGGATCTCCTGCTGGCGCTGGCTGAAGGCGTCATTGGACATGCCGACGATCACCCGGCCCAGGTAGTCCGCGCGGGGGGCCTTGGGTTCGTTGAGGTTGTCCTGGAAAAAGTCGTTGCCCAACTGGATATGCTGCAGGCGGATCGGTGCCTGGAACACTTTTACCGACAGGGCGCGGTCGTGTTTCTCCGCGGGTTGCTCGACGTACACCAGGATATTTTCGCTGCTGTCCTGAATCTCCAGGAAACGCACATGGGGCGTCGCCAGCGTGGCGCGCAGCAGGCTGTCGAGCACATCGTTGTTGCCCGAGATCACCCCATATTCGGTGGCCGGTGCCAGTTGGTTGGCGATCAATTGGCCGGTGTGGTCCAGTTCCTGGCGCAGGTCCTGGATACGCACGAAGGTGAAGAAGCTGATCAACAGCAACGTCAGCAACAGCGCCGGGCCCAGGGTGATGAGCTGGGTGCGGGTATTGATGTCCCAACGACGACGCAAGGTCATGGGCGTTTTTCTCCTTCGGCCATTCGGGCGGCGACGCTGGCTTCGTCCACCTGTTCGATGCCCAGTGAGCGTGCGACCTGCGCGTTGCCCACGACTTTGAAGTGGTCGGGGTACAGCGCGCGTGGCCAAGCGGCCGGCGGCTGGTCGAGCAAACGATCGAGTACCGCCAGCCAATCGTCCTGGTCGCTGTAGGTGCTGGCGAGGCTGCCGGCGCGCACAAACCCTGCATTGGGCCCGAACAGCGGCAATTGCTGGGCGTAGCTGCTCAGCAGCAGGTTTTTCGCGGTCTTCGGGTTGTACAGCTGCGGGTCATCGAGGCCGAGCAGCACGTCGCTGTTCCTGAACAGGGTTTGCAGCGGGCGACTGTCGTTAGTGTTGTCCCAACGCTGCGGTACGATCTCCAGCTCCAGGGCTGCCGCATGCTGGCGCAATTCGGGCAGCAGGAATTCACTGTCGGTGCCGTAGAGCACGCCGATGCGTCGTGCCTGGGGCAGGACGCTGGTGATCAGGCGCAACTGCCGCTCCAGCGGCGGGTCGCTCCACAACAGGCTGACTCGCGCGTGCCGTGAGGCCTCCGGGCGCTGATGGGCTTGGAGCCGACTGATGCGCAGTACCAGCGTCGGCGGCCCTTGGGTATCCCGCAGGCGCCAGTCGAGGCCGGGCAGGTCGAGCAGGATCAGGCGCGTGCCGGCGGGCAGTTGGCTGGGTGCCGGCAAAGCCTCAAGTGACGTGAAGGTGACGCGGTCTTCGGGGCGTTGTCGGGCCAGCGCCTGGGTAAAGGCCTGCACCCCGGCGCTGTCTTCGGCGGCGGTCAGCAGGATTTCGGCGCTCCACGCCGGTGCGCACAACAACAGGCCGGCCAGCAGCCCAGCAAGTCGCCGCAGCCTATAGATAAAGAAGAAGGTCATCCGTGACGAGTCGCCCATGTCAGAACTCTAACTCCGCGCTGAAGTAGAGTACGTGACGATGGTCGTAAGTGTTGTCGGCCCAGGTGGTGGGCTGGTTATCGAGGCGTTGTTGCAACATGCCGGCCAGCTCCACGTTGGCTTTGCCCAGGGCAATGCGCTTGGCCACCCGCAGGTCGACCCGTTCGAAACGATATTGGTTGAGTGCGTCGTCGCCATAGTAGAACAGCGCGCTGGACCAACCTTGGCCCCACTCGCGCAACCAGCCGGCCGAGCCACTGTTACGCGCGGTCTGTGCTTTGTCCAGTGGGTTGCTGGTGGTGGCGTCGACATACGCGTAAGTCAGCCGCAGGCGGTCGGCGTTGCTCACGCGCCAGTCGAACTGGGACTCGGCGCCGGTGAAGCGTGAACTGTTGGCGTTGCTGGCAATGTACTGGTTATTGCGCAGCGGCGAGCTGATCATGTCGGTGATTTCGTCGTAGAACACCTTCACGTCCATGTTCAGCCCGATGTCGGCAAAGAAGCCGTTGTAGCCCAGTTCCCGCGAGCGCATCAGTTCTTTGTCGAGGTTGCCCGGGCCCCGCGTCTTCACGAAGTACTGTCCGGAACTCTGCCCATAAGTCGTTGAGCTGAGGTTGGTGACGCGGTAGCTCCAGTTGACATTGTTCTCGAACATGTCCGGCGAACGGATGGCTTCCGAGTACACCGCGCGCAAGCCGTGGCGCGGGTTGATCAAATAGTTGACCGCCACCCTGGGCGTCAGCGAATGGCCGCTCAGGTGCGTGTCTTCGAACATGGCGCCGCCTTGCAGCAGCCAATGTTCACTGGCGCGCCATTCCAACTGGCCGAACAGGCGCCAGGTGGTGTCGTCCAGGGTGCCGTTGAAGTAGGTATCGGAGTCGGCGCGGTCGTAGCGATAGTTCATGCCGCTGACCAGGCGCAGGCTGTCGGACAGGCTGAGGGTGTCCTGGATTTCCACGTCGTAGCGGCTTTCGCGGGTGCTCTGGTCGATGTCACCGCAGACGCTCTGGTTGGCGCCGTTGCGCCACTGGTCCAGTACCTGGTTGGCCAAGGCTTGTTCGGCGGCGCTGCCCGGTGGCGCGGTGCCCTGGCTGTAGGTGTCCATATGCCGGGCCAGCCGTTCGGCATAGTTGGGGTTGAGCTGCCACAACTGGGTCAGCTCGGGGCTGAACGAGACCTTGGCGTCACAGGCCTTCCAGATTTGCCGGCGGTCCCACTGCTGGGCCGAGCCTTGGATATAAAGGCTGTGATCGGGGTTGAAATCAAAGTTCCAGCGCAGGGAGCCGGCGTAGTCCTTGGCCGTGACATCGGAATTGTCGCCGCCTTCGGTAATCCCGGCGAATACCGGGGTGTAGGTGTAAGGGCGCTGGTTGGTGCTTTCCTTGGCATTCAGTTGCCAATCGATACTCTGTTGCGCGTTCAAGGTCTGGCTCACTGCCAGGCTGAAGCGGTTGAGGCGACGGCCGTCCCGGCGGTCGGCGCCAGCGGCATCACTGTCAAAGCCATCGTCCTGTTGCCCGGACAGCGACAGGCGCAGATCGCCGGTTTCCCAGCCCACGCCCTGGCTGGCATAAAAGTCATTGATACCGCGCTCACCGCGAATCACCTTCACCCGTGAGCCATGGCTGTTGGCCGGTGAGCGCGTGAGGATATTGACCACCGCCATCAAGGCATTCGCCCCGTAGCTGACGGTGTTGGGGCCGCGGAAGACCTCGATGCGCTCGATATCTTCCATCGCCACCGGAATGTCGCTCCAGTCCACCGTGGCCAGGCCGGCGCGGTACACCGAACGCCCGTCGATCAATACCTGCATGCGGCGCGCATCGCTGGCGCTGGTGCCGTGGTAGTTCACCGCCGCCTGGTTGCCGGTGGTGTAGCCGACCATCATCCCCGGCACCAGGCGCAGCAGCTCGCTGATATCCCTTGCGCCGCTGGCCTTGATCAACTCGCTGTCGATCACGGTCATGCTGCCCGGCACGGCGGCGGCCGATTGCTTGAGGCGCGTGGCGGTCAAGACCTGCGGCAGCGGCTGGCTGTCGAGGAACAGGTCGTCAGCCAGCGCAGGTGCACTGCACAACAGCATAAGCAGTAGAGATGAACGGGAAGGAGGGCCCAAATACACGACATGGCCTTGATAATGACGGATAGCCGCCCATGTTAACCGAGGTGAGGCTATTTGCCAGTCGTCGCCCTTGCAATTCCGTCACACGGACATGGCAGTTTTCGACAGGCCCACGATTTGATACGGGGGCTGGCCGCAAGCGGGTCGCCCCGTATAATGCCGCCATCGCCACTGGTATGGATTAACGGATTGCATATGACTGAACAGCGCCCTATTGCGGTCCTGGGAGGCGGAAGTTTTGGTACCGCCGTGGCTAACCTGCTGGCCGAGAACGGTCATGCGGTGCGCCAGTGGATGCGCGATCCCGAGCAGGCCGAGGCCATTCGCGTACACCGCGAAAACCCGCGTTACCTGAAAGGCATCAAGATTCATCCGGCGGTCGAGCCGGTCACCGACCTGTTGGCCACCCTGGCGGACTGCGACCTGTGCTTTGTCGCGCTGCCTTCCAGCGCCTTGCGCGCGGTGCTGGCGCCCCATGCCGAGCGCCTGGCGGGCAAGCTGCTGGTCAGCCTGACCAAGGGCATCGAGGCGCAGACCTTCAAGCTGATGAGCGAAATCCTCGCCGAGATCGCCCCCCAGGCGCGCATTGGCGTGCTGTCCGGGCCGAACCTGGCGCGGGAAGTCGCCGAGCACGCGCTGACCGCCACGGTGATCGCCAGCGAGGATGAGGCGTTGTGCGAGCGCGTCCAGGCGGTGCTGCATGGCCGGACCTTCCGCGTATACGCCAGTGGCGACCGCTTTGGCGTGGAACTGGGCGGGGCGCTGAAAAACGTCTACGCGATCATCGCCGGCATGGCGGTGGCGCTGGGCATGGGCGAAAACACCAAGAGCATGCTGATTACCCGTGCCCTGGCGGAAATGACCCGCTTCGCGGTGAACCAGGGCGCCAACCCCATGACCTTCCTGGGCCTGGCCGGCGTGGGCGACTTGATCGTCACCTGCTCGTCGCCGAAAAGCCGCAACTACCAGGTGGGTTTCGCCCTGGGCCAGGGCCTGAGCCTGGAAGACGCGGTGACGCGCCTGGGCGAAGTGGCCGAAGGGGTCAACACCCTCAAGGTGCTCAAGGCCAAGGCCCAGGAAGTCGGCGTGTACATGCCGCTGGTCGCCGGGTTGCACGCGATCCTGTTTGAAGGGCGCACCTTGACCCAGGTCATCGAGTTGCTGATGCGGGCCGAGCCCAAAACCGACGTCGACTTTATTTCCACCAGTGGTTTCAACTGAGGAACGCGCCATGAACGATCCAAAAGCTGCTCCCAAGTACGAGTCCATTGTCCTGCGTATCCTGTGGATGCTGGTGTTTGCCCTGGTGTGGCAGGTGGCGCAGTTCCTGCTCGGCGCATTGGTGGTGGTGCAGTTGATCTACCGCCTGGTCTACAGCGCGCCGAACCTGGGCCTGATGAACTTCGGCGACAGCCTCAGCCAGTTTCTTGCCCAGATCGGCCGCTTTGGCAGCTTCCACACCGAGCAGAAGCCCTGGCCGTTCGCCGACTGGCCAACCCCGCGCGCTCCCGAGGGCGAAGCCGCCCACAGCGTGCCGCCGGCGCCGCACCCGGTGCGGGATGAGGAGCCGAAGCTATGAAAGTGTGGGTCTTGCGTCACGGTGAGGCCGAGGCGCATGCCCGCACGGATGCCGAGCGCAACCTCACCGAACATGGCCGCGCCGAGGTGTTGCGCAGTGCGGCGCACCTGATCGGCCAGCCGCTCAGCGCGATCATTGCCAGCCCGTACGTGCGGGCGCAGCAGACTGCACAGCTGGTGCGGGACGCGTTGGGTTTTGAACCGGATATCCGCACGGTGCCTTGGCTCACGCCGGAGGGCAATCCGCTGGAGGTCCTGAGCAAGCTCGACAGTGATGACAACGTGCTGCTGGTCAGTCATCAGCCGCTGGTCGGCAGTTTGATCAGCTTTTTGCAGCATGGTCATCAGCGCCAGCCGCAGCCGATGTCCACCGCCAGCCTGGCGGAGCTTGAGGGCGACTTCCCGCTGGCGGGGTTGATGAGCCTGGTCAGCGTGAAGAATCCGTAGGCTATCGCCGCCACAGAGGATCGGGTCTTATGTGGGTTGCTTTTCGTTGGAGCGAGCGCAGCGAGGCAGTTGTGTGGCAGGATTAGGGTCGTAATAAAACCAATAAGGACAATTCCATGAGCTTGTGGCGCACCCAACCGAATATCGAACAACTCAATGCCGGCCAGAAAAACACCATCGGTGAACTGCTGGACATCCGTTTTGAAAGCTTCGACGACGAATCCCTCACCGCCAGCATGGTGGTCGACCACCGCACTCACCAGCCTTACGGCCTGCTGCATGGCGGTGCGTCGGTGGTTCTGGCCGAGAGCGTCGGCTCCGTGGCGGCCTATTTGTGCATCGACCCGAGCAAGTTCTATTGCGTGGGCCTGGAGGTCAACGCCAATCACCTGCGCGGTGTGCGCAGCGGGCGGGTGACGGCGGTGGCCAAGGCGATCCATATCGGCCGCACCACCCAGGTCTGGGACATCCGCCTGACCACCGATGACGGCAAGTGCAACTGTGTCTCACGGCTGACCATGGCCGTGGTGCCTTTGGGCGAAACCCCGCCGGCGCGATAGGTGTGGCGTGAGTGTCATCATTCCTGGCAGTTACAGTCATTGCTGTGGGGCTTGGGGCTGGTGACAATCAATCTTGGTTTTTGCAGATGGGTCCGCTATGTCGCAGCACGTGTTTTTTGCCCACGCCAATGGCTTTCCCTCGGCCACCTACGGCAAGCTGTTTGCCGCCCTGGCCCCGGAATATGCGGTGGCTCACTTGCCGCAGCACGGTCACGACCCCAGGTTCCCAGTGGACGATAACTGGCAGAACCTGGTGGACGAGTTGATCCATCATCTGGAGCAGCAGCCGGAGCCCGTATGGGGCGTGGGCCATTCCCTGGGTGGCGTGCTGCATTTGCACGCGGCCCTGCGCTGCCCGCAGCTGTATCGCGGGGTGGTGATGCTCGACTCGCCCGTATTGACCCGCGCCGACCGCTGGGTGATCCGCGCCGCCAAGCGTTTCGGTTTTATCGATCGACTCACGCCGGCCGGCCGTACCCTGGGCCGTCGTGAAGAATTCAGCGACCTGGACGCCGCGCGCAGCTACTTCGCCGGCAAGACCCTGTTCCGAGGCTTCGACCCGGAATGCTTCGACGCCTACCTGCAACACGGCCTGTACCAGGCGGGCGATCGCCTGCGCCTGCGTTTCGACCCGGCCACCGAAATCAGCATCTACCGGGGCGTGCCTCACACCAGTCCCGGCCAGGTGCGCCAATTGAAAGTGCCGCTGGCGGTGGTGCGCGGTCGCCAGAGCCGTGTGGTGATGCGTCACCACGCCAGCGGTGTCGACCGTCTGCCCATGGGCGAAATGCTCACCATGCCCGGCGGCCATATGTTTCCCCTTGAACGCCCCCAGGACACCGCGACCTTGATCAAGACCCTGTTCGCGCGCTGGGAAGCCCGGGAGCGCAGCTGCGCATGAGCACACCCGTCGAAGAGGTTCGCCTGAGCCTGCCGCACATTGAGTTGGCGGCCCATCTGTTTGGCCCCGAGGACGGTTTACCTGTGATCGCCCTGCATGGCTGGCTGGACAATGCCAACAGCTTTGCACGCCTGGCGCCGAAGCTTGCGGGTTTGCGTATCGTGGCGCTGGACATGGCCGGCCATGGGCATTCGGCGCATCGTCCTACAGGTGCCGGTTATGCCTTGTGGGATTACGTCCACGACGTGCTGCACGTTGCCGAGCAACTGGGCTGGAAACGTTTTGCATTACTCGGCCACTCCCTCGGCGCCATCGTGTCCCTGGTGCTGGCCGGTGCCTTGCCGGAACGGGTGACGCACCTGGGTTTGATTGACGGCGTGATCCCGCCCACGGCCAGCGGTGAGAACGCGGCCGAGCGCCTGGGCATGGCCTTGCAGGCGCAATTGAATCTGCAGGATAAGCGCAAGCCGGTCTACACCACCCTGGACCGGGCGGTTGAGGCGCGCATGAAAGGTTTGGTCGCCGTGAGCCGTGAAGCCGCAGAACTGCTGGCCCAGCGCGGTTTGATGCCGGTGCCGGGCGGTTATACCTGGCGCTCGGACAGTCGCCTGACCCTGGCTTCGCCGATGCGCCTGACCGATGAGCAGGCGATGGCTTTCGTGCGCCGCGTGGGTTGCCCTGCGCAGTTGGTGGTCGCCGCCGATGGCATGTTGGCGAAACATCCCGAATTGCTTTCCCAGCTACCCTTTACGGTAACCACGTTGCCGGGTGGCCATCATTTACACCTGAATGATGAGCCCGGTGCGGTCCTTGTTGCAGACTGTTTCAATCGGTTCTTCTCCGCGCCTTGACTTGGGGCGGTCAACTGCCGAGGCTGGGCGGATTGAAAGGGAGTCAACCATGAACCAACTCAACACTGCTGCGACCTCCGATGGCCAGGGCTCACCGATCCGATGAGCCTGCGTAAAGGATGTATACGTGCCCTCGGACTGTGCTGTTTCAGCCCCTTGGTGTTCGCCGCCGATGTGCCGGGAAGCCAGGACCTGCCTGCCGTGGCCCGTCAGGTCGACGCACAGATCGTCGATTACCGTCCCGCTGAAGAAAAGGAACGCATCTACCCCATGGGGGCGATCCGCAAGATCAGTGGCCAGTTGCGTTATGAGGGCCAGGCCACCGCCCGTGGGCGAGCCACAGCGATTACCTACGAGCTGCCTGCCGAACACACCTCCAGTGCTGCGTTCACGTCGACGCGCGAAGCGTTGCAGGCCAACGGCGCGCAGTTGTTGTTCTGGTGCCAGGCCCGCGATTGCGGTGAAAGCAGCCTGTGGGCCAACGAAGTGTTCGGTAATGCCAAGCTGGTAGGAGCCGACGGCCAGCAGGAATACCTGCTGCTGCGTCTGGCTGCCCCGCAGGAAAACTCCCTGGTGGCCATGTACGGCATCACCCGAGGCAACCGTCGTGCCTACCTGCATGTGGAGCAGTTGGATGCCGGCGCACCGCTGGGCGACCTGTTGCCCACCTCGGCCACCTTGTTGCGCGAGCTCAAAAGCACCGGTGAGCTGGATTTCCCCGCGCTTGGCGGCGACCCCGACGACACCTGGCTGACCCTGATTTCCCGGGGCTTGAACCTCGATACGACCTTGCGCGTCAGTCTGACCGGCCCGAAAGCCGAAGCCTGGCGCCAGGCCCTGGTCGACAAAGGCGTGCGCGCCGCGCGCCTGGAAACCGGCACCACTGAAACCAAAGGCTTGCACCTGCATCTGATACGCTGACCGTAACAGGGCGAACGGACCCGTGCCGTTCGCCTAAGCTTTCTTCCTACAGCCTTTTCTAGAGATACCCCATGCTCAATAACGATCGCCTGCTGGTGCAAATCCTGCTGCTGGTGCTGTTTGGTGCCAGCTTCTGGGTGATGGCGCCGTTCTGGTCGGCGCTGTTCTGGGGCGCGGTGCTGGCGTTTGCCAGTTGGCCGCTGATGGTGCTGCTGACCCGTTGGCTGGGTGGCCGTGAATCCCTGGCCGCCGGCATCCTGACCCTGGGCTGGATGTTGCTGGTGGCGGTGCCGCTGGTATGGCTGGGGTTCAATCTCGCGGACCATGTGCGCGATGCCGTGGCGTTGATCAAGGATATTCAGGTCGATGGGCTGCCCGAGGCGCCAACCTGGTTGGCGGCGATTCCCTTTGTGGGGGAACGCCTGGTCGGCATGTGGAACAGCATCGACGAGCAGGGCGCGGCGCTGATGGTCAGCCTCAAGCCGTACCTGGGGCAGGTGGGTAACTGGCTGTTGGCGCGCAGTGCGCAGATCGGCGGCGGCATCCTCGAACTGACCCTGAGCCTGGTGTTCGTGTTCTTTTTCTATCGTGATGGCCCACGTCTGGCGATGTTCGTGCATCGTTTGCTGGAACGCCTGATCGGTGACCGTGCCGGTTACTACATCGAACTGGTGGCCGGTACGGTGCAGCGGGTGGTCAACGGTGTGATCGGCACTGCCGCCGCCCAGGCCCTGCTGGCACTGATCGGCTTCCTGATCGCCGGCGTGCCGGGTGCGTTGGTGCTGGGGATCGTGACGTTCCTGCTCAGCCTGATCCCGATGGGCCCGCCGCTGGTATGGATCCCGGCCACGGCCTGGCTGGCGTGGAAAGGCGACTACACCTACGCGGTGTTCCTTGGCGTGTGGGGGACGTTCATCATCAGCGGCGTGGACAACGTGCTTAAGCCGTACCTGATCAGCCGTGGCGGCAACCTGCCGCTGGTGATCGTGTTGCTCGGGGTCTTCGGCGGCTTGATTGCCTTTGGCTTTATCGGCCTGTTTATCGGCCCGACCCTGCTGGCCGTGGCCTACAGCCTGCTGATGGATTGGAGCGCAACCCAGGCCCAGGTTCGACGTGAAGACAAGCCCCTTTAAGCCCTGGGCAACCACATCACGGCGGTCAAGCCGCCGCCTGGAGTCTCTTCCAGGCTCAGGCGGCCGCCCAGGCGTTCTGCCGCTTCCTTAGAGATGGTCATGCCCAGGCCGACGCCGCCGGAATTGCGGTTACGCGAGCCTTCCAGCCGGTAGAACGGCTCGAACACCGCCTCACGCTTATCGACCGCGATCCCCGGTCCGTGGTCGATCACACGGATGACCAGCGCTTCGCGGCTGTCCTCCAGCTCCACGCGGGCGGTGCCGGCATAACGCAAGGCGTTGTCGATCAGGTTGTTGAGGCATGAGCGCAGGGCCATCGGTTGCACCTGCAAGGGTAGGCAACTGCCCGCATATTGCACATCGGAGCCCTGGTCCTGGGCGTTTTCACTCATGGACTCCACCAGCGCCTGCACATCCAGCCAATGCCGGGTTTCACTGGTGCGCTGTTCGTGCAGGTAGCTCAGGGTGGCGTCGAGCATGCCGATCATGTCGTTCAGGTCCTGGCGCATCTGGCCCTGCAGCCGGGTGTCCTCGATCTGCTCCAGGCGCAGCTTGAGGCGTGACAGCGGGGTGCGCAGGTCATGGGAGACGGCGCCGAGCATGCGCGCGCGTTGGCTGACCTGCTCGCGAATGCGCCTTTGCATCAGGTTGAAGGTCGAGGCGGCCTGCCGTGCTTCCCTCGGGCCGGATTCATCGAGGGGTGGGCTGTCGAGGTCCAGGCTCAAGCGTTCCGCCGCTTCACTCAGGCGCTGTATCGGCCGGCTCAGCAGTTTGGCACCGTACCAGGCCGCGATAATCAACGAGACGAATTGAAAGGTCAGGGGCACCACCGGGCCGCCAAACCAGGGGCGTGGGTGCTTG
The DNA here is from genome assembly GCF_059416305.1 of Pseudomonas sp. GW821-FHT09D08. Taxonomy (NCBI): domain Bacteria; kingdom Pseudomonadati; phylum Pseudomonadota; class Gammaproteobacteria; order Pseudomonadales; family Pseudomonadaceae; genus Pseudomonas; species Pseudomonas sp. GW821-FHT09D08. Next base: position 23,719 of record NZ_JBWKOX010000035.1, read on the forward strand.
TCGCGCATCGGCGCCAGGGTCCCGTCCGGCTGCTCGATAAATCGCTCAGGAGGGGGCGGCGGCGGTTGGCCGTAGTGGTGAAACCAGAAGAACGCCAGCCCATGGGCCAGCACAATCGCCACCAGCAACACGCCGAACAGCCGACCGAACAGCGTGTTGAAGGGCGCGCGCATCAGCCAATATCCCGGGCGTCGAACAGATAGCCTTCACCACGCACGGTCTTGATCAACTGCGGTGCCTTGGGGTCATCCCCGAGTTTTTGCCGCAGGCGCGACACCAGCAAGTCGATACTGCGATCAAAGGCCTCTATCGAGCGGCCACGGGCGGCATCAAGCAGCTGCTCCCGGCTCAGCACCCGGCGCGGGCGTTCGATAAACACCCACAACAGGCGAAATTCCGCGTTGGACAGCGGCACCACCAGGCCATCGTCGGCCACCAATTGGCGCAACACGCTGTTGAGGCGCCAGTTGTCGAAGCGGATATTCGCGCGTTGTTCGGTGCGGTCATCGCGTACGCGGCGCAGGATGGTCTGGATCCGCGCTACCAGTTCACGGGGTTCGAAGGGCTTGGACATGTAGTCATCGGCCCCCAGTTCCAGGCCGATGATGCGGTCGGTGGGCTCGCAGCGGGCCGTGAGCATCAGGATCGGGATATCCGATTCGGCGCGCAGCCAGCGGCACAGGGTCAGGCCGTCTTCCCCCGGCAGCATCAGGTCGAGTACCACCACATCATAGGTTTCGGCTTGCATGGCCAGGCGCATGGCGGCGCCGTCGGTCACGCCGGTGGCGAGGATATTGAAGCGTGCCAGGTAGTCGATCAGCAATTCGCGGATCGGCACATCGTCGTCGACGATCAGCGCACGGGTGTTCCAGCGCTTGTCATCGGCGACCACCGCGCCTTTGGGCTCGTCATTCACGGGGACGGAAGGGGTATGCATAGTGCGATCATCTGCCTGGTTGTTGCGCTCAGCATAGGCGCCCAGCCCCATGGCTGGTAGTGCTGGTCGGTGGGTCGTGCGGGCGAGGCTAGCGGCAGGGCGTGTTGTGCGCATGTCATGAATGTATCAGCTTTGAAATAATCATCTGGAATGCCCGGCTGATGGCGGTTGGTCAGTATTTACCGATCATCGGATCCCGCAACGGCGCTGCTTGCGCTACAATCCGCGCCGATTTCGACTTGCCTGAGAGCCCATTCCAATGTCCGCCTGCCAGACTCCTATCATCGTCGCCCTGGATTACCCCACCCGTGACGCCGCACTGAAGCTGGCTGACCAGTTGGACCCCAGGCTTTGCCGGGTCAAGGTCGGCAAGGAACTGTTCACCAGCTGCGCCGCGGAAATCGTCGGCACCCTGCGTGACAAAGGCTTCGAGGTGTTCCTCGACCTGAAATTCCACGACATCCCCAACACCACCGCCATGGCGGTCAAGGCTGCGGCCGAGATGGGCGTGTGGATGGTGAATGTGCACTGCTCCGGCGGTCTGCGCATGATGACCGCCTGCCGCGAAGTGCTGGAACAGCGCAGCGGCCCCAAGCCGTTGCTGATCGGCGTGACCGTGCTGACCAGCATGGAGCGCGAGGACCTGGCGGGCATTGGCCTGGACATCGAGCCTCAGGAGCAGGTACTGCGCCTGGCCGCCCTGGCGCAGAAAGCCGGCCTTGATGGCCTGGTGTGCTCGGCGCTGGAAGCCCAGGCCTTGAAGACCGCCCATCCGTCGTTGCAATTGGTGACCCCGGGGATTCGTCCGGCGGGCAGTGCCCAGGATGACCAGCGCCGCATCCTGACCCCGCGCCAGGCACTGGACGCAGGTTCTGACTACCTGGTGATCGGCCGTCCGATCAGCCAGGCGGCGGATCCGGCCAAGGCGTTGGCGGCGGTAGTCGCCGAGATCGCCTGATCGATGCGCGTTCCCTCGTTCACAGAGCGTGGGAACGCGCAGAGCGTGTGTATCAGCTGACCTTGAGCACCAATTTGCCAAAGTTTTCGCCGTTGAACAGCTTCATCAGCGTCTCCGGGAACGTCTCCAGCCCCTCGACAATATCCTCCTTGCTCTTGAGCTTGCCCTGGGCCATCCAGCCGGCCATTTCCTGCCCGGCAGCGGCAAAGTTCGCCGCGTGATCCATCACCACAAAGCCTTCCATCCGTGCGCGGTTGACCAGCAGTGACAGGTAGTTGGCCGGGCCTTTCACCGCTTCCTTGTTGTTGTACTGGCTGATGGCTCCGCAAATCACCACGCGGGCTTTCAACGCCAGCCGGCTGAGCACCGCGTCAAGAATGTCGCCGCCGACGTTATCGAAATACACATCCACGCCTTTGGGGCACTCGCGCTTCAGGGCGGCGGGCACGTCTTCGTTCTTGTAGTCGATGGCGGCGTCGAAGCCCAGCTCATCCACCAGGAACGTGCACTTGTCGGCACCGCCGGCAATGCCGACCACGCGGCAGCCTTTGAGCTTTGCGATCTGCCCGGCAATGCTGCCCACGGCACCGGCCGCGCCGGAGATCACCACGGTTTCGCCGGCCTTGGGCGCGCCGGTGTCCAGCAGCGCGAAGTAGGCGGTCATGCCGGTCATGCCCAGCGCAGACAGGTAGCGGGGCAGGGGCGCCAGCTTGGGGTCGACCTTGTAGAAGCCGCGCGGCTCGCCCAGGAAGTAATCCTGCACGCCCAGGGCGCCATTCACGTAGTCGCCGACGGCGAATTTCGGGTTATTCGAGGCAATCACCTTGCCCACACCCAGCGCGCGCATGACCTCGCCGAGGCCTACGGGCGGAATGTAGGACTTGCCTTCATTCATCCAGCCACGCATGGCCGGGTCGAGGGACAGGTATTCATTGCGCACCAGCACCTGCCCGTCCCCGGGGGGGCCCACCGGCACGACCTGGTAAGTGAAGGTTTCCCGCGTGGCCGCGCCGACCGGGCGTTTGGCGAGCAGGAATTGGCGGTTGGTCTGGGCGGTCATGGCAAGGACTCTTTAGAAGTGAAGCATGATTGATAGACCTTGAATGGCCCGGGGGCAAGGTCAGCCGAGGGTGCGAATGCTCATCGATAGGTGCCATTGATAGTGAGCCGGGTTGCCTTATCACCATGACTCATACGGCACTAACCGGCCTTCTGATAGTGCTGACGTGGGCGCCTCGGCGTTGGCTAGACTCGTGCCACTGCCATTAATCCCAATAGGACATCCTCCATGAGCATGACGTTTTCCGGCCAGGTCGCCCTGGTGACTGGCGCCGCCGCCGGTATTGGTCGCGCCACTGCGCTGGCGTTCGCCGCCGAAGGCTTGAAGGTCGTGGTCGCCGATCTCGACGTGGCCGGCGGCGAGGGCACGGTCGCGCTGATCCACCAGGCCGGAGGCGAGGCGCTGTTCGTGCGCTGCAACGTTACCCAGGAGGCGGATGTGCAGCAGTTGATGGCACAGACCATCGGCGCCTATGGTCGCCTGGACTATGCGTTCAATAACGCCGGCATCGAGATCGAGAAGGGCAAGCTGGCGGACGGCAGCCTGGATGAGTTCGACGCGATCATGGGCGTCAACGTCAAGGGTGTGTGGTTGTGCATGAAGTACCAGTTGCCGCTGCTGCTGGCCCAGGGCGGCGGGGCCATCGTCAACACTGCGTCGGTGGCGGGGTTGGGCGCGGCGCCGAAGATGAGTATCTATGCAGCCTCCAAACATGCGGTGATCGGCCTGACCAAATCGGCGGCGATCGAGTATGCGAAGAAGAAAATCCGCGTCAATGCCGTCTGCCCGGCGGTGATCGATACCGATATGTTCCGGCGCGCCTATGAAGCCGACCCCCGCAAGGCCGAATTCGCCGCCGCCATGCACCCGGTCGGGCGTATCGGCAAGGTGGAGGAAATTGCCAGCGCAGTGCTGTACCTGTGCAGCGACGGAGCGGCGTTCACCACCGGGCACGCCTTGGCCGTGGACGGTGGCGCGACGGCTATCTAGGACCTGGCGCCGGCCCCTTGGTCGAAAACGTCTGGGGGCGCGTGGGGCTTTTCCAAAGCTGGCAAAACGCTGTGATCGAATATGTGTCAGTAGGTAAATAAGTCAATAAAATCAATACTTTAATAAATTTATGCGGCCGGCAACCTGCGGCTTCTGTGCTTAACTCTCCGGGTTGATAACAGACAGTTGAAGTGAGTGGCTCATGGATTTAGGGATCGATCGACAGGCCCTTGTACCGGTAGTGCAGCAAATCGTCAGTGCAGTGGTGCAATGGATTCGCAAGGACGGCGTGAGCCCCGGAACGCGCTTGCCGTCCGTCCGCCAGTTGGCCCTGGACAACCTGCTCAGCCAATCCAGTGTGATCGAAGCATTCGAACGGATGGTCGCCCAAGGGGTGCTGGCGCCCCGGCAGGGCTCGGGATTTGTGGTGGCCCAGCCGCCTGCCTGCCATGAAGGCAACTGGTATGAGGGGGCGGAGCGCGAGTGGGGCGCCTTTGCCGACAATCCGTTGGGCGAGTTGAAGCTGGGCTGCGGCTGGTTGCCCGATGCCTGGCGCGAAAGCGATGACATCAGTTACGCGATTCGCGAAGTCACCCGCACCGACACGGCCGGCCTGTTTAACTACAGCACTCCTCTGGGGTTGCCCGCGCTGCGCGAGCAACTGCTCAAGCGCCTGACCCAGATTCACATCGCCACCAGCCTGGAGCGCATCCTGACCACCGCAGGTGCCAGCCATGCCCAGGACCTGCTGATACGTACGCTGCTCAAGGCCGGCGACAGCGTGGTGGTCGAAACCCCCGGGTATGCCAACCTCTATCGGCAGCTGGCGTTCCAGGGCGTGAAACTGCTGGAAGTACCGCGTACCCGAGGCGGCCCCGACCTCCCGGCACTTGAAGCGCTGCTGCAGCACCACCATCCCAAGTGCCTGTTCATCCACAGCCTCTATCACAATCCCACGGGCACCAGCCTGTGCCGGGTGGTGGCCGAGCGCTTGCTGGAACTGGCACACCGCAAGAACTTCCTGATCATCGAGGAAGATGTCTACGGCGACCTGCAACAGGCCAGTTGCACGCGGCTTTCGGCATTGCCCCATGATGATCGGGTGATCTACGTCGCGAGTTTTTCCAAGACCCTGAGCAGCGCCTTGCGTGTGGGCTACCTCTGCGCCAGCAGCGCAATCATCACGCAATTGGCCAGCCTCAAGACCTTGACCGGTTTCGGCACCTCCCGGTTTGCTGAAGCGGTGGTTGCCACGTTGTTGGCCAACGGTACGTATCGCAAGTGGGTGCAGCGCCTGCGCAAGCGGTTGAGCAGTGAAATGGCCGTGACCCTGCAAGTGCTGGAGGACGAAGAGTGGGAGGTGTTCGCCGTACCCACCGGCGGTATGTTCCTGTGGGCACGTCCGGGGGCGGCGCAGCCTTCGCGGTTGCAGGCGTGCGCCCGGCAGTTGGGGGTGTTGTTGTCGCCCGGGGGGTTGTTCAGTCCAAGCGGCAGTCACAGTGAGTGGCTACGCCTCAATGTCGCCTATGCTACTGATCAACGTGCCTTGGCGTTGTTTCGTGCGATGGGGCCCGCCAGATCGACCTCGACCATTCTGAAAACGACGAGCGTGTAGCTTTTTGCCATTATTGTGGCGCCAGTGCCTTGTGCTCAGTGCCTTTTGGTTGCGAATCTCGTTGCTTGTCCATCGGACTTGATGGCGTCCGCCATTGCAAGAGGATTCAAGTGCAATGATTTCAGGCGTGCAACGACGTTTCGCCAACCTGGGTATGGCGAAAAAACTGGGCTTGGGCTTCACCCTGGTGCTGCTTCTGACGGCGTTGGTCGCGGCTATCGGCGTGTGGTCCCTGCAAACCGTTGGCCAGCGTTTTGAAGGCCTTAAGGCCATGTCGTCGCTTAACAGCGGCTTGCTCAAGGTGCGCCTGATCGAGCAGGACTACGCACTGCACGCCGACCCCAAGGCCGTCGACGCCTTGCATGAAAGTCTCGATGCCCTGGCGGCCCAGGCGGCCGGCCTCAAGGCCCAGTCTGCGGCGAATGTGCCGGTGATGGCCGAGGTCGAGCAGGCTCTGGCAGCCTACCGGAAGGCGTTCGATGAGTTTGTCGAGCTGACGCAGACCAAGGACCTGGCGCTGGAAATGGCCAGTTGGTCGGTGTCCAGCGTAGCGAATAACCTGGATGTATTGCAGGCCGGGCTGGCGGACGACGGCGCCTATGGCCTCAAGGAAAGCCAAGGCAAGGAGGGCGCCGAGTTTATCGAGCAGGCAGGCCAGATCAGTCAGGTTTCCCGCTTGATGTTGCAGGCTATGAACGAAGCCCATGTACGCCTGGACCAGAGCCGCAAGGCGGATGCTGATGACGCCGAGCAAGGCAAGATCGAGCAGGCCGACCAGGCCCTGGCTCAGGTCGAGCAATTGAAAACGTCGGTCAAGGACCCTGGTTATCAGACGGTGCTCAACGAAGTTTCCGGGCATATCGCCGCCTTCAGCGAAAAGCTGGGGGAATACACCGGCCTGCTGGCCCAGGAAAAAGTCGTCTACAAACAACTGCATGATCGAGCTGACCAGGTCGTCAGCCGGGTCAACCAGGCCTATGACGCTGAAGACCTGTCGATGCAGGCGCAACTGAAGAAAAGCGCGATGTTGATCATTGGCTCGTCGGCCCTGGCCTTGCTGGTGGGGTTGATTGCGGCCTGGGTGATTACCCGCTTGATTGTCGCGCCGCTGCGCAGTGTGATCGCGGTAGCCCGACAGATTGCCGCCGGGGATCTGAGCGGGCGCATGGAGGTCAGCCGTCGTGATGAAATCGGCCAGTTGATGCAGGCGATGCAACAGATGGGCGGCGGCCTTAGCCAGATGGTCAGCGGCCTGCAGGCCGGTATCGAACAATTGGCCAGCTCGGCGCAGTCGCTGTCCAGCGTGACCGAACAGACCAACGTAGAGGTCAGCAGCCAGAAGGAAGAAACCGAGCAGGTCGCTACGGCGATGAACCAGATGACCGCCACCGTGCACGATGTGGCGCGCAACGCCGAACAGGCCGCGCAAGCTGCGCAGACGGCGGATGAAAAAGTCGACAGCGGCCAGCAGGTGGTGCGCCAGAGTTTGCAGCGTATCGAATTGCTGGCCACGTCCAGTACCCGTGCGAGCACCAGTATCGAGAGCCTCAGTGCTGAAATCCAGAATATCGGCACCGTGCTGAGCGTGATCAAAAGCGTCGCCGAACAGACCAACCTGCTGGCCCTGAACGCGGCCATCGAAGCCGCCCGTGCAGGCGAACAGGGCCGGGGGTTTGCGGTGGTGGCCGATGAAGTCCGGGCACTGGCCAAGCGCACCCAGCAATCGACCGAAGAAATCGAGCGGCTGGTCAGTACCTTGCGCAGCGCTGCGCAATCATCGGTGCAGCAGATCCAGCAAAGTGGCGAACTGGTCAAGCTGGCGGTCAGCGATGCGTTGGAAACCGAAAGTGCCCTGGGCAGCATTGCGGTAGCGGTGTCGTTGATCCAGCAGATGAACCAGCAGATTGCCGCTGCGGCTGAGGAGCAGAGCTCTGTGGCCGAAGAGATCAACCGTAGCGTCACCAGTATTCGTGCGAGTGCCGATCAATCGGCGTTGAGCATGCAGGGCAATGCGGCGTCGAGCATCCAACTGGCGCAGTTGGGGGCGGAGCTCAAGGGGATGGTGGGGCACTTCCGCCTTTGAGCGCCGCACAGAGGCGGCGATCGAAGGGGGGCGATCAGGCGTGGTTGGCGAGGAAGGTCAGCAGTGCTTCGTTGACGAAATCCGGGTTCTCCCGGCTGGAGATATGCCCGGCGTCTGGAATCAGGATCAGGGCACAGCCAATCAGCTCGGCCATTTCCTCGGATTCGGCGGGTGGCCGAGGCTTGTCCTGTTCGCCACACATCACCAAGGTGGTATCGGCGTCCAGCCGCGGTAGTTGTTCCAGCACATCTTCGCGGCTGAAGATCAATCGACCCAGGGGTACGATGCTGTGCAGCAGGCGTTCCCGGGTAAAGTCCTGCAGTGACTTGCGAAAATCCTGGTAGAGCGCCGATTCGCGGTCGATGTCCGGGCGAAAGAAGATCGGCGCGATCACATCCAGCAACGGCTCAGGAATGGCGCCGGCGTCTTCAATCATCTTGAACAACGAGAAGTAATACTGGCGCGTGGCCTCTGGCTCGGCACCGAGGTAGGTGTCCATCAGCACCAGGCTGTTGATCCGCTCGGGGGCCTGCAACGCCAGGCGTGCGCCCCACATGCCGCCCACCGACAGGCCTGCCAGGTTGATCTGTGCGATCTCCAAATGGTCAAGCAGGGCCAGGACCTGGCGCGCAAGGTCGTCGAGGGTGTGGGTGGGGGCGGGGAGTTGGCCCGATTCGCCGTGGCCCCACAGTTCGGGCACGATGACCCGGTACTGGTGCGACAGGGCTTCGATCTGCGGGGCCCACATGTCCCGGTCCCACAGGTAGCTTGAGCCGAGCAGGACGACAGGGCCGGTGCCCTGGTCGACGTAATGCAGCGGTTGTCCATCAATGACGGCGATAGGCATAGCGGGCCTCTGACTTCACGGAGTGAGGGGCACTTTTTTACGCTAGTCGGGGGCGGGGCGATAGATGCAAATTGATGGCATGTTGGGGCGAGCGGGCAGCCCGCTCACCTCAGGGGAGCGGGCAGATCAGTCGTAGATGACTTTCTTTTTCCACTCGGCATCGGCGTCGACTTCTTTCATGCCTTCGGTCAATTCGTTGACTTCCTCCGCCGCCTGTTTGCTGTTAGCCAGCACGGTCGAGTTGGCGCGGGCCAGTTGACCTTCCAGCAATTGCAGCTGTGCACTGTAGAGCACCGGCTCCGGCTGTTTACGCAGGTACTGCACGCCACGCTCGAAGGCCAGGCGCGCCTGGCCCGGTTGGCCCTGCTGCAAGGCGTGCTGGCCGAGGTTGTTGAAAAACTCTATGTGCAACAGCACCAGGATATGACGGATTTCCTTGATCCAGTGCTTGGCTTCGTTGGTCGGCAGGAACCCGTCCTGGGCGGCGCGGGTGACCTGACCATGCAGGGCTTCCAGCAGGAAGCGCACGTCCTTGGCCTTGGCTTCGGTCTGGATCGGCGCCGGCGGGTTGTTCACCGGGATGGACTCGCCCTGGGCCACCAGCGTGTTCAGCTCGGTGATACGGGCCTTGAGCGGTGCACTGGTCTTGTTGAGGTTCAACAGGCGCTGATTGACGTTGAGCTCCAGGCGAGCCAATAACAGCTTGAGCGCCGGGGTCATCAGTTGGCCAGGGAAGGTCTCGGTGATCTCACCGCAACGGCGCAGGCGATCATTAAGCTCGATCTCGGTGCGCTTCTTTTCCAGCTTGTTGTTTTCCACCACGTGGTTCATGTAGCCAATGGCGATCAGTATTACGATCCCGGCAATTACCAGCAGGGTGATCATGAGTGGTGTCACCGGTGTGACCTCTTTGATAGGGTTTACAGTGGAGTGTAGTGACTGGGCTTGTCGACGGATAGGACTGATCGACCAGTTACCCAGGTAGTTCTTCTATATTAAGTAGCCGCTCCCTGCGTAGATGCACATTGCCATCACTTGCTGGAACGAACTATAGCGCCTTGTCGGACGCCAGAATATAGGCGTCAAGGCCTGGACGGGCAGAATGCCCCGCGCGGGCCGGTAAACACGGGCGAAGTCATTGATTTAAATAAATTTATCCTTGGGGGTTGACGACCTTTCAATCCATCCATAGAATGCGCGCCACTTACAGCGTAAAGCACACAGCGAAACGCGGTAGGGAGTGAATGTTGTACGTGTGTCCCCTTCGTCTAGTGGCCTAGGACACCGCCCTTTCACGGCGGTAACAGGGGTTCGAGTCCCCTAGGGGACGC
>NZ_JBWKOX010000036.1:0-30017 GCF_059416305.1 Pseudomonas sp. GW821-FHT09D08
TGTCCCCTTCGTCTAGTGGCCTAGGACACCGCCCTTTCACGGCGGTAACAGGGGTTCGAGTCCCCTAGGGGACGCCACGATTACCCGCTCTGCGGGATTTTTAAGGGTCATTCAATTATTGAATGGCCCTTTTGTTTGTCTGGCGTTTGGCCAATTCTCTCTCCCCATTCCCTTTGCTCTGCTGACCAGTGGTCATGCTTGTCGCTTGCTAAATATTATTATGGTAATAATATTCAACCCATGAAAGTCGGAGGCAACGATGAGCGATAAAAAAGCGCAAACCCGCGAACGTATTCTGCAAGCCGCCAGCGCTGCATTGACCCAGCGTGGTCCGGCCGAGCCTAGCGTGGGCGAAGTCATGGGCGCGGCGGGGCTGACCGTCGGTGGTTTCTACGCGCACTTTGAAAGCAAGGACGCCTTGATGCTGGAGGCGTTCACCCAGTTGTTGGCGCGGCGGCGTGCATCTATCGACGATATGGACGCACAGCTGACGGGAGAAGAGCGCAGGGGCCTGGTGGCGGCGTTTTATCTGTCGCGCAAGCATCGCGATTCAACGGCCCAGGCATGCCCGATCCCGGCCACTGTGGGCGAGATGGCGCGGCTGCCGGACGCCTTCCGCGAGGCGCTGAGCGAGCATGTGGAACTGATGGCGGCCCAGCTTGCCGCGAGTCCCGAAGACACTGACAAAGCCTTGGCTGATATGGCGTTGATGATCGGCGGGCTGGCCTTGGCGCGTGCCCTGGGGCCGGGCGAGCTGTCGGACCGAGTGTTACGCGCGGCCAAGTCGGCTGTGCGCTAGAAGAGGGTGCAAGGATGGGCGCGTTAACCTGGATTCGTCGCTTCAACGGCACGCTGGGGCACCTGGCGCCGCAAACGGTGGCCAACAAGATGCGGCGTGCCTTCATGACGCCGCGCGACCTGCCGCCACGTGACTGGGAGCTGCCGCTGCTGGCGCAATCGGAGCGCATCACCTTGCGTTTCGGCTTGTCGGCCCTGCGCTGGGGCCAAGGCCCTGCGGTGTTGTTGATGCACGGCTGGGAAGGTCGTCCGACCCAGTTCGCCAGCTTGATCACCGCGTTGGTAGGCAACGGTTACTCCGTGATCGCCCTGGACGGTCCGGCCCATGGTCGTTCACCGGGACGGGAAGCTCACGTGCTGCTGTTCGCCCGCGCCATGCTGGAGGCGGCTGCCGAACTGCCGCCGCTGCACGCCGTGATCGGTCATTCCATGGGCGGCGCCAGTGCGATGCTGGCAGTGCAGTTGGGGCTGCGTACCGAGGCGTTGGTGAGCATCGCCGCCCCGTCACGCTTCCTGGATGTGCTGCGCGGCTTTACCCATATGGTCGGTTTACCGGCGCGGGCACGCTCGGCCTTTATCCAGGAGGTGGAGTTGACGTTCGGCATGCCGCTCAAGCACCTGGATGTGGCCCACTACCAGATGAATATCCCCGGCCTGATCGTGCACGCCGAAGACGATACCTTTGTTCCGGTCAAGGCGTCTCAAGCCATCCACGAAGCCTGGTTCGACAGCCGCCTGCTGCGCCTGGAGCAAGGCGGGCACCAGAAAGTGCTGGCCGATCCCCGGGTGATCGAGGGCGTGCTGGCGCTGTTGGCCGGCTGTCGTGTACAGGACCGGCAAACCGCCTGATACACTGCTCCCGCCGACATCAATCGACTGGAGCAAGGCATGGGCTGGGATTTGGCAACGCCGTTTATCATCGATCTGCAGGTCGCCCCTGAAGACATTGACGGCCTGGGGCACGCCAATAATGCGGTGTACGTGTCCTGGCTGGAGCGCTGCGCCTGGCGCCATTCCCAGCGCCTGGGGCTGGACCTCACCGAGTACCGCCGCCTGGACCGTGCCATGGCCGTGGTGCGCCATGAAATCGATTACCTCGCGGCAGGCTACGAAGGCGATGAGCTGCAGCTGGCCACCTGGATCGTCGATTGGGACCAGCGCCTGAAGATGACCCGTCGTTTCCAGTTGGTACGCCCGCGTGACGGTGCGACCTTGCTGCGGGCGCACACCACCTTTGTCTGCATCGAATTGTCCAGCGGCAGGCCCAAGCGCATGCCGGCCGAATTTCTCGACGGTTATGGTCCCGCCCTGACAGGGGGTTAGCGGTTGCCGCGGGAAACCCAGTAAACTGCGCCACGATTTTTGTTGAGTGTTTTCCATGCAAATTGCTTTGGCGCCCATGGAGGGGTTGGTCGACAACATCCTGCGGGACGTGTTGACCCGCGTGGGCGGTATCGACTGGTGTGTGACCGAGTTCATTCGCGTCAACGACCGCCTGCTCACCCCGGCGTATTTCCACAAGCTCGCCCCGGAACTGCTGCACGGTGCCCACACCGCAGCCGGTGTGCCGTTGCGCGTGCAATTGCTCGGTTCCGACCCGGTATGCCTGGCGGAAAACGCCGCCCTGGCCTGCGAGCTGGGTTCCGAGGTGATCGATCTGAACTTCGGCTGCCCGGCCAAGACTGTCAATAAGTCCCGCGGCGGTGCGGTGCTGCTCAAGGAGCCGGAGTTGCTCAACCGGATCGTTGAACACGTGCGCCGTGCCGTGCCGGCCCATATCCCGGTGACCGCCAAGATGCGCCTGGGCTTCGACAGCCCGGATGGCGCGCTGGTGTGCGCCACGGCCCTGGCCGAAGGCGGTGCGGCGCATATCGTGGTGCATGCGCGTACCAAGACCGATGGCTACAAGCCGCCAGCCCACTGGGAGTGGATTCCACGGGTACAGGAGGTGGTCAAGGTGCCGGTGTTCGCCAACGGCGATATCTGGAGCGTCGAAGACTGGCGGCGCTGTCGGGAGATCAGTGGTGTTGAAGACATCATGCTCGGTCGCGGCCTGGTGGCGCGTCCGGACCTGGCCCGGCAAATCGCCGCCGCGCGTGCAGGCGAAGACGTCGTGGAAATGACCTGGGCGCAAATGCAGCCCATGCTTCAAGACTTCTGGACCCAGTCGGTAGCACAACTGACCGAGCGTCAGGCTCCCGGACGATTGAAGCAGTGGCTGGCGATGTTGACGCGCAACTACCCCGAAGCTGTAGCGCTGTTTACCGCCCTGCGCCGCGAAACCGAACTGGGGCAAGTCAGTCGTTTGTTGGGTATGAATACGCCTGCCGCTGCCTGATCTATAACGATACTGTTGATCACCTGCCGATGATTCAAACAAGGCTCTTTATCGAAAGATAAGGAGCCTTTTGCGTTGCAGGATTTTTGAGTTGTGACTGAGTTGTTCTGAAAACTCCCGTAGCCATTCGTACGACAGCTTAATTATGACTGATGATTTTTTGCCTGCTAACTATCACAGAACAATAGTTAATGGTGTTGTTAAGTATGTCTCCTAATTGCATGTCTGACGCTTTATTAATAGGTGTGTCGCGCGAGTGTGACGTCGACGTGCGCTGAATCAGGCTTTTCTTGGAATTACCATGAGGCAAAGTCTGAAAGTGCGTGTTGGTTTCCTTATGTGAGGTGCGATTTCTGGAACCCGATAGCCTCAGGCTCCACGAAAGTAGTGACTGTGAGGCAACGCTGTTGCCTTCCAGTCCACCTAAATTTCATTGCTGTCCGAGGCATCTAACGGCCAAGATGGCGCTGACGAAGGAACTTGCTTATGTCTCTCTCGATCAATAATTCACCTTCTATGAAACTTGATACGGCACGCGATGAAGTGCCGTCTTCAACACTCCCAAAGTCCAGCTTGCCATTGAGTACCTCCAAGACGGATTCAGCATGGACTTCATCTGCACTTTTTCCTGACAATGCCCGAACGACTCGGGGTGAAATGATGATCAGCGCGGGGGCGCTTTCAAAGTTGTTCGACATGCTTGAGCAAGTCTTCAAGTCCATGCGTGAGGTTATTTTAGGAAAAAATGTAACCCCTCAACCCGCTATCCCCTCCGATAAGGCACTCAAGGCCACACCGGATTCGTCTGACCCGCTGAAAATGAAGGCAGATGCAGCCACGTTACCGAAGGCCTCGTCGGATTCGGCTGACCCACAGAAGATGAAGGCAGATGCAGCCACGTTGCCAAGGACCACGTCGGCTTCGACAGACCCACAGAAAGTGAAGGTAAATGCAGACCCGTTGGCGAAGATCCCGTCGGATACGACGAGCGAACTGAAAGTGAAAATTGACGACGGGTTGCTTCCAGGGACGTCACGCAAGCCCACGTCACATGTTTCACCGGCGGTACCCGTGCCCAGCGTCAACGTGAGTAACGACTCGAATGCGCAGGTAAAGGTGGAGCTCAATATTGGTCGTTGTCACTGTCCTGACACTCCCGTCGAGCACGACAGAGGCAGGCTCAAGACGGTGCCCGACGCGCAGCCCAACCCTGTCCCGATGCCCAAGGCCGAGGTGACTCCACAACCCGCAGCCAGGGTGCCGGACACCGTGCCTGGCGTGCAGCCCAGGCCTGCGTCGATACCCAAGGCCGAGATGACTCCGCAACCCGAAGTCAAGGTTCCGGGCAGCCATCCTGGTGTGCTGCACAAGCCTGAACCGATGCCCCAGCCCGGGGTAGTACCGCAACCCGACATGAAGATCGTGCCCCCGACTGATACCAAGCGGACGGTCACTCCAGATCAGCCAAAGCCTGAGCCTGACGTCACCAGCCCGGGCCCTGCTGAAAAAGATAATGACCTCAAAGGCTGGAGTTTTATCAATCGCCGTCGGCTGAAAAACTGACGCCAGGCATCGCACTTCAACTTCTTCGATAAATAAAAACGGTGTTTCTCCGGGGAGCTTAACGTCCGGAGAAACACTAAGAAAGTGGAGAGAAAACCATGTCGTATTGCTCGATTGATAACATTGCACGCGTAGTGGATGTTCGGCAGGTGTTGAACAGCGATTTGTCGGCGCCTGCCAACGAATTCATACCTTCATACCGGTTTAAACCCGTCGAGCCTGTCAAAGCCGCTGTCTCTACTCCTCTAGGCATGCCACGAAGTAACACGGCAGTTGGGGCGGACTCAAATCCAGCTGCCAGCCTTATTGCATTGTTTACTTCATTTTTCACGCAGTTGTTTAACCTTCTCTCGAATAAAACGGATAAGGTCGTTCCCGATAGTAAACCGCTGTCCCAAATCACTCCAACTGTCGACCCACCGGCTCCGCCAGAGCCGCAACCGCAACCGCAACCGCAACCGCAACCGCAACAAATTTTCCCTATAGCGTACTTGTCTGACAAACGGAATGGTGCAAAACCGGACAATATCTGGAGTGGGTTTCGCCAAGGCCCGGATGGCAACTGTGTCACTGTATCGGCTATTAAGGCGGCCATGTACAAGTTCGGCCAAAGTCCAACGGATATCTATAAAGAGGTGGTCAAGACGAACAACGGTTATCGGGTGACGATGCGCGACGACTTTGTACTTAACTTGACGGATCAAGAGTTGAAGGTTGGCGCCGCAGGTTCGCGCTTTATCGGCTCCGATAAAGGCATGCTCAAGGACGCGCAATTTCTGTTCGCTGTCAGTGCCAAGCGTGCACAGATGGAAAATAACGACGGCTGGGCTAGCCGCAGTTATCGCGCTGCAGTGCAAACATTGAACGATGGGGAGGATGACTATGGGCCGGGTGAGGGCTTCCTGCGTTTAGGGCTGCGCAAGCACATGAAGAGGGTCAACGTGCGTGACCTCGCCAAAGGCCAGTTGGGCATGTGCAATCGTGCCCGTCATTCGGTGGCCGTGATCAATGGCCGCGAAGAGATTTATGGGCGCCAAGGCTCGGCGCCGACACGTGGGGTCGCCATCGCGCTGGTGTGATGCGTGTGTGTAAGGCGTGCAGCCAGGGCCTCTGGCTGCACATTTCCAGTCAAGTCTTGAGTGAGCAGTCCCATGAACACTTTGATTGAGGGTCGTGGCCCGGTCATGGCCAATCGGCCGTATGAGTACGTTTCAAGTATTTCCAACACCAGGGCCGGGGTGAAACTTGATGATCCCGTGAATGCATTCAATGCCGCCGAACGTCGATTTGGCGAAAACTATGACTGCAGTACCCATGCGGCCGTTATCAAAATGATGATGATGACATTCGGTCGACACCCCACTGATGTATTCAATGAGGTCGTTCCCACAGGTGACGGGTATGCCGTCACCATGAAAGACCAATACAACGTGCATGTTTCACAGGCGGAACTTGAACGAGCGGCACAGGCTTGCAGGTTCACAGGGCGGGACCCCGAGGCGGTGAAACACGCCAGCTTCATGTTCGCGGCCTTTGTGAAACGCAAGCAGCTGTCAGGCGGCTATGGGACGTTCGATGCCGCCCTGGCGAAGACCCTTGAGGGTGAGACAAGCAAGCGATGCCTGGAGGGCATGGGCGTGTATGGTTTGTCGCGATCCGTAGAGGCCAGCGATATGGTTGGCAGGGAGGCTGCCTGGGTACGGCAAACCCATGCCTTTGGCGCTGCGCTGGTGGTGAACGGCATCGTGTCCAACTATGGCCGGCAGGGGCGGACCGAGGGTGGTTACGGGTATGTGCTGTTTGATGATCGCCAGGTTCCATCGCACCCAGGTGTTGAGGTTTCCCTCGTACCAGAAAGCATCAGGCATGCGGATATCTGGCGCGGTTTTTATCAAGGAGCAGAGGGCAATTGTGTCACGGTGTCGGCAATCAAGGCCGCCATCACGCGATTCCCTGACGGCATCTATACGGCTATCCACAGGACACGCGATGGCTTTGAGGTGACGATGCGTGATGGCGTCCGGCTGCGGTTGACGGACGAGGAACTGAGGCAGGCAACCGCAGTCTCGAATTTTCTCGGCAGCAATCGGGTGTTGCTCGATTACGCCAACTTCCTCTACGCCGTCAGCGCCAAGCGCGCGCAAATGGAAAATAACGACTTCCGTGCCCGGCAAAGCTATGCAGTCGCCCTGGAAACCCTCAATGACGGTGAAGCTCCTGGCGAGGCACTCCGACGTCTGGGCCTGTTTGCCTACATGCGTAACAGCACGGTAGACGAGTTGGCCCAGGGCGCGATCGGGACGATGGAAGACGGTTGGCATTCCGTGGCGGTGGTCGATGGCGCACTGGACCTGTATGGGCAAAAGCACGCGCTGCACACGTCGCCCTGGAAACGCAGGGCGTTGAGCGCGCTCAAGCTGGTGTGAGGCTTAGCCGAGCAATCGCCTGAACCCCTCGATCGGCAGCGGCCGACTGTGCAAATACCCCTGGAACAAATGGCAGCCCAGCTTTTGCAGGAACGCCAGTTGTTCCGGGTTTTCCACGCCTTCGGCAATCACTGTCAGATTCAGGCTGCGGGCCATGGCCACGATGGCGCGGATGATTTCGGCGTCGTTGGGGTCATGGGTCGCGTCGCGTACGAAGGACTGGTCGATCTTCAGCGCATCCACCGGCAGGCGCTTGAGGTACGTCAGCGATGAGTAGCCGGTACCGAAGTCATCCATGGCAAAACTGACACCGAGCTTTTTCAGCCGGCGCATCTTCGCCACGGTGTCGTCCAGGTTCTGAATCACGATGCCTTCGGTTATTTCCAGTTTCAGCAGGTTGCAGGGCAGTTGATGCCGCTTGAGGCTGCGCTCCACCCGTTCGACAAAGTCGTTCTGGCGAAACTGCCGGGGGCTGATGTTCACGCACAGGCTGAAATTCAGCGGGTCCACCAAGCCTTCGGCAATCAGCTGTGCAAAGGCGGCGCAGGCCTCGTCGAGGATCCAGGTACCCACTTCGAGGATCAGGCCGCTGTCTTCCAGGACCTTGATGAATTCGGACGGCGACTGCGCGCCCAACTGCGGATGCTGCCAGCGCACCAGGGCCTCGGCGCCGACGATCTTGTTGCCGCGTGCATCCACCTGGGGTTGGTAATGCACGCTGAACTCGCCGCGTGACAGGGCCAGGCGCAGATCGGTTTCCATGCGCAGGCGCTCGCTGGCGGCCTTTTGCATGCTGTTGTGGAACATCTGCGTGGTGTTGCGCCCCGAATCCTTGGCCCGGTACAGGGCGATGTCGGCGCGCTTGAGCAGGTCCGCCGGGGTGGTGCCATGGTCGGGAATCAACGCCACGCCGATGCTTGGCGTGACCTGCAGGCGATGGCCATCGAGGAACATCGGTTCCGAAAGCAATTCACGCAGGGTATCGGCCAGTTCCTGCACCTGGGCGCTGACTTGCGTGCGCGTGCCATCCAGGCCGCTGAGCAGTACCACGAACTCATCGCCGCCCAGGCGCGCCACCGTGTCCTCCATGCGCACGCTGGCTTCCAGGCGCGCGGTGACGATTTTCAGCACGGTGTCGCCCACCGGGTGGCCGAGGGAATCGTTGATATGCTTGAAATGGTCGAGGTCGAGAAACAGCAGGGCGCCGCGCAGGTTATGGCGCTTGAGCAAGGCGATCTGTTGGCTCAGGCGATCCATCAGCAGCGCGCGGTTGGGCAGGTTGGTCAGCGGATCGTGATAGGCCAGGTGACGGATCTGCGCCTGGGCGTTTTTCAGCAGGCTCACGTCCCGCGCGGTCAGCAACAGGCACGGGGTTTCATTGAGGGTGATCGGCTCGACCGAGACTTCTACCGCCAACACGTCGCCGCGTTTATTGTGCCAGAGCATTTCCAGGTGAGGGATGCGCCCCTTGATCTGCAATTCGGCCAACAAGGCGGAACGCTGGTTTTCATCGGCCCAGATGCCGATCTGGTACAGCGTCAGGCCGATGGCTTCTTCGGCGCGGTAGCCGGTGAGGCGGCAGAAGCCATCGTTGACCTCCACATAACGGCCGGTGTCGCGCTCGGTGATGGAGATGGCGTCGGGGCTGGAATGGAAGGCCTTGGCGAATTTCTCCTCGCTGGCCTTCAGCGCGGCCTCCGAGCGTTGTTGCTGGGTAATGTCGCGCAACGTGGTGACGATGCACGGCTGGTCGCCCACCTTGATCAGCCGGCTGGAAATCATGCAGGTCAGGGTTTGGCCGTTCTTGTGGTGCACCACGATGGCCACATTGCTCAACGCCTGGTCGCGAATCACCTGTTCGATACGCTGCAGGCGTTTGCTTGACTCGTCCCACAGGCCGATCTGCTCGGCGCTCTTGTCGATCACCTCGGCCGCCGTCCAGCCAAACGTCTGGGTGAAGGCGGGGTTGATCTCGATGAACGCGCCACTGTCCAGGCAGGTGACGCAGATGGGATCGGGGCTGGCCTGGAACAGGCTGGCGAACTTTTCTTCGGAGGCGGTCAGGCGTTGTTCGCGCTCCACCTGGTCGGTGATGTCAAGCAGGGTGCCGGCCATGCGCAGCGGCGCCCCTTGCTCGTCTCGGTAGAGGCGGGCGCGGCTTTCCAGGTAGCGCGAGCTGCCGTCTTCCAGTGGCACGCGGTAAGTCAGTTGGTAATTGCCGGCCGGGCCTTCGCGCAGGGTGCGATAAGCGTTGCGCATGTTCTCGCGCTCTTGCCTGGGCATGCCCTCGAAAAACGCTTCGAAGGATTCATGGAAGGGCTCGGGCGGCAGGCCGTGCAGTTGAGCGGCGCGGGCCGAGCCGTAGAGCATGCCGGTGGGGATGTGCCAGTCCCACGTGCCCAGTTGTGCCGAGTCCAGGGCCAGGTCCAGGCGCTCCTGGCTGTCCTTGAGGGCGTTTTCGGCGTTTTTGCGCTCGGTGG
The DNA here is from genome assembly GCF_059416305.1 of Pseudomonas sp. GW821-FHT09D08. Classification (NCBI taxonomy): domain Bacteria; kingdom Pseudomonadati; phylum Pseudomonadota; class Gammaproteobacteria; order Pseudomonadales; family Pseudomonadaceae; genus Pseudomonas; species Pseudomonas sp. GW821-FHT09D08. Next base: position 9,606 of record NZ_JBWKOX010000036.1, read on the forward strand.
TGTCGAGAAAGGTGCTGATCAAGTAGGCCTCGCCCTCCAGCTCGACCTTTTGCGCGCTGAGGGTGCCATCGTGGATCTGGCCGTTACTGGCGCAGAACTGCACTTCCATGGTGATGGGTTCACCCTTGCGCTGGGTGGCCTGGACCAACTGCGCGCGTTGTTCGGGGTGGCGCCACAGGCCCAGGTCCAGGGTGGTGCGGCCGATGGCGTCGGCCACCGGCCAGCCGAAGAGCATCTCGAAATACTGGTTGGCTTCGCTGATCAGGCCGTCGGACTGGCGGGTCAACAGCACCATGTTCGGGCACAGGTGAAACAGCGTGGCGAAGCGTTTTTCGGAATGGCTGAGGGCGTGCTCTCGCTCGCGCTGGCGAGTGGTCTCGCGGATCACGCCGATCATGCGGCGCCGACCGGCCTTGTCCGGTGCCAGGCTGCCGTTGATCTCCAACCAGTGATACGTGCCGTCCGGCCATTGGATGTGATGGTGCATGGCCTGCTCGAACGGCTCGCCTGCCAGTACCGCATGAAAGGCGCGCACCACCCGGGAGCGATCCGACGGCGCCAGCAGGTCGAGGTAATCCAGGTCCTTGGGCAGTGGTTGGCGCGGGTCGAAGCCGAACAGCGCCTGGGTGCCCCGTGACCAGCTGATACGGCCCGTGTCGATTTCCCAGCACCACGCGCCCAGCCGGGCCGCATTCAGGGCTGCCAGCAGTTGTGGGGCGCTGTCCCAACTCTGCTCCGCCTGCTGGGGGTCCAGGGCGTAGATGCGGGGCAGGGGAGGTAGAGGGTCGACAGGGTTGCGCATTATCAAAGGGCCTTGGCTCGATGGGCAAACAGCGCGGTTTTATTCGCAACCTGGGGCCGCACGGCGTCATACCGGTATCACTGGCAGATCCACCTGTGCATCCAACAGGCTCATGAACGCCCGCGCAGCGTTCGACAGTGTCCTTTCGGTGTGCACGATATAGCCTAGCTGGCGACTGAGTTGTATGCCCGGCAAAGCGATACTCGCCACCTGATCATCGAGCATGGTGCGCGGCAAGACGCTCCAGGCCAGGCCGATGGAGACCATCATCTTGATGGTTTCCAGGTAGTTGGTACTCATCGCGATGTTCGGCGTAAGGCCCTGGGCCTCGAACAGACGGCTGACAATATGGTGGGTAAAGGTATTACCGCCAGGGAAAACCGCCGGGTGGCCGGCAATATCGGCCAGGCTGACGTCGCGGTTGCCGGTGAGGCTGTGCTCCGGCGCCACCACGAAATCCAGCGGATCGTCCCACACCGGGGTGGCGCTTACCAGGTGATGGGGGGCGGGCGCCAGGGTGATCACTGCCACTTCGGCGCGGCCGTGGAGGATTTCTTCGTAGGCCACTTCCGAATCGAGAAACTGAATATCCAGGGCCACGTTCGGGTATTCGCGGGTGAAGGTGCGCAGGATCGGTGGCAAACGATGCAGGCCGATATGGTGGCTGGTGGCCAAAGTGAGGCGGCCGCTGACTTCGCCGGTTAGGTTGGTGAGGGCGCGGCGGGTGTCGTCCAGCACGTTGAGAATCTGATAAGCGCGCGGCAGCAAGGCCCGGCCGGCTTCGGTCAGGCCGACTTCACGGCCCAGGCGATCGAACAGTCGCACCTTCAATTGCTGTTCCAGGCCGGCGATGCGCTTGCTGATGGCCGGCTGAGTCAGGTGCAGGCGCTCACCTGCACCGGAGAAGCTGCCGGTTTCGGCAATGGCAATAAAGGCATTGAGGTTGGCCAGGTCCATGGGTGTATTCCAGTTGGTAATCCAAAGCATAAAAAATATGAATTTGAGTTATTTAATGTAGCGCCATACCATCAGCCTCACAAGCCAAAGGGTTATTGAAAAGCCCGGCGCATAGAAACACCGCTGATGAGGACCGACTGATGGCCGGCAAAACGCTTTACGACAAGCTTTGGGATTCCCATGAAGTGAAACGGCGCGACGATGGCTCGTCGCTGATCTATATCGACCGTCACATCATCCATGAAGTGACCTCGCCCCAAGCGTTCGAAGGCCTGCGGCTGGCCGGGCGCAAGCCTTGGCGCGTCGACTCGATCATCGCCACCCCGGACCACAACGTACCGACCACCCCGGAGCGCAAGGGCGGGATCGACGCCATTGTCGACACCGTGTCGCGCTTGCAGGTGCAGACCCTCGACGACTACTGCGACGAATATGGCATCACCGAATTCAAGATGAATGACGTGCGTCAAGGGATCGTCCACGTGATCGGCCCGGAGCAGGGCGCCACCTTGCCGGGCATGACCGTGGTCTGCGGCGACTCCCACACCTCCACCCACGGTGCGTTTGGCGCCCTGGCCCACGGCATCGGCACCTCGGAGGTGGAGCATGTTTTCGCCACCCAGTGCCTGGTCGCCAAGAAAATGAAGAACATGCTGGTGCGTGTCGAAGGCACCTTGCCGTTCGGCGTGACCGCCAAGGACATCGTGCTCGCCGTGATCGGCAAGATCGGCACCGCCGGCGGTAACGGCCATGCCATCGAGTTCGCCGGCAGCGCCATTCGCGACCTGTCCATCGAAGGCCGCATGACCATCTGCAACATGTCCATCGAAGCCGGTGCCCGCGTGGGCATGGTGGCGGCGGACGAGAAAACCGTTGAGTACGTGAAGGGGCGCCCATTTGCACCGCAAGGCGCCGATTGGGACGCCGCGGTTGAAGCCTGGAAAGACCTGGTGTCCGACGCCGATGCGGTGTTCGACACCGTGGTTGAACTCGATGCTGCCCAGATCAAGCCGCAGGTCAGCTGGGGCACTTCGCCGGAAATGGTCCTGGCCGTCGACCAGAACGTGCCGGACCCGGCGCAGGAAGCCGACCTGGTCAAGCGCGGTTCCATCGAGCGCGCCTTGAAGTACATGGGCTTGAAGGCCAACCAGGCGATCACCGACATCCAGTTGGATCGCGTGTTTATCGGCTCCTGCACCAACTCGCGGATCGAAGACCTGCGCGCGGCGGCGGTGATCGCTAAGGGCCGCAAAGTTGCCTCGACCATCAAGCAGGCCATCGTGGTGCCAGGCTCGGGCTTGGTTAAAGCCCAGGCTGAGGCCGAAGGCCTGGATAAGATCTTCCTCGAAGCCGGTTTTGAGTGGCGTGAGCCGGGCTGCTCGATGTGCCTGGCGATGAACCCGGACCGCCTGGAGTCGGGCGAGCATTGCGCGTCCACCTCCAACCGTAACTTCGAAGGGCGTCAGGGCGCCGGTGGCCGAACCCACCTGGTCAGCCCGGCCATGGCCGCCGCCGCTGCCGTCAACGGTCGTTTCATCGACGTTCGCGAATTGATCTGAGGAAAACCCGATGAGAGCTTTTACCCAACACACCGGTTTGGTCGCGCCGTTGGACCGTGCCAACGTCGACACCGACCAGATCATCCCCAAGCAGTTCTTGAAGTCCATCAAGCGCACCGGTTTCGGCCCCAACCTGTTCGACGAATGGCGCTACCTGGACGTGGGCTACGCCTACCAGGACAACTCCAAACGCCCGCTGAACAAGGACTTCGTGCTCAACGCCGAGCGCTACCAGGGCGCCAGCGTGCTGCTGGCCCGGGAAAACTTCGGTTGCGGTTCCAGCCGCGAGCACGCGCCGTGGGCCCTGGAAGAATATGGCTTTCGCAGCATCATCGCGCCGAGCTATGCCGACATCTTCTTCAACAACAGCTTCAAGAACGGCCTGTTGCCGATCATCCTGACCGACGAAGAAGTCGACGAACTGTTCAAGCAAGTGGAAGCCGATGTGGGCTACCAGTTGACCATCGACCTGGCTGCGCAAACCGTGACCCGTCCGGACGGCAAGGTGTACCACTTTGAGGTGGACGCCTTCCGCAAACACTGCCTGATCAACGGCCTGGACGATATCGGCCTGACCTTGCAGGACGGCGATGCGATTGCCGCGTTCGAAGCCAGGCACCGGGCGAGCCAGCCCTGGTTGTTTCGTGACGCATAAATTGATGTAGGCAGGACCGGCTTCATCGGGGGCTTGCCCCCGATAGGGCCGGTACCAGCAACACACCCCTTGAAGGATGCCACCATGACCAGCACCGCCCACACCCAAGTCGTGCAAAAACAATTCGGCGAACAGGCGTCTGCCTACCTGAGCAGTGCCGTGCACGCCCAAGGCACCGAATTCGCGCTGCTCCAGGCCGAACTGGCCGGGCAGGGTGATGCGCGGCTGCTGGACCTGGGTTGCGGTGCCGGTCATGTGAGTTTCCATGTGGCGCCATTGGTCAAGGAAGTGGTGGCCTACGACCTCTCCCAGCAGATGCTCGATGTGGTGGCCGCCGCTGCGCAAGATCGCGGTCTCACCAATATCAGCACCGTAAACGGCGCCGCCGAACGCCTGCCGTTTGCCGATGGCGAATTTGACTTCGTGTTCAGCCGTTATTCGGCGCACCATTGGAGCGACCTCGGCGTGGCCCTGCGCGAAGTGCGCCGCGTGCTCAAGCCGGGCGGCGTGGCGGCGTTTGTCGATGTCTTGTCACCGGGCAGCCCGTTGCTGGACACTTACCTGCAAACCGTCGAAGTGCTGCGCGACACCAGCCACGTGCGTGACTACTCCGCCGCCGAATGGATGCGCCAGTTCAGCGAAGCCGGTTTGCATGTACGCAACAGCAGCCGCCAGCGCCTGCGCCTGGAATACACCTCGTGGGTCGAACGCATGCGCACACCGCAAGTGCTGCGCGCCGCGATCCTGCAGCTGCAGCAGGCGATGGGCCAGGAAGTGCGCGATTACTACGAGATTCAGGCCGACGGCACCTTCAGCACCGACGTGCTGGTGGTCTGGGCCGAACGCTGATTAATTTTCCCGACCTGCCCACGGGCAGGTCGCTCGATGAAATGAGGAACCCATGAGCAAGCAGATTCTGATTCTCCCTGGCGACGGTATTGGTCCGGAAATCATGGCCGAAGCGGTCAAGGTCCTGGAGCTTGCCAACAGCAAGTACAGCCTGGGCTTCGAATTGAGCCACGACGTGATCGGCGGCGCTGCCATCGACAAGCACGGCGTGCCCCTGGCCGACGAAACCCTGGACCGCGCCCGCGCCGCCGATGCCGTGCTGCTTGGCGCCGTGGGTGGCCCGAAGTGGGACAAGATCGAGCGTGATATCCGCCCTGAGCGCGGCCTGCTGAAAATCCGCGCGCAACTGGGCCTGTTCGGCAACCTGCGCCCGGCTATCCTCTACCCGCAACTGGCCGACGCATCGAGCCTGAAGCCGGAAGTGGTGGCGGGCCTGGACATCCTGATCGTGCGTGAACTGACCGGTGGTATCTACTTTGGCTCGCCACGGGGCGTGCGCGAGTTGGAGAATGGTGAACGCCAGGCCTACGACACCCTGCCGTACAGCGAGAGTGAAATCCGCCGTATTGCCCGCGTCGGTTTCGACATGGCCCGTGTGCGTGGCAAGAAGGTCTGCTCGGTGGACAAGGCCAACGTCCTGGCCTCCAGCCAACTGTGGCGCGAAATCGTCGAAGAAGTGGCCAAGGACTACCCGGACGTCGAACTGAGCCACATGTACGTCGACAACGCCGCCATGCAACTGGTCCGTGCGCCGAAGCAGTTCGACGTGATCGTCACCGACAACCTGTTCGGCGACATCCTGTCCGACCAGGCGTCGATGCTCACCGGTTCCATCGGCATGCTGCCGTCGGCGTCCCTGGACACCAATAACAAGGGCATGTACGAGCCTTGCCATGGCTCGGCGCCGGACATCGCGGGCCAGGGCATTGCCAACCCGCTGGCGACCATCCTGTCGGTCTCGATGATGCTGCGTTACAGCTTCAACCTGAGCGACGCTGCGGACGCGATCGAGAAGGCCGTGAGCCTGGTGCTGGACCAGGGCTTGCGCACCGGCGACATCTGGTCGCAGGGTTGCACCAAGGTGGGTACGCAAGAAATGGGCGACGCAGTAGTCGCCGCGCTGCGGAATCTGTAATCTCTCGGGCCCGCTTGCAGTTGTTGCTGCAAGGCGGCCCACTTTTTAACAAGGTGTAGTTGCGATGAAACGTGTAGGTCTGATCGGTTGGCGCGGTATGGTCGGTTCCGTGCTCATGCAGCGGATGCTGGAAGAGCAGGATTTCGATCTTATTGAGCCGGTGTTTTTCACCACTTCGAACGTAGGTGGCCAAGGGCCGTCCGTGGGCAAGGATATTGCCCCGCTCAAGGACGCCTACAGCATTGAAGAGCTGAAAACCCTCGACGTGATCCTCACCTGCCAGGGTGGCGACTACACCAGCGAAGTCTTCCCCAAGCTGCGTGAAGCCGGCTGGCAGGGTTATTGGATCGACGCCGCCTCGAGCCTGCGCATGCAGGACGACGCCGTGATCATCCTCGACCCGGTCAACCGCAAGGTCATCGACCAGCAACTGGATGCCGGCACCAAGAATTATGTGGGCGGCAACTGCACCGTCAGCCTGATGCTGATGGGCCTGGGCGGCCTGTTCGAAGCCGGCCTGGTCGAGTGGATGAGCGCCATGACTTATCAGGCAGCTTCCGGTGCCGGCGCGCAGAACATGCGTGAGCTGATCAAGCAGATGGGCGCGACCCACGCCGCTGTCGCCGATCAACTGGCCGACCCGGCCAGCGCGATCCTCGACATCGACCGCCGTGTGGCCGAAGCCATGCGCAGCGATGCCTACCCGACCGAGAACTTCGGTGTGCCATTGGCCGGCAGCCTGATCCCGTGGATCGACAAAGAACTGCCGAACGGCCAGAGCCGCGAAGAGTGGAAGGCCCAGGCCGAGACCAACAAGATCCTCGGCCGGTTCAAGAGCCCGATCCCGGTGGATGGCATCTGCGTGCGCATCGGCGCCATGCGCTGCCACAGCCAGGCGCTGACCATCAAGCTGAACAAAGACGTGCCGATCGCCGATATCGAAGGACTGATCAGCCAGCACAACCCCTGGGTCAAGCTGGTGCCGAACAACCGCGACATCAGCATGCAGGAGCTGAGCCCGACCAAGGTCACCGGTACCCTGAATGTACCGGTGGGCCGTCTGCGCAAGCTGAACATGGGCACCCAGTACCTGGGCGCATTCACCGTCGGCGATCAACTGCTGTGGGGCGCGGCGGAGCCGTTGCGTCGCATGCTGCGGATCTTGCTGGAGCGTTGATCGCTTGAAGCAATAATAGAAGCCCGCGTTCTGGTGACAGGCGCGGGTTTTTTATTGTTCTTTCGGGCGCTATCGGGAGCAAGCCCCCTCCCACAGTGAACAGCATTTCAACGTTGGAACTCGGTTGAATGTGGGAGGGGGCTACACCCCGATAGCGCCATCAGCCACTCCACCAGCCCCAGGTTAATTGCCTCGCTCCCGGCCACCCGGTAAAGTGCCGCTCCCCCCGCAATGCCCGAGGCAGCCCCCATGACCCAGACCTTTGAAATTGCCGTGATCGGTGCCACCGGTACGGTCGGCGAAACCCTGGTGCAGATTCTCGAAGAGCTGGCATTCCCGGTGGGCACCCTGTACCTGCTGGCGGGCAGTAACTCTGCTGGCGCGTCGGTACCGTTTCGCGGCAAGAACGTACGGGTCAAGGAGGTCGACGAATTCGATTTCAGCAAGGCGCAACTGGCCTTCTTCGCCGCGGGCCCGGCAGTCACCCTGAGCTTTGCGCCGCGAGCCACGGCGGCGGGTTGCTCGGTGATCGACTTGTCGGGAGCCTTGCCCGCCGAGCAGGCGCCCCAGGTGGTGCCGGAAGCCAATGCCCACGTCCTCGACGGCCTGAAAAAACCGTTCCAGCTCGGCAGCCCGAGCCCGTCGGCCACCAACCTGGCGGTGGTGCTGGCGCCGTTGCGCGGCTTGCTGGACATCCAGCGTGTCGCCGTCACTGCCAGCCTGGCAGTGTCTGCCCAGGGCCGGGAAGCCGTCAGCGAATTGGCACGTCAGACCGCCGAGCTCCTGAACGTGCGCCCTCTGGAACCTAAGTTCTTTGACCGGCAAATGGCCTTCAACCTGTTGGCACAAGTCGGCACGCCAGACGCCCAGGGTCATACCGCCTTGGAAAAGCGCCTGGTTCACGAACTGCGTGCAGTCCTGGAATTACCTTTGCTAAAGATTTCCGCAACATGCGTTCAAGCCCCGGTGTTTTTTGGCGATAGCCTGACGGTGTCGTTGCAACTGGGCGCGGCGGTCGATCTTGCCGCTGTCAACCGCGCATTGGAGGCCGCGCCCGGTATCGAGTTGGTAGAAGAGGGTGATTACCCTACAGCCGTGGGCGACGCAGTGGGCCAGGATGTGGTCTACGTAGGCCGGGTGCGCGCGGGCGTGGATGACGCGGCTGAACTAAATCTGTGGCTGACGTCAGATAACGTACGCAAGGGCGCCGCCCTTAACGCCGTGCAGCTGGCGCAGTTGTTGATAAAACGCCTTGCGTAAAAGATACTTGGCGGCAATTTGTAGATTGATTCTAACCAGGCGCTATGCTTGGCCCCAAGCAGGAACAATTGCGCGTCGGTGACCTATCGGCTCGCCATGCCTTATGGCAAGCGGTTACCAACCTTCTCGCAGGCCGGGGAGTGTTCAAACAAAGGATGAGGCTATGGTTCAAGTTCGCAAACTGGTGTTAGCAATAGCGGCCGCCTCGGCGCTGTCCTCCGGTATGGCGCAGGCGCTGCAGCTGGGGGAAATGACCCTTAAGTCGACGTTGAACCAGCCGTTGTCGGTGGAAATCGAATTGCTCGATGTCGGTGGCCTCACGGCGTCCGAGATCACCCCGAGCCTGGCCTCATCCCAGGCGTTCGTGGACGCGGGCGTCGATCGCCAGGCGTTTCTCGATGACCTGACGTTTACCCCGGTCATCAATCCCAGCGGTCGCAGCGTGGTGCGCGTCACCTCCAGCAAGCCGCTGCCGGATTCCTACGTACGTTTCCTGCTGCAGGTGCAATGGCCCAATGGCCGCTTGATGCGCGACTACAGCGTGTTGCTCGACCCTGCCAAGTTCGACCAGTCGGCTTCGACCTCCGCAGCACCTGCACCACGCGTGGGAGCGCCCGCCCGTACTGCGCCCGCAGTGAGCAAGCCGGCCCAGCACACCACCACCTCCCGCGACACTCTGTGGGAAATTGCGCAGAAGCACCGCAATGGCGGCTCGGTGCAGCAGACCATGCTGGCCATTCAGGCCCTCAACCCCGACGCCTTTATCGACGGCAATATCAACCGCCTGAAAACCGGCCAGGTGCTGCGCCTGCCGGACACCGTACAAAGCACGGCGTTGCCGCAACCTCAGGCAATCGCCGAAGTGAGGGTACAAAATGCCGCCTGGCGCCAGGGTCGGCGCGGGGCTACCAATCAGGCGGCCGGCAAGCAGCAACTGGACGCCACCAAGCGTGCCCAGGCCGGCAACGCGCCGTCGACCACCAATGCCCAGGACAACCTGAGCCTGGTCTCGGCTGAAGCAGCCAAGAAAGGCGGCAAGGGCAAGGCCGGCGACAGCCAGGTCCTGAGCGACAAGCTGGCGATGACCCAGGAGCAACTGGACACCACTCGCCGCGATAACGAAGAGCTCAAGAGCCGTGCCGCAGATCTGCAAAGCCAGTTGGATAAACTGCAAAAGTTGATTCAATTGAAAAACGATCAGCTGGCCCGTTTGCAGGCAGAAAAAGGCGACCCGGCCGTAGCGGCGACGGCAGTGATGCCCGCACAGCTGGCAAGCGACCCGGCCGCCACGCCGGCAGCACCCGCTGCACAGCCCGCCGCGCCAACGCCAACCCCGGCGGCGCCGGCACCTGAGGCAGCTACGCCGGCCGCGGCACCTGACACCACGGAAGGCAAGTTCAATGATCTGCTGACCAACCCGGTTGTCCTCGGTGTGATCGGCGGCGCGGCTGGCCTGGTGGTGTTGCTGCTCCTGCTGCTGTGGGCGCGCCATCGCAACGCCCGTCGTGAAGAGGAGAAGCACTTGCGCATGGCGCGGGCGCTGGCTGAAGAGCCGGAATTTACCTCGAACATCGAACAGGACCTGCCGTCGGACAGTTTCGAAGGCCTCGAAGTGCCGCCGCCGAACGTCAAGCTGGCAGCCGCTCCGGCACCTGCTCCAGTGGTTGCGCCGGCGGTAGCGGTTCCGACGGTTGCCTCCGTGCTCGCGCCGCTGGCCGCTGCCGTGGCCCCACAAAACGCCAACGATGCCCTGGCGCAAGCCCAGTCCCATATCGACCGTGGTCATCTGAACCAGGCCGCCGATGTGCTGGAGCAAGCGATCAAGCACGAGTCCAAGCGCAGCGACCTGCGGTTGAAGCTGATGGAAGTCTACGGCCTGCAAAGCGACAAGGACGGTTTCGTGACCCAGGAGCGTCAACTGGTGGCCAATGGTGAAAACCATGCCCAGGTCGAGCAACTCAAGTCGCGCTTTCCCGCGATGGCGGTATTGGCGGCGGGCGTCAGTGCCGCGGTTGCCGCCGCGGCCCTCGACGCGCAGTACGTCAAGGACCTGTTGGAAGACAAACCGGCCGTCCCAGCCGCCGAGCCCGATGCACTCGACACCGATTTCGACCTGAGCCTGGATGAGCTGGAGGCGGCTTCGCCAGCCAACCTGGACGACGAACAGACGTTTGCAGCGCTCCTGGAACAGCAATCGGCGGCCAAGGCCGACAAGGAAAACCTGTCGGACTTCGACCTGGATCTGCAGCCGAATACCCCGGCGTCCGAGCAGTCCGACGATGACTTTCTTTCCGGTCTTGAGGACCAGATGAAGGATGTGTCGGCAGTGGAGCCGCCGACGCTGACCCCATCGGCGCTGGATGACTTCGATTTGCCGGAGGATTTCGACCTGTCCCTGGCGGACGAACCAGGCGAAGCCGCCAAGCCGGATGCCTTCGCTTCGGAGCTGGACGATGTCAACGCCGAGCTGGATCGCCTGTCCCAGAGCTTGGAGAATCCGCCCATCGAACCCTCCTTTACCGCCGAGGACGCGGCGCTGGGTGGGGATGAGCCGGAGTTCGACTTCCTGTCTGGCACGAATGAAGTCGCCACCAAGCTCGATCTCGCCCAGGCCTATATCGACATGGGGGATGCCGACGGCGCGCGGGACATCCTCTCCGAAGTACTCACCGAAGGCGATGAGGCGCAGCGCGGCGAGGCCAAGGAGATGCTCGGCAAAATCTGAAGGTTGATGCCGGTGCGGTGTGGGAAGGTCAATCCCTAACAAAAGCGCACGCCACGCAGCTGCCGCATTTATAATGGCCGCCTTCGCGCAACTCATCAGGCTCTCAGTTCTTGGCAAATATAGATAACCCGGCCGCCGAAATGGCGGCCGCTGGCTTTTACCGCATCGCCCTCGGCGTGGAATACAAAGGCTCGCGCTATCGCGGCTGGCAGCGCCAGGCGTCAGGCGTGTTGACGGTACAGGAAACCCTGGAGAAGGCGCTGTCGAAAGTGGCTGACTCCCCGGTGTCATTGATGTGCGCCGGACGTACCGATGCCGGTGTGCATGCCTGCGGCCAGGTGGTGCACTTCGATACCCAGGCCGAACGCACGATGAAGGCCTGGGTGATGGGCGCCAATATCAATTTGCCCCATGATGTCAGCGTCAGTTGGGCCAAGGTCATGCCTGCGCACTTTCATGCGCGCTTCAAGGCGATTGCCCGGCGTTATCGCTATGTGATCTATAACGACCAGATCCGTCCCGCGCACCTCAACGAAGAAATTACCTGGAACCACCGTCCGCTGGATGCCGAGCGCATGGCCGAGGCTGCGCAGCATCTGGTAGGGGTGCATGATTTCAGTGCGTTTCGTGCCGGCCAGTGCCAGGCCAAGTCGCCGATCAAGGAAGTCCACCACCTGCGGGTGACTCGCCACGGCAAGATGATCGTGCTGGACATCCGCGCCGGTGCCTTCCTGCACCATATGGTGCGCAACATTGCGGGCGTATTGATGACCATCGGCACCGGCGAGCGCCCGGTGGAATGGGCCAGGGAAGTGCTGGAAAGCCGCATCCGCCGCACGGGCGGCGTCACGGCGCATCCGTTTGGCCTGTACCTGGTGGACGTGGAGTACCGCGACGAGTTCGAGCTGCCCCAGCGTTTCATCGGGCCACACTTCCTCACAGGGTTCAGTGAACTTGGCGGCTGACGCCTGGAAAAGCTTTTGTTACCATCCGGGACTTTATCGGTCCAACCCCTGAGGTTTCTACGACATGCCTGCCGTTCGCAGCAAGATTTGCGGGATTACCCGCATAGAAGACGCGCTGGCGGCAGTCGAGGCGGGGGCGGATGCCATTGGCCTGGTGTTTTATGCCAGGAGCCCACGGGCGGTGAATGTGTTGCAGGCGCGGGCGATCATTGCAGCGCTGCCGCCGTTCGTGACCACCGTGGGCTTGTTCGTCAACGCCAGCCGCTGCGAACTCAACGAAACCCTGGATGCCGTGCAGCTGGATATGCTGCAATTTCACGGCGACGAAACCCCGGATCAATGTGAAAGCTACCAACGCCCGTATATCAAGGCGTTGCGGGTCAAGGCGGGTGACGATATCGCGAGGGCCTGCGCTGCCTATTCCGGCGCGCGTGGCATTCTGTTGGATACGTATGTCGAAGGCGTACCCGGTGGTACCGGCGAAGCGTTCGATTGGTCGCTGATCCCCGCAGGATTGAGCAAGCCGATCATCCTGGCCGGGGGGCTCAACCCTGGGAATGTCGGTGCGGCGATTCAACAGGTCCGGCCGTATGCCGTGGATGTCAGCGGTGGGGTAGAGCAAGGCAAGGGCATCAAGGATCACGACAGGATTCGCGCATTCATGCACGCGGTGCGCAACAGCTGTGGCGGGATGTGACGGCTGGCAGTCTGCCGCCGTCCATAACTACCACTGTGTAAAACAGCCCGGCGCCGCCTGAGGGAGGCCCGGAAATGAAGTGGCAACCTGCGCAGGCAGGCTGTCTGGAAGGCTGAGGATGCAGGCTGGAAATGGCAGGTCGAACGTCTGACCCCGTCCAGCCTGCGTCATCGCCACATATGAATTTAGCTCAAGGGCATACGCGGGGCTGTGTTCAAGCCACCGGTACTGGAGAAAGAAAGCATGAGCAACTGGTTAGTAGACAAACTGATCCCTTCGATCATGCGTTCCGAGGTGAAGAAAAGCTCGGTTCCTGAAGGTCTGTGGCACAAGTGCCCATCCTGCGACGCGGTGCTGTACCGCCCTGAGCTGGAAAAGACCCTGGATGTTTGCCCCAAGTGCAACCACCACATGCGTATCGGCGCCCGCGCCCGCATCGACATCTTCCTCGACGCCGACGGCCGTAACGAGCTGGGCGCCGACCTGGAGCCGGTCGACCGTCTGAAGTTCCGCGACGGCAAGAAGTACAAGGACCGCCTGACCGCTGCGCAAAAGCAGACCGGTGAGAAGGACGCGTTGATTTCCGTCAGCGGCAAGCTGCTGGGCATGCCGGTGGTGGTGTCGGCGTTCGAGTTCTCCTTCATGGGCGGCTCCATGGGTGCCATCGTCGGCGAGCGCTTCGTGCGCGCGGCCAACTACGCCCTGGAAAACCGTTGCCCGATGATCTGCTTCGCCGCCTCCGGTGGTGCGCGGATGCAGGAAGCGTTGATCTCCCTGATGCAAATGGCCAAGACCTCTGCGGTGCTGGCGCGTCTGCGCGAAGAAGGCATTCCGTTCATCTCCGTGCTGACCGACCCGGTCTACGGCGGTGTTTCCGCCAGCCTGGCGATGCTGGGCGACGTGATTGTCGGTGAGCCAAAAGCGTTGATCGGCTTTGCCGGCCCGCGCGTGATCGAGCAGACCGTGCGCGAAAAACTGCCGGAAGGCTTCCAGCGCAGCGAGTTCCTGCTGGAGCACGGCGCAATCGACCTGATCATTCCGCGCGGTGAGCTGCGTCCACGCCTGGGTAGCCTGCTGGCGCAGATGATGGGCCTGCCGACACCTGTTTACGTCGCGCCTAAAGTCGAGCCGATCGTTGTGCCGCCGGTGCCTGCGAACCTATGACCCAACGTACCCTGGGCGAATGGCTCGCCTACCTCGAGCAGTTGCATCCGTCCGCCATCGACATGGGCCTGGAGCGCTCGCAACAGGTAGCGGCCCGCCTTGGGTTGGGCCGGCCGGCGCCGCGTGTGATCACGGTGACCGGCACCAACGGCAAGGGCTCTACCTGTGCCTTTGTTGCCGCGCTGCTGCAGGCCCAGGGGCTGAAAGTCGGCGTGTACAGCTCGCCGCACTTGCTGCGTTACAACGAGCGGGTGCAACTCAATGGCGTCGAAGCCAGCGATGAGCAACTCTGCGAAGCCTTCGCCGCACTTGATGCCGGGCGCGGTGAGATTTCCCTGACTTACTTCGAAATGGGCACCCTGGCGGCGTTCTGGCTGTTCGAGCGTGCGCAGCTGGATGTGGTCGTATTGGAAGTGGGCCTGGGCGGGCGCCTGGACACCGTCAACGTGGTGGATGCCGACCTGGCTCTGGTCACCAGTATTGGCGTGGACCATGCCGACTACCTGGGGGATACCCGCGAGTCCGTGGCTTATGAAAAGGCCGGGATTTTCCGCCCGGGCAAGCCTGCGCTGTGCGGTGACCTGGATCCGCCGCAGCCCTTGCTGGACAAGGTGCGTGAGCTGGACTGCCCATTCTTCCTGCGTGGCCGCGAATTCAATCTCGAAATCGGTGACCGGCACTGGCAGTGGCGCGGCCGGGATGCCAGTGGGCAGGCTGTGGAGCTGCGTGATCTGCCCTTGCTGAACCTGCCGATGGAGAACGCCGCACTCGCGCTGCAAGCCTATCTGTTGCTGGACCTGCCTTGGCAGGCTGAGCAGATTGCTGCGACGTTGCTGGCGACCCGCGTGGTAGGGCGCCTGGATCGCCGGGTGTTCGACTGGCACGGCAAGCGCCTGAACCTGCTGCTGGATGTGGGGCATAACCCCCATGCCGCCAGCTACCTGGCGCAACGCCTGGCGCGCACGCCGCCGTCGGGGCGTCGCCTGGTTGTATTCGGCTTGCTTGCCGATAAGGACCTGAAGGGCGTGGTTGCACCGTTGCTGGGCAGTGTCCAGGCTTGGGCGGTCGCGCCGCTGGATACGCCCCGCAGTCGTCCGGCCCATGAGCTTGAGATCGCGTTACAGAACCTTGGTGCGCCGGTGGCGTCGTATGCAAGCGTGACTGCTGCCCTGGAGGCACAGTGCGCGGTGGCGACGGCCGAGGACGAGATTCTGTTGTTCGGATCATTTTATTGTGTTGCCGAGGCGCTTGAGTGGTTGGCCCGGCGCTCCACGGAGGAAGCTGCACATGGCATTACTGGATAGCGCATACAAGCAGCGAATGGTGGGAGCCCTGGTGCTGGTGGCATTGGCGGTGATTTTCCTGCCGATGCTGTTTTCCCGCCAGGACGAGCAGCGCCAGGTGGTTGTCGAGGCTCCGGCTGCGCCCCAGGCACCGGCGGTGCCGCAAGTGCAGGTGGAACCGGTGGTGGTGCCTGAGCCGCAGGCGTTGCCTGAAGAAGAGCCGGTGCCGACTGACGATGAGGTGGCTGCGCAGCAGGCGCCGTCGATGCCGGTGCAGCCAAGCGTGCCGGTGGTCAAGCCGACACCTGCTCCGGCGGTCGCCGCCAAGCCGGCGACACCTGCGCCTGCGCCCAAGCCTGTAGCGCCGCAGCCTGCCGCGCCGGGCAAGCCGGATGTGGGTCAGAGCCGTATCGACCCGAATGGCTTGCCGATCAGTTGGTCGATCCAGGTGGCCAGCCTGGGCAACCGTGAAGGCGCCGACGCCTTGCAGAAGAAGCTGCGTGCCCAGGGCTACAACGCCTACATCCGTAGCGCCGACGGCAAGAACCGGGTGTTTATCGGGCCGCTGATCGAGCGCGCCGAGGCGGATCGGCTGCGGGATTTGCTGGACCGTCAGCAAAACCTGAAGGGCTTCGTGACCCGCTTCCAGCCTGAGCGCGGCTGAGTCCTTGGAATGCAATCCAATGGGGGAGGGGCAAACCCCTCTCACATTGGTTTTGCAGTGGGGTTGAAATCGGGCTGGCTCGCCACAAACTATTGATTTGCAAAGCAGCCGCAATCACAGCTTACCGACAGCCCGACGCTCTGCTAAAATGCGCCGCCTTATCCGTCCGTAGGCTCAAACGTGCCATTTACCTGGGTTGACTGGGCGATCGTTGCAATCGTCGCCATCTCCGCTTTGATCAGTCTAAGCCGCGGCTTCGTAAAAGAAGCACTGTCGTTGCTGACCTGGATCATCGCAGGAGTCGTAGCCTGGATGTTCGGCGGTTCATTGTCGGTCTATCTGGCCGGATACATCGAGACACCTTCGGCTCGCGTCATCGCGGGCTGCGCCATCATGTTCATCGCCACGCTGCTGGTGGGGGCAATGGTCAATTATCTTATTGGCGAGTTGATACGTGTCACCGGCCTCTCCGGGACCGATCGATTTCTCGGCATGGCCTTCGGTGCCGCGCGTGGCGCGTTGCTGGTGGTCGTGGCGGTCGGGCTGTTGAGCCTGGGGCCGGTACAGCAGGATTCGTGGTGGCAGGAGTCGGTACTCGTGCCAAAATTTCTATTGGTTGCAGATTGGTCCAAGAACCTCATCTTGGGGTGGAGCAGTCAGTGGCTGGCCAGCGGAATCAGCGTACCCGCTGATCTTCCGTTCAAGGAACACCTCTTGCCGGCCAAAACGCCGCAGTAAGTTGTGTTCAGTCAAGATTCATTAAGTAGGGGTTGCGTCGCATGTGTGGCATCGTCGGTATCGTCGGTAAGTCGAACGTCAATCAGGCGCTGTATGACGCGCTAACCGTCCTCCAGCACCGCGGCCAGGACGCTGCCGGTATTGTGACCAGCCACGACGGCCGGTTATTCCTGCGCAAGGACAATGGCCTGGTACGTGACGTGTTCCATCAGCGTCACATGCAGCGCCTCGTCGGGCACATGGGCATTGGCCATGTGCGTTACCCGACTGCTGGTAGCTCGACTTCGGCCGAAGCTCAACCGTTCTACGTCAACTCGCCTTACGGCATTACCCTGGCGCATAACGGTAACCTGACCAACGTTGAGCAACTGGCCAAGGAGATTTACGAATCTGACCTGCGCCACGTCAACACCAGCTCCGACTCGGAAGTGCTGCTCAACGTGTTCGCCCACGAGCTGGCCCAGCGCGGCAAGCTGCAGCCGACCGAAGAAGACGTGTTTGCCGCCGTGATCGACGTGCACAATCGTTGCGTCGGCGGTTACGCCGTCGTTGCGATGATCACCGGCTACGGCATCGTCGGCTTCCGTGACCCCCACGGTATTCGCCCAATCGTGTTCGGCCAGCGTCACACCGACGAAGGCGTCGAGTACATGATCGCGTCCGAAAGCGTGTCTCTGGACGTGCTGGGCTTCACCCTGATCCGCGACCTCGCGCCGGGCGAAGCGGTGTACATCACCGAAGACGGCAAGCTGCACACCCGTCAGTGCGCTGTCGCGCCGAAACTCACTCCGTGCATCTTCGAACACGTCTATCTGGCGCGTCCGGATTCGATCATCGATGGTGTGTCGGTGTACAAGGCGCGCCTGCGCATGGGCGAGAAGCTGGCCGACAAGATCCTACGCGAGCGTCCCGAGCACGACATTGACGTGGTGATCCCGATCCCGGACACCAGCCGTACCGCTGCGCTGGAATTGGCCAACCACCTGGGCGTCAAGTTCCGCGAAGGCTTCGTGAAGAACCGTTACATCGGTCGCACCTTCATCATGCCGGGCCAGGCGGCGCGCAAGAAGTCGGTGCGCCAGAAGCTCAACGCCATCGAGCTGGAATTCCGCGGCAAGAACGTGATGCTGGTGGACGATTCCATCGTGCGCGGTACCACCTGCAAGCAAATCATCCAGATGGCCCGTGAAGCCGGTGCGAAGAACGTGTACTTCTGTTCCGCAGCGCCTGCCGTGCGTTACCCGAACGTGTACGGTATCGACATGCCGAGCGCCCACGAACTGATCGCACACAACCGCACGACCCAGGACGTGGCCGACCTGATCGGCGCCGATTGGCTGATCTACCAGGACCTGCCGGACCTGATCGAAGCGGTCGGCGGTGGCAAGATCAAGATCGAGCAGTTCGACTGCGCCGTGTTCGACGGCAAGTACGTGACCGGTGACGTCGACGAGGCCTACCTGAACAAGATCGAGCAGGCGCGTAACGACTCGTCGAAGATCAAGACCCAGGCGGTCAGCGCGATCATCGATCTGTACAACAACTGAGTAGACACCGGCCCTGAGGGGCCGGTTTTGTATCTTAAATAAAGAATTGAGTAAGGAGTCGCAGCATGAGTCAGGAATGGGATGCCGGTCGGTTGGACAGCGACCTCGATGGCGTAGCTTTCGATACCCTGGCTGTGCGCGCCGGCCAGCACCGTACCCCGGAAGGTGAGCACGGTGACCCGATGTTCTTCACCTCCAGCTATGTGTTCCGCACGGCGGCCGACGCCGCGGCGCGCTTTGCTGGCGAAGTGCCGGGTAACGTTTATTCCCGCTACACCAACCCGACTGTGCGCGCGTTCGAAGAGCGTATCGCGGCCCTGGAAAGCGCAGAGCAGGCGGTGGCAACGGCCACCGGCATGGCGGCGATCCTGGCGGTGGTGATGAGCCTGTGCAGTGCCGGCGACCACGTGCTGGTGTCGCGCAGCGTGTTTGGTTCGACCATCAGCCTGTTCGAGAAGTATTTCAAGCGCTTCGGTATCGAAGTGGACTACGTGCCCCTGGCGGATCTGTCCGGCTGGGGTGCGGCGATCAAGTCCAATACCAGGTTGCTGTTCGTCGAGTCGCCGTCCAATCCGCTGGCCGAGTTGGTGGATATCGCCGCGTTGTCCGAAGTGGCTCACGCCAAAGGCGCGATGCTGGTGGTCGACAACTGTTTCTGCACGCCGGCCTTGCAGCAGCCGCTGAAGCTGGGCGCGGACATTGTGGTGCACTCGGCCACCAAGTTTATCGATGGCCAGGGCCGTTGCATGGGCGGCGTGGTTGCAGGCCGCAGCGAGCAGATGAAGGAAGTGGTGGGCTTCCTGCGCACCGCCGGCCCGACCCTGAGCCCGTTCAATGCCTGGATCTTCCTCAAGGGCCTGGAAACCCTCAGCCTGCGGATGAAGGCCCATTGCGCCAACGCCCAGGCCCTGGCCGAGTGGCTGGAGCAGCAGGACGGTATCGAAAAAGTGCATTACGCCGGCCTCAAGAGCCACCCGCAGCACGCATTGGCCCAGCGCCAGCAACGTGGTTTCGGCGCCGTGGTGAGTTTTGAAGTGAAGGGCGGCAAAGAGGGCGCCTGGCGCTTTATCGATGCGACGCGCCTGATCTCCATCACGGCCAACCTGGGCGACAGCAAGACCACCATTACCCATCCGAGCACCACGTCCCACGGACGCCTGGCGCCGCAGGAGCGTGAGGCGGCCGGTATCCGGGACAGCCTGATCCGCATCGCGGTCGGCCTGGAAGATGTCACGGATCTGCAGGCTGACCTGGCTCGCGGGCTGGCTGCCTTGTGATCGAGTGGTCCCTGGAGGCCGCGGCGGCCAGTAATGGGCGCGTCGCCCTGGTGACGGGCGCGGCGCGGGGTATTGGCCTCGGGATTGCGGCGTGGCTGATCAGCGAAGGCTGGCAGGTGGTCTTGACCGACCTCGACCGCGAGCGCGGTTCCAAGGTGTCCAAGGTGCTGGGCGAAAACGCTTGGTTTATCACCATGGACGTGGCTGACGAGAAACAGGTGGCCCAGGGGGTCGCCGAAGTCCTGGGGCAGTTCGGTCGCCTGGACGCGTTGGTCTGTAACGCTGCGGTGGCCGACCCGCACAATATCACCCTGGAAAGCCTCGATCTGGCCTACTGGAACCGCGTGCTGGCCGTTAACCTGAGTGGGCCGATGTTGCTGGCCAAGCATTGTGCGCCCTACCTGCGTGCCCACGGCGGGGCCATCGTCAACCTGGCCTCGACCCGGGCTCGTCAGTCTGAACCGGATACCGAAGCCTACGCGGCGAGTAAAGGGGGGCTGTTGGCCCTTACTCACGCCTTGGCGATCAGCCTCGGGCCGGAAGTGCGGGTGAATGCGGTCAGTCCTGGCTGGATCGATGCCCGCGATCCAGCTGCGCGGCGTGCCGAGCCTTTGACCGATGCCGATCATGCCCAGCATCCGGCGGGCAGGGTGGGTACGGTAGAGGACGTGGCAGCGATGGTGGCGTGGTTGCTGTCGCGCCAGGCCGGGTTCGTCACCGGGCAAGAGTTTGTGGTGGACGGGGGCATGAGCAAGAAGATGATTTACAGCGAGTAGGACAGGTAGCCGTCTTGAAGCCATTTTGTCTTTTTCAGAAAAACTTCAAGCAGGCTATTGACTTAGGTCCGCTACCTGCGTAAATTTCGCGGCCTCAACGAAGCAAAGGGTGATTAGCTCAGCTGGGAGAGCATCTGCCTTACAAGCAGAGGGTCGGCGGTTCGATCCCGTCATCACCCACC
>NZ_JBWKOX010000037.1:0-27635 GCF_059416305.1 Pseudomonas sp. GW821-FHT09D08
GTGAGTTTTTCGCGAGCAAGCTCGCTCCTACAAAAAGCCTTAACTGACTGGCATTAGGGCAAGCCCCCTCCCACATTTAGAAATGCACCAACTTCAATGCCAATGCCTTGGCCTGAAGCGCCACATCCGTCACCGCCGTGCTCTCCCACCACATCCCACGCAACGGCGGGCCCATGGCGAACAATCGCGTGCTGACCCGGTCCTGGGCATCCAGCACAGCGCCGGACGTGTCCGCAGCAATCCCCAACGCCAGCGGTCCAGGCGTGATCAGCCCGCGCTTGAGCAACTGCTGCGGCAACGGCCGGGCCACGCGGCGCCAGTCGTATTCAATGCCGCTGGAGTTGATCAGCGCCGCTCCCGATACCAGGCTGATCACCTGTTCGCCACGGTAACGCAAGCGAATCGTCACGCCCTCGCCCGAAGGCTCCAGCCCCTTGAACGACGCCGCGCGAATGCGCAACCGCCCTTGCTCATGCAGCCGGGCCACCAACTGGGCACTCAACGGCGGCGAGCGGTGGTGATGGCTTTCCCACCAGGGCCGCACGTGCCGCACGAACTGGCGTTTCTGGCCTTCGCTGGCCTGGCTCCACAGCCGGCCGATATGGGCGCGCACCGTGTCCAATGGCGCCTGCCAATCGATGCCCTGCGCCAATGCCAGGCGGCATTGACGCCGCACCTCGCGCAGCAGTTGTCGCGGGCTGCGCAAGGCGTGGTCGGCAGCGAGGAAATCGTCCCAGCCCGGCGGTTGCCGGCGCACATGGGGCAACAAGCCGTGGCGTGAAAACACCTCGATGGGCCCACGGTGCCCGGCCTGTTCCAGAGACACCACGGCGTCGACCATGGTCAACCCGGAGCCGATGATCAGCACCGGCGCCTGCGGGTCGATCCGGGTCATGGCCTGCACGTCCCAGGGGTCCACGGCGGCGGCGTTCAAGCCGCTGGACTGGGTCTGCGGCGTGCGTGCCGCCGGGAACATGCCGGTGGCCAACACCGCCTGGGCGCCGTGCAATTGCTGGCCGTTGTCGAGGGTCAGCAACACTGAATCGTCGCCGACCTGCAGGTCGACGACTTCGGCGCGGATATGCTCGACGGTGGACGCGGACAATGCCTTGGCTTCAGCCAGCCGTTGCTGTGCATACAGGCCAAAAATCCCGCGCGGCGGGAACAGTTCGCTGATGGGCACGTGCTGCTGGTCCGACTCGGGCCAACCGCCGGCACCGATGTAGGCGGTGAGCCATTGGGTCAGGTCGTCGGCGTTGTCCGGGTCGACGCTCATGCGCGCGGCGTTGCCGTTCAGGGTGTGGCCCAGTTCGACGGCGCTGTAGGCCTCGCCACGGCCGAGTTCGGCGCGCGGTTCGATCACCAGGATCCGGCGCTGCCCAGGCCGGCGCAGCAGTTGCACCGCCAGCATCGTGCCGCTCAGGCCGCCGCCGATGATCAGCACATCAGCGTTGCGGAGGGATTCAGTCATGCACATTCGCCTTTACTGTTTACCCAGATAAATATCGTGCAAATCGCCCCGTGCCAACAGCTCGGCAGCGCTGCCACTCAAGGCCACGCGCCCAGTATCCAGCACGTAGCCCTGGGACGCATAGTTAAGCGCGACGTTGATGTTCTGCTCGGCGATCAGGAAGCTCACCTGCTGCTCGCGGTTGAGCTGCGCGATGATTTCGAAGATCTCCTGCACGATCATAGGCGCCAAACCCATGGACGGCTCGTCGAGCAGTACCAAAGTAGGACGGGTCATCAACGCGCGGCCGATGGCGACCATCTGTTGCTCGCCGCCGGACGTCAGGCCCGCGCGGGTGTGACGTTTGGTCTTGAGCCGCGGGAACCACGCATAGATACGCTCCAGGTCCTGCTCCATGGCCTTGCGGCTCAGGCGCCGCACAAAGCCGCCGCTGCGCAGGTTGTCTTCGACGCTGAGCTGGCCGAAGACATGGCGGCCTTCCAACACATGCACCATGCCCTGGCGCACGCGCTGGCTGGGGTCGACGCCGGCCAGGTCGACGCCCGCGTATTCGATCACGCCCCGGCTGACTTCAGCGCGCTCGGCCCGCACCAGCCCGGAGATCGCCTTGAGGGTGGTGCTCTTGCCGGCACCATTGGCCCCGAGCAGGGCGACGATGGCGCCCTTGGGCACGCTCAGCGACACCCCGGCCACGGCGAGGATCGCGCCGTCGTAGATCACTTCAATATCGTTGACCGTCAACAACGACGGGCGCGTGGCTTCGCTGGCGAGCTGGCTCATGATTTATTCATCCCCGGTGCAGGTGCGTGGCGTCAGGCCTTTTTCCTTGGCGAACGCCGCGGTTTTTTCATCGATCAGCGGGCGCAACAGGGCGCGGTCGGCGGCGATCCAGTCGCTGATCAGCGTCCAGTGGGCGCCGTCCCATTGCTGCACGCGCGCCGAGCCGCCGCCTTCGTGGTCGCGGCACGACAGCTTGAGGTTCTGCATCAGGCCCAGGTAGCCCATGTCCTTCAAGCGCGCGTCATCGATATTCAGGTGTTCCAGGCCCCAGCGACCTTCTTCGCCATTGAGCGGACGCTTGCCGAACCTGGCCTGGCCGGTGCGGATCGCTTCCACGGCCACGGCGGCGTTCACCAGGCCGGAGTTGTAGTAGACGCTGCCGAAATTCTTCAGGTCCTTGAGGTCGCTGTGGCCCTTGTCGAGGATGTATTGCTTGAGACGCTTGTGGATCTCGAAATCCGCACCTGCCGGGTAAGGCGTGAGCGCCAGGTAGCCCTTGGCGGCAGCGCCTGCGGGCAATACGTCTTCGCTGGAGCTGGCCCAGATGTCGCCGATGATATGGTCCACCGGGAAGCCGAAGCGGGCGGCGGTTTTCACCGCCACCGGGGTGGACACGCCCCAGGTGCGCAGGAACACCCAATCCGGATTGGCCTGGCGCACCTGGCGCCATTGCGCAGACTGCTCATTGCCCGGGTCGGCCACCGGAATCTGGATGTTTTCAAAGCCGTATTTTTCCGCCAGCAATTTCAGCGGGCCGAGGGTTTCGCGACCGTAGGCCGAGTCGTGGTAGACCGTGGCGATCTTCTTGCCCTTGAGTTTGTCGAAGCCGCCTTCGCGCTGGGCGATGTAGTTCACCAGGGTCGACGCCTCGCTGTAGAACGTCAGCATCACCGGGAAGTTGTACGGGAACACCGTGCCGTCGGTGGCTTCGGTGCGACCATAGCCGAGGGTGATCAGCGGGATCTTGTCCACCTCTGCCCTTTCGCTGAGCGCATAGGCCGCCGGTGCGCCGTTGGGCTGGTACACCGCGACCGGCGCGCCATCCAGGCCGTTCTTGAAGCGCTCGTAGCACTCGATGCCCTTCTCCGCCGTCCACTCGGTCTCGCATTCCTGCCACACCAGCTTGACGCCATTGATGCCGCCTTCGACCTCGTTGATATAGCGCAGGTAGTCGATCATCCCGGCCCACACCTGCACGCCGCTGGACGCGTAGGCGCCGACGCGGTAGGTGGCCAGGGGAAAGAACTGCTGGTCGGCCGAGGCTACCGCCTGGGGCACGGCACCGGCCAGGGCAGCCAGCGCGAAGGCGGCGCCGGCCAGGGAGCGTTTCAAGGATGCACGCATAGGGACTCTCTTATTCAGTCAGAAACGTAGGGGCCACTGACGCAGCCGGTCACGGAGGTTGTACAACAGGCGAATCAAGCCCTCGGGCTCCTTGATCAGGAACACGATGATCAACACGCCAAAAATGATTTTCTGCAGGTTTTGCAACTGCCCCGCGTCCACCGAGCCACCGAACAACGCCTGCCCGGCATGGCTGAGGAAGATCGGCAGCAAACTGATGAATGCCGCGCCGACGAAGTTGCCGGCAATGCTGCCCATGCCGCCGATAATGATGATGAACAAGATCTGGA
Organism: Pseudomonas sp. GW821-FHT09D08; assembly: GCF_059416305.1. NCBI lineage: Bacteria > Pseudomonadati > Pseudomonadota > Gammaproteobacteria > Pseudomonadales > Pseudomonadaceae > Pseudomonas > Pseudomonas sp. GW821-FHT09D08. The sequence goes on from NZ_JBWKOX010000037.1 coordinate 3,886, forward strand.
AGGAGCGGTTGATATCGAAGCTGCTGGCGCTGGCCGTGCCCAGGTAGGCAAACGCCCACAACGCGCCGGCGATGCCGAGGTAGAACGAGCTGACCGCAAACGCCAGGCGCTTGTAGCGCACCACCGGAATACCGACCACGGCGGCGGCGGTGTCCATGTCGCGGATCGCCATCCAGTTGCGACCCACCTGGCTGCGCACCAGGTTGACCGCAGCCCAGGTCAACAACAGCACCGTGACCAGGGTCAGCCCGTAGCGGCCCAGCGGCGTGTTGAGGTCATGGCCGAACAACGCCAGCTTCGGCGCCGAAATGGTCCCGGACGAGCCGTAGTTGTAGAACCAGGGGAATTTGACGAACAGCCACTCCAGGAAAAACTGCGCGGCCAGCGTGGTGACCATCAGGTAGAAGCCTTTGATCCGCGAGCTGGGCAAGCCAAACAGCAGCCCGACCAAGGCGCTGATGATCCCGCCACCGAGCAGCGCCACCGGCAGGCCCAGCTCCGGCAGGCGCAGTAAAAACCCATAGGTGGCGAACGCCCCAACCGCCATGAAGCCGGCTGCGCCCACCGAGGTTTGCCCGGTATAGCCGGTGAGTAAATTCAGGCCCAGCCCGGCCAGGGACAGCACCAGGAACGGGATCAGGATCGCGTTGAGCCAATAGTCATTGCCCCACAGCGGCACCACGATAAACGCCAGCGCCAGCAGGCCGAGCAGGCTCCAGGGCACGCGCCGCTGGACCAGCAGCAAGGGGGCGGTGTGTTCAGCAACAGGGATCGACATGCTTTCAGACTCGCTCGATGGCGCGCTCGCCGAACAGGCCGGCGGGACGGATATACAGGAAGGACAACGCCAGGACATAGGCGAACCACGGCGTGATACCACCACCGATCAGCGGGCCGATATACACCTCGGCGAGGTTCTCCGCCGCGCCGACAATCAGCCCGCCGACAATGGCCCCGCCAATCGAGGTGAAGCCGCCGATGATCAACACCGGCAAGGCCTTGAGCACCACCAGCGACAGCGAAAACTGCACGCCCTGGCGCGCGCCCCACAACAACCCCGCCACCAGCCCGACGATGCCGGCCACCGCCCAGACGATCTGCCAGATGCGGTTGAGGTTGATGCCGATGGACAGCGCCGCCGTGGTGTCATCCGCCACCGCGCGCAGCGACACGCCGATACGGGTCTTGTTGAACAGCAGCGCCAGCACCGTCACCAGCACCACGGCCACGGCCGCGGCGATCAGGTCGAACTGGCTGAGCATCAGCGGCCCGACGAACAGCGGTACATCGTCGATGCCCAGGTCCAGGGCGCGCACCTGCGAGCCCATCACGCCCTGGGCCAGGCCTTCGATAATGAACGACAGGCCCAGCGTCGCCATGAACAACGTGATCTGCGAGCGGTTCACCAGCGGCCGCAGCACCAGGCGCTCGATGAGCAAGGCGCCGACGATCATCACGATCACCGTCAACAGCAACGCCAGGGCAAACGGCACGCCCTGGTCGTGCAGGCTGACGAAGGTCAGCGCGGCAAACAGCAGCATCGAGCCCTGGGCAAAATTGAACACGCCGCTGGCCTTGTAGATCAGCACGAAGCCGATCGCGACCAGGGAATACATGGTGCCGGCGAGCAGGCCGCCGAGCAGGGTTTCGAAGAAAAACGTCATCAGTGTGTCACTCCCAGGTAGGCCGCGATCACCTCGGGATTGGCCTGCACCTCGGCAGGGGTGCCGTCGCCGACCTTGCGCCCGTAGTCGAGCACCACCACATGGTCGGACAGGCCCATGACCACACCCATGTCGTGTTCGATCAACACCACGGTGGTGCCGAGGTCGCGGTTTACGTCGGCGACAAAGCGCGCCATTTCTTGTTTTTCCTCGGCGTTCATGCCGGCCATGGGTTCGTCCAGCAGCAACAGGCTGGGCCCGGCGATCAATGCACGGCCCAGCTCCACACGCTTTTGCAGGCCATAGGACAGGTTGCCCACCAGCACATCGCGGTAGGCTTGCAGCTCCAGGAATTCAAGGATGCCCTGGGCGCGCAGGCGGAAGGCTTCGGCTTCACGGCGTGCGCGGGGCAAGCCGAGGGCCTGTTCGATAAAGCTGGTGCGCATATGCCGCGACAGGCCGGTGAGGATGTTGTCGAGCACGCTCATTTTCTTGAACAGGGCGTTGTTCTGGAAGGTACGGCCAATGCCTCGGCGCGCGGCGCCCAGCGGGTCGATACGCTGGAAATGCTGCGCCTCGAACACAATCTCGCCGGCATCGAAGCGATACACGCCGTTGAGGACGTTGAGCAATGAACTCTTGCCGGCACCGTTGGGCCCGATCAACGCGCAGATTTCCCCGCGCGCCACCTCGAACGACAGCCCATTGATCGCCTTGACGCCCTTGAACGACAGCGAGATGTCCCGCACCTGGAGAATGGCTTGGCTCATGCACGTTCCCGTTTGAATTCGGCAAGCCACGTCGGCTCGGCATTGGATTTGAGGGGCTGCCAGATATAGGCCAGGCGCTGGAAGCCCAACAGTGTGCGCACACGGTTTTTCAGCAGGCGGCGCAGGCCGCTGTGCGGGTGGGCAATGGCCCAGTCGCACAGGCGTCGACGCCAGGTGCCGTGGGGTGGCAGGCGGCTTTCGATCTCGTCGGCCAGGTGCAGCAAACGGGCGGGCGACAGCAGCAGGCCGGTGGGCGCGACTTCGCTGCGATCACGCCGCGCCGAGGCCAGGCTTTCCGGGAAGGCCAGGCCGTGGCCACTGCTCAGCCACTGCTCCAGCACCACGGCCAGGCCGCCTTGCCAGTGGGTGCCCTCCTCGCTCCACAACCCGGTTTCGCCGGCGGGGTGCCACCAGCGCTGCAGGTGTTGCGCCGGGTCCACGGGGCCGAGCAGTTGGGCGAAGTCCAGCCGCTGGGTGAAGGTCCAATCGCGCTGGCGACCTTGAACGTAGGCGTGGCTGGGATGAATACGCCACAGCTGTTGCTCCAAGGCCTGCGGCTCGAGGTTATCGGCCAGCGTCAGCACCTGTGCACCGACGGACTGGGCCGCCAACGCCAGCAACAGCAGGTTCGGCTCAAAGGCGCCGCTGAGCACCAAGCGTGACTGTTGATCGAAACCTTGCTGGCGCAAACCATCGGCCAGGCGTTCGACATCGCGCAAGGTGTCGATCCAGCGCCAGGCGTACCACTGGCCCTGGCGCTTGTGGCGCAGGGCGATGTGCAACGGTGTGAGTTGCGCCCAGTGGCTCAGGTGTTCCAGGAGGGCCGTTGGTTCGTGCACGCTCATAGGGGGTTGCTCCTATTGTGGGGTGTGCGTGCGGTGGTCCGCTGGCTTGATTATTTGGATCGACACAGCCCCTCCCACATTGGACTTATGTGCATTCGATAGATCGCGATAGCCGGCGCCCGGGTGGTTCGCCCCCAACCTTGCACCATCGCCGAACAACTTCTCGCGCAATGTGCCCTGGGCGTATTCGGTCTTGTACACGCCGCGCTTCTGCAACTCCGGCACCAGCCATTCGACGGCGTCGACAAAGGTTTCATGGGTCAGCGCATAGGCGAGGTTGAAGCCGTCGACGTCGGTCTCTTCGACCCACTCCTGCAACAGGTCCGCCACGGTTTCCGGGCCGCCGACGAACAGCGGGCCAAAGCCGCCGATACCGACCCAATCGGCCAGTTCGCTGGGGGTCCAGACCTTGTTCGGGTCCGCCGTGGAGAAGGCTTCCACCGCCGATTGAATCGCATTGGTGTGCACGTGCTTGAGCGGTTCATCCGGCTTGAACTGGCTGAAATCGATGCCCGTCCAACCAGAGATAAGCGCCATCGCGCCTTCATAGCTGACGTAGGATTTGTACTCGTCAAACTTGGCCTTGGCCTTGGCGTCGGTCTCGTCGACGATCACGGTCTGCAAGTTGAAAATCAGGATTTTCTTCGGGTCGCGTCCGGCTTCGGCCGCACGGCGGCGGATGTCGGCGACGGTCTTTTTCAGCAGCACCTTGGACGGCGCGGCAACGAACACGCATTCGGCCTGCTCGGCCGCAAACTGCTTGCCACGGCTGGACGCACCGGCCTGGTACAGCACCGGGGTGCGCTGCGGCGACGGTTCGCACAGGTGGATGCCGGGCACCTGGAAGTGTTTGCCGACGTGGCGGATCTCGTGGATCTTGCTCGGGTCGCTGAAGATTCGACGTTCGCGGTCGCGCAGTACCGCGCCCTCTTCCCAACTGCCCTCCCAGAGCTTGTAGCAGACCTCCAGGTATTCCTCGGCATAGTCGTAGCGGGCGTCGTGTTCGGTCTGGGCTTTCTGGCCAAGGTTCTTGGCGCCGCTTTCCAGGTAGGAGGTGACGATGTTCCAGCCGATGCGGCCCTTGGTCAGGTGGTCGAGGGTCGACAGCCTGCGGGCAAACGGATACGGGTGTTCAAACGACAGCGATGCGGTGAGGCCAAAACCCAGGTGCTCGGTGACCAGCGCCATGGGTGCGATCAGCGACAACGGATCGTTGACCGGCACCTGGGTGGCCTGGCGAATCGCCGCGTCGCCGTTGCCGTTGTACACGTCGTAGATGCCCAGCACGTCGGCGATAAACAGGCCGTCGAACTTGCCGCGCTCAAGGATCTTCGCCAGGTCGGTCCAGTATTCAAGGTCCTTGTACTGCCACGAACGATCGCGCGGATGCGCCCACAGGCCCGGCGATTGGTGGCCGACGCAGTTCATGTCGAAGGCGTTCAAGCGAATTTCACGGGACATCACAGCACTCCGTTGAGGTGGTAGTTGCCGACGACCTGGTATTTCCAGCGCAACGGATCATTCAGGGTCGGTGGCAGCGCGGTGCGTTGGCCGGTCAGTTCGAATTCGGTGTTGCTGGCAAAGAGCAAGGCTTCGGCGGCGGCGATCTGCGCTTCAGTGACGGCGACCGGGCTTGGGTCGGTTTCGGCGCGTTCAAGCAAGGCGGCCGCTACATCCACGCGAATCTGCCAATCGCCGAAGCGGCTGATCACGTAGGGGTCGTCGCTTTTTGCGACGTGGCGACGGGTGCTGTCCAGCAGTTGGCGTGCGAGGGTCAGTGCGGTCATGGGTCAGGTCCTCAGTTCCAGGCGTGGCGCGCAGGCTTGACGCCGTTGAGCACGAAATTGCCGATCAGGTGGTATTTCCAGCGGGCCGGGTCGTGCAGGGTGTGGGTCCGCGCGTTGCGCCAGAAGCGGTCGAGGTTGTGCTTGGCGGTGACCGAGCGGGTGCCGGCCAGTTCGAAGAGTTTGCTGCTGGCGAGCAAGGCGGTTTCGGCCGACAGCACCTTGGCCTGGGCGACCACCAGCGAGGCCTGGGCGACGGTGTCTTCATTCGGTTCGGCGAGGGCCCGGTCGACGGCCAGGCCAGCCTTGGCGAGGATCGCTTCGGTGCCGTGCACACGCCATTGCAGATCACCAATGGCGGCGATGGTGAACGGGTCCTGCCAGCCGTGATCCTGCTGGCTGTCGATCCACGGACGGGCCTGGCGCGCGAAGATTTTTGCCTGCTCAAGGGCGCCGACGGCAATACCGGTGTCGACCGCGGCCTGGATAATTTGCGAAATCGGCCCATCGGCCGTGGGCTGGTCAAACGCCAGGTGGGCGGGAATCACCGCGCTCAAGGGCACGCTCACGCCGTCGAGGGTCACGCCGCCGCTGGCGGTGGTGCGCTGGCCGAAACCGTCCCAGTTGTCGATCACGGTCAGGCCTGGCGCATCGCGCTCGACCAGGCCGATGAACGCCTGGCCCTTTTCGTTATTACCCACGGTGGGCACGATATGGGCGAACAACGCGCCGGTGCAGTAGAACTTCTCGCCGTTGATCTGCGCGGTGTCGCCGTGGAAGCGAATCTGCGTGTCGAAGGTGCCGGCGTTTTTGCTCTTGGCCTCGGAGAAGGCGTTACCAAAGCGATAACCCGCCAGGACTTTGCCAAAGTAGTGGCGCTTTTGTTCCTCGGTGGCGGTTTGCAGCAGGATGTCCACCACGCCCAGGTGGTTCTGCGGGATTTGCCCCAATGACGGGTCGGCGGCGGAGATCAACTTGATCACCTCGGCCACCGTCACATAGGACACCCCGGCGCCGCCATAGGCCTTGGGAACGGTGATGCCCCACAGGCCGCTGGCGGAAAACTCGTCCAGTTCGGCAACCGGCAGGCGACGCTCACGGTCGCGCGCGCTGGCGTCGACGGCAAAGCGTTCGGCCAGGCGCTTGGCGACCTCGATGGCCTCCGCGTCCGAGCGGATGATATGGGCAGGTTGTTGAGGGTGGGCAGACATGGGCCGACTCCAGGCTCCGAGGGGATACTGGAGTGTTTGCAGGAGTCGTGCCTGAATTTAATCGTCAATAAAATCAGCGGTTTGCTGCGCAAACAGGCGCGCAACCGCAGTTTCAAACCAGCAAAGTGTGCATCCACTGTTGGCTGGCAAACAGTTAGATCACCACATTGCGCACAAAGCGCACGGCGACCTGGCCGTCATTGCGATAGGCATGGGGCTGGTGGCTGGCGAACATGAAGAATTCGCCGGCGCCGATGGTATTTTCCTGCTCGCCGACCACCAATGTCAGGCTGCCCTCGAAGACGAACAGTTGCTCGCTCCATCCCTCCAGGTCGGGGTCCGGGCAATAGCGATCACCGGGTTCAAGACGCCACTCCCATAACTCGACCTCGCGCCGCGCCGTGGCCTTGGCCAGCAACACCGCCTTGCTGCCATCGATTTCCCCCGCCCAGGCCAGTTCGTTGATGCGGCTGTGATCGCGCACATCCGGCGCCTGGATCAGGTCGCTGAACGCCACATCCAACGCTTCGGCCACACGATCGAGGGTGGACAGGCTGACATTCTTTTCCCCGGCCTCGATGGCAACGAGCATGCGCCGGCTGACCCCGGACTTTTCCGAGAGCGCGGTCTGGCTCAGGTCGGCGGCGTGGCGCAGGCGACGAACGTTCTGGCTGACGTGCTGCAGGACCGAGGCCCGTTGTGGATTTTCTTTGTGCACTATATTGCTCATTGGGTGGGTGTGCGCAGTATACTGCCCAGCGTGCGGCGCATTGTGCGGTCCGTGCCTTTCCCATGCAAGACCAGAGCCGCCATGACTGCCCCGACCTCCCCTTCGCGTTTCAACCGCTTCAGCAAAGCCGAATGCATCCTGGTGTTTATCACCATGATTTGGGGCGGCACGTTTTTGCTGGTGCAGCATGCCATGACCGTCAGCGGGCCGATGTTTTTCGTGGGCCTGCGCTTTGCGGCGGCGGCGATTGTGGTCGGGTTCTTTTCCTTGCGTACCCTGCGCGACCTGACGTTGTTCGAATTGAAGGCGGGCGTGTTTATCGGCGTGGCGATCATGTTCGGCTACGGTCTGCAGACCATTGGCCTGCAGACGATCCTGAGCAGCCAGTCGGCGTTCATCACTGCCCTGTATGTGCCGTTTGTGCCGCTGCTGCAATGGCTGGTGCTGGGCCGTCGCCCGGGGTTGATGCCGAGCATCGGCATCATGCTGGCGTTTGCCGGGTTGATGTTGTTGACCGGCCCCGCCGGGGCTTCGTTGAATTTCAGCCCCGGGGAAATCGCCACCCTGATCGGTGCCGTGGCGATAGCGGCGGAAATCATTTTGATCAGTGCGTTCGCCGGGCAAGTGGACGTACGCCGGGTGACGGTGGTGCAACTGGCGACGGCGTCGCTGCTGTCGTTTTTGATGGTGGTGCCGATGGGCGAGGCACTGCCGGGGTTCTCCTGGCTGCTGCTGTTCAGCGCCGTGGGCCTGGGCCTGACCAGTGCGGTGATCCAGGTCGCCATGAATTGGGCGCAGCAAAGCGTTTCGCCGACACGGGCCACGTTGATCTACGCCGGTGAGCCGGTGTGGGCCGGGGTAGTCGGGCGGATCGCCGGCGAGCGATTCCCGCCGATTGCCATGCTGGGGGCGGCGTTGATTGTGGTGGCGGTGATTGTGAGTGAGATCAAGACAAAAGGGCAAAAGGCCATCGAGTTGCAGGATGAGCGGGAACAGGAGCAACAGGGCTAGGGTCCGAAACAATGCCAAACGGGAGTTTTCGACCTACTTTGTAGGATCCTGCCACATGTTGCCGTTTGGTGATCGACAAAGCGGCACGTATGATGCATCCCAAACTCCCGCAGATTAGAAGCCTATGTCCCTGATAGTTCTACTGCTTCTGCCTTTTATCGGCAGCTGTCTGGCGGCCTTGCTGCCGCACAATGCACGTAACACCGAATCCCTGCTGGCTGGCCTTGTGGCCCTGGTCGGAACCGTTCAAGTCGCCCTGCTCTACCCCCAGATCGCCCACGGTGGCGTGATCCGCGAAGAATTCATGTGGTTGCCCAGCCTTGGGCTGAACTTCGTGCTGCGCATGGATGGGTTCGCCTGGTTGTTCTCGATGCTGGTGCTCGGCATCGGCGCGCTGGTGTCGCTGTATGCGCGCTACTACATGTCGCCGGACGATCCGGTGCCGCGTTTCTTCGCGTTTTTCCTGGCCTTCATGGGCGCCATGCTCGGGCTGGTGATTTCCGGCAACCTGATCCAGATCGTGTTCTTCTGGGAACTGACCAGCCTGTTCTCGTTCCTGTTGATCGGCTACTGGCACCATCGCGCCGATGCGCGTCGTGGTGCGTACATGGCCTTGATGGTCACCGGCGCGGGCGGCTTGTGCCTGCTGGCGGGCGTGATGCTGCTTGGGCATATCGTCGGCAGCTATGACCTGGACCAGGTGCTGGCCGCCGGCGAGCAGATCCGCGCGCATTCGCTGTACCCGGTGATGCTCGCCCTGGTGCTGATCGGCGCCCTGAGCAAAAGCGCGCAGTTTCCGTTCCATTTCTGGCTGCCCCACGCCATGGCTGCACCGACCCCGGTGTCTGCCTATCTGCACTCGGCGACGATGGTGAAGGCCGGCGTGTTCCTGCTGGCCCGCCTGTGGCCGTCGCTGTCCGGCAGCGAAGAATGGTTCTGGATCGTCGGCGGTGCCGGCGCCCTGACCCTCCTCCTCGGCGCTTACTGCGCCATGTTCCAGAATGATCTCAAAGGCCTTTTAGCCTATTCCACCATCAGCCACCTCGGGCTGATCACCCTGCTGCTGGGCCTCAACAGCCCGCTGGCCGCCGTCGCCGCGGTATTCCATATCCTCAACCACGCCACGTTCAAGGCCTCGCTGTTCATGGCGGCGGGCATCATCGACCACGAAAGCGGCACGCGGGACATCCGCAAGCTCAGTGGCCTGGTGCGCCTGATCCCGTTTACCGCGACCCTGGCGATGGTGGCCAGCGCATCCATGGCCGGCGTACCGTTGCTCAACGGTTTCCTGTCCAAAGAGATGTTCTTCGCTGAAACCGTGTTTATCTCGTCGACCCAATGGGTGGAAATCGCTCTGCCCCTGATCGCGACCATCGCCGGTACGTTCAGCGTGGCCTACGCCCTGCGCTTTACCGTGGATGTGTTCTTCGGCCCGCCCGCCACCGATCTGCCCCACACGCCTCACGAACCCCCGCGCTGGATGCGTGCCCCGGTTGAGCTGCTGGTATTCACCTGCCTGCTGGTGGGCATCTTCCCGGCCCAGGTGGTCGGTTCGATCCTCGCCGCTGCGGCGCTGCCAGTGGTCGGCGGCGTGCTGCCGGAATACAGCCTGGCGATCTGGCATGGCTGGAATGCACCGATGATCATGAGCCTGGTGGCCATGTCCGGTGGCGTGGTGCTCTACCTGCTGCTACGCAAACAACTGAAGCGCGGGCGTTTCAAGTACCCGCCGGTCATCAGCTACTTCAACGGCAAGCGCGGCTTCGAGCGCAGCCTGGTGGTGATGATGCGCGGCGTGCGCAGGATCGAGAAACGCATCAGCACCAAGCGCCTGCAGACCCAATTGTTCCTGTTGGTGATCGTCGCGGTGATCGGCGCCATGATCCCGATGCTCAACAGCGGCCTCAGCTGGGGCGACCGCCCGAAGATCCCGGGCTCCATCGTATTCGTCACCCTGTGGCTGCTGGCGATTGCCTGTGCCCTGGGCGCCGCCTGGCAAGCCAAGTACCACCGGCTCGCGGCCCTGACCATGGTCAGCGTGTGCGGCCTGATGACCTGCGTCACCTTCGTGTGGTTCTCGGCGCCGGACCTGGCGCTGACCCAGTTGGTGGTGGAAGTGGTCACCACCGTACTGATCCTGCTCGGCCTGCGCTGGCTGCCACGGCGGATCGAAGAAGTCTCGCCACTGCCCAGTTCGCTGCGCAAGGCGCGCATCCGTCGTCTGCGCGACTTCCTGCTCTCCACCGTGGTAGGCGGCGGCATGGCGCTGCTGTCCTATGCGATGCTGACGCGCCAGACGCCCAACGATATTTCCTCGTTCTACTTGAGCCGCGCCCTGCCCGAGGGAGGTGGCAGCAATGTGGTGAACGTGATGCTGGTGGACTTCCGGGGCTTCGATACCCTCGGCGAAATCACCGTGCTCGGCGCCGTGGCGCTGACGGTGTACGCCCTGCTGCGTCGTTTCCGCCCGTCCAAGGAAAGCATGGAGCTGCCGCCACAGCAGCGTCAACTGGCGCCGGACGTGGCCACCGACCTGGTCAACCCGCGCCAGGCCAGCGACACCGCCCTCGGCTTCATGATGGTGCCGGCAGTGCTGGTGCGCCTGCTGCTGCCGATTGCGCTGGTGGTGTCGTTCTACCTGTTCATGCGCGGCCACAACCAACCGGGCGGCGGGTTTGTCGCCGGCCTGGTGATGTCGGTGGCGTTTATCCTGCAATACATGGTCGCCGGCACCCAGTGGGTCGAGGCGCAGATGAGCCTGCGGCCGATGCGCTGGATGGGCTTCGGCCTGCTCTCGGCGACGCTGACCGGGATCGGCGCGTTGTTTGTCGGCTACCCGTTCCTCACCACCCATACCTGGCATCTCAGCCTGCCGCTGCTGGGCGATATTCATATCGCCAGCGCGTTGTTCTTCGATGTGGGCGTATACGCCATGGTCGTCGGCTCGACGCTGCTGATGCTCACCGCCCTCGGCCACCAGTCGGTGCGCGCGCATAAACCGAGCAACCAGGCCAAAGTAGTCGCCGCCACCGAAGGAGCCGCCTGATGGAAGAAGTCATCGCAATTGCCATTGGGGTCCTGGCGGCCTCCGGCGTCTGGTTGATCCTGCGGCCACGGACGTTCCAGGTGGTGATGGGCCTGTGCCTGTTGTCCTACGGGGTCAACCTGTTCATTTTCAGCATGGGCAGCCTGTTTATCGGCAAGGAGCCGATCATCAAGGACGGCGTGCCCCAGGACTTGCTCAATTACACCGATCCCCTGCCCCAGGCCCTGGTGCTTACGGCGATCGTGATCAGCTTCGCCATGACCGCGTTGTTCCTGGTGGTGCTGCTGGCGTCACGGGGCCTGACCGGCACTGACCATGTGGACGGCCGGGAGCCCAAGGAATGAATTGGGTCAACCAACTGATCGTCGCCCCCATCCTGCTGCCGTTGCTCACCGCCGCGCTGATGCTGATGCTCGGCGAAAAACGCCGCCCGCTGAAGGCCAGGATCAACCTGTTCTCCAGCGTCATTGGCCTGGGCATCGCGATCCTGCTGTTGTACTGGACGCAAAAAGGCGGCCCCGGCTCGATTGGGGTGTACCTGCCGGGCAACTGGCAGGTGCCGTTCGGCATCGTGCTGGTGGTCGACCAGCTCTCGGCGCTGATGCTGGTGCTCACCGGGATCATCGGCGTGAGCGCGCTGCTGTTCGCCATGGCCCGTTGGGACCGTGCCGGTACCAGTTTCCATGCGCTGTTCCAGATCCAGATGATGGGCCTGTACGGCGCGTTCCTCACGGCGGACCTGTTCAACCTGTTCGTGTTCTTCGAGGTGCTGCTGGCGGCGTCCTACGGCTTGATGCTGCACGGCTCGGGCCGGGCGCGGGTGTCGTCGGGGCTGCATTACATCGCGATCAACCTGTTGGCGTCGTCGCTGTTCCTGATCGGCGCGGCGATGATCTACGGCGTGACCGGCACGCTGAATTTCGCCGACCTGGCGCTGAAAATCCCGCTGGTTCCCGAGGCGGATCGCGGCCTGCTGCATGCCGGTGCGGCGATCCTCGCCACCGCATTCCTGGCCAAGGCCGGCATGTGGCCGCTGAACTTCTGGCTGGCCCCCGCCTATTCCTCAGCCAGCGCGCCGGTGGCGGCGATGTTCGCGATCATGACCAAGGTCGGCGTGTACACCGTGCTGCGCCTGTGGACCCTGTTGTTCTCCGGCCAGGCCGGCGCATCGGCGTTGTTTGGCGGCGACTGGCTGGTGTACGGCGGCATGGCCACGATCATCTGCGCGGCGCTGGCGATGGTGGCGGCGCAGCGGCTGGAGCGCATGGCCAGCTTGAGCATCCTGGTCTCGGCCGGGATCCTGCTGTCGGCCGTGGGTTTCGCCCAGCCAAGCCTGACCGCCGGGGCGCTGTTCTATCTGGTCAGCTCCACCCTGGCGTTGAGTGCGCTGTTCCTGCTGGCCGAATTGATCGAGCGTTCGCGCTCGGCCAACGACCTGCCGCTGGATGAAGAAATCGACGCACTGCCCAAGGCCATGGAATCCCTGCATCCGCGTCCTGGCGTGAACCTGGATGACGAGCAGAAAGCCGTGGTCGGCCAGGTGATTCCCTGGACCATGGCGTTCCTGGGCTTGAGCTTTGTCGCCTGCGCCCTGCTGATCATCGGCATGCCGCCGCTGTCCGGGTTTATCGGCAAGCTCAGTTTGTTGAGTGCGCTGGTTAACCCGTTGGGCCTGGGTGTCAGTGTGGATGAACCCATTCGTCCCGCGGCCTGGGGGTTGGTGGCGCTGTTGATCCTCTCGGGCCTTGCCTCGCTGATCGCCTTCGCCCGCCTGGGTATCCAGCGCTTCTGGACCCCGGAAGAGCGCCCGTCGCCCTTGCTGCGCCGCTATGAGTGCGTGCCGATCTTCTTCCTGCTGGGCCTGAGCATCCTGCTGACCTTCAAGGCCGAGCCGCTGATGCGCTACACCCAGGCCACTGCCCAGAGCCTGAACAACCCGGAACACTACGTGATGGCGGTGATGGCCACGCGTCCGGTCCCCAGCCCCGAAGCCAAGACCGCCGCGCTGGAGGTTCAACCATGAAGCGCCTGTTGCCTGCCCCATGGTTGTCCCTCGCGTTGTGGTTGCTGTGGCTGGTGCTGAACCTGTCCGTCAGCCCCGGCAACCTGCTGCTGGGCGCGCTGCTGGGCTTTCTCGCCCCGCTGCTGATGGCGCCGCTGCGCCCGCTGCCGATCCGCATCCGCCGCCCTGGCGTGATCATCCGCCTGTTTTTCCTGGTCGGCCGCGATGTGATCGTCTCCAACCTGCAAGTGGCCTGGGGCGTGCTGATGTGCGGCTCACGCCCACCGCGTTCGCGCTTCGTCAAAATCCCCCTGGACCTGCGCGACGCCAATGGCCTCGCCGCCCTGTCGATGATCACCACCGTGGTCCCCGGCACCATCTGGTCGGAACTGGCCCTGGACCGCAGCATCCTGCTGCTGCACGTATTCGACCTGGAGGATGAAGCGCCGTTTATCGAGCACTTCAAGACCACCTACGAGCGGCCCCTGATGGAGATCTTCGAATGAGCGCCCTGCTCTCCAATGCGATCCTGTTCAGCCTGTTCCTGTTCTCCCTGGCCATGGTGCTGACCCTGATCCGCCTGTTCAAAGGCCCGTCGGCCCAGGACCGGGTCCTGGCGCTGGACTACCTGTACATCCTGGCGATGCTGATGATGCTGGTGCTGGGTATTCGATATGCCAGTGACACCTACTTTGAAGCGGCGCTGCTGATTGCGCTGTTCGGCTTCGTGGGCTCGTTTGCCCTGGCCAAATTCCTGCTGCGTGGGGAGGTGATTGAATGATGCCGTTATGGATGGAAATCGTCGTCGCGGTGCTGCTGGTATTGAGCAGCGTGTTTGCGTTGATCGGCGCGCTTGGCTTGCTGCGCATGAAAGACTTCTTCCAGCGCATGCACCCGCCGGCGCTGGCCTCCACATTGGGTGCCTGGTGTGTGGCGCTGGCGTCGATTATCTATTTTTCGGTGCTCAAGTCCGGGCCGGTGCTACACGGGTGGCTGATTCCGATTTTGTTGGCGATCACCGTACCGGTGACCACGTTGCTGCTGGCGCGTACGGCGCTGTTTCGCAAGCGCATGGCCGGTGATGATGTGCCGGCCGAGGTCAGCAGCCGGCGCTGATCAATAGAGCGAACACGTTTAAAAATGTGGGAGGGGGCTTGCCCCCGATGGCGGTGGGTCAGTTACCGATGAGCTGACTGATCCACTGCTATCGGGGGCAAGTCCCCTCCCGCATTAGCTCAGCTGCTCACACAGGAATGCACTGCTGGCGATCCTGGACGTCGGATGGAAGGCCAGCACCCGCGTCGCCACCAGCAGATAGGCGACCTCTTCAGATGACATGAAAGCCATCCCCCCCATGAGTTCGAAAGCGCGCGTGCCAATACGGTTGAGCGCCTCCTGCACCGAGAAGCGTGTGGCCTGAGCACGCGCCAGGTCAGCGCGCAAGAAACGGTTTTCATCTATCGACGTCGCCAACCCTTGCAATGCCATCGTCGCCCCCTGCAGATCGATCAGCAACAGCGCCCGATCCTCCTGCGAACCTTTACCCGCCGTCAGTGCTCGCGATGCCAATGCCCACGCCATGCCCAGGTACGACGCTGAAGCCAGCAACTGGAACCAGATCGCAAACAAATGGTTACCCGTACCCTGTTGATCCTCACCGAGTTGCTCATCCACGGTTTTGCTGAAATGCATCATGGACTCGGGCACCACCAGGTTGTTGAACCGGAGCTCGTGACTGTCAGCCGCCTGCAAATGGGGAATAGACCAGAACCTCTTGCGCTCGATACAGGGATCGCCCGCCAGCGCTGCACCAATGCCAAGATGCACGTGAGCTTGCGGATCAACATAGTTGACGCCAAAGGTAATCACGTCGAAATGATGAGTCATCGTGCAGGGTTTCTTACTGCCATTGACGATATAGCCATCGGCGGTTTTCTCCACGGCCATGGTCGACGCCAGGATATCCGAATGCGCGCGGCCTTCGGCGAACCCGGACGCCACCAACAAATCGTTGCCTGCAACGATGCTCAGCAGCCCCTCAAGGTCAGGAAAAAAATGACTGGCCGCCATCATGCCTGCGACGGTGTGGTGGTGCATGGTCATCATCACAGCCAGTGAAGGGCAATGTGCACCGACCCACGTATGCAACTGCGCCAACTTGCGCGCACTGACGCCCCTGCCACCCAGGGCCTCGGCAATGGCAAGCCCAGGCTGGCCCACTGTGCGAAACACATCAGCCAAGCGTTGAGACTCTCCTCGCTCAAGTTCCAACAGCGATGCGGATTCAAGAAAGAAGGCCAATTGCGGAACCAACTCAAACGCGGTATTTCGTTCTTCTGTTAAAAACATACTGTTCACACCTTTCAATAGTTCGTGCAACACCCAATTCACTCGATGCACTAGCGCACAGTCACTTCAAATAATGGCGCGCATAACGCTGGTCCAAATTCGATAACGGCAACAACATAAAAAAATCAGCCGTCTGAAAATCAGCGTCCCAGGCGGGTTCGCCACACACCCAGGCACCGCTGCGTAAATAGCCTTTTAACAACGGCGGCAGGGGAGCAGGTTTTTCAGCGTTAACATCATGAAGAGCAAACAGTGTATGTGCGCTGACACGATACTCAGCCGGCCCAAGCTGTTCGGGGGTCAACCCATGATAGATGGCCGATGCATGATGACCGCCGTCCGCCAAACTGACGCTGGCGCACCCCATCAAGTAATCACATCCTTCACGCTGCATATACATTGCCAGGCCCGACCACAGCATCATGATCACACTGCCGCTACGGTAGTCGGGATGCACACACGCATGCCCCGCCTCGATAATGCGTGTACGCAAATGATCCAACCGGCTTAGATCGAATTCCTTTTCCGAATAGTACTGCCCCATGCGCCGGGCAGCGGTTGGACTCATGACACGATACGTGCCAACCACACAGGCAGTAGTGGCATCTCGCACAATCAGATGGTCGCAATAGTCGTCAAACTCGTCGACATTCAAACCCCGGATATTGCTGAGTGCCGGTGCCTGGAATGTTTCATTGAACACTTTATAACGAAGGGCTTGTACCTCCCGCAGTTGCTCTGGCGTATTGACGAAGCTAACAACCAACTTACCGTTACAGGGCGGTAAACGTGAACCCACATCCTTGGTCTGTGTGAGCATTTGCATATATGTCCCCTTTTTATTACACCAAGTAACAAACAAACATTACCTGCCCTTCGTGAAGGGGGACTGTAAGGGAACTCTGAAACCTCACGCGAATTCGGCAAGACTAAAAACGGCGGGAATGTGCAGGAGACTGGAAAGTGGGGGCAGTTATGGGTGGAGAAACAATAACTCTCGATGACACGCCAACTCAGAAATAGATCTGAATCTGAAGACTGAACAAAGTGAGCACGGTAAAAAGTGGGAGGGGCTTGCTCCCGATAGCGGCTGATCGTTCCCACTGCGTGGGGATGCAGCCTGGGACGTTCCGTGTCCCGCCGAACAGCTCAGATCAAGCATGAAGTTCAGACGGAAATTTCCGACAGCGTTTTAGGGTTGTCGCTCGGAAGATGGCTGCCTAATCTTCGGTGGTCGCTGCAAATTCAGCGACCGGGTTTCGCAGTCCGGTTAAACTCTAGACGCACAGCGTCCACCACAAGATAGCGGGCGCTTTTTTATACCTGCTGTTATGGCGGCTGTGCGTGGGATACCTTCGGGTATGCCGGGTGCCTAGAGTCCCGGTCTGCGAACCTGCGTACTGCTGCCACCCGGGTATCGTTTCGCAGCGATCGGTGATGGCTCCAATACTCTGGGAGCTTTGCCATGATTAAAGACAGTCCGAATCCGCCGTCAGATTCAACCGCATTTCACACCGCCGCTCATCGAGCAATTAACCACTACCTGAACCCGTCTGAAAAGCCAGATCCATCGACTGAGGATCATGGCTTGTTTACCGTTCGTGAAGGATTAGACGTCGAGACGCTGCTGGTCAATGCGTCGGAGGATCTTGCGTCGGTTCAAGCGCTGGCAAGCCATTTGGCTTTTGAGATTGAGGGTACTCCTCGCAGCGTGGCACTGGGAATTTGCCGGATGCTGGAGGGGATTCAGTTGATGGTGGACAGAGCAGCAGCCCAAAGTTGAAGGGTGTTCAGAGACAGGGCTGATGTAAGGGCGCCTCTATATTGGTACAAGTAGATCAGCGCCCTTTTTAACGTTAGCACGTCGAGTGTTAAATACCCGCCAATCCTGGCAATTTAAAGCAAAGGCAACAAATCTTTCTTTAGGAAACATCCTACCTCCGCGCCAGAGATTCTCACTTCTTCGAAGTCAACGAATGACACAAAGTCTTTTTTCCCGCCATCCTGCTGAGCATTTCTAGCGGGAGCGCTTCTTGCCCGAATGCAAAACACAAGGCAAGCATTTCCACCACTAAAAACCTCACCACACTATAGACAAGTCAATTAAGGGACAGCCAGGATGCCATTCAAGTATAGGAAATTTCTAACTGGACTAGTATTTGCTACGAATGCAACGTACGCATATGCCGAACACATTCACCCTTCTACAATTTTAAATATAAAAATGAACGCAACATATCTCGATATAGATCCCGAAACCATTGGCTCCTCCGGCGTAACGCTGATGCCGGCAGTTCGCTTAACGCTCTCAACAGCCCACAGATGTGGCACTTCGCAAGTGCATATTACCCCAAATTCGATCGGCGTCCCTGTCGAGAACTTCCTCGCAGAAGTAAAAAAAATCAAAAAATATGCCGATGATGGAACTGCGCTACTTATTACACATGAAGATTGTGAACGAAAAATACCGATGGCGACCAAATTTGCTTTGTGTACTGGTGAAACATGCAGATCACTGACGGACGCGTTAATTGATGGGAAATTGCATTTAGACAAAAACTACCGACCTATCCCGGCGGCGCGCAGTCATTTTTTTACAACACCACCCAAAATTTATGACGAAAAACTAAAAGCTTGGAAAGTAACAATCTACGAAATAACAACCAAAAAGATTGCTGCCGATGGATTCGTTGATAATGAGGACTATGCTGCGAGCAAATTCATTCATAGATTCCGAACCTTCCATAGTAACGGAATGGTATCGAGCGTTACTGAAATGAACGCGCAGGGTCAGCGTGAGGGAAAAAGTATTACTCGCTACAAAAATGGAAAAATTGAAAAATCCGTCAACTATAGTAACAACATTATCGTTGACGGAGAGTACATCACTTATTACCCAACGGGAAAAATCAGAGTTCGCGAGAACTTCGCAAATGGTAAACTACACGGCCCAAAAGTTAAACTTTACATTAACGGAAATCCTGAGGCAATGGAGAAATACCTCTATGGAAATCGCTCAGGCATATCAAATTATTATTATGAAGACGGCACCCTAAAAAATATACAAGACTATGACCGTGGGCGACTAGACGGCTGGGACGTTAAATACTTTCCAAGCGGTGAGACACAATCACAAACATTATATAAAAACTTCCGTATCATAATGAGCCACGAATGGAACATTGACGGTATAAAAATCAGCCAATGGGAGCAAGACGAAAATCATAACCGACAAGGCGACGACATAGAATGGTATGACAACGGCCAGAAAAAGAAACATTCAGTTTATAAAGATGGAAAATTACACGGAAAGATGCAAAGTTGGTCCGAAGACGGCACTCAAATCCTATCTATAGAATATGCCCATGGAGAAAGACACGGACAAGCTAGGCAATGGCGTCGAGACGGGACTTTAATAGAAGATTGCCAATACCAAGCAGGAAAAATTTCAGGGCAGTGTGCGGTCAAGCCCCCATTTTAACTCAGCGGATTTCAGGCACAAGCAGAAGTCCGATTCGAAAAACTTAGCTAAACATATAAAAACGCCCCGAACCAGTCGGGGTGTTTTTTATTCAGCAATAAACGATCAGGCCTGATCAGCCAGCCGCCAGGTAGTCCCGCCCTTCCCGTCTTCCAACACCACGCCCATCGCAGTCAATTGGTCACGGATACGGTCAGACTCCGCCCAGTCTTTACTGGCACGCGCCGCCAGACGCGCCTGGATCAGCGCATCGACCTCAGCCGCATCCACACGGCCTTCGGCGCCGGCCTGCAGGAAGTCATCGGCTTCCATCTGCAGCACGCCCAGGACGCTCGCCAGCTCTTTCAAGCGCGCCGCCAGGCCTGCCGCTGCGTCGAGATCGCTCTCGCGCAGGCGGTTGATCTCGCGCACCATCTCGAACAGCACGGCGCAGGCTTCCGGTGTGCCGAAGTCGTCGTTCATGACTTCGGTGAAGCGTGCCACGAACGCTTCGCCGCCGGCCGGCGCCACGGATGGCAGGCCTTTCAACGCGTGGTAGAACCGCTCCAAGGCGCCCTTGGCGTCCTTGAGGTTGTCTTCCGAGTAGTTGATGGCGCTGCGGTAGTGGCTCGACACCAGCAGGTAACGCACCACTTCCGGGTGGTACTTTTCCAGCACGTCGCGGATGGTGAAGAAGTTGTTCAAGGACTTGGACATCTTCTCGCCATTGATGCGGATCATGCCGCAGTGCATCCAGGCGTTGGCGTAGGTCTTGCCGGTGGCGGCTTCGCTCTGGGCGATTTCGTTTTCGTGGTGCGGGAACTCGAGGTCGCTGCCGCCGCCATGAATGTCGAAGGTCTCGCCCAGGCAGCAGGTAGACATTACCGAGCATTCGATGTGCCAGCCCGGACGCCCGGCGCCCCATGGCGACTCCCAGCTCGGCTCGCCGGGCTTGGTGCCTTTCCACAGCACGAAGTCGAGCGGATCCTGCTTGGCTTCGTCGACTTCGATGCGCGCGCCGATGCGCAGGTCTTCGATTTTCTTGCGCGACAGCTTGCCGTAGCCCATGAACTTGGCGACGCGGTAGTACACGTCGCCGTTGCCTGGGGCGTAGGCGTAACCCTTGTCGATCAGGGTCTGGATCATGGCGTGCATGCCGGGGATGTGGTCCGTGGCACGCGGTTCCATGTCCGGCTTGAGGATGTTGAGGCGCGCCTCGTCCTCGTGCATGGCGGCGATCATGCGCTCGGTCAGCGCGTCGAACGACTCGCCGTTCTCGTTGGCGCGGTTGATGATCTTGTCGTCGATGTCGGTGATGTTGCGCACATAGGTCAAGTCATAGCCGCTGAAACGCAACCAGCGGGTCACCAGGTCGAAGGCAACCATGCTGCGGCCGTGGCCGATGTGGCAGTAGTCGTACACGGTCATCCCGCACACGTACATGCGCACCTTGTTGCCATCCAGCGGCTTGAAGACTTCTTTGGTCTTGCTGAGTGTGTTGTAGATCGTTAGCACGACAGTTCCTTAAACAGAATCACTGGCCCCACGAATCACGCAAGGTCACGGTACGGTTGAATACCGGCTGACCAGGTTTCGAGTCCTTGATATCCGCGCAGAAGTAGCCTTCGCGCTCGAACTGGAAACGGTCTTCCGGCTGTGCGTCGCCCAAAGAGGGTTCGGCACGACAACCGGTGAGTACTTGCAGGGAGTCAGGGTTGATGTTGTCGAGGAAACTGGCGCTGTCTTCGGCCTTTTCAGGATTCGGCGAACGGAACAGGCGATCGTACAGGCGCACTTCGCACTCGATGCTGGCAGCGGCCGGCACCCAGTGGATCACGCCCTTGACCTTGCGGCCTTCCGGGTTCTTGCCCAGGGTTTCCGGGTCGTAGGAGCAACGCAGTTCGACGATGTTGCCATCGGCGTCCTTGATCGCTTCGTCGGCGCGGATCACGTAGCTGCCGCGCAGGCGCACTTCGCCGTTCGGCTCCAGGCGCTTGTAGCCTTTTGGCGGCTCTTCCATGAAGTCATCGCGGTCGATGTAGATTTCACGGGCGAACGGCAGCTTGCGCACGCCGAGTGCTTCGTTCTGCGGATGACGCGGCAGTTCGAGATGGTCGACCTTGTCTTGCGGGTAGTTGGTGATCACGACTTTCAACGGACGCAGCACGCACATGGCCCGTGGCGCGTTCGCGTCGAGGTCCTGGCGGATGCTGAACTCGAGCATGCCGTAGTCGACCACACCGTCGGAGCGGTTGGTGCCGACCATCTCGCAGAAGTTGCGGATCGACGCCGGGGTGTAGCCGCGACGGCGGAAGCCCGACAGGGTCGACATGCGTGGGTCGTCCCAGCCATTGACGTGCTTTTCATCCACCAGTTGCTTGAGCTTGCGCTTGCTGGTGATGGTGTAGTTGAGGTTCAGGCGGCTGAATTCGTACTGACGCGGGTGCGCCGGGACCGGCAGGCTGTCCAGGAACCATTCGTACAGCGGGCGATGGCTCTCGAACTCCAGGGTGCAGATGGAGTGGGTGATGCCTTCGATGGCGTCCGACTGACCGTGGGTGAAGTCGTAGTTCGGGTAGATGCACCACTTGTCGCCGGTCTGGTGGTGGTGGGCGTGGCGGATGCGGTACATGATCGGGTCGCGCAGGTTCATGTTCGGCGAGGCCATGTCGATCTTGGCGCGCAGCACGCGGGCGCCGTCCGGGAACTCACCGGCGCGCATGCGGGCGAACCAGTCGAGGTTCTCTTCTACGGAGCGATCGCGGAACGGGCTGTTCTTGCCCGGTTCGGTCAGGGTGCCACGGTATTCCTTGGCCTGCTCCGGGGTCAGGTCGTCGACGTAGGCCTTGCCGGCCTTGATCAGCTCGACGGCCCAGTCGAACAACTGGTCGAAGTATTTGGAGGCATAGCGCACTTCACCGGACCATTCGAAGCCCAGCCACTTGATGTCGCTTTCGATGGCGTCGATGTATTCCTGGTCTTCCTTGGCCGGGTTGGTGTCGTCGAAACGCAGGTGCGTGACGCCACCGAACTCCTGGGCCAGGCCGAAGTTCACACAGATCGACTTGGCGTGACCGATGTGCAGGTAGCCGTTGGGCTCTGGCGGGAAGCGGGTGACGATCTGCGTGTGCTTGCCCGAATCCAGGTCCGCCTGGATGATCGGGCGCAGGAAATTGACCGGGACGGCAGGTCCGGCCTTGGAATTCGAGGTAGGGTCGACAGTGGGCTTGCTCATAGGATCCTTGAACAGACAGGTTCGTGGCCGGTTGGGGCCAGATAAAACAAAGGCGATATCATAGCTGATGCTGTCAAGACACTGACAGGTCACGACCAAAAACTGCTGCTTTAATTAACCGGGCGGTAAAAAACCACCTCGAAATTCCTGCCGGGCACGCTAAACTGCGCGCCTTGGCCGCCGTTTAGCCAGACAGGTAAGGCGCCCCAGGCGTCCAAACCCACGAATTCCCTGAAAAGAGTAGTGAACATGACTCAAGTCAAACTGACCACCAACCACGGTGACATCGTCATCGAGCTGAACGCCGAGAAAGCGCCGATCACCGTCGCCAACTTCATCGAGTACGTTAAGGCCGGCCACTACGAAAACACGGTTTTCCACCGTGTCATCGGTAACTTCATGGTCCAGGGCGGCGGTTTCGAGCCTGGCATGAAAGAAAAGAAAGACAAGCGCCCAAGCATCCAGAACGAAGCGGACAACGGCCTTTCCAACGACAAGTACACCGTCGCCATGGCCCGTACCATGGAGCCGCATTCGGCCTCCGCGCAGTTCTTCATCAACGTGGCCGACAATACCTTCCTGAACCACAGCGGCAAGAACGTACAGGGCTGGGGCTACGCCGTGTTCGGTAAAGTCACCGAAGGCCAGGACGTTGTCGACAAGATCAAAGGCGTGTCGACCACCTCCAAGGCCGGTCACCAGGACGTACCGGTCGAAGACGTGATCGTCGAGAAAGCCGAGATCGTTGAGTGATATTACTGATTTCAGATTTGCATCTGGAAGAGGAGCGCCCGGACATTACCCGGGCGTTTCTGGATCTGCTTCACAACCGCGCCCGTGGCGCCCAGGCGTTGTACATTCTGGGGGACTTCTTTGAAGCCTGGATTGGCGACGATGGGATGACGCCCTTCCAGCGTTCGATCTGCGAGGCTCTGCGCGAGCTGAGCGACAGCGGCACCCCGATTTTTATCATGCATGGCAACCGCGACTTCCTGCTCGGCAAGGCGTTCTGCAAAGCGGCAGGCGCCACCTTGCTCAAGGACCCGAGTGTCGTGCAGCTCGCAGGCGAACCCGTGCTGTTGATGCACGGCGACAGCCTCTGCACCCGCGACCTTGGCTACATGAAGCTGCGGCGCATCCTGCGTAATCCCATCGTGCTGTTTATCCTGCGTCACTTGCCGTTGCGCACCCGCCACCGGCTGGCGCGCAAGCTGCGCAGTGAAAGCCGCGCGCAAACGCGCATGAAGGCCAATGACATTGTCGATGTGACGCCCGAGGAAGTGCCGCGGGTGATGCAGCAGTTCGGCGTGCGCACCCTGGTCCACGGCCACACGCACCGCCCGGCGATCCATAAGCTGCAGATTGGCGACCAGGCGGCCAAGCGCATTGTGCTGGGGGATTGGGACAAGCAGGGCTGGGCGTTGCAGGCGGATGAGCAAGGCTTTCAGTTGGCGGCGTTTGACTTCGTCAATCCGCAGCTGGCGTTGCCTGGCGCCTGATCCTCAAACACCACTGATCCAATGTAAACAGAGATCAAAGTGTGGAAGGGGGCTTGCCCTAATGCCAGTCAGTTAAGGCTTTTTGTAGGAGCGAGCTTGCTCGCGAAAAACGCCCAGGCAACGCGTTCATTCTCGATAAGCGCG
>NZ_JBWKOX010000038.1:0-25957 GCF_059416305.1 Pseudomonas sp. GW821-FHT09D08
GCCGTTACCGCAGCAACGGATATGTACTCGCTCAACTCCAACGACATGGTCGGCCCGAAGGCCGCCACGGGAGCAAGCGCCCGCGCCACAGATACCCATGCTCATCAGGGGCAAGCCTCCTCCCACATTTGGATCGGTGTGCATCAGCCAGCCCACCCCCAGAACTGCAACCACCAGCCATAGCCCACCAGCCCGTTGCTCAGCAGTAAGCACGACCACCCGAGGTAACGGCGCCGGGTTTCCAGCCCTTGGAGCTGTCGCCACCCCAACCACAAGCACCAGCCAATCGCCGCGCTCAGCATCAGTGCACGAGCCGGTTGCACCCACGCCAATGCCAACCCTTCATAGCGCAACAACTTCACCGTCGTCGCCGACAGCCCCAGGAACAGCCCTGCACCACCCAGGGGCGTGAGTGTCAGTGCCAGGGGCCGAAACAGTGCGCGGTCGCCGGCCACAGACGCGGCCAGGCGCAGCAGCAGCCAGCAGCCACCGCCGAGCAGCAGTGCGCTGCCAGCCAGGTACAGCAGGATGCACAGGCCATCGAGCCAGCTGAAGCTGTCGTTGAGTGGCGGGTAGTGGGTGAGCAGCCACCACGGCGCGTTGTCTTGCAACGGCCACAGCCAGTCGCGGCTCACCAGCCATTCGGCGAATGTCTGTTTCAGCGCGATAAACCACGGGCTCAAGGTCCATTGGAATGCGCCCATGGCCAATCCGATCACGCCAAACAGCAGCAGGCGCGCATCCCACGCCGAGCCGGGTTGACGCGGCGCCTGGAGAATCTCCTGGTTGCAGGAGCGGGCGATCAGTTGCACCGCGCCGCGTTGCCCGCTGCAACGGCCACAGGCGTGGCAGTCGCTGGCGCCCTGCAGGCGGCGGATGTCCAGGAGTGGCGCGCAGTTGGGCAGGGGCAGGCGCGGGGCGTCGTTGGCTTTCCAGCGCTGTTCATCCACGGCGAAATGCACCGGCGCCAGGCGAGCGAGCAGGGCGAACACGCCGCTGACCGGGCACAGGTAACGGCACCACACGCGCTTGCCGCGCACGAACAACAGGCCGACCAGCACCGCCGCCAACGTCGAGCCGCCCAGGATCAGCAATGCTGCCTGGGCATAGTCGTACACGCTGATCAACTGGCCGTAGAGCGTGGTGAGGCAAAAGCCCAGGGTCGGCCAGCCGCCCCAACGCAGCCAGCGCGGTATGCCCAGGCCACGCCCGTGCTGGCTGGCCCACTCGCTCAACGAACCCTCCGGGCACAGCACGCCGCACCACAGGCGCCCGAACAGCACCATCGACAGCAACACGAACGGCCACCAGATCCCCCAGAAGATAAATTGCGCCAGCAGCGTCAGGTTGTTCACCATGCGCGCCTGGCTATCCGGCAACGGCAGCGCGGCGGGCAGTACCAGCAGCACGGCATACGCCAGCACCACCGCCCATTGCATGGCACGGATCAGCCGGGCATGGCGGCGCATGCCATCGCCCAGTTGCTGCAGCCAGCTCATGCCGCGTGCCGGGCGCGACGCAAGCCGTTGCCCACCCACAGCCAGTAGCCGAGCAGTACCAACACGGTGATAAGGCTGGGGGCCGCGCGGTAGCCGGTAAAGTCGGCCAGCAGTGCGCCGAGGCCATGGCTGTCACTGAGCAGTGCGCTGCTGTCCCAGCGGCTGTCACCGAAGGCGGCGTAGACCCACTCGGGCATGTCCATGCCCAGCAGTTGCCCGCTGATGCGGTCCACGGCCGCGACCAGCAAGGCCCCGCCGAGCAGTAACAGCAGCGCCTCGCTGAGGGCGAAGAACAGTGACCAGGAGATAAAGCGCCGACTGCCGCGCAACAGCAGCACGGTGAGCCCCGCCAGTGCCAGGCCGAGCAGGCCGCCGACGGCGAACAGGCCTTGCGCCTCATCGTGCAGGCGCGCCCCGGCGCCATACAAGAACACCACGGTTTCACTGCCTTCGCGACTCACCGCCAGCAGCGCCAGTAACAACACGCCCCAGCCGCCCTGGCGCGCAAGGCGCGCGTCGGCCTCGCGTACCAGGCTGTGCTTGAGCGTGGCCGCGTTGCGGTGCATCCAGAACACCATCTGCACCATCAAGCCGCTGGCCAACAGGGTCAGCGCCGCTTGCAGCCACTCGCCCTGTGGGCCGGTCATGGCGTCGCCGGCCCAGAGCATCAAACCGGCCAGCCCGGCCGAACACAGCAACCCCAGCAACACCCCGGCCCAGAGGAAACGGGCCAGTTGCACATGGCCGGCCTGGCGGCTGATCCAGGCCTGCAGGATACCGATCACCAGCAGGGCCTCGACGCTTTCACGCCAGACAATAAACATCGATTGATTCATCAACGGCTCCTATTGGGCGAGGATGCTGCCTTCGGGCAATTGCGGGTTGAACTCGTCGAAAAACGGGTACGACCCCGGCTTGAGCGGGTGGATCACCACAAAGGTGGTCACCCCCGCAGACAACACCTTCTCGACCCGCAACGGCGTGCTTTCGAATTCGGCCGGGCCTTGGCCGATGTTCTTGAGCACGATCTTGAAACGCTCATCGGCCTTGACCACCAGTTGTGGCGGGTCGAAGTGACCGTCCTGCAGGCTCAACTCATAGGTGGGCAACGGCGCCGCCACTGCCGCGCCGCTTAGCAGCAGGCCGCCCAGCAAGAGGGCGCGGCGCATCAATAGCCGCCTTTTTTGCCGATGCCGGCGTAGACGAATTCGTAGTGCACTTCACAGCGTTCGAACCACGGGGCGACCCCGGTTTCCTTGTCGGTATGACGGCCCAGGGAGTGGTGGCCGGTGGGCGGCAATACGCTGAAGGTGAGGGTGTATTTGCCCGGGCCTTGCAGCTTGACGTTATCGCCGTAGTGCGGCCCGTCGTTGGCGACCATGGCGTGGAAGTCGCCGCTGATGGGGGTGTCGCTGCCTGTTTTCTTCAGGGTGAAAGACAGATTGAGGTAGGGCACGAAACTGCCTTCCTGAAACCCTTGGACGTTGTCCGCCGTGGCGCGTACGTCGGCTTCCAGGTGCACATCGGAATCGGCCGTGGCGCGCATCATGCCGGCGGGTGCCATCTCGATCGGTTGCAGGTACACCGCGCCGATTTCCAGGCCGGGACAGTGTTGCGGTTCGCCGATGGGGTACTCCTTGGCAACTGCCACGGAGGTGCTCAGCAGCAGGGCAAGGCACAGCAAAGAACGGGTACGCATGGAGGCTTCCTGAGGGGTGTGGAGAGAGAACCCGAGTCTAGGAAGGTCAGCAGTAAATAATAATGATTCTTGTCAAGTTCCGAGGATATTTCATCTTGGCCAGGCTTGATGCCGGTCAAGGTTGTACAGGCTGGATGGGGGTAGGTTGATGTAAGTGTTCGTCGCCAGGGAGTCGACTCATGGCCAAGCCTTTTCCGCTGCACCCCAAGCATCCCGAACGTATCTGTTGGGGCTGTGACCGCTACTGCGCGGCCGCCGACCTGGCGTGCGGCAATGGCGCCGACCGCACCATGCACCCGGCCGAGATGCTCGGAGATGACTGGTACGAGCATGGCGACTGGGGGCTAGGGCCCGAGCCGCCGGTGGCGGATGAACCGTCAGCTGCCTGAGCGGGGTTTTTCCTTGCCGTCTTTATTAGTGTCAGCCGGCCTGGCGGGTTTGCTCGGCGGTTTGGCGGTGTCCTTGGTTTTTTTGTCGCTGTCCGAGGGGCTGCTGGGGTAGGTCCCCGGTGGCAGGGCGGAACCGGCGGCGCTGTCGCCACTCAAGGCGTTGGCGGCAGGTTCCGGGTTATCGCCAAAGGCGGCGAGGGCGGGGCCGGTGAGCAGGGCTGACAGGCCGACGATAAGCACAATCCGTTGGGACGATCTGGTCTTCATGACGCTATCCCCTATCGTGTAGATGTATCAGGAGCCTGGATGAATTCCAGGCTCCGGTCCTGCCTCGATCAAGCCGCCATCGGCTTGCTCGATTGCGACTTTTTATGCGCCGCTTTCATGGCTACCATTTCAGCGCCCAACTCTTCAAGCAATGCCTTGCCCAGCAGCTTTTTGGCCTGGGGGAACATCTCGGTTTCCTCTTCTTCGATATGGTGCTCCAGCAATTCCTTGACCACTTTGACGCGGCCGGAAAACTCGGTGGTCGAAGGTTCGGTCTGCTTCAGGTCGGGCAGCACCAGGGCGTCAACGGTGCGGTGCTCTTCCTTGGCCTCGTGGTACATGATGTCCTGTTCCTTACCGCCGGCCTTTCTGAACGCTGGGTAGAGGATTTCTTCTTCCAGCCTGGTGTGCAGGCTGATTTCCGCTTCCAGCTTGGCCAGCAACTCCGTGCGTTTTTTAACCCCGCGTTCGGTGGATTCACTCAGTTGCGTCAACAGGGCTTTTACGCGTTCGTGGTCGGCTTTGAGCAGATCAATGGCATTCATCGGTGACACCTCACGGGAAACTCAGGGCGCGTCGATATGCACGCCTCGTCCCGTGCAGTGGTGCATCAGGCGTACCAACTTGAGGGATTTTAAATTGGCCTTTCAATTCAATTGGTTGAAGAGGATTGCAGAGAGTGCCTGTCGTGCAGGTTGCATGGTCGGCCTGGTACCACGTTGCATTCCACCACCCAGGAAAATTTAAATGAACCCTCGCGGCCGATGCTTGAACTAACGCATACGACCTAGGAGGTGAAGCATGGAAATTCAATATATCTGGATTGCGTTGGCGGTGATTCTGCTGCTGTTGGAATTGTGGGCGATCAATATCGTATTGCGCAGCACCAGTGGCTGGGAGACCAAGGGCTTATGGCTGGTGATCCTGATCTTCGTACCGCTGGTGGGCTTGATTGCATGGGCCATGTTCGGGCCCAAGCGGGAGATGCCGGAGCAGCGTAAAAGCTGAGTGGCAGGGGTAACGCAAAACAGGCGCCGAAAGGCGCCTGTTTGCGTTCAACGTTGGCGGTTCAACCAGCGACAGCCTGGGCAATCGCCTCGTTGAAAGCAGGCAGATCGTCCGGTGTACGCGAGGTGATCAAGGTCCAGCCATTTGCCTGGCATTGCTTGACTGCGGTATCGACCCACCCGGCCGCGCCGGCGTTTTCCAGGTCGATGCGCACGCTTTTGTACGAGGTCAGGGTCTTGCCCTTGATCACGCCGGCGTCGATCAGCGTCCATGGGCCGTGGCAGATCGCCGCGATGGTTTTACCGGCGTCGGCGAAGTCCTTGATCAGGCGCAGCGCCGCCGCGTCCTGGCGCAGGGTATCGGCATTGACGGTACCGCCAGGGATTACAAGGGCGTCAAAGTCGCTGCTGACCACGTCCGACAGCTGCACGTCGGATTCCACGGTTTTGTCCTTCTCGGTGTCGCCGACAAAGGTCTGGGTGGAGCCGCCTTTGCTGGACGCGTGGGTCACCGTGGCGCCATGGCCGCGCAGTGCTTCCAGGGGCTTGAGCAGTTCGTCGCGCTCAATGCCGGTGTTGGAGGTGATGACCAGAATCTTCTTGCCGTTAAGGTGTGAGCTCATGATCGAGTGTCTCCTGAGGGGGGATGATTGAAGAGGCGATATGGGAGAGTGGATCGAGTCCGGGCGGCAAAGGTTTAAATTAATTTGCGCTTTTTTCGTGGGCGGTTGGTGCGGGCAATTTCCTTGAACTATCGAAACTCACCGGCCTCTGCTGCATAAGTGCCCGGCGCTTTCGCGGGCCTTCAACTGCCAGGAGATTTCACTGTGACCGCCACCTCGATCAAGGACACCGAACGCCAGGCCGACGCCATCAACGAACGGGCGGATGATGCCGAGCGCAAGCTGGGGCACTGAGCATGGCCAAGGCTATTTCAGCGGCTGAACTGGGCATCGATCTCAAGCCTGGGGATGACGCCAGCCTGTTCAAGTGGCTTGTCGCCAGCTTCCTGATGGGCAAGCGCATCCAGGCACCGATTGCGGCCCAGGCCTACAAGGTGATCGTTGAAGAAGAGGGGCGCGATACGGCGCGCAAGCTGCAACATTGCACCTCCAAGGAATTGGTGGCGATGTTGGGGCGTGCCCACTACGTGCGGTACGACGAAAGCACCGCACAGCGCCTGCTGGACCTGAGTGCCAAGCTGAACGCCGAATACGCCGGCAAGATCAGCCATATCCGCAGTGCCAGCGAAAACCGCCAGGCGTTCGAACAGCGCCTGGGTGAATTTGACGGCGTGGGGCCCAAGACCATCGAGATTTTCATGCGCGATGCGGCCAAGGTGCTGTCGTGGTGAGCGGGCTTGTTGTGGCTAGTGAGCTTGTTGTGGTGAGCGGGCTTTTTTTGTAGTGAGCAGGCTTTTTGTGGTGAGCGGGCTTGCCCCGCGCTGGGCTGCGAAGCGGCCCTAAAACCAGTCACCGCGTTCAGGCAGGCAGGATAATGGCGGTGGCCTTATGAGGGGCCGCTACGCGCCCCAGCGCGGGGCAAGCCCGCTCACCACAGCAAGCCCGCTCACCACAAAAAGCCTGCTCACCACAACAAGCCCGCTCACCATAAAAAAAAGCTTGCCCACCACAATAAGCCTGCTGGCCACAACAGAGCCTGCCAGCCACGCCGCCATTTGATGCCCTGTACCTACTCGACCTCGACCCGCAACACCTCCAACCCTAACTGCTCATACGCCTCCACACTCGGCACATGCCACTCGGTGATCAGCGTGTGGATACGGTTGCACGGCGCCACCACAAACGGTTCCACCGCACCGAGTTTGTCGGCCATGGTCACCGCCACCACATGGGAGGCGCTGTCGAGCAGGGCCTGCTTGACCGCGACTTCATCAAAATGCAGCGAGCTGATGCCCACTTGCGGATGCAGTGCGCACACCCCGGTAAACAGCAGGTCGGCCTTGATGCTCTGGATCAGACGCACCGCCTCGTGACCGCTGGTGGACAAGGTGGCCGGGTTGAGTTGGCCACCGGCAAGTATCACCTTCACATCGCGATGCTCGGCCAGGGCGATGGCGATCATCGGTGATGGCGTGACCACCGTGAGGCGGATCGAGTGGGGTAATGATTGGGCGATCTGCAAGGTGGTGGAACCGGAATCGAACAGCACGATCTGGCCGTCTTGCACCTGGTCGGCGGCGAGTTGCGCGAGTTGACGCTTGGCTTCATTGGTCTCGCCGACACGGGTGAAGAAGTCCTTGCCGGTGTCCTTGGGCCGGGGCAGGGCGCCACCGTGCACGCGCTGCAACAGACCGGCGGCGGCGAGTTCGCCGAGGTCGCGGCGGATGGTGTCCTGGGATACGGCGAAGTGCTCCACCAGCTCCGAGGCCGTGACTTTGCCGTCGCGTTCCAGCAGTAACAGGATCTTTTGTTTGCGCAGGGAAGGCAGGTCGATGGCGTGATGGGTGTTGTGCATGTTTGTGCGCTTTTTTGCGGGTTTGTGCGAGATTAGTCTGCGATCGATATAAACGCAATGGCTGGTTGCCCACTTGTGGGGCGGTTACTCTCTGTGCTCAGTTCAGGGAGAGGTGACCTAGATGTCGTTGATGACAACCATCGAAGATTTACGCAAGCTGGCGCAAAAGCGGGTGCCACGGATGTTCTACGATTACGCCGATTCCGGGTCCTGGACTGAAAGCACCTACCGCGCCAATGAAAGCGATTTTGCCCGGATCAAATTCCGCCAGCGCGTGGCGCGCAATATCGATGAACGTTCGATCCGCGCCACCATGCTCGGCCAGGACATGGCCATGCCCGTTGCCTTGGCCCCCACCGGTCTGGCGGGCATGCAGCATGCCGATGGCGAAATTCTTACCGCCCGCGCCGCCGCCGCGTTTGGCCTGCGCTACACCTTGTCGACCATGAGTATCTGCTCGTTGGAGGACATCGCCGAACAGGTCGGCAAGCCGTTCTGGTTCCAGCTGTATGTGATGCGCGACCGTGGCTTTGTCGAGCAATTGATCGAACGTGCCAAGGCGGCCGGCGTGGACGCACTGGTGCTGACCCTGGACCTGCAGATCCTCGGGCAGCGTCACAAGGATTTGATCAACGGCTTGTCGGCACCGCCCAGGTTGACCTTGCCGAACCTCCTCAACATGGCCACCAGGCCGCGCTGGGTGATGGGCATGCTCGGTACCCGGCGGCGTGGCTTCGGTAATATCGTCGGGCATGTGAAGGGTGTGGCGGACATGCGGTCGCTGTCGTCGTGGACCGCCCAGCAATTCGACCCGCGCCTGAGCTGGGACGATGTGGAATGGATCAAGCAGTGCTGGGGCGGCAAGCTGATCATCAAGGGCATCCTCGATGTGGAAGACGCGCGCCTGGCCGCCAATTCCGGTGCCGATGCACTGGTGGTGAGCAACCACGGTGGCCGCCAGTTGGATGGTGCGCCGTCGAGCATCAGCCAGTTGCCGGCGATTGTCGACGCGGTGGGCGAACGCATTGAGGTGTGGCTCGATGGCGGCATTCGCTCCGGCCAGGACGTGCTCAAGGCGATGGCACTCGGCGCCAAGGGCACCATGATCGGTCGCCCGCATTTGTATGGGCTGGGCGCGATGGGCGAAGCAGGGGTGACCAAGGCACTCGAGATCATCGCCCGTGAATTGGACGTGTCGATGGCGCTGTGTGGCTATAACGATATACGCGATGTGAATCGCGAGATTCTGCTGCCGGGTACATTTCCAGAAACCGTTTAATCAGCAAAAAAATCGTAAAAAAATAAAAAGAGTTGTCCACGAAAACCGTGGGTATCTCTGTGGATAACTTTGCGAACGCCCGGCAGGGTTGGCGATTTAACCAAAGGTTAATATTTGATCAACTGCCGGCGAGGGCCAGTATGGGCAGGGTTTGCGCTTGACAGCCCAGCGCGAACCCAGTGCCGAAAAACGGATTTATGACTCGTTGTCACGGCCGGTTGTGTGGGTGACAACCTGGGCGGGCATCTTCGCTTGCATCAGGTTGTCGAGTGCCTGGCGATAGCTGCGACCGGCCAGGCTCATGCTGTTGTTGTGGCTGGCACCCGGCACCAACAAGAGGCGCTTGGGTTGCCGGGCCGCTTCAAATAGTTGCTCGCTGAAACGGGGCGGCACATAGCGATCATCCAGGCCATGCACCACCAGCAATGGCATATGGATATCGGCGATCTTGTCGATGGAGTCGAACTTCTGCGACAGCAACCAACGCACCGGCAGCGAGGTGTTGGCCACCGCCGTGGCCACATCGGCCAGGGAGGTGAAGGTGGACTCGATCACCAGCCCACGTACCGGCAGTGGCGTTTGCTTGCCCAGTTCGGCGGCCAGGTCGATGGCTACCGCGCCGCCGAGGGAGTGCCCGTAGATCAGGCGCTTGCCGGGGTCCGGTTGCAGCACCTGGAAGCGTTCCCAGGCGATGCGCGCGTCTTCGTAGACCGTGGTTTCCGAGGGCAGCTCGCCGTGGCTCTGGCCAAAACCGCGATAGTCGATGGCCAGCACCGAGTAACCCAGGGCGTGCAACTGCTCGATGCGAAACAGCTGCCCGGTGAGGTTCCAGCGTACGCCATGCAGGTAGAGGATCGCCGGTGCGTCCTTGTTGGCGGCCGGGTACCACCAGCCATGAATGTTCTGCCCCGATTTGAAACTGGCGGGCTTGAGTTCGAATTCCTGCACCGCCTTGGGCAAGCCGCTGTACCAACTGGCGGTGCCGGGCTCGATGCGAAACACCAGCTCGCGCTCCTTGTGTTGCAGCACCGCGCAGCCCACGGGCAGGCCGACGATCAACAGTGCCATGCACAGCAGGGGAAACCAGCGCAGGCTCAGGCGCGATAGAAAACGAGAGGGCATGGAGATTCCTGGACAAAGGTGAAGCTGGGGTTTTACCAGATGGCCTGCACAGGCAGGTATAAATTCGACGGCCGCGCAGGGGGATTGCTTGCAAAGTGTTACAGCATTTGACGCCATCGATGCCGGCGCGACATGCTCGTGCTCTTTTGAACAAAGGCCTGACCATGGACAACAGCCCCGTTCGCATCACCGCCGAAGAGACCCTCTCGGACAACTGGTACCTGCTGAAAAAATACAGCTTCGACCTGCGTCGCCGCGACGGCAGTTGGCAAGCCCAGACCCGCGAGGTGTATGACCGCGGCAATGGCGCGACCATCCTGTTGTACAACCGCGAGCAACG
Source organism: Pseudomonas sp. GW821-FHT09D08 (assembly GCF_059416305.1). Lineage (NCBI taxonomy): Bacteria > Pseudomonadati > Pseudomonadota > Gammaproteobacteria > Pseudomonadales > Pseudomonadaceae > Pseudomonas > Pseudomonas sp. GW821-FHT09D08. Next base: position 10,081 of record NZ_JBWKOX010000038.1, read on the forward strand.
CACGGTGTTGCTGATTCGCCAGTTCCGCATGCCCACCTTCGTCAATGACTACCACGGCTATCTGATTGAAGCGGCGGCGGGGCTGCTGGACAACGCCAGCCCCGAAGAGCGCATTCGCCTGGAGGCCGAGGAAGAGACCGGCTACCGCGTCGGCCATGTAGAGAAGATCTATGCGGCGTTCATGAGCCCGGGGTCGGTCACTGAGCGGATTCACTTTTTTCTCGGCGAGTACCAGCCGGGGGACCGGGTCGGCCATGGCGGCGGCCTGGAAGAGGAGGGCGAGGACATCGAGGTGCTGGAGCTGGGTTTCGAGCAGGCACTGGCCATGGTGCAGAGCGGCGAGATCGCCGACGGCAAGACCATCATGCTGTTGCAGCACCTGGAGTTGCGCATGCTGAAAGAAGGCTGGTGAGCCCTTTCCAGCCATCCCCCTCAAACAGCACGTACATGCAATTTTCCTGACGCTGTCCTCGGCAAACTCCCCTCATCGCTGACATTTCAAGGCAGAGGGGCATCCCATGGACCCAGCACCACAGACAGGGCCCGACGAAGTCGTCACCCTGGTCGTCAAACACCTGATCAAGGCCGGCCGCGAAGCCGACTACGAAGCCTGGCTGCGCCGCACCGTACGCATCGCCGGCGAGCGTCCCGGCCACCTGGGTGTCGATGTGGTGCGCAGCAAACAGAACGGCCTGGCGCTGTTCACCTGCGTATTGCGCTACCGCTCCACCGATGACCTGGAAACCTGGCTCAATTCCCCCGAGCGCAACACCCTGATCGCCGAAGCCGCGCCGATGCTGGCCGACGGCGACAAGACCGAAATCGGTGCGCTCAACGAGTTCTGGTTCACGCCCCTGGCCGACAGCGCCGCCAAGCCGCCGCGCTGGAAACAGGCGGTGGTGACCCTGTGCGTGATCCTGCCGCTGACCCTGCTGGTGCCGATCGTGTGGGCCCCGATCCTCGGCCTGCACCCGTTTCTCTCCAACTACGTGGTCGCGACCTTCCTGGTCACCGTGACCATCGTCCTGCTGGTGGTCTACCTGCTGATGCCGGCCGCCACCCGCCTGTTCGCTCCCTGGCTAGAAGCCTCTGTAAAGGAAACCCTATGAACGCCGATCTGATTCTGTTCAATGGCCAGTTCCACACCGTGGACCGTGAAAACCCGCGGGCAACCGCCGTCGCCATCCGCGAGGGGCGCTTCGTTGCCGTCGGCACCGATGGCGAGGCCATGGCCCTGCGTGGCAGCGGCACCCAGGTCATCGACCTCAAGGGCCGCACCGTGATCCCCGGCCTCAATGACTCGCACCTGCACCTGATCCGTGGCGGGCTGAACTACAACCTCGAGCTGCGCTGGGAAGGCGTGCCGTCCCTGGCCGATGCCCTGCGCATGCTCAAGGAGCAGGCCGACCGAACCCCGACGCCGCAATGGGTGCGGGTGGTCGGTGGCTGGAACGAATTCCAGTTCGCCGAAAAACGCATGCCGACCCTGGAAGAACTCAACCAGGCCGCACCGGACACCCCGGTGTTCGTGCTGCACCTGTATGACCGTGCCTTGCTCAACCGCGCCGCCCTGCGCGTGGCCGGCTACACCAAGGACACGCCGAACCCGCCGGGTGGCGAGATCGTGCGCGACAGCCACGGCAACCCCACCGGCATGCTGGTGGCGCGACCCAACGCGATGATCCTCTACTCGACCCTGGCCAAAGGCCCGAAACTGCCGCTGGAATACCAGGTCAACTCCACCCGCCAGTTCATGCGTGAACTCAATCGTCTCGGCCTGACCAGCGCCATCGATGCCGGCGGTGGTTTCCAGAACTACCCCGATGACTACGCGGTGATCGAGCAACTGGCCAAGGATGAGCAACTGACGGTACGCATCGCCTACAACCTGTTCACCCAGAAGCCCAAGGAAGAACTCAGCGACTTCAAGAACTGGACCGGCAGCGTCACCCTGCACCAGGGCGATGACTACCTGCGCCACAACGGCGCCGGTGAAATGCTGGTGTTCTCGGCCGCCGACTTTGAAGACTTCCTCGAACCCCGTCCCGACCTGCCGCTGACCATGGAGCAGGAGCTGGAACCGGTGGTGCGCCATCTGGTGGAGCAGCGCTGGCCGTTCCGCCTGCATGCCACCTATGACGAGTCCATCTCGCGCATGCTTGATGTGTTCGAGAAGGTCAACCGTGACATCCCGTTCAATGGCTTGCCGTGGTTCTTCGACCATGCCGAAACCATCACGCCGAAGAATATCGAGCGGGTCCGCGCCCTCGGTGGCGGTATCGCGATCCAGGACCGCATGGCGTTCCAGGGCGAATATTTTGTCGAGCGCTACGGCGCCAAGGCCGCCGAAGCCACGCCACCGATCAAGCGCATGCTGGCCGAAGGCGTGCCGGTAGGGGCGGGCACCGATGCCACGCGAGTCTCGAGCTACAACCCGTGGACTTCGCTGTACTGGATGGTCAGCGGCCGCACCGTCGGTGGCCTGGAGCTGCACGCCGAAGGCCTGCCGCGCCTGACCGCGCTGGAGCTGTTCACCCATGGCAGCGCCTGGTTCTCGTCCGAGCAGGGCAAGAAAGGCCAGATCAAGGTCGGCCAACTGGCGGACGTGGCGGCGCTGTCGGCGGACTTTTTCAGTGTCGATGAAGAAGCCATCAAGTGGATCGAATCGGTGCTCACCGTGGTCGGCGGCAAGGTGGTCTACGGCGCCGGCGACTTTGAAGACTTCGCCCCGCCACGCGTACCGGTGCTGCCGGACTGGTCGCCGGTGGTCAAGGTGCCGGGGCACTGGCGCCCGAGTTCGCCTGTGCAGGCTCAAGTACACCAATGCAGCGGCCCGTGCGGCGTGCATTCCCACAGCCACGAAAAGGCGCGCCTTTCCAGCGTGCCGGTCAGCGACTTCCAGGGTTTCTGGGGGGCGTTTGGCTGCTCGTGCTTTGCGTTCTGATACCTAAACCCACAAAGGAGTTAACCCATGACTTACAAGCGCTTGAACAAAGATGACGCCGTGGTGCTGTTGGTGGATCACCAGACCGGCCTGATCTCCCTGGTGCAGGATTTCTCCCCCAACGAATTCAAGAACAACGTACTGGCCCTGGCCGATGTGGCGAAGTTCTTCAACCTGCCGACCATCCTGACCACCAGTTTTGAAGGCGGTCCCAACGGCCCACTGGTGCCGGAACTCAAGGCACTGTTCCCGGACGCGCCGTACATCGCCCGTCCTGGCCAGATCAACGCCTGGGACAACGAAGATTTCGTCAAGGCGGTCAAGGCTACCGGCCGCAAGCAGATCATCATTGCCGGTGTGGTGACGGACGTGTGCGTAGCGTTCCCGACCCTGTGCGCCCTCGACGAAGGCTTCGAGGTGTTCGTGGTCACCGACGCCTCCGGCACCTTCAACGAAACTGTGCAACAAGCCGCCTGGGCGCGTATGACCGCCGCCGGTGCGCAACTGGTGAACTGGTTCGCCGTGGCCTGCGAGCTGCAAGTGGACTGGCGCAACGACATGGAAGGCCTGGCCAACCTGCTGTCGCCGCGCATCCCCAACTACCGCAACCTGATGAACAGCTACTCGGCGTTTACGGCCAAGTAAGCTGTTTTCAAGGCTGTCGGTAATTCCCTGTGGGAGGGGGCTTGCTGTGGTGAACTACAGCAAGCCCCCTCCCACATTTGATTTGTGGTGTGGCGACCATCCAGTTATAAAACAGCCCATCGTCTACCGAGAAGCGACAATGAACCCCTTCGAAGACATGCGCCTGTTCTGCCAGGTCATGGAATCCGGCAGCTTCACCGCCGCCGCCGAACAATTGGGCCTGTCCAAGCAATTCGTCAGCCGCCGCCTGATCCAGCTGGAAGATCGCCTCGGCGTGCGCCTGCTCAATCGCTCCACGCGCCGCCTGGATGTCACGCCCCTGGGCCAGAGTTACTACGAGTCCGCCTTGCGCCTGCTCGGTGAGGTCGAGCAAGTGGAGCAGGGCATCGCCGGCCAGAACAGCGAACCGCGCGGCACCATTCGCCTGAGTGCGCCGTTGTCGTTCGCCATGGCGCACCTGGGTTGCCTGTTGCCGGTGTTCTTGCAGCGCCATCCCCAGGTGTCGGTGGAAGTTGACCTCAGCGACCGCCCGGTGGACCTCATCGGTGAAGGCTACGACCTGGTGCTGCGCATCGGCACCCTGGAAGATTCCACCCTCATCGCTCGGCGTATCGCCAGCATCGAGCGCGTGTATTGCGCCAGCCCCGAGTACCTGGCACTGCGCGGTACGCCGCTTAAACCCGAAGACCTCGCCGAACACGACTGCCTGCCCTACGGCCATGGCCGCCAGGTGCAATGGCGCTTCAAAGGCAAGCTGCAAGCGCTGAATGTCACCGGCCGTATGCGCGTGAATAACGGCGAGTTGCTGCGCGATACCGCCGTCGCCGGCCTGGGCGTCACCTACCTGCCGACCTTTATCGTCGGCGACGCCTTGAAGGACGGCCGGCTGGTCACGCTCCTCGATGATTTTGCCCCCGAAGCCCTGACCCTGTCGGCGGTGTACCCCCAGCACCGGCAAAGCTCACGGCCGGTGCAGGCGCTGGTGGAGTTTCTGCGCGAACGCCTGGCTAGCGGCTGTTGAACAGCTGGCGGATCAGGTTCGGGGTGCTGCCGGTCCAGCGCTTGAATGAGCGCCGGAAGTTCGCCGCATCGTTGAAGTTCAGGTACGCCGCCACTTCATCATTGCTGTAGCCCTTGACCTGGTACAGGTGCAACGCCACCTGCTTGCGCACTCGGTCCACCTGCTGTTGAAAGCCGGTGTCGTGCTTGTGCAACTTGCGCTTGAGGGTCGCCGGGCTCATGGCGAAGGCCTGCGCTGCCTGTTCCAGGCTGGGCGGCTGGCGCACCTGGTCGCGCAGGTACTCGTAGAGGCAGTCGAGAAAGCTGCCGGCAAAGCCCAGTTGCTCGATCTGCTCGCGGGCTTGGCGGCGTGCAACCTGGCCGGCCGTGGCCGAGGCGCCCGGCCAGGTGCGGGTGAGGTATTCGCGCGGGATCGTCATCATGTCCAGCGGGCGCTCGAAGCGCGTGTCCTCGCCCAGGTGCACCCAGTACTGCTCGATATAACGCGGTTCGGCATGGCTGAAACTGCACGCCCACGGCAGGCGCTCGCCGCTGAGCCATTGGCTCATGGCAACCAGCGAGGTCATGCTGGCTTCCAGCAGGAAACGCCAGTGCTCGCCGGCGCCGCAACTGTCCAGCCAGTACAGGTAGGCGTGGTGCTCATCCAGCTCCAGTTGCAGACTGGCCAGCGGGCTGAGCAGCACCTGTTGCTGGATCAGGATTTCCAGCGCCTGGTGCAGGTTCTGCGCATGGCCAAGGGCGTGGCTGGCGGCACCGTAATAGCCCGGTAGCAGGCGCTGGCCAAACAGGAAGCTGCTGTCGTCGGCGTCCAGTAACTTGCGGCTGTTGCCGATCAAGCCGAAAAACTGCTGCGGGCTCAGGTGCGCGGTGCCGGCCAGGATGTCCTCGTGAAACAGCCCGGTGCCGCGCAGCAGGCGATGGCTGTCGATGTCGCGGGACAAGGCCAGGTCGATCAGCGTGGCGGGTTGGTAATGCCCTGGAATGAAGCGGCTGTCGGCTTCATACCAGCTGGTTTTCACGGCCATCTCAGGCACTTTTCGCAAGGGGTTGCTTGGCCCTGGCCAAGGCCAGGTTCAGGCGCTTGAGCAAATCCTGGGGCGGTTCTTCAAGGGCCATGACCACGGCGGTGGTCGCCGCCAGTTGCAGGCGTTCGCCCTGTTGCCGGGTCTTGTGGGCCAGGCCGCGCACCGCTTGTTGCAACTCCAGCGCCAGCTCCTTGGCCTGGCGCTCGCCGGTATTGGGCAGCAGCACCACAAAACGGTCGCCGGCCAGGCGGCACACCAGGTCCTGGCGGCGCAGGTTGAGCAGCAGCAAATGGCTGAGGGCCTGCAACACCGCGTCGCCTTCGGCATGGCCGTAGGCCTGGTTGATGGCGGCGAAGTTGTCCAGGTCCAGGGCCAGCAGCGACAGCGGTTGTTGCTGGTCGCGGCTGTCCTGCAGGCTGTCGGCCAGCTGGCGCTTGAGGTAGTCGGCGCCGGCCAGCGGTGTGAGTTTGTCGAACAAACGATGCTCACGGAACAAGCGCTCGCGCTTTTCCATCTGTGCGCTGATCGCCAGTTGTTCGCGGTGCCAGTGGTAGATGCCGATGGTCAGCAGGATCATGCCCACCGGCATCGGCCCGGACTCGAGCCAATGGTCCCAGGTGATGCTGTCGGGCAGGCGGATAAATTCGTCGAGGCTGTCGATCCACCAGGAGAAAAAGATGCACGACAGGCCCAGCGCCAGGTAATTGGTGACGCGCCCGGCGGGGCGGCTCTTGAGCACCAGGCCCAGCCATACCAGGGCGAGCAGGGCGGAACCGCCTTCGCCGAAGATATCCAGCCACACCCATTCGCTGACGCTTTTCAACTCGCCGCAGGCCAGGTGCAGGATCAGCCCGAGGTTGGCCGCGATCAGCAGCAACGAGAGTTTCCAGCGGTGGGGCTTGAGCACGGAAAACATGGCCGCAGGTCCTTGGGCAAATGAGTGGTGGGCGCCAGCACAGCAGATGGATGTGACCGTTGGATGACGGTGGAGGAGGGTCGAATCAGCTCAGCTCAAACACACTGGCGATCAAAAAATGTGGGAGGAGCTTGCTGTGGTGAGCAGGCTAGCTGTGGTGAGCAGGCTTGCTGTGGTGAGCGGGCTTGCCCCGCGCTGGTCTGCGAAGCAGGCCCCCCGTATCCTCAGTGAACCCGTCGGGGGACAAGCCCCTTCACCACAGCAAGCCCCCTCCCACATTCGATCTACTGAGGTCATTTCAGCTCATTTCAAACCGGAAATCGGCTAAACCCCCCGGTTTATGGGCCTGCCACAGACCTACTGTCACAGAACCGTCATCCCCCACCCCTAGCGTGCCCTCCCAGTTGCCGGGCCCCTTGCCTGGCGCCAACGGATTCTTGGGGAGGATTGCATGTACAAGCGCACCGGGCTCGTCAGCTTTACGCTTACCGCCTTGGCCCTGGCGATGGCCAGTGAACGGTTGAGCGCCGCCGAAGCGAGCGCCACCGAGCACGTCGAGGTGGTCGGCCAGGCCGCCGCCATCGACCAGGCGCTCAAGGAGCAACGCAGCGCCGACAGCATCAAGAGCGTGGTGCATGCCGACGGCGTGGCCCAGTTGCCGGATCAGAACGTCGCCGAAGCGGCGCAGCGCCTGCCGGGCATCAGTGTCGAGCGCGACCAGGGCGAAGGGCGTTTTGTCAGCGTGCGCGGCCTGGGCCCGGACCTCAACAGCGTGACCATCAACGGCACCCTGGTGCCCGCCCCGGAAAGCGCGCGCCGCGCCGTGGCCCTCGATGTGCTGCCCTCGGAGCTGGTGCAGTCGCTGTCGGTGATCAAGACCCTAACCCCGGACATGGACGCCAACTCCCTCGGTGGCACCGTCGATGTGCAAAGCCTCTCGGCCTTCGACCATAAAGGTTTGTTCTACACCGGCAGCAGCGAAGCCAGCTACGACAAGAATACGCGCCAGACCAGCCCGAAATTCTCCGGCGCCGCCAGTAACCGTTTCAGCCTCGGCGACGGCATCGACAACTTCGGCGTCGCCGCAGCACTGAGCTGGCAAAAGCGCGACTTCGGCTCGGACAACGTCGAAACCGGCGGCGCCTGGGACTTCACCGACGGCGCCCGGCTCAACGAGTTCGAACAGCGCGACTACGACATCAGCCGCGAACGCGCCGGCGGTGGCCTGAACTTCGACTACAAGCCCGATGACCTCAGCAGCTACTACCTGCGCACCCTCTACAGCCGCTACACCGACACCGAAACCCGCAACTCCACCAGCATTGAATTTGCCGACCCCCAGGCCCCGGGCCAACTGGGCGATGCCGAGGGCAAGCGCAAGCTGAAAAACCGTGAGGAAACCCAGGAAATCCAATCCTATGTATTCGGCGGCGAACGCATGCTCGGCCTGTGGACCTTAAGCGGCCAGGCCGGCTACAGCCAATCCAGCGAAGACAGCCCGGCGCATATCGCCGGCGCCACCTTCGACGGCGGTGACTTTGCCAACAGCGGTTTCTACGACAAGGACAAACCCCGCCCGATCATCGGCAGCGGCTTCTACGACGCCAGCAACTTCAGCCTCGACAAGGTCGACTGGGAGAAACAGAACACCCAGGACACCGAGAAAAACCTGCGCCTGGATCTGGCCCGCGACTATGACCTGAGCGGCTATGCGTCCCAGGTCAAGTTCGGTGGCAAGGTCAGCCGCCGCAACAAGGACAACGACCTGGAAGCCTGGGTCTACGAAGACTTCGACACCCTCGGTTTCAGCGCCGATCAACTCAACCTCACCCGGTTCCAGAAGGGCAGCGTCGACTATCGCCTGGGCAACTACGGCCCCGGCATCAGCCCCAGCGCGATCAAGCAGCTGATCGGCAGCCTCAACCCGGCGGATTTCTATGACGAGACCGAATCGCGGGTCAACGACTTCACCATTCGCGAGGACATCAACGCCGGCTACCTGATGAACACCCTCGATATCGACGACTGGCGCTTTATCGCCGGCCTGCGCTACGAGGGCACCGAGTTCGAAGCCAAGGGCACCGGCGCCACCGATGGCGTGTTCACCCCCACCGAGACCAAGCGCCGCTATCACCATTGGTTGCCGGGGCTGCATGCGCGCTACCAGATCGACAAGAACACCCAGGTGCGCGCGGCCTGGACCAAGTCGGTGGTGCGCCCGACATTCGGCCAGCTGGCGCCGGGTTTTGTGATCGACGATGACGAAGCCACCTTCGGCAACCCGGACCTCAAGCCTCTGGAATCGAGCAACCTGGACCTGGGCATCGAGCATTTCATGGGCCGCGCCGGGACCGTATCGGCATTCGTGTTCTACAAGGACATCAAGAACTTCGTCTACAACACCGACCTCGCCGGCACCGGCGCCTGGACCAATTTCTCCGAGGCCCACACCTACGCCAACGGCGACAGCGCCAAGCTCTACGGCCTGGAACTGGCCTACTCACAGAAGTTCGACTGGCTGCCGGCGCCGTGGAACGGTTTGCTGATCGGCGCCAACAGCACCTTCAGCCGCTCCAGCGCCGATATCGAAGGCTTCGACGCCGCCAGCGGCACGAATCGCAAGCGCAACATCAGCCTGCCCAACCAGTCGGACACCGTCAGCAACCTGATGCTCGGCTGGGAGGACGACAAGCTCAGCCTGCGCCTGTCGGCCAACTACAAGTCGGCTTACCTGTATGAACTGGCCTCGATCAACGACAAGGCCCACGACCTGCACGTCGACGCGCAGACCTTCGTCGACTTCAGCGCGCGCTACTCGCTGACCAAGAACCTGCAAGTCAGCTTCGAAGCCCAGAACCTCACCGATGAGTCGTACTTCGTCTACACCGGCCACCGCAGCTACAACGGCCAGTACGAAGAGTACGGCCCCACCTACAAAGTGGGCCTGACCTTCACCCATTTTTGAATTCAACACATTTGATCTCCATTGTTTTTGAAGGATTTGCTTGTCCATGAGAATTTCCAAGCTGTACCTGCTGATTGCCCTGGTCACCAGCGGCCATGCGTTCGCCGCCGACCTGGCGCTGACCCCGTGGGCACCCAGCCTGAAGGCCGAAGCCGTGGGCTTCCTGCCCAACACCACCGAGCGCCTGGCCGCCAGCACCCGCGACGGCCTGCAACTGCTCGACAGCCAGGGCGCCGAGCTGGCGCGTTTCAAGGGTAACTTCAGCAGCCTCGACACCCGCGCCGCAGGGGCCCAGGTGCTGGTCGCCAGCCTCGACAACGAGCGCCAGCAGGCGTTGCTGATCAGCCTGGACAGCGCCGGCAAAAACTGGGGCAAACCGCTGTACCTGCCGACCCGCGACTACCCGGTAAATGGCCTGTGCCTGTACCGCGACGCCGCGGCCAACCTGTTTGTGTTCCTGGTGGGCGAAGAGGGCAAGGGCGAGCAATGGCTGGTGGGCAACGGCGCGACGCTGCTCACCGACCCCCAGCGTGTACGGGGTTTGCCGCTGCCGCCGTCGGCGCAGTTCTGCCAGGTGGACGATGCCACCCAGCAGTTGCTGGTGAATGAAGAGAATGTCGGTTGGTGGGCCTACCCGGCGCACCCGGAAGCCGAGGTGAAACGCACGCCGGTGGCGCTGTTCGACACTCCCAAGCGCGAAGCCGGGGCCATGGCGCTGGTACCCGGTGGCCTGGTTGCGCTGGACCCGAAGACCGCCCGGTTACACCTGTTCCAGCACACCGGCGAGCGCTGGGTGGAGCAATCGAGCCTGGGCCTGCCGGGCCTGAAAGAGCCGGAGCAATTGGCGCTCAATGGCCGCCAGTTGCTGGTGCGCGATGATGACAGCGGCACGCTCTACCAGGCCAGGCTCGACTGGCAGGCCAAGCCCGTCGCGGCGGCGCCGGTACTGCCGGAAGTCGCGGCCGTGCGCCAGAGCGACCCGGTCGGCCGCCAGGGCGACGCGGCGGATGACCCGGCGATCTGGATTCACCCCGAAACCCCGGCCAACAGCCGTGTGCTCGGCACCAACAAGAAACAGGGCCTGCTCGCCTACGACCTCGACGGCAAGCTGTTGCAGGAACTGGCGGTGGGCCGCCTGAATAACGTCGACGTACGCCCCAACTTCAAGCTTGGCGCGCAAACGGTGGACCTGGCGGTGGCGAGCAATCGCGATCACAACAGCCTGAGCCTGTTCAGTATCGACCGTCAGAGCGGCGAGCTGCGTGAGGCCGGTGAAGTGCCCACGCCGCTCAAGGAGATCTATGGCATCTGCCTGTTCCAGCCCGCCAGCGGCGAGATCTACGCGATTGCCAACGGCAAGGACGGCACCTTCCTGCAATACCGCCTCAGTGCGGCGGACGGCCGTGTGCACGGCGAGCTGGTGCGCCAGTTCAAGGTCGACAGCCAACCCGAAGGCTGTGTCGCCGACGACCAGCGCCAGCGCCTGTTTATCGGTGAGGAGGACGTCGGCGTGTGGGCGGTGGATGCGCGCGCCGATCAACCGGCGACGTTGACCAGCGTGATCAAGGTCGGCGCGCAATTGCATGCAGATGTCGAGGGCCTGGCGCTGTACCAGAGCGATAAACATGACTATCTGGTGATCTCCAGCCAGGGCAATGACAGCTACCTGGTGGTGGATGCCGAACCGCCGTTTGCCGTGCACGGCGGCTTCCGCGTCGGCTTGAACGCCGCCGCCGGTATCGACGGTGCGTCGGAAACCGATGGCCTGGAAGTCACCGCCATCAACCTCGGCGGGCCATGGAGCCAAGGCATGCTGGTGGTGCAGGACGGGCGCAAGCGCATGCCCGAGCAGACCCAGAACTTCAAGTTCGTGCCCTGGGCCGAGGTCACCCGCGCATTGAAATTGCCGTGAACCGTCATCAACCGGTCATCACTTTTTAATCGAATGGGAGATTCACCATGCACGCGACGATGGAACATATGACGATCTGGGGTTTGATCAGCGACGCCAGCCTGTTGGTCAAGGCTGTCATGCTCACCTTGCTGTTGGCGTCCTTGCTCAGCTGGTACCTGATTATCCAGCGCGGCAGTGTGCTGCGCCGCCTGGAGCGGCAGTTGAATACGTTTGTGCAGCGCTTTCGTGCCGCGCCGGATCTGCAGGCACTGTCCCGTGAGGTCCAGCAGGCGGGCGAGGGCGGCATTGCGCCGATCTTTATCGCCGGGGTCCAGGAATACCAGCACCTGCACAGCCATGACCCGGCGGTGCTCGAAGGCGTGGAGCGGGCCTTGCAGGTGGCAATCACCGAGCAGGAAATCGAATTGGAAAAGGGCCTGCAATTTCTCGCGACCGTGGGTTCGGTCAGCCCGTACATCGGCCTGTTCGGCACGGTGTGGGGCATCATGAATTCCTTTATCGGCTTGTCCCAGGTGCAACAGGCGACGTTGTCCACCGTAGCGCCGGGCATCGCCGAAGCCTTGATCGCCACGGCCATTGGCCTGTTTGCGGCGATCCCGGCGGTGATCGCCTATAACCGCTTCGCGGCGCGCGGCCAGACCCTGCTCACCCGTTACTACGCGTTTGGCAACGAGCTGCAGGTACGCCTGCACCGCACCCTGCGCGGTACGTCGATCAACCTGGCCGTCGCCGCCTGAAAGGAGCAACTCCCATGTTAGTCAGGCCGCAACGCAAGCACGGGCCCAAGGCCGAGATGAACGTGGTGCCGTATATCGACGTGATGCTGGTGCTGCTGGTGATCTTCATGGTCACCGCGCCGATGCTGACCCAGGGCGTGAAGATCGACCTGCCCAAAGTCGCCGCCGAGGCGTTGGCCACCGACACCCGCCAGCAGATCCTCACGCTGTCGGTAAAGGCCGACGGCGGCTACTACTGGAACCTCGGCGGCGAACTCGATACCCAGCACCAGACCGACAGCGCCGTGAGCCTGGATGAAATGGGCGCCAAGGTCATGCAGGTGGTGGCGGCGCGCAGCGACACCCAGGTCTATATCCGCGCCGACGACAACGCCGGTTACGGCCGTGTGGTCGCGGCCATGGCGGTGTTGCAGAAGGGTGGAGTCAGTAACCTGGGGCTGGTGACCGAGGCCCCGCAATGACGGCGATGATCATGCACAGTCCCACCCTGACGATGGCGCCCCGGGATGCTTCCGGGTTTTGGAGAAACAGCCTCGCCGCCAGCCTGGCGGTGGCCCTGCACGTCGGCGTGCTGGCCGCGTTGATGCTGGGCTGGTCGACGGAGAAGCCCGTGGTGGATGCCCCTCGGGTGATGCACACGCAGTTGGTCATGCTGCCACCGGCGCCAGCGCCCGAGCCTGAACCGGTGGTGGCTGCCCCCGCACCGCCGGAACCGGTGGTGATACCGGTGCCGGCAAAGCCCGTGGTCGATCCACAGGTCCAGGCGCAGAAACTCGAGAAAGCCGCCCTGGCGCGTAAACGCGTCGAAGACAAGAAAATCGAGCAGCAGCAGGAACGCCTGGCCAGCGAACAACGCAACCGCGAGCTGGAACAACAACGCCTCGATCAGCAACGCCTGGCCGCTGAAAAAGCCCGGGCTGCCACACCCGCGCCAGCCCCGGCACCCGCCTTCGACAGTCGCCAATACCAACCCCTGAGCAAGGAGGCACCGGACTATCCCGAGCGCGCCCTGGACAAGAACATCGAGGGCGACTGCACCTTGGAGTACAGCGTCAACACCCAAGGCCGCGTGGAAAATCCCAAGGTGCTGGACGGCTGCCACCCGTTGTTTATCCGGCCTTCACTGGCGGCGGCGAACACTTTCCGCTACCAGCCGAGGATCGTTGATGGCAAGGCCGTGGCCGTACCGGCGGTGCGCAATACCTTCCACTACCGCATCAAGTAATGCACTCAGAGGTCATAGCGCACCGACAGCAACAGCGTGCGCGGATCGTTGACCGAGTAATAACGGGCGCCGCTGGACGGCACATAGCCCACCGATTGCGGGTAAGCCCGGTCCAGCAGGTTTTTCACCGCCAGGGTAGTGGTCCAGTGGCCGTCGCCGCTGATGTAGCGAGTGTTGGCGTTCCAGAAGGTTTGCTGCGGCACTTCCTGGATGTCGTCGTTCAGCGCGTTGGCGTAGGACTTGGTCTGGAACTGCGCATCCGTGCCCGCCAGCCAGGTGCCCGGCAGGCCTGCCGGAATGGTGTAGTTCAGGCCGACACTGGCGTTCCAGCGCGGCGAGAACACCAGTTGCTTGCCATTGGCATCGACCCCGGCACCGCTGGCGTTCTGGAAGTCGTCGTACTGGCTCTCCAGGTAGCCGAGGTTGGCGCTCAGTTGCAGGTCGCGGCTCAGGGCGGTGAGGGTTTCCAGCTCGACACCGTAGGTGTGGGCCTGGCCGACGTTGGTGCGCAGACTCACCCCCAGCGCCGGGTCGTAGGCGTTGGTCTGCAGGTCTTTGTAGTCGTTGTAGAACAGCGCGACGTTGGCCCGCAGACGCTGGTCGAAGAAGTCGCCCTTGAAGCCGGTTTCCCAGGTGGTCACGTCTTCCGGCGAAAACGCCTGCTCGGCGGCGGCGCGGGTCGGCGCACGGTTGTCGTATCCGCCGGCCTTGAAGCCCTTGGCGACGTAGGCGTACTGGTTGAGGTGCGGCGTCCAGGCATATTCGAAGCCGATTTTCGGGCTGGTGGACTGCCAGGATTTGCTCGACTCGGCCGCGAAGTTGGTGCCGGTAATCTGCCGGTCGGTATTGATCGCGTAATTGGTGAACTCGAAGTTCTTGTGTTCGCGGGTAAAGCGCAGGCCGGCGATCAGCGATAGCTGCGGGGTGATCTTGTAGGTGCCCTGGCCATACAGCGCGTAGCTTTCGGTGTTGGTGGTGCTGTACTGGCCCTGGCCGATCACCCGGTTGCGTGCGATGGAGTAGGTGAGGTTGTCGCGGTCGGCATCGAAGCGTTCGCGGTACAGGTACAGGCCGGTGCTGAAGCTGAAGTCGTCATAGTCACCGTTGAGCTGGAATTCCTGGGTGGCGTAGTTTTGCTTGTAGAGGATCAGGTTGTTCTGGATCAGCGCGGCCTGGCCAGAGTTGTCGTAGTCCACCGGCTGGTTGAAGGACGACCAGGCAGTGACCGATTTGACATTCAAGTGATCGTTGATCGCATAGATCGCGCGCAACACCGAGCTGCCCTGGTCAAGGCGGTTTTTCGGGTCGAGGCTGCTGTAGCTCTTGAACTTGTCGAAACGGCCGTTGGCGTCGAACGGCGAGTAGCTGGTGGTGTCGCCACGGTCAAAGGTGCCGGCCAGGGTCAACTGCACATCCCAAGGTGAATCCTCGGGCTTGTAGCGCAGCTTGCCGCGGTAGGACTGGATATCGACGTTGTTCACATCCTTGCCCCGGGTCGGGTTGGACACCGTGCCGTCGCGGCTCAGGCGGATCGCCGAAAAGCTGCCGAACAACGCGTTGTCCACCAGCGGGCCGCTGATCAGGAAACGGCCGTTCTGCGCATTGTAATTACCCGCACCGAGCTCGACGAAACCACGGGTTTCCTGGTTGGGGTCGCGGGTGATCACGCGGATCGCCCCGGCGCTGCTGTTGCGCCCGTACAGGGTGCCCTGGGGGCCGCGCAGCACTTCGACGCGCTCGACGTCATTGAAGTCGAGCATCGAGGAAATCGCCCGGGGGATGTACAAGTCGTCGGCGTACACCGCCACGGCGGCTTCCTGGATCGGGTCGGTTTCACCGATGCCGCGAATGCCATAGGTCTGGGCGCTGTAGGAGATCGACTGGCGGCTGAGGGTCAGGTTCGGCACCTGGCCCGACAGGTCGCGCACGCTGCGGATCTGCTTGTCGTCGAGGCTCTTCTCGTCGAAGGCGGAAATCGCCAGCGGGGTTTTCTGCAGGTCTTCACTGCGGTGCTCGGCCGTGACATTGACCACCGGCAGCGCGGCGTCATCGGCGTGGGCGTACGCGCCGAACAGGGCGAGGGAGACAGCAAGGGTGAGGCGATTGGGCGCGGCGATGTGGCTCATGGTAGGTCCCTGAGAAAGTGGTGGTTCAGGCAAGGCCTCCACCTGGTCAGGGGTCGGTGCTGGACATAACAATATGGATAGGAAAGACGTTCGTAAAAGTCTGTTTTGTTATATGCTCATTATTAAAGATATGCAGTTAATTTTTATTTATGATGCGTATATCTGATGATATTTCTCGCCTGGCCGCATAACCAGATGTGGGGCTTGCCCCCGTGGCGGCCTTCGGGCCGACCATGTCGTTGGCTTTGACCGAGTACATATCCGTTGCTGCGGTAACGGCTGCCTATGGTTCCGCTCTTACAGCGGCTCACTTTTGGAGGGACCCAAAAGTAAGCAAAAGGTCCTCGCCCCAACACTCG
>NZ_JBWKOX010000039.1:0-21927 GCF_059416305.1 Pseudomonas sp. GW821-FHT09D08
AGCTTGCCCCTCCCACATTAGACTCAACTTATATTCTAAAATGAAATAACAGTTAAGATTTATATTATTTTCAAGTCTTAAAACCCGGCTTTATCATCGCGCCGCAGGCGAAGACGCGCTAAGCGCTTTAAGGCAGGATACGACTACCGCGTCACCTGCTTCGCTCAACATAAAAAACACAGGGGCTCTTCATGACTATTTCTGTATTGCGTCGCACGTTGCTGGTTGGCACTTTGGGTCTGGCGCTCGGCGCCGGTTGGCTGGGCCAAGCGGTTGCCGGCGAGCAACTGGGCAACATCAAAAAGGCCGGCGAGATCAAAATTGGCCTGGAAGGCACCTACCCACCGTTCAGCTTCGTCGATGAAAGCGGCAAACTCAGCGGCTTCGAAGTCGAGCTGTCCGAGGCCCTGGCCAAAGAGTTGGGCGTGAAGGTCAAGCTGCAAGCCACGCCATGGGACGGCATCCTCGCCGCCCTGGAATCCAAGCGCCTGGATGCGGTGGTCAACCAAGTCACCATCTCCGAAGAGCGCAAGAAGAAGTACGACTTCTCCACGCCCTACACCGTGTCCGGTATCCAGGCGCTGGTGCTGAAAAAGAACGTCGACACCATCAAGACCGCCGACGACCTGGCCGGCAAGAAAGTCGGGGTAGGCCTGGGCACCAACTACGAACAATGGCTCAAGGACAACCAACCCAAAGCCATTATCAAGACCTATAACGATGACCCGACCAAGTTCCAGGACCTGCGCATCGGCCGTATCGACGCCATCCTGATCGACCGCCTGGCCGCCCTGGAATACGCCAAGAAAGCCCCGGACACCGCCGCTGCCGGCGACGCCTTCTCCCGCCAGGAAGCCGGTATCGCCCTGCGCAAAGGCGAGCCCGAGCTGCTGGAAGCGGTGAACAAGGCCCTCGACAAGCTGCGCGCCGACGGCACCTTGAAGAAGCTGTCCGAGAAGTACTTCAACGCTGACGTCACTCAATAATGGAAGCAGGTTTCCAACTCGCGCTGGACTCCGCGCCCTTTCTGCTCAAGGGCGCGTACTACACGGTGATTCTCAGCCTTGGCGGGATGTTTTTCGGCTTGCTGCTGGGCTTCGGCCTGGCCTTGATGCGGTTGTCGCGCTTCAAACTGCTGAGCTGGACAGCCCGCGTCTACGTGTCGTTCTTTCGCGGCACGCCCTTGCTGGTACAGCTGTTTTTGATCTACTACGGCTTGCCGCAAGTGGGCATCGAGCTGGATCCGATCCCGGCCGCCATGATCGGCTTTTCGCTGAACATGGCCGCCTACGCCTGTGAAATCCTGCGGGCCGCCATCGCCTCCATCGAGCGTGGCCAATGGGAAGCCGCCGCCAGTATCGGCATGACCCGTGCGCAGACCCTGCGCCGGGCCATCCTGCCGCAGGCAATGCGCACCGCCCTGCCACCGTTGGGCAACAGCTTTATTTCGCTGGTCAAGGACACCGCGCTGGCCGCCACCATCCAGGTGCCAGAACTGTTCCGCCAGGCTCAACTGGTGTCTGCGCGTACCTTCGAAATTTTCACCATGTACCTGTCCGCCGCCCTGATCTACTGGGTGCTGGCCAGCATCCTGGCGCATTTCCAAAACCGCCTGGAAGACCGGGTCAACCGGCATGACCTGGAGTCTTGAAGCATGATCGTGGTTGAAAAACTGACCAAACAATTCAACGGTCAGGTGGTACTCAACGGCATCGACCTGGAGGTCAAGGAAGGCGAAGTCGTCGCCATCATCGGCCCCAGCGGTTCCGGCAAAACCACCTTCCTGCGCTGCCTGAATTTCCTCGAAGAACCCACCAGCGGCCGGATCAAGGTGGGCGACATCCAGATCGACGGCAGCAAACCGCTCAACCAGCAACAAGGCCTGGTGCGGCGCCTGCGCCAGCACGTGGGTTTTGTGTTCCAGAACTTCAACCTGTTCCCCCACCGCACAGCACTGGAAAACGTCATCGAAGGGCCGACCGTGGTCAAGAAGATGCCGCGTGAAGAAGCTATCGCCTTGGGGCGCAAGTTGCTGGCCAGGGTCGGCCTGGCGGGCAAGGAAGACGCCTACCCACGGCGCCTGTCCGGCGGCCAGCAACAGCGCGTGGCAATCGCCCGCGCGCTGGCCATGGAGCCGGAGGTGATCCTGTTCGACGAACCCACCTCGGCGCTGGACCCGGAGCTGGTGGGCGAAGTGCTGGCGACCATCCGCAGCCTCGCCGAAGAAAACCGCACCATGGTCATCGTTACCCACGAAATGAGCTTTGCCCGCGATGTGGCCAACCGGGTGATCTTCTTCGACAAGGGCGTGATCGTGGAGCAAGGCGAAGCCAAGGCGTTGTTCGCCAACCCCAAGGAAGAACGCACCCGGCAGTTCCTGAGCAAGTTCCTCGCCCACTGATGTGCCGAGGGAGCTTGCTCCCTCACCACACAATCTGCTCCTACAGGAAATCCTCGCCATCCACGCGTAAACCCGCCGTCTCGCCGATCCAAAAATCCCCTGCCCAGTCAGACCCTTCTGAATCTGCTCCAACCCGCCGTTTAGCCTTTTGCCGCCATTGACGCTCCGTGGCCAACCCTCTTATCTAGCGTCCAGAGGATTGGATCCTATCCCGGCTACTCACTGAATCGTTCCTTTCAGTCCACCTGCGCACCCGCGCCGCGGGGCTGGAACGATTGCTGCTGGCTGCATCAAGGAGATTACTTATGACGCGCACTGCAACCCCGGCCCTGCTCACGGCCCCCACCTTGCCCCAGGCTAACCGGCACGGCATCAACGCACTGGCGGCCAGTCAACTGCAGGTGGACATCGCGCCTTACCCCGGCATGGATGAGGGCGACCTGATCGAACTGTTCTGGAACAACTGCTTCGCCGCCTCACGCAGGGTGAGCGCGTGCAAGGTCGGCTCGCCGACCCATCTGCGGGTGCCGGAAAGTTTTGTGCTGGACGGCCCGGCCCAGGTGCATTACCAGGTCATGCAAGTCGGTCGTGCACCTGCCCGCTCGGCCGTGAAAGGTGTGTGTGTAAAGACCCGATACCCCGGCGGCCAGCCCTCCCCCCTGTACAGCGACGAAAACCACAACCTCGCCCCCGTCGGTTTGCCCGAGACCATCCGTCGCTACGGCGTCAACGGTCGCCAGGTGCGACGGGGTATTCCGCTGACCATCGCGCCTTACCTGAACATGGCCACGGGCGATGCCATCACCCTGCGCTGGGGAGATGTACGCATGGACCTGCCCAGGATCCAGGCCAGAGCCGTCGGGGTGGTCGTGCAGGTGTGGGTGCCTTCGACGGTGATTGTCGAGGCAGGTGACGACAGCCGCCTGGAGGTGACGTACTGCATTCTCGATCGTGTCGGCAACAATTCGCGCTGGGCGCCCACGCGTACGTTGCGCATTGCCGCCTGCGCGCCGAGCCAGCCGGCCGGGACCGCGCGGGCCTACCAACCACGGCCCCTCGGCTCACCCTGTGAACCGGGGTGACAGACCTTCTATGCATATTCCCAAAAGTTAGTTTATTTAAATATTTAACACGCTTAGGGTATATGCACCGGACCACCGGACATCTCTGATTTTTCTGTTTTTATTTCATTGAATGCGAGGTCGGTATGGTCAGAATTACCCCGGTGCATAACGCCAGGGCATTACGTGCAGCCAAGGAGCGGCGCTGATGTCTAACTTGGCTCTAACACCCCCCCAGAGTGATCTGGACGTTGCTCCCCTGCTGTTGCCGGCCACCGTGCTGCGCAACGATGCAGAGGCGCTTAAGGCTGCCCACGAGCTGGCCCAGGCCGCGCGCCTGCACGCCGCCCAGCGTGACCAGCAACGCAAGCTGCCGTGGGCGCAGATCGAACAATTCACCCGCAGTGGGCTGGGCAGTATTTCCATCCCCCGCGAATACGGCGGCCCACAAGTCTCATTCGTGACCCTGGCCGAAGTCTTCGCGATCATCAGCGCGGCAGACCCCGCCCTCGGGCAGATCCCGCAGAATCATTTCGGCATCCTGCAGGTGTTGCAGGGCGCCGCCACAGAGCGCCAGAAAGAGCAGCTGTTCCAGAGCGTCCTCGACGGCTGGCGCATCGGCAATGGCGGCCCGGAACGCGGCACCAGGAACACCCTGGAGCTCAAGGCGCGCATCACCGCCCAAGGCGACGGTTACGTGATCAGCGGCCAGAAGTTCTATTCAACCGGCGCACTGTTTGCCCATTGGGTGGCGGTGAAGGCGCTGAACGACGATGGCAGGCAGGTCATGGCGTTTGTACGCCGTGGCACCGCAGGGCTGCGCATCGTGGATGACTGGTCGGGCTTCGGCCAACGCACCACCGCCAGCGGCACCGTGCTGCTGGACCGCGTGCCCGTGGACGCCGAACTGGTCGTAGAGAACTGGCGCATCGGCGAAAGCCCGACTATCCAGGGCGCCGTTTCGCAACTGATCCAGGCCGCCATCGACGCCGGCATCGCCCGTGGCGCGCTGGATGACACCATCGCCTTTGTGCGTGAGCGTTCGCGCCCGTGGATCGACGCCAAGGTCGAGCGTGCCA
This sequence comes from Pseudomonas sp. GW821-FHT09D08, assembly GCF_059416305.1. Lineage (NCBI taxonomy): Bacteria > Pseudomonadati > Pseudomonadota > Gammaproteobacteria > Pseudomonadales > Pseudomonadaceae > Pseudomonas > Pseudomonas sp. GW821-FHT09D08. Next base: position 4,542 of record NZ_JBWKOX010000039.1, read on the forward strand.
GCGATGACCTCTACGTGATCGCCGATATCGGCAAGCTGAAGATCGAACTGCACGCCGCCGAAGCGCTGTTGCGCAAGGCCGGGCAAGTGCTGGACCAGGTCAGCGCCGCGCCGATCACCGCACAGTCCGCCGCGCGTGCGTCGATTGCCGTGGCCGAAGCGAAGGTGCTCACCACAGAAGTGTCGTTGCTGGTCAGCGAAAAGCTCTTCGAACTGGCCGGCAGCCGCGCCACCCTCGCCGAATTCAACCTCGACCGTCACTGGCGCAACGCCCGCGTGCACACCCTGCACGACCCGGTGCGCTGGAAGTATCACGCCGTCGGCGCCTATCGCTTGAACGGCACGTTGCCGGCTCGCCATTCCTGGATTTAACCGACCAGACCTCTGGAGAAACTCATGACCTTTTCTCACCGTGTCGCGGTTATCACCAGCGACGAACAGGCCCTTATTGTCGCCAGCGACCTGGCCGAAGACTTGCGCCGCGACAGCGCCCAGCGCGATCGCGAACGCCGCCTGCCGCTGCCCGAGCTGGACGTGTTCTCGCGCTCCGGCCTGTGGGGCATCAGTGTGCCCAAGGCATTTGGCGGCGCCGGCGTGTCCAACGTGACCCTGGCCAAGGTCATTGCCCTGATCGCCCAGGCGGATGCCTCCCTGGGCCAGATTCCGCAAAACCATTTCTATGCCCTCGAAGTACTGCGCGTGAATGGCAGCCCTGAACAGCAACAACGCCTGTACGCCGAAGTGCTCGCCGGCCAGCGTTTCGGCAACGCCCTGGCGGAACTGGGCACCAGGACCGCCCATGATCGCGTCACCAAGATCACCCGCGACGGCGACGGCTTCCGCATCACCGGCCGCAAGTTCTACGCCACCGGCGCGATCTATGCCCAGCGCATTCCTACCTCGGTGGTGGATGAACACGGCATCCAGCAACTGGCCTTCGTGCCCCGCGACAGCGAAGGCTTGACGGTCATCGACGACTGGAGCGGCTTCGGCCAGCGCACCACCGGCAGCGGCTCGGTGGTGTTCGATAACGTGTGGGTTGCTGCCCACGACGTGATCCCGTTCCAGAGCGCTTTCGAGCGCCCGACCACGGTCGGCCCGCTGGCGCAGATTCTTCACGCCGCCATCGACACCGGCATCGCCCGCGCCGCCTTTGAAGATGCGCTGCACTTTGTGCGCACCAAGACCCGCCCGTGGATCGACTCCGGCAACGACAAGGCCACCGAAGACCCGCTGACCCTGAAGAGCTTCGGCCACCTGAGCATTCGCCTGCACGCCGCTGAAGCCTTGCTGGAGCGTTCGGGTGAATACCTCGACCGCGCCCAGGCCGACAGCAATGCAGAGACCGTGGCGGCGGCGTCCATCGCCGTCGCTGAAGTCCGCGCCTTGAGCACCGAGATTTCCCTGGCCGCCGGTAGCACCCTGTTCGAGCTGGCCGGCAGCCAGGCCACCCTCGCCGAGCACGGCCTCGACCGCCACTGGCGCAACGCCCGCGTGCACACCCTGCACGACCCGGTGCGCTGGAAGTACCACGCTGTGGGCAATTACTACCTCAACGCTGAAAACCCGCCACTGCGGGGGACCATTTGATGGCAAAGAAAAAGATCCTGCTCAATGCCTTCAACATGAACTGCATCGGGCATATCAACCACGGTATGTGGACCCACCCACGGGACACGTCCACCCAGTACAAAAGCATCGAGTACTGGACCGACCTCGCGCAAACCCTGGAGCGCGGGCTGTTCGACGGTTTGTTCATCGCCGATATCGTCGGCGTGTATGACGTGTACCAGAACTCCATCGATGTGCCGCTCAAGGAGTCGATCCAGCTGCCGGTCAATGACCCGCTGCTGCTGGTTTCGGCGATGGCCGCCGTGACCCGGAACCTCGGTTTCGGCCTCACCGCCAACCTCACCTATGAGCCGCCGTACCTGTTCGCCCGGCGCATGTCCACGCTCGATCACCTGAGCCGTGGCCGGGTGGGCTGGAACATCGTCACCGGCTACCTCGACAGCGCCGCCAAGGCCATGGGCCTCACCGAACAGGTCGAGCATGACCGGCGCTACGACCAGGCCGATGAATACCTGGAAGTGCTCTACAAACTCTGGGAAGGCAGCTGGGAAGACGACGCGGTGCTCAACGATCCGCAGGCGCGGGTCTATGCGCAGCCGGGCAAGGTGCACAAGGTCGAGCACCATGGCGAGTTCTACCAGGTGGAGGGTTATCACCTGTGCGAGCCGTCGCCGCAGCGTACGCCGGTGCTGTTCCAGGCTGGCAGTTCAGACCGTGGCCTGTTGTTCGCCGGGCGCCATGCCGAGTGCGTATTCATCAGCGGGCAGAACAAGGCCGCGACCAAGGTGCAGGTGGACAAGGTGCGCGCCAGCGCGGTCGAGGCCGGGCGCAACCCGGATGACATCAAGGTGTTCATGGGGTTGAACGTGATCGTCGGCGCCACCGAAGAACTGGCCTGGGCCAAGCATGCCGAGTACCTGAGCTATGCCAGCGCGGAGGCCGGCGTCGCGCACTTTTCGGCGTCCACCGCGATTGATTTTGCCCAGTACGAACTGGACGAGCCGATCCAGTACGTGAAGAGCAACGCGATCCAGTCGGCCACCAAGAACCTGCAGAACAACGACTGGACCCGACGCAAGCTGCTCGAACAGCACGCCCTCGGCGGGCGCTATATCACCCTGGTCGGCTCCCCCGAACAGGTCGCTGACGAGCTGGAATCCTGGATCAGCGAAACCGGGCTGGATGGCTTCAACCTCACGCGCATTGTCACGCCGGAAAGCTATGTGGACTTTATCGATCTGGTAGTGCCGGAGTTGCAACGACGGGGCTCGTACAAGACCGCTTATGAGACCGGCACGCTGCGCGAAAAAGTCTTCCACGCCAGTGCTCGCTTACCCGAACAACACACCGGCTCGACCTACCGCCACTGATTGGAAAATGTGGGAGCAAGCCCCCTCCCACAGTGGATCTCCACTGTTTGTACAAATACCTTATGACTGGAAATCGACCATGAAAAAAACACTGCTCTCCCACCCAGTCAAAGCACTGGCCCTGGCCTTCGGGTTGTTCAGCTCGGCGGTGTTCGCCGCCGATGCACCGTTGAAAATCGGCACCACCGCCGCCTTCGCGATTCCCCTGGAAGCCGCCGTCGCCGAAGCCGGCAAGCAAGGCTTGAAGGTCGAGCTGGTGGAGTTCACCGACTGGATCGCCCCCAATGTCAGCCTGGCCGCCGGCGATATTGACGTGAACTACTTCCAGCACATCCCGTTCCTGGAAAACGCCAAGGCCGCCGCCGGTTTTGACCTGGTGCCGTACGCGCCGGGCATCATCAACAACGTCGGGCTGTACTCGAAGAAATACAAAAGCATCAACGACCTGCCCCAGGGCGCCAGCGTGGCGATTGCCAACGACCCGATCAACAGCGGTCGCGGCCTGCAACTGCTGGCCAAGGCCGGCTTGATCACCCTCAAGCCGGGCGTGGGCTACAAGGCCACCGAAGAAGACATCGTCAGCAACCCGAAGAAGATCAAGATCCTGCAAGTCGAAGCCGTGCAACTGGTGCGCGCCTATGACGACGCGGACCTGGTGCAGGGCTACCCGGCCTACATCCGCCTGTCCAAGACCTTCGATGCCGAGTCGGCGCTGCTGTTCGACGGCCTCGACCACCCGGAATACGTGATCCAGTTCGTGATCCAGCCAAAAAGCAAAACCGACCCGCGCGTGATCAAGTTCGTCGACATCTACCAGCACTCGCCGGTGGTGCGTGCCGCCCTGGATAAATCCCTCGGCAAGCTCTACCAAGTCGGTTGGGAAGATAAAAAATGACCGCCGCCCACGCTCGACTGCGCGACCTGGGCTCACCGCCCAGGGACGCCGAACAGACAGAACTGCATCCGGACCTGAACCGCGCGCACGTGCGCTTTATCAACCTGGGCAAGACCTACGACGGCGGCGTGCATGCCTTGCAAGGCATCGACCTGGCGATCCAGCGCGGTGAAGTGTTCGGCATTATCGGCCGCAGCGGCGCCGGCAAATCCTCGCTGATCCGCACCATCAACCGCCTGGAACAACCCAGCAGCGGGCGTGTGCTGATCGATCAGGTGGACATCGGCGACTTCGACGAAGACCACCTGGTGGCGCTGCGCCGGCGTATCGGCATGATCTTCCAGCACTTCAACCTGATGTCGGCAAAGACCGTGTGGCAGAACGTCGAGTTGCCGCTGAAAGTCGCCGGCGTGCCCAAGCCCCAGCGTGAGCAAAAAGTGCGCGAGCTGCTGGAATTGGTCGGTTTGCAGGACAAGCACAAGGCCTACCCGGCGCAGCTGTCCGGTGGGCAGAAACAGCGCGTGGGTATCGCCCGCTCGCTGGTGCACGACCCGCAGATCCTGCTGTGCGACGAAGCCACCTCGGCCCTCGACCCGGAGACCACCCAATCGATCCTCGGCCTGTTGCGCGAGATCAACCGGCGCCTGGGCCTGACCATCGTCTTGATCACCCATGAGATGGCGGTGATCCGCGACATCTGCGACCGCGTGGTGGTGCTGGAACACGGGCACATCGTCGAGCAAGGCCCGGTGTGGCAAGTGTTCGGCAACCCACAGCACGAGGTCAGCCAGACCCTGCTGGCGCCGCTGCAACATGGCCTGCCGGAAGAACTGCAAAACCGTTTGCACCCCCAGCCTGAATCGCCGGACGCCGCCGTGGTGCTGCGCTTGCAGTTCACCGGCAGTGCCAGCGATGAACCGGACCTGGCCGCGCTGTTCAGCGCCCTCGGCGGGCGTGTGCGCTTACTGCAGGGCGGTGTCGAACGAATTCAGGGCCACGCACTGGGGCAACTGCTGCTGGCGGTGAATGGCTCGCCCCATGGCACCGAAGAACTGCGCAACCGCGCTGCGAACTGGGCACAACAGGTGGAGGTGCTGGGCTATGTGGTTTGATCGTTTAGTGCAGGGCGCCATCGACACCTTGTTGATGGTAGGCGTGTCATCGTTGATCGCCTTGCTGGTGGGGATTCCGCTGGCGGTGTTTCTGGTGACCAGCGACAAAGGCGGCATCTACCAGGCACCGGCGCTGAACCGGGTGCTGGGGGCGTTCGTCAATCTGTTCCGCTCGATTCCGTTTTTGATCCTGATGGTGGCGTTGATCCCGTTCACGCGGCTGATCGTCGGCACCACCTATGGCGTGTGGGCGGCGGTCGTACCGCTGACTATCGCCGCCACGCCGTTTTTTGCGCGGATCGCCGAAGTGAGTCTGCGCGAGGTCGACCACGGCCTGATCGAAGCCGCCCAGGCCATGGGTTGCCGGCGCTGGCACATCATCTGGCATGTGCTGCTGCCCGAAGCACTGCCGGGGATTGTCGGCGGGTTCACCATCACCCTGGTGACCATGATCAACTCGTCGGCCATGGCCGGGGCGATTGGTGCGGGCGGCTTGGGTGACATTGCGTACCGGTACGGCTACCAGCGTTTCGACACGCAGATCATGCTTACGGTGATTGTGCTGCTGGTGATCCTGGTGGCGGTGATTCAACTCGGCGGCGATCGCCTGGCGCGAGTGCTGAACAAGAGGTGAGGTATAGTCGGGCCATCTCAGTGCCCGGTATTCATCACCATGCCCCTCAAGCCCGACGACCTCGACCAGATCACGTCCACCACCCTCGGCCACTACAACAGCGTGGCCGAGAGCTTCCGTGAAGGCACCCGCGATCACGATGTGAGCCAGAACATCGACGCGCTGCTGCGGCATATCCAGGGCTCGGCGCCCTTTACCGTGCTGGATTTCGGCTGCGGGCCGGGGCGGGACTTGCAGACCTTTACGCGCCTGGGGCATATCGCCGTCGGCCTGGATGGCTCCGAGCGGTTTGCGCAGATGGCGCGCGAAGACAGCGGCTGTGAGGTGTTGCAGCAGGACTTCCTCAAGCTGGATCTGCCCGCCGAACGCTTTGACGGGATCTTTGCCAATGCCGTGCTGTTTCATATCCCCAAGCAGGAACTGCCCCGTGTACTCACGCAACTGCATGGGGCGCTGAAGCCTGGCGGTGTGCTGTTCAGTTCCAATCCACGGGGTGAGAACCAGGAAGGCTGGAATGGGCCGCGGTATGGTTCCTATCACGACCTCGAGGCGTGGCAGGCACTGCTCACCGCCGCCGGCTTCGTGGAACTGGAGCATTACTACCGACCCGCCGGGTTGCCTCGACCGCAGCAGCCCTGGTTGGCCAGCGTTTGGCGCAAGGCTTGAGTCGGCCCACATTTGGAATGCATGCCCCTGTGGGAGGGGGCTTGCCCCCGATGACGGACTGATACACACCCCTACTGCACCTGATACACCACCGATGTCCCATCCACCACCGCTGTCACACTCCTTGCCGCAAACCCCTCTCTGGACCCCGTGGAAAAATTCGCCACCAACCGCGTGCCATCGGCAAACGTGGTTTCCTGCACCTGCCGATCCGCCGTCAGCCAGCGAAACCCGGTCATCGCCTGGGTGGCCAGGCGCTCATGCAGCGGTCGGAAAAATCGATCCTGGCGCTGGATCAGCGGCAGCCGCGCCTTGAGCGTCGCAGCACTCAGGTGATACAGCGGCGGCACGTTGTAGAGCAGTTGGGTCAGCTCATTTTCAGCCCGCACAGTGCTCAGCTTGAGGCTGTCGAACAGCCAGTGATGGGTGGTGATCACCGAGCCATGGAACACCGCCTGATACAGCGGCAGGCGCAGCGTCGGGTCGAAGTAGAGGGTGCGAAACGGCTCGTTCAGCGGCACCGACTTGAAGAACACTGCCGGTTGCTCCGGCGGGTACCAGTTGCCCACGTAGTAGGGCGACTGTTTGTCCTGGGTCATGTCGCGATCCCCCCAGCCCAGCACCGGGGTTTGCATGCCATGGGCGAACAGGATGCCCCGGGCGGTAATGGCGTTGCCGTCTTCGGAGCCGGTCGGCAATTGCAGCGTGGTGTTCAGCCAGCGGGACGCATCGATATTGCCTTCGGCGTTTTGCGCCTGGGTCATCGGTGCGTTGGTGCGGTAGCTGTCGAACAGCATGCTGGTGGCGTACGCATCGAGAAACCAGGCGTTGAAGCCGGCCTTGGCCTGCACGGCTTTCACCCGCGCCTCCAGCAGAGGCCGCACGCAGCGCGGGTCGGTGTAGTGGCCGGACTGCTGGAAGCCGGTCTTGAGCGTGCCGTCCTTCAATACGATGGCGCAGTCGCGGTAAGCCTGGCTACCCAGGTGGGCGGTGGTCCAGTCGGGGTTTTCGGTGGCGGACAACGCGGTTTGGTAGGAGTCGTAGGGCGCCATCAGGTAGCCGGCGTCGACACCGGCGCGGATGGTCTCGGGGTGCCAGAGGCCGCCTTCCCAGCCTTCGCCCAGGGTCAGCATCAAGCGCGGCAGCCCGGCGTCGCGCAGCGTCTGTACCACCTGGCTGCCCCAGGTGCCGGGGCTATCGCGCAGGGCACCGGCAAAGTCCACGGCCAATTCGCGACGCAACTCGCCGTAGCGCGTGGCAAGACGGGTCATATCGGGCTCGTCCACCTGCCAACTCTGCCGGGCCTTCCTGTTGATCGCGGCGTTGAGGCCGCGCAACAGCACGCTTTGTTCGTAGCGATTCAAGGCGCGGGGCTGCGCCAGCACCGCTGCGGAGTCCTTGTCCAACAGGCCTTTGAGTTCATGAGCGCGCAAGCGCTGGAGCAACAGCGGCCAATCACGCACATCCTCCGGTGCCAGCAGGTCATTGCCCCACAGGTAGACATGGCTGGCGCCCAGCAGCTTTTCAGCCCCAGGGGTTTGCCGCAGCTTGTCTGCCAGGGGCTCATAGCGACCCTGCGCGACCAGCCATTGGCGATAGCGCTTGGCCCCGGCCAGCGGATCGCTTTCGCCCAGGTGCAACAGCAGGGTCATGGGGGCGGCGGGCCCGAGCGAGGTGAACTCATGGGCCAGCGACAACGCCTGGCCCCGCCAGCGCAGGCGGTTGTTATAGGGATTGGTCAGCAGCCAGTTGAGGGTGAAGGCGCCGTGATCGACGCCCCACAGCGGCAGGCTGAGGTCCTGGGTGGTGTTGATGTCACCCTGCGCCACCAGGAAAGCGTTCCACATGGCATGGCCGGCGGGCACGTAATGCCCCTCGGCCAACGGCCACATCAACCCTCGGCCCATGGCACTCGGCGGTTGCAGAAGAATCGGCAGCTCACCGGCTTCCCGCGCCGTGATCGACAGCACCAGGTCGCGCTGCTCAAGGCTGGCGGTCAGGCGATAGGCACCGTCATCCCATTGCCAACTGGCCTGTTGCGCGTTTTGTGCGAGTTGACTGACGGCACGCGCCGCTACGCCGTTGGAGGCCTGCACCTGCGGCTGGCCGCCGGGTGTCACACGGATGGCGAGGGTGGCCGGGTCGAGTTCGACTCGCCACAACGGGTTTTCCAATACGGTGCCGGCAAATGCCAGGGGCGACAGGAAGCAGCAGATCAGCAAGGTATGACGCAGACGGTTCATGGCAGGCGATCGTTGAGAGGTGGAGACCGGAGGGTAAAGTACTCAACGGTTGGCTAAGGCAACAGGCGTCACTTCCGGAAATTTCCCACGTCTCACATGCCCAGCTGAGATCAATTGTGGGAGGGCGGTGCGACGATTCGACTTGCTCCCGATGGCGGTGGGTCAGCAAAAAATATTTGTCTGACCCACCGCCATCGGGAGCAAGCCCCCTCCCACATTTTTAACCGTGGTTTTCCTGTTGCTTCTGTTTTGGTTCGCGGATCTTGTACCAGGCCACATACAGCGCCGGCAGGAACAACAGCGTCAGCAAGGTAGCGATGATGATGCCGCCGATCATCGCGTAGGCCATCGGTCCCCAGAACACTTCGCGGGCAATCGGGATCATGCCCAGGCTCGCCGCCGCCGCCGTGAGCAGGATCGGCCGGCGCCGATGCTCGGTGGCTTCCACCACCGCGTCCCACGGCGTGTAGCCGGCCACTTCATATTCGTGGATCTGCGTCACCAGGATCACCGAGTTGCGGATGATGATGCCGATCAGCGCCAGGATGCCGAGGATCGCCACAAAGCCCATGGGCGTGCCCGTGGGGATCAGCGCCAGCACCACGCCGATCAGCCCCAGCGGCGCGACACTGGCCACCAGGAACATCTTCTGCACGCTGTGCAGCTGGATCATCAGGAACGTCGCCATCAGGAACAGCATCAACGGCACCACGCTGGCAATCGGGCCCTGGGCCTTGCCGCTTTCTTCCACGGTACCGCCGGTGGCGACCTTGTAGCCCACCGGCAGGCCGGCGCTGAATTGGTCGATCTCCGGCTTGAGCTGCTTGACCAGGTCGGTCGGCTGCATCTCATCGCGCACCGAGGCCTTGATGGTGATGGTCGGCTTGCGGTCGCGACGCCACACCAGCGGCTGCTCCAGCTCATAGCGCACGGTGGCGAAGGCCAGCAGCGGAATCGAGGTGCCGTTGGGCGTGACGATCTGCAGGTTCTGCAAAGTTTCCGGCGTGCCACGTTCGGCGTCTTCGGCACGGCCGACCACGCTGATCAGGTAGATATCGTCGTGCACCTGGGTTACCGAGGCGCCGCTGACCACGCTGTTCATCAGTTGCGCCACGTCCTCGGAGGACAGCCCGAGCTGGCGCGCCTTGTCCTGGGCAATGTCGATGCGCAGCACTTTGCCCGGCTCGTTCCAGTCGTAGATGATCTCGCCCAGGTGGGTGTTTTTATCCAGCAGGGTCGCCAGTTCAATGGCGTGTTTGCGCACCTGGTCGGTGTCTTTGCCGGACACGCGATACTGGATCGGACGCCCCACCGGCGGGCCCATTTCCAGCGGCTGCACGAAACTGCCGATGCCCACGAAGTCGTCGCGCAGGCGCTTTTGCAGGCGCGCAATCAGGGCACCGCGCTCTTCCAGGCCTTTGCTGACGATCACCAGTTGCGCGTAGTAGGGGTTTTCCAGTTGCTGGTCGAGGGGCAGGTAGAAACGGATCGCGCCCTGGCCGATATAAGTGCTCCAGCGTGCAATGTCCGGGTCGTCCTTGATGATCGCTTCGAGGCGGTCGACGGCCTTGCGCGTCTCGTTGATCGAGGCGTTTTGCGGCAGGTTGAGGTCGACGAGGATTTCCGGGCGGTCCGACGACGGGAAGAACTGGTTCTGCACAAACTGCATGGAGAACACCGACGCCACGAACAGGCCCACGGTGATGCCGATGGCCCACCAACGGTTGCGCATGGCCCATAGCATGCCGCCATTGAACGCGCGGCCGATGCGCCCCGGCTCGGCGCTGTGGGGTTTGACCTTGGCGCTGAGGATATGCACGCCAATCACCGGGGCAAATAGCACCGCCACCACCCACGACACCAGCATCGCCACGGCAATCACCGCGAACAGGGTAAAGGTGTACTCGCCTGCCGAACTGGCGTTGAGGCCAATCGGCACGAAGCCGGCGACGGTCACCAAGGTACCGGTGAGCATCGGAAATGCCGTGGAGGTGTAGGCGTAGGTCGCCGCCTGCTCCTTGGTTTCGCCTTTTTCCAGGCGCGTGATCATCATCTCCACGGTGATCATCGCATCGTCCACCAACAGGCCGAGGGCGATGATCAACGCACCCAGCGACACACGCTGCATGGTGATGCCGCTGTATTCCATGAACACGAATACCAGCGCCAGCACCAGTGGAATCGAGCACGCCACCACCAGCCCGGCGCGCATGCCCAGGCTGATAAAGCTCACCACCAGCACGATGATCACCGCTTCGAACAGTGCGCTGGTAAAACCGCCGACGGCTTCTTCCACCACTTCGGCCTGGTCGGAGACCTTATGCACACCGACGCCCACCGGCAGGTCGGCGGTCAGTTCGTCCATGCGCGTGTGCAGCGCCTTGCCGAACGACTGGATATTGCCGCCCTTCTGCATGGCGATGGCCAGGCCAATCGCCGGCTTGCCGTTGAAGCGGAACATCGGCCGCGCCGGGTCGACGTAGCCACGGCTGATCTCGGCGATATCCGCCAGGCGATAGAAGCGGTCATTAAGGCGCAGGTTGACGTTGGCCAGGTCTTTCTCCGAGGCGAACTGTCCCGAGGTACGCACCGAGATGCGCTCCGGCCCGGCCTCGATCACCCCGGCGGGGGTCACCGCGTTCTGCGATTGCAGGCTTTGCACCACTTGGCGCTGATCGATGCCCAGGGCCGCCAGTTTGCGCGTGGAGAAGTTCAGGTAAATCACTTCGTCCTGCTGGCCGATCATCTCGACCTTGCCCAGCCCCGGCACCGAACGAATCTCGGCGCGCACCTGCTCCACGTAGTCGCGCAACTGGCGCATCGACAGGCCGTCGCCGGTAAAGGCATACACCGAGCCGAACACATCGCCGAATTCGTCGTTGAACGACGGCCCCTGCAAGCCCTGGGGGAAGGTGCCGCGAATGTCGTCGATCTTCTTGCGGACCTGGTACCAGATCTCCGGAATCGCCTTGGCGCTGGTGGTGTCCTTGAGGAACACGAACACCGTGGATTCACCCGGTCGCGTGTAGCTTTTCACATAGTCGAGGGAGTCGAGTTCCTCGAGCTTTTTCTCGATGCGGTCGGTGACCTGCTTGAGGGTTTCTTCCTGGGTCGCGCCCGGCCAGCGGGTCTGGATCACCATGGTCTTGATGGTAAACGAGGGGTCTTCCTCGCGGCCCAGGTTCATGTAGGAGAACACGCCCATCAGCAGCGCGACAAACATCAGGTACCAGACGAAGGACTGATGCTTGAGGGCCCAGTCGGATAAGTTGAAGCTGCCTTTCATCGCGGGCTGTCCTCGTCGATTTTGACTTTCTGCCCGGGCTTCAGGCTGTTCACGCCGGCGGTAACGATACGCTCGCCGGGTTTGACGCCGCCGTTGAGCAAGGCGCTGTCAGCGTCACGGCTAAGCACCGTGATGTCGCGCGGTTGCACGGTCTGGCTTTGGGTATCGAGGATCCAGATGCGGGTCTTGCCGTCGACTTCCTGCAAGGCGCTCAGGGGCAACTCGATGCGTGGGGCGATCGCCGAACTCAAGGTCACGCTGATCGCCGTGCCAAGGCGGAATACGGGCGGCGTTTCGGCCAGGGTCAGGCGCGCGCGACGGGTGCGCGTGGCGCTTTGGGCCTGGGGTTCGATCTCGCGCACGGTGGCGGTGGTGTGGACGCTGGGGTCGAGTTGCCCGGCGACGAGGAATACCACATCCGCCGGCAGGCGCTCGGCGAGGCCGGCGGGCAGGTCGATCACCGCCTCCTTGATGTCCGGGCGCGCCAGGGTCACCACTTGCTGACCGGCGCTGACCACTTGGCCGGCCTCGGCATTCCAGGCGGTGACGATGCCGGCGTGGTCGGTGCGCAGCTCGGCGTAGTTGAGCTGGTCCCTGGCCTGGTTGACCGAAGCCTGGGCCTGGTCGAGGGAGGCCTGGGTGGTTTTCAGGTCGGTCTGGGCCACGTCCAGTTGGGCCTGGGCGCCGACGCCACGGTTGAACAGCTCCTGCTGGCGACGGGCATTGGCCTGGGCGTTGATGAACTGCGCCTGCACCCGTGCCAAATCGCCCTGGGCGGCGCGCAACTGGTTCTGTTGGTCGGTAGGGTCAAGCACCGCGAGCAAGGCGCCCTTGTCCACTTCGGCGCCCACATCCACGGCACGCCGGGCGATGCGACCGGGGACGCGAAAGCCCAGATTGCTTTCATAGCGCGCCTGGATGGTACCGGCGAAACGGCCGAGGGTTTCCTGGTCCTCGGACTTCACCTCCATGGACAGCACCGGGCGCACGGGCTCGGGCGCCGGTTCTTCCTTGGAGCAGGCCATCAGCAACAGGCTGGCGGCGAGTACAACCGTCAGGCGCTTCATGGCTGGGCTCCTGGTTGGGCGATTTCGACCAGCATGCCGGGGTGCAGCAATTGCCCACCGGCCACCACGACTTTTTCGCCACCCTTGAGGCCGTCGCCAATAATCACTTTGCCTGTGAGGTAACGCGCCACCGTGACCTTGTGCAGTTGCGCCTTGCCCTCGCCGTCCACCAGCCATACGGCGGGCTCGCTGAGGTCTTTGGTCAACGCCGACCAGGGCAGCTCGATACTCGCCTTGGCCGGGCCATTGGCGGTGGCACTGACCACCGAACCAAGCCGCATGCCTTCGGGTAACGATTGCAGGGCGATCTTCACTTGCACCGTGCCGGTATTGGCGGCCACGGCAGGTGTGACTTCACGCACTTTACCCACGGCCTTGATGCTGGGGTTATCCAGCAGGCTGACGGTGATCGGCGCATCGGGCGGCGGCTCAACCAGCAGTGACTCATAGACGTTGAACACCGCGTCGCGCTCGCCATCGCTGGCCAGGCTGAAAATCGGCACGGTGGCCTGCACCACCTGACCGACTTCGGCCTGGCGCGCGGTGATCACCCCCGGCGCATCCGCGATCAGCGCGGTATAACCGAGTTGTTCACGGGCGTTGGCCAGCTGCGCCTGCGCGGCGGCCAGGGCACTTTGGCTGCTGCGCAGTGCGGCCTGGGCGGAATCGTATTCGCTGCGGCTGGTGTAGCCCTTGGGCAGGAGCTTTTCCTGGCGCACAAACGCAGCGGCGGTTTGCTTGACCCGCGCCTGCTCGGCCACGACCTGGGCCTGGGCGGAATCGACGTTGGTCTGCAAATCCTTGGGATCAAGCTTGGCCAGCACCTGTCTGGCTTTGACGCGATCGCCTACATCCACCATGCGCTGGATGATCTTGCCGCCGACGCGAAAGGACAAATCGGTTTGCACGCGGGCCTGGATATCTCCGGTCAGCGTGACGGCCGCGGCGAAATCGGCGGGTTGTACGGTTTGAACAAAGACCCGCGAATGGGCCTTGGGCTCAGCTTTTTCCTGGCCACACGCGCTCAGCAACACCACTAAACCCAGACCGACGATACAGATGGAAATACGACCGCCCATGCAGACTCCTTGTGCGCGATGCGATGTGCCAGTGTGTATGCGACTGTGAGCTTAGTTCAGGGTTCCTTATCTGCATGGGGAAGGCGTATTGAGGTGAGTTCATCGGCCTCATCGGGGGCAAGTCCTCTCGCACATGTGACGTGTGAATACATTCAAATGTGGGAGGGAGCTTGCTCCCGATAGCGGCATAACAGTCAGCGCAGAACTAGCCCTGCCACTTCCCGCCTTCAACGATCACGCTCTCAGGCTTGGTGTCATCGCTCAGCTCCTTGCGCACATATTGGTCGTAGAGCTTGAGCAGGAATTTCTCCTCACCCAGCTTCGCCAACTCGGCATTCACCCAGTCGCGCAGTTCGATATTGCCCTTCTTCACCGCCGGGGCGATGGGCGCTTCGTCACCGAGTTTCTCTTCCAGCACGCGGTAGCCCGGGTTCTGCTTGGCCCAGCTGAACAGCACCAGGTTGTCTTGCGCATAAGCATCGCCACGCCCGGCCGACAGCGCTTGCAGCGATTCGGAGTTTTTCTCGAACTTCAGCAGTTTCCAGTCCGGGTGGTTCTTGGTCAGCCAGATATCGGCAGTGGTGCCGGTGGTGACGATGGTGGTGCGGGTGGCCAGGTCATTCAGGCTTTTCACCGCGCTGTCCTGGGGCACCAACGCCTGCACCGCGACTTTCAGGTTGGGGTTGGTGAAGTCCACCGCTTCCTTGCGCTCGGGCGTCACGGTCATGTTGGCGAGGATCAGGTCGACCTTGTCGCTTTGCAGGAACGGAATACGGCTGGCCGGCTCGACGGCGACGAATTCGACTTTGTTCTCATCGCCCAACAGGTCCTTGGCGAATTGGCGGCCGATGTCGGTATCGAAACCGACATAGCGGCCCGCTTCGTTGACGAAGCCAAACGGTGGCTTGTCGGTGAATACGCCGACGATCAGCTTGTCGCGCGCCTTGATCTTGTCGAGGTAGCTCACGGCGGCAGCAGGTTTAGCAGGCTCTTCGGCCTTTTTATCGCAGCCGGCCAGTAAGGCGACGGCCAACAGTGGCAGCAGTAACTTTTTCATAGCAGCTCCAGTTCCTTGGTTTTCTTGGGCAGTGTTGAGACAAAGGAGAACTTCTCCAGGAACTGCTGCGCGCGTGCGGTTTGCGGGTTCGTAAAGAATTCTTCCGGGGTGTTGTGTTCGAGGATGCGCCCGGCCTCCATAAACACCACGCGGTCGGCGACGGCGCGGGCGAAGGCCATTTCGTGGGTGACGATCAGCAGGGTCATGCCATCGCGGGCCAGGCCCTGGATCACCTCCAGCACTTCCTTGACCATCTCCGGGTCGAGGGCGGCGGTGACTTCGTCAAACAGCATGACCTGAGGGTTCATGCACAGCGAACGGACGATGGCGATGCGTTGCTGCTGGCCGCCGGAGAGCTGGCGCGGGAAGGCGTCGCGCTTGTCCGCCAGGCCTACGCGGGCCAGCAGCTTCTCGGCCTGCGCGCGGGCTTCGCGCGGCTCGCGCTTTTGCACTTTCAGCGGGCCGAGCAGGATGTTGTCAAGCACGCTCATATGCGGGAACAGGTGGTAACTCTGGAACACCATGCCCACGTCCTGGCGCACCTGGCGCCAGTCGGTGGTTTTATCCAACAACTCCTTGCCGGCAAACCGCAGGCTGCCGCTATGGGCCACTTCCAGGCCGTTGAGGCAGCGCAGCAAGGTGCTTTTGCCGCAGCCGCTGGGGCCGAGGATCACCACCACTTCGCCGCTTTGCACACTCAGGTCGATGCCCTTGAGCACCTGCTGGTCGCCGAAGAATTTGTTGAAACCCTGGAACTCGATCAATGCGCTCATGCTTGGGCCCAGCGCCGTTCCAGCACCTTGGAGGCGGCCGACAACGGGTAGCAGATAAAGAAGAAAAACAGGAACAGCGCGCCGTAGATCAACACCGACTCATAGGTGCGCTCGATGATTTGCTGGCCGACCTTGATCACGTCCACCACACCGATCAGCACCGCCAGGGAACTGGTCTTGATGATGCGCGTGTAGACGTTGATGGTCGGCGGCGTCATGCGCTTGAGGGCCTGGGGCAGCAATACGTAGCCGTACAACTGCGGGTCGGACAATCCAATCGACAGGCCGGCTTCGCGCTGGCCGCGGGGCAGCGAATGCAACGCGCCGCGTACCACTTCGCCCACTTCGCTGGCGCCCCACAGCGACAACACCAGCACCGCGCACCAGAAGCTGGGGATGCTCAGGCCAAAGAAAATCGGCAGGCCAAAGAACAGCAGGTACAACCACACCAGCACCGGAATCGCCCGGAACAGCTCCAGGTAAACCCGCAGCACCGCGTTGACCAGCCTGTTGTTCAAGGTGCGCAGCACGCCATACAACACGCCGCCGACCGTACTGAAGGCGATGCTCAACAACGAAATCGACAGGGTTTGCGCAGCGCCCTTGCCCAGTTGCGGCAACGACACCCACAACAACTCAAGACCCGAACTGGCCATGCTGGAGCCTCCTTTCCAGGCGGCTGAGCAGCAGCGACAGCGGCAAGAACAGCAGCACGCAAATCAGCGTCAGCACGGCGAGCATTTCGTAGGTCTTGTAGTAGAGGGCGATGTAGCTCTTGGTGGTGTAGAGAATCTCCGGCACCGCCACGGCAGAGACCACGGTGGTCTCCTTGAGCAGGAAGATGAAGTTGGCGAACAACGCCGGCAGGCTGAGGATGCCGGCCTGGGGCAGGATCACATGGCGCAGCAGTTGCCAGTCCGACAGGCCGATGGACTTGCCCGACTCGATCTGCGCCAGCGGCACCGCTTCCACACCGGCGCGCAGCACTTCGGTGAGGTAGGCACCGCCGAGGAACGTCATGGTGATGATCGCCGCCCAGAACCCGGAGATATTCAAACCCAGGGCCGGCAAGGCGAAGTACACGAAGAACAGCTGGATCAGCAGCGGTGTATTGCGCGCCAGTTCCACATAGAGCGCCACCAGGCGCGACAGGTACGGCGTGCGAAACACCAGCAGTGCAGCGTTGATCAGCGCCACCAGCAACGAGGTGGCAATGGCGATCAGGCCCACTTGCAGCGTGACGCCCACGGCGTTCAAAAACGCCGGCAGGGTGCTGAGGATAAAAGCGAAATCGAAGGTCATTGTGAGTCCATGACGCCGCAGGGGTAATGCGGCGAGCGCCGTCCGATCCGGCGTGGGTAACGCCGGGTAGCGCGAACTTTAAAGGTATAAAAAGTAAAATTTAAATACCGAAATAGCATATTGATATCACCCAAAAAGATAACCTCGGGATTCGCGGGGTTGGCGGGTGGCAGCTATGGTTGAGGGGTCTGTGTTTCGAGGGAATGAACAATGAACAAAGCGAAACCGATTGATCCGCAGGAGCTGGTGAAATGGTTGGTGGCGTTGCGCAGGGCGATCAATAGCCGGGATCTCTAAAACACCATAGATCCAGTGTGGGAGGGGGCTTGCC
>NZ_JBWKOX010000040.1:0-19974 GCF_059416305.1 Pseudomonas sp. GW821-FHT09D08
GGACGGGACTCGAACCCGCGACCCCCGGCGTGACAGGCCGGTATTCTAACCGACTGAACTACCGCTGCGCGTAACACATGAAGCGAATGGTGGGTGATGACGGGATCGAACCGCCGACCCTCTGCTTGTAAGGCAGATGCTCTCCCAGCTGAGCTAATCACCCTTCGTCTCGGTGTGGCGCGCATTCTACGGAGCGACCTTATGTCTGGCAAGCACTTTCTTAAATCTTTTTTTTGAGGCCTTCCAATGGCTTAGGCAGGGTTGGCCTGGGGCGCTATCAAGAGAATAATGCCCCCCTTTGTATAAAGGAGAGACTCACCCCATGTGGTTCAAGAACCTGCTTATCTATCGCCTGACCCAAGATCTGCCTGTTGATGCCGAGGCGTTGGAAGCGGCCATGGCCACCAAACTGGCGCGCCCTTGTGCGAGCCAGGAGTTGACCACCTACGGTTTCGTCGCGCCTTTCGGTAAGGGCGAGGACGCTCCCCTGGTTCACGTCAGCGGTGACTTCCTGCTGATCGCCGCCCGCAAGGAAGAACGCATCCTGCCGGGTAGCGTGGTGCGTGACGCACTGAAAGAGAAAGTCGAAGAGATCGAAGCCGAGCAAATGCGCAAGGTTTATAAAAAGGAACGCGACCAGATCAAGGATGAAATCATCCAGGCCTTCCTGCCCCGCGCCTTTATTCGTCGCTCGTCGACCTTTGCCGCCATCGCGCCGAAACAGGGCCTGATCCTGGTGAACTCCGCCAGCCCGAAACGCGCCGAAGACCTGCTCTCCACCCTGCGGGAAGTGATCGGCACCCTGCCGGTTCGCCCACTCACCGTGAAGACCGCGCCCACCGCCATCATGACCGACTGGGTCACCACCCAGAAACCGGCCGCTGACTTCTTCGTCCTCGATGAGTGCGAACTGCGCGACACCCACGAAGACGGCGGCATTGTGCGTTGCAAGCGCCAGGACCTGACCGGCGAAGAAATCCAGTTGCACCTGACCACCGGCAAGGTCGTGACCCAGCTGTCCCTGGCCTGGCAGGACAAGCTGTCCTTCATGCTCGACGACAAGATGACCGTCAAGCGCCTGAAGTTCGAAGACCTGCTGCAAGACCAGGCGGAACAGGACGGTGGTGAAGAGGCCCTGGGTCAACTGGACGCCAGCTTCACGCTGATGATGCTGACCTTCGGTGACTTCCTGCCGGCGTTGATCGAAGCCCTTGGCGGCGAAGAAACCCCGCAAGGCATCTAAGCCGTGTGAAGATCAAATTGTGGGAGGGGCCCCTCCCACAGTTGATCGCAGTTGCACTTCAAGCATCTAACAACAAGGACACCCCATGCGCGCACTCGCCGCCTTGAGCCGCTTCGTCGGCAATACCTTCGCCTACTGGGTGTTGATCTTCGCCGTCGTGGCTTTCCTCGAACCCAGCTGGTTCATCGGCCTGAAAAGCGCCATCGTCCCGCTGCTGGGCCTGGTGATGTTCGGCATGGGGCTGACCCTCAAACTTGAAGACTTCGCCGAAGTCGCTCGCCACCCGTGGCGCGTGGCCCTGGGTGTAGTCGCGCATTTCGTGATCATGCCGGGGGTGGCCTGGCTGCTGTGCCAGGCCTTTCACCTGCCGCCGGAAATTGCCGTCGGCGTGATCCTGGTCGGTTGCTGCCCAAGCGGCACTTCCTCCAACGTGATGACCTGGCTGGCCCGTGGCGACCTGGCGCTGTCGGTGGCCATCGCTGCCGTCACCACCCTCCTCGCCCCGCTGCTCACCCCGGCGCTGATCTGGCTGTTGGCCTCGGCCTGGTTGCCGGTGTCGTTCATGGAGTTGTTCTGGTCGATCCTGCAAGTGGTGCTGCTGCCGATCGTGCTCGGCGTGGTCGCGCAACGCCTGCTCGGCGAGCGGGTCCGCCATGCGGTGGACGTGCTGCCCCTGGTGTCGGTGGTCAGCATTGTGATCATCGTCGCCGCGGTAGTGGCGGCCAGCCAGGCGAAAATTGCCGAATCGGGCCTGCTGATCATGGCTGTGGTGATGCTGCACAACAGCTTCGGCTACCTGCTGGGCTACTTCACCGGCCGCTTGTTCAAGTTGCCACTGGCCCAACGCAAGTCGTTGGCACTGGAAGTGGGCATGCAGAATTCCGGCCTGGGCGCCGCCTTGGCCAGCGCGCACTTTTCGCCGTTGGCGGCAGTGCCCAGTGCGTTGTTCAGTGTCTGGCACAATATTTCCGGGGCGTTGCTGTCGACGTATTTCCGCCGCATGAGCGAGAAGGAAGATCGCCGCGTACTGGAGAACACGCCGCAAACTTGATCGCATGATCAATATTCGGCACTCTACCGGGCTTCGCGGGGACGACCTCGCGACGCTGTCGAGGCGCACAATCCGGGGACGACCCCGCCTATGGAAGCGAGGTCATCATGTCCTGGATCATTCTGTTTTTTGCCGGTCTGTTCGAAGTCGGCTGGGCCGTCGGCCTGAAGTACACCGACGGTTTCAGCAAGCCACTGCCCACGGCCCTGACGATTGCCGCCATGGCCATCAGCCTCGGCCTGCTGGGGCTGGCCATGAAGGAACTGCCTCTGGGCACCGCCTACGCCATCTGGACCGGCGTGGGCGCGGTGGGCACCGTGATTGCCGGGATTGTCCTGTTCGGGGAGTCCATGGCGTTGTTTCGCTTAGCCAGTGTGGCGTTGATCATTTGCGGGCTTGTTGGGCTTAAGATCAGCGCTTAGGCCGCTACCGCCATCGTGGGCAAGCCCCCTCCCACATTTGACCGAGGTCTAGTGTGGGAGGGGCGGTGCGACGATTCGACTTGCCCCCGATGAGTCCGGAACATCCAGCACAGAACTACCTGACACTCCCCCGCAAAACACCCACCACCGCCTGCAACTGCGCAGGCGTAGCCGCCTCCACGGCAACAGGCTCACCCGCCACCAACACCACCCGCGACCAGATCCGATGAAAGAAGCCCTTATTCGGATCGCGGCTGAAGAAACTCCCCCACAGCCCCTGCAACGCCATCGGAATCACCGGCACCGGTGTCTCTTCCAAGATGCGCGTCACCCCACCACGAAACTCATTCATCTCGCCATCCGCTGTCAATTTGCCTTCCGGGAAGATACACACCAACTCCCCGTCCTTCAGGTACTGGGCAATGCGCGTGAAGGCCTTTTCGTAGATCTGGATGTCTTCGTTACGCCCGGCAATCGGAATCGCCCCGGCGGTGCGGAAGATAAAGTTCAGCACCGGCAAACGGTAGATCTTGTAGTACATGACAAAGCGAATCGGCCGACGCACCGCGCCACCGATCAACAACGCATCGACAAACGACACGTGATTGCACACCAGCAATGCAGCGCCTTCATCCGGGATAGCGTCAAGGTTGCGATGTTCCACACGGTACATGGAGTGGCTGAGCAGCCAGATCATGAAGCGCATGGTGAACTCGGGGACGATCCTGAAGATGTAGGCGTTGACCGCGATGTTGAGCAGCGACACCACCAGGAACAACTCCGGGATCGACAGCTTGGCCACGCTCAGCAGCAGGATCGACACGATCGCCGATACCACCATGAACAGCGCATTGAGAATGTTGTTGGCGGCGATCACCCGCGCCCGCTCGTTCTCGGCGGTACGCGACTGGATCAGCGCGTACAGCGGCACGATATAGAAGCCGCCGAACACCCCCAGGCCAAGGATATCGAACAACACCCACCAGGCCTGGCCGTAGCTGAGCACCGCGAGCCAATCGTTGGCCTGGACGTTCTGCGGGAAACCGCCGGAATGCCACCACAGCAGCAGGCCGAACACCGTCAGGCCGAACGAGCCAAACGGCACCAGGCCGATTTCCACCTTACGCCCGGAGAGTTTTTCGCAGAGCATCGAGCCCAGGGCGATGCCCACCGAGAACACCGTGAGGATCAGGGTGACCACGGTTTCATCGCCGTACAACCATTCCTTGGCGTAGGCCGGGATCTGCGTCAGGTAGATCGCGCCGACAAACCAGAACCATGAGTTACCGACAATCGAGCGCGACACCGCCGGCGTCTGCCCCAGGCCCATGCGCAGCGTGGCCCAGGACTGGGTGAAGATATTCCAGTCCAGGCGCAGTTGCGGCGTGGATGCCGCCGCCCGTGGAATGCTGCGGCTGGCCAGGTAACCCAGCACCGCCACGCCGACAATCGCCACCGCCACGATCGGCGCGTAATGGGTGGACGACATCATGATCCCGGCGCCAATGGTGCCGGCCAGGATGGCCAGGAACGTCCCCATCTCCACCAGGCCGTTGCCACCTACCAGCTCATCTTCGTGCAGGGCCTGGGGCATGATCGAGTACTTCACCGGACCGAACAGCGCCGAGTGGGTACCCATGGCAAATAACGCCAGCAGCATCAATTCCAAATGGTTGAACAGGAAGCCTGTGGCACCGACGGCCATGATCACGATCTCGCCGATCTTGATCGCACGGATCAACGCATCCTTGTTGAATTTTTCGCCAAACTGCCCGGCCAGCGCCGAAAACAGGAAGAACGGCAGGATAAACAGCAAGGCGCACAGGTTGACCCAAATGCTGCGGTCACCGTCGATGGTGAGCTTGTAGAGAATCGCCAGGATCAGCGATTGCTTGAAGATGTTGTCGTTGAAAGCGCCCAGCAACTGGGTGATGAAAAACGGCAGGAAGCGCCGTGTGCGCAGCAAGGTGAATTGTGAGGGGTGGCTCATCGTCCGTGTTCCTGCGTGGCCTAATAGTTATCAGGCCACGACTTTACCTAACTCCGCTTACTTATTCCCTAGTCCTGCAATGCACGGCGAAACAAAAAGCTCGCCTTTATAGGCGCCCTGCACAGTGCGCTTGGCCACGATCAGCCACATCAGCGCCAACGCCGCCACCAACAGGCTACCGAAGGCGCTGAAGAAGCCCAGGTGCAGCAGGCTCGCCAGCTTCAGCGTGGCCAGGGCGTACACTCCCAATGGGAAGGTAAAGCCCCACCAACCGAGGTTGAACGGGATACCGCCGCGCAGGTAACGCAGGGTGATCAATACTGCGATCAGCATCCACCACAAGCCGAAGCCCCACAGGGTGATGCCTGCGACCAGGCCGAGCCCATTGGCTATTTCACCCACGCCGGGCAAGCCATTGGCGGCAAAGATCGCCGGAGCATCGCCGCCCAGCAACAACATGCCCAGGGCACCGGTACCGATCGGGCCCAACGCCAGCCAGCTCGACGCCGCCATGTTGGCGTGAGGCAGTTTGTGCAGGGCCATGCGCAACATCAGGATGGTCAGGATGCTGAACGCCACCGGCAGGGAAAACGCCCACAACACGTAGCTGGTCACCAGCATCACCAGTTGCGAATGAGTGTCCGCCAGGTGCGGCGCGAGCAAGCCGCCGCTGGCTGCGGCGACTTCGGCCGCCACCACCGGCAGCAGCCAGACCGCAGTCATCTGGTCGATGCTGTGTTCCTGGCGGGTGAACATCATGAAGGGAATCAGCACACCGCAGGCCAGGGCCATCGCCACATCCAGCCACCACAGGGCTTCGGC
The DNA here is from genome assembly GCF_059416305.1 of Pseudomonas sp. GW821-FHT09D08. Lineage (NCBI taxonomy): Bacteria > Pseudomonadati > Pseudomonadota > Gammaproteobacteria > Pseudomonadales > Pseudomonadaceae > Pseudomonas > Pseudomonas sp. GW821-FHT09D08. Next base: position 5,529 of record NZ_JBWKOX010000040.1, read on the forward strand.
CAGCGCGATCACATCGGCGCCCCAACGCGGCAGGCCAAACAGCAGCAAGCCATTGAGAATGGTCGCCAGGCCCATGGGGATGGTGCCGAAGAACATGGAGACCGTGGAGTGCCCGAAAATCCGCCGCGCCTCGTGGAAAAACATCACCCAGCGCGCGGTATACAAGGCACTGAACAGAATGAACAGGCCAATGGTGAACCACCACAGTGCTTCGGCAATGGCCTGCACACCTGGCAGGTTGACCGGCCATTGCGCCAGGGCCAGCGCCAGCACCCCGGTGCCCATGGTCGCGGCGAACCAGTTGGGGGTGAATTGGCGAATCACTTCCCGAGGCCGGGTCAGGTGACTGAAGGGTTTGTAGCTGATGGTCGTCGAGCAGTTCATGATGGCAATCCTCTTCCTCGCATGAGGTTGAGGCCATGGTAGAACCTGATCGAATATCTATATAACGGGTAATATCTCTAACTGTTATCTACTTTACAGATATGCAGGCCGCCTTGGATTTTGCCGAATCCTGCAGCAGCAAGGCGACCAACGCCCCGAGGGCCAGCAGGATCAGTACGGCGCCGTAACCGTCGGTGGTGACGATCAGGCCAAAGCGGCGAATCAGGTTGCCCGCCAGCAGCGAAGGCAAGCAGAACGCCAAATAACTCAGCACATAGAATGCCGACATCAAGCCTGCCCGTTCATGGGGCAAAGCCAGCGGCACCACACTGCGCAATGCGCCGAGAAAGCCGGCGCCAAAGCCGCTGCCGGCGATCAATGTGGCGATAAAAAACAGCGGCAGGCTGGCGCTGTGCACCGCCGTAAGGATCAGCGCCACCCCCACCGCCAGCAGCGTCGCGCCCAGGCGCAGCACCTTGCTGGCCGGGCGATTGCGCAGGGTGAAGATCATCAGCGCCCCGCTCAACGTCAGCACCGCCACCAGGCCGCCACCGATAAGGTTCGATGTAGAGCCTGTCGCCGCCCGTACCAGCGACGGCGCCAGGGACAGGTAAAAGCCCCCCATCGCCCACACCGCCACGTCCACCGGCAATGACAGCCACAACGCGCGACGCGCCTGGGGCGGCACATGCAGCGTGGGGCGCAGCGAGGCCAGTGCACCGGGAATACGATCAACGGTTTCCGGCAGGCGCCACACATACAGCGCCTGCATCAGCATCAGCGCCAGCAGCGTCCAGTAGATCAACTGCGTCGGCAGTGGCGCGAACTCCGCCAGCACACTGCTGCCCATCGCACCGCACGCCATGCCCAGCAGAGGTGCCACGCTGTTGACCAGCGGGCCCTGCTGGCGGTCGGTGTCGAGCAAGGCCGCGCCCAGCACCGCCGTGGCCATGCCGGTGGCAAACCCCTGTACGGTACGCGCTGCGATCAGCCAGGCCACGCTGTCTTCATTGATAAACAGCAGCATCGCCAACATATTCAGGACCAATGCCGTAAAAATCACGGGCCTGCGTCCCAGGTGGTCCGACAGCGAGCCCACGGTCAACAGCGCCGCCAACAGGCTCAAGGCGTACACGCCAAAGATCAGCGTGAGCGTGCCCGCCGAAAAATGCAGCCCCTCCTGATACAGGTGATACAACGGTGTCGGCGCACTGGAAGCGGCGAGAAACGTCAGCAACGTGACCGCGAGGAACACCAGGCTGGAACGATGAGAAGTGAGGCTGGACATGGGCACGCTCCGCTAAAGCTAATTTTTTGCTTTTGCGGAGTGTGCTACTCGCCGGCGCTTAAAGCAAATTCTTTGTGTTAAGGTCACAAGCATGGCGATAAAAGAAGGCCTCCGCCCGGGGGGCCGCAGTGCCCGGGTACAGGAATCAGTCCATTCGGCCGTGCGTGAATTGCTCGAAACCCATGAGCGCTCCAGTGTCACGGTGCCGATGATTGCCGCACGCGCAGGCGTCACGCCGTCGACTATCTACCGGCGCTGGGGCGACCTCTCGGTGCTGCTCGCGGATGTGGCCCTGGCGCGTATGCGCCCCGACAGCGAGCCCGCCAACACCGGCAGCCTGCGTGGCGACTTGCGGGCATGGGCCGAGCAATACCTGGATGAGATGAGTTCGGAGCCGGGCCGCAACATGATGCGCGACCTGCAATGCAGGGGGACGCCGGGCTACTGCGTGAGCATCTTGAGTGGGCAGCTTCAGGCGATTGTCGACCGTTATCCGCACCAGTCGCCACCAAGCGTGGACCACTTGATCAATCTGCTGGCAGCACCGACGGTGTTTCGTATTCTGTTCTCAAGCGCGCCGCTGACGGTTGAAGAACTGCACGCGCTGATCGAGCTGGCTCTGCAGGCCTGAAGACCTGAAACAAAACCAAATGTGGGAGGGGGCAAGCCCCCTCCCACATTTTTTGACCGCGCTTTATCAGGTACGCATCCCGCGCCCGCTCACCAGCAGCTTCGCGCAACCGATATACAACACCACCGTCGCCACCAGCATGAAGGTGATCGCCACGCTGATCTTGATATCCGACACGCCCAGGATGCCGTAGCGGAAGGCGTTGACCATGTGCAGCACCGGGTTGGCCAGCGACACGGTCTGCCAGAACGGCGGCAGCAAGGTGATGGAGTAGAACACCCCGCCCAGGTAGGTCAGCGGCGTCAGCACGAAAGTCGGGATGATCGAGATGTCATCGAAATTGCGTGCGAACACGGCGTTGATAAACCCCAGCAGCGAGAAGATCGTCGCCGTCAGCACCACCACCAGAATGGTGACGCCGAGGTGATGCACCTGCAGGTGGGTGAAGAACAGCGACAGCAGCGTCACGATCACACCCACCATCAAGCCGCGCAGTACGCCACCCAAGGTGTAGCCAATCAGGATGGTGTGGGGCGATACCGGCGAGACCATCAGCTCTTCGATGGAGCGCTGGAACTTGCTGCCGAAGAAACTGGAGACCACGTTGCCGTAGGAGTTGGTGATCACCGACATCATGATCAGGCCCGGCACGATGTACTCCATATAGGTGAAACCACCCATGTCGCCGATCTGCCGACCGATCAGGTTACCGAAGATCACAAAGTACAACACCATGGTGATCGCCGGCGGCAGCAGGGTCTGCGGCCAGATCCGGGTAAAGCGCTTCACTTCGCGGTAGACGATGGTCTGCAGTGCGACAAGGTTGGGCTGCAGCTCAGAACTCATACCGCCACCTTCGTCAGATTTTTCTCCACCAAGGACACGAACAACTCCTCAAGGCGATTGGTTTTATTACGCAGGCTCAGCACGTCGATGTTCTGCGCCGCCAACTGGGTGAACAACGCGGTGATGCCCATGGCTTTATCCACCTGGACTTCCAGGGTATGGCTGTCCACCAGGCGGCTGGGGTAACCGAGCAATTGCGGCGGTGCCGACAGGTTGTTCTTCAGGTCGAGCAGGAAGGTTTCCACATGCAGTTGGCCCAGCAGGTTACGCATGCTGGTGTTCTCGACGATGGTGCCGTGGTCGATGATGCCGATGTTGCGGCACAGCTGCTCAGCCTCTTCCAGGTAATGGGTGGTGAGGATGATGGTGATGCCCTTCTCGTTCAGCTCGGTGAGGAAGGTCCACATCGAGCGACGCAGTTCGATATCCACGCCGGCGGTGGGCTCATCGAGGATCAACAGGCGCGGTTCATGCACCAGCGCACGGGCAATCATCAGGCGACGCTTCATGCCGCCGGACAGCGACCGGGACGGCACGTCGCGCTTGTCCCACAGGCCCAACTGGGTCAGGTATTGCTCGGCGCGCTCCTTGGCAACTTTCGCCGGGATGCCGTAGTAACCAGCCTGGGTCACGACAATGTCGAAAGTCTTTTCAAACTGGTTGAAGTTGAATTCCTGGGGCACCACGCCGATGGAACGCTTGAGCGCCGCCGGGGATTTGTCCAGGTCGTGGCCGAAGATATTCACCGTGCCGCTGGTCTTGTTGACCAGAGTGGAGAGGATACCGATGGTGGTGGATTTGCCGGCGCCGTTGGGGCCGAGCAAGGCGAAGAAGTCACCTTCGGCAACGTCCAGATCGATACCACTCAGGGCCTGGAAACCGTTGCCGTAGGTTTTGGTTAGCTGCCGGATGGACAGAGCGGAACTCATATCGGAATACGCACCAAAGAAGGGAATAGAAAGAGTAGATGAGGGCGCAGCGCACGTAGTTCAACGGCGGCGCATGACAGGCATGGTGCTTGCCCGCGCCGCACAAGTACAGTCACCTGTATTAATAGTCAGTATTAAGTCAACGCGGTCATGACCGCCTTGCGGTAGGCCGGGCGCTGTTGCAGGCGCTGGTACCAGGCCTCCAGATGGGGCATCGCAGGGCGCTCGATGGGCATCTCGAACCAGGCGTAGATAAAGCAGCCGAGGGGAATATCACCCATGCCGAAGGTCTCGCCCGACAGGTAAGGCTGCTCGGCCAATGCATCGTCAACGGTACTCAGTGCATCGATACAGGCCTGACGCCCGGCGTTGATGCTGCCCCAGTCCTGCTTCTCCGCCGGGGTGCGCACAACGCCCCAGAACACGGCCTTGAACGGCTCGGCGAGGGTCGAGGTGGTCCAGTCCATCCATTTCTCGGCGCTGGCACGCGCCTGCAGGTCGCTCGGGTATAACCCCGACGCGTGTTTGGCGCAGAGGTAGCGCACGATGGTGTTGGACTCCCACAGCACAAAGTCGCCATCCTCGATCATCGGCACCCGGCCATTCGGGTTCAATGCCCGGTATTGCGGCGTGTCCACCACGCCAAAAGCCCCGCCCGCATCAATTGCCTCATAGTCCAGGCCGAGTTCCTCGGCGCACCACAGTGCTTTCCTGACGTTTGATGAATTTTTACGACCCCAGATTTTCAGCATGACCGCGCCTTTTTGTTGATGAACATGGCTGGATGAACGCAGCAGCATACGCCGGTTCACCCGCGGCTCAAATCGCTCTGCATGTCGCCCAACAAGGCCGGCATCTGTTCGGCAAACAGGTGCGGGTAACATTTCTCCAGATGGGCGAAGAAGAAATCCTCGGGCACATCGGGAAACTGCCCATGGTCCACCACGTACTCCATCAAGCGCTGCCCCTGGCGGTTGAATGCATGGAACACGCTGTCGTTGATCCCGTCGAAGTCCAGCGGTGGTACGTCGAACACCTCACAGAGTTGGCGGTTGAACGCCGGCGTCGCCTTGACCCAACGGCCGTCCAGGTAAAACTCGGTGTAGCCATGCATGGCGAACACATCGCTTTTGAGCAACGCGATCAGGCGCGGTGTCGACAGATGATTGCGCACATCCGCAAGACCGATGCGCGCCGGGATGCCGCAGTGGCGGGCGCAGGCGGCGAGCAAGGTGGCCTTGGGCACGCAATAGCTTTCGCCGGCGGCCAGGGCAAAGCTGGCGCTGAGGCTGCCGGGGTCGCGGCTGAAGGTGTAGGGGTTGTAGCGAATCGCCTCACGCACGGCGTAATAGAGACTGACCGCCTGGTCACGTAAATTCGCACTGGCGCCGCGGTGTTTTTCGGCGAACTCCACCACCGCAGGGTGGTCACTATCGATGAAGCAGCTGGGACTCAGGTATGTATCCATGAGCTTGATCTCCGAAGGAAGCCTGGAGTTTAACGACAGGCCCGCCACGGAGATAACGACGATTCGGCCAAATGTCGGCGCCTGATGCCAGGTGTTCCCAGTACAACTTGTAACACCCTGATCACCCGCTTGTTCGGATGCCGACTAAGCTCCCTGGTGGTTTCGCCCCTGGTTTCACGGAGGATTGAATATGCTGTTGTTGTGGATACTGGTTCTGGTGGTCGGCATTGCCTACCTGGCACATCGCCGCGTCGCCCCCCTGCCCGCCCTGGGCGTGGTCGCCGTTTACCTGCTGGCGATGGGCGCCTGGAGCCATGCACCGGGGTGGCTGCTGCTGATTTTCTGGGTATTGATCGCTGTGGTGGCCGCGCCCTTGCTGCTGCCGGACCTGCGCCGCCAATACTTCACCAAGCCGCTGTTCAGCTGGTTCCAGAAAGTCTTGCCGCCGATGTCCGAGACCGAGCGCGACGCCATCGACGCCGGCACCGTGTGGTGGGACGGCGAACTGTTCAGCGGTCGTCCCGACTGGGACAAGCTGCTGGCCTACCCCAAGGTCCAACTGACCGAGGAAGAACAGGCCTTTATCGACGGCCCCACCGAAGAACTCTGCGCCATGGTCAGCGACTGGGAAATCGGCCAGGCCATGGACCTGCCGCCGGCCGCATGGGAGCACATCAAGACCCACGGTTTCTTCGCCCTGATCATTCCCAAGGAATATGGCGGCAAGGGCTTCTCCGCTTATGCCCACTCCCAGGTCGCGATGAAACTCGCCACCCGCAGCGGCGACCTGGCCTCCACCGTGATGGTGCCCAACTCCCTCGGCCCGGCCGAATTGCTGTTGCATTACGGCACCGACGAACAACGCAACCACTACCTGCCGCGCCTGGCGCGTGGCGATGACATCCCCTGCTTCGCCCTCACCGGCCCGCTGGCCGGTTCCGATGCCGGCGCCATGCCTGACACGGGCGTGATCTGCAAAGGCGAATGGGAAGGCAAGGAAACCCTCGGCCTGCGCCTGAACTGGGAAAAACGCTACATCACCCTTGGTCCGGTCGCGACCCTGCTGGGCCTGGCCTTCAAGGCTCATGACCCGGACCACCTGCTGGGGGAAGAAGAAGACCTGGGTATCAGCCTGGCGCTGATCCCTACCGACACCCCCGGCGTGGAAATCGGCCGTCGCCACCTGCCCCTCGGCGCCGCGTTCATGAACGGCCCCAACTCCGGCAAGGATGTGTTCATCCCCCTGGAATACCTCATCGGCGGCCAGGAAATGCTCGGCAAAGGCTGGATGATGCTGATGAACTGCCTGTCGGTCGGCCGGTCGATCTCCCTGCCCGCCGTGGGCACCGGCGCTGCCAAGTTCACCAGCCTGGTCACCGGCCAGTACGCTCAGGTGCGCGAGCAGTTCAACGTACCGCTGTCAGCCTTCGAAGGTATCCAGGAAGCCCTGGCGCGCATCGGCGGCAACGCCTGGCTGATGGACAGCGCACGCATGCTCACCGCCAATGCCGTGGACCTTGGGGAAAAACCCTCGGTGCTGTCGGCGATCCTCAAGTACCACCTGACCGAACGCGGCCGTGAGTGCATCAGCCACGCCATGGACGTACACGGCGGCAAGGGCATCATCATGGGCCCGAACAACTACCTGGGCCGCAGCTGGCAGGGCGCGCCGATCTTCATCACCGTGGAAGGCGCGAATATCCTCTCGCGCAACCTGATGATCTTCGGCCAGGGTGCCATCCGCTGCCACCCGTTCGTGCTCAAGGAAATGGCGTTGGCCGGTCGTGAGGACCACGATCAGGCGCTGAAGGAGTTCGACGGGCTGCTGATGCAACACATTGGTTTTGCCGTGAGCAATGCCGCCAGCACCCTGGTGCTGAACCTCGGCGTGGGGCACTTCGAGAAGGCCCCGGGCAACCGTTTGAGCCAGGGTTATTTCCGCGCATTGAACCGCCAGGCTGCCGCGTTCGCGCTGCTGGCAGACCTGAGCATGATGCTGCTGGGCGGCGAGTTGAAACGCCGCGAACGCCTGTCGGCACGCCTGGGTGACGTGCTGAGCCATATGTACCTGGCGTCGGCGGCACTCAAGCGTTACCACGACCTGGATTCGCCGGATCACCTGGAACCGCTGTTCGCCTGGGCCATGGAAGAAAGCCTCGGCGAGTCCGAGCGTGCGCTGGATGAGCTGCTGAGCAACTTCCCGAATAAAGTGCTGGGCTGCCTGCTGCGGGTGATTGTGTTCCCGTTCGGGCGTCGCCATACCGGTCCGTCCGATGCGCTGGATGCCGAAGTGGCCGCGGTGATTGGCCGCGCCAAAGGCGACCCGACCCTGGAAGAATTGCTGGCCGGCTGCTACCGCCCGCAATCGGCAGACGATCCGGTGGGCGCGCTGCAACACGCCTACGACCTGCTGGGTGCCAGCCACCCACTGCAGAAAAAACTGCATGCCGCGCTCAAAAGCGGCCAGGTCAAACCGACTGCCGGCGAGCACGCCATCGACGCCGCGCTGCACGCCGGCGTGCTGCAACCGGCGGAAGCGCAAGCCTTGCGTGACGCCGAAGCGGCACGACGCAAGGTGATCGACGTGGATGATTTCAGCAAGGAAGAGCTGGTACACGCCGAAGGTAAAGTCCGCTGAGTCCGGCGGTCATATAAAAACGGGCGCGAGAGGCATATACTCTCGCGCCCGTTTTTGCTTTAGAGGACTTATCTCGTGTCCAACGTCGTTGCCGATCATCTCGTCTTGCTCGACCACCTGCGCAGCATCCTGGTTGCCGTCGGCGAAGCCGAACAGGTACCCGAGGAAAGCCACACCCTGTTCCTGGAGCGCTTCGACGAACTGCGCGCCCTGCTGCCGATCGACCCGATCGAAAGCCAGTACCTGGGCCAGGACCTGATGAGCCAGGTCATCCTGCGCTACCCGCAGATCGCCCACCTGGTCCCGCGCGACCTGCTGTGGTTCTTCGGCGGCGATTGCCTGCACTTCATGCCCGACGAAGAACTGGACCTGTACCAGGCCCTGGAAGAGCGTCGCTTTGAAGCCGAACAAAACGACGAACCCTTCGACTGGAACCAGGAAAAGCAACTGCTGGCCATGCCGCAGGACCAAAGCAAACACTGATTGTTCAAGACACTGCTCAACTGAATGCGGGAGGGAGCAAGCCCTCCTCCCACATTTTCGGCCACGCACCTATCGACGGCGCAATGTCGGCTCCCTCGCCATGCACTCCACCAGATAATCGATAAACACCCGCAGCTTCGGCGGCAGGTAACGCGTGGGCGAATGCAACAACCACGCCTCGCCATGGTAGGACGCAATAAAGTCCCACCCGGGCAGCACCTGTACCAAACGCCCCTCCTCCAACGCATGACGCGCGGTGAAATACGGCAAGCTGCCAATTCCCACGTGCTGCAACACCGCATCCAGCCGAACGCCGGTGTGGTTCGCCGCATAACGTCCACGCACGCCAACCGTCACCGCCTTGCCGCCCTGGCGGAATTTCCAGCGCGAGTCACCCGGTGTTTCCCCCAGGTAGATACAACTGTGCTCCAGCAAATCATGGGGATGACTCGGCGTGCCATGCTCGGCCAGGTACTGCGGTGTCGCGCACAGCAAGTGCTCGATGGGCAATAGCTGTCGCCCGACCAGCCCCGGTGGCGGACTGTCGGTGATGCGAATGCTCAGGTCGACATTGTCGTCGATCAGGTCTACATGCCGGTCTTCAAGGATCAGTTGCACATCCACCTTGGGATAACGCCGCAGGAACTCCGGCATATGCGGGTGCACCACAAACCGCCCGACCGCCTTCGGCACACTGACCCGCACCAGGCCCTCGGCCTCGTGGGCGAACTGGCCGCTGATTTCCATCACTGAGCGCGCCGCGCTGACCATCTCCTGGCAGCGCTTGAAGACCTCCTCACCGGCTTCACTCAGGCGCAATTTGCGTGTGGTGCGTTGCAACAAGCGGGTAGCCAGGGCCTTTTCCAGGCGCGAGATGCTACGGCTCACCGCCGACGGCGAAACGCTCAACTGCCGCGCCGCTTCGGAGAAGCTGCCGGTCTCCACTACCTTGACGAAAATCGCCATTTCGCCCAGCAGCGGCAAAGGAAGATTGATGCTCATGACGCACAGGTCCATTGATAATTGAGTGGATTATCACCTATCCACGCACTATTTATACTCCCCGCAGAACCCTGATGCGGATGTAGAAAATGACCGAGCGCCTGTTTTTCACCCATGACCACCTGACCGCCGAGCTTGAAGTACTCAGTTGCACCCCCTGCGAGGGCCAGTTTGCGGTCGTTTTGCAATCGACGATTTTTCATCCCCAAGGCGGTGGCCAGCCGTTCGATACCGGCTGGCTGGGCGATAGCCAGGTGCTGCGAGTCACCCAGGAAACCGATCGCGTGGTGCACTATGTCAACCAACCGGTGGAACCGGGCCCCATCACCGCGCGAGTCGACGAACCGCGCCGAACCCTGCACACCCGCCTGCACTCCGCCGGGCATTTGATCGGCAACGCCGGCGAAACCCTGGGTTGGCTGCCGATCAAGGCGCACCACTGGCCAGGTGAAGGCAAGATCACTTTTATCCGTGGCGAAACCGCGCAAGCCATGGACGCCGAGATCATTCAACAGCAGATCAACCAATGGATCGCCGCCGACTATCCGCGCCATATGGCCCTGGACGACGGCACCCGCGAAGTGGGCTTCGGTGATCTGCCCACCTACGCTTGCGGCGGTACCCATGTGCAAACGCTGGGCGAGTTGGGTCAGGTAACGATCCTGGCGCTTTCGGAGAAAAAGGGCGCGTTGTCGGTGCGTTACAGCCTGGACTAAAGCACGGGGTCGAGGGTGATATCGAGTTTTTAGATAAGCCTCCCAGTGGCCTCCCGGGCACACCTTGGCAGTGGTAGTGTGTCGAAATATTTCTGACACGTTGATCAGGAATCCCCTATTTCCCTTTGCAAAGGAATGCCCCTGACCATGCACTTTCGACTCAAGCAATTGGCGGCTGCCACTCTGTTCGCGGCCGGCCTTTCGGTGATGACCGCACCTGCCTTTGCCAACATCACCCCAGAGCAAAGCACAGCGATTCTGAAGAGCTTCAGCGAAACGTCGGTCACGGATTTCCGTGGTTTCCTCGGCACCCTGGCCAAAGGCGACCTGGGCAAGGCCGACGACGTAGGCCCGGCGATCGGTGCCTTCCTCGATAACAAAACCCTGACCGCCGACCAGCAGAACGAGATCCATCGCCTGCTGGGTATTTATACCCGAGTGAAATACGGCAAGGACGCCTTAGCTACCTTGCGCGAACTGGTGGAAATCCCGACCTTCAACGTGGACGGCGTGCCACAGTACAAAAATCCGGAATTCATCCGGATTGCCGACAAGATTCAGGCCCTGGCCAAGACCTTCAACCTGAACTTCCGTAACGTCGACAACCGCGTGTACGAGATCTCCCTGGCAGGCAGCGGCGACGAAGTGGTGGGCATCCACGCTCACGCCGACGTGGTGCCGGTGACGCCGGAGAACTGGGTCTTGAAAGACGGCACCAGGCTCGACCCGTTCAAGGTCACGCTGATCGACGACCGCATGTATGGCCGGGGCACCGAGGATGACAAAAACGGCATCGTGGTGGCGATGTACGCCATGAAGGTGATCAAGGAAGAAAAGTTGCCGCTGGCACGCAACTTCAAACTGCTGGTGGACACCACCGAAGAAACTTCCGGCGACGCGATCCCCTATTACTTCGAACGCAATCCGACGCCGCAGTACAACCTGGCGCTGGATGGCGGCTACCCGGTGGTAATTGCCGAAAAAGGTTACGGCACTGTCATGGCCACCTTCCCGCGCCGCAATGGGGAAGGCCAAGGCGCGGAAATCATCGCGATGACCGGCGGCATGGCCACCAACCAGATTCCCTCGGCCTCGGTTGCCACGTTGATCAGCGACACCCCTGCCGAACTGGCCGCCAGCCTGCAAAAAGCCGGTGCGGAGTACGCCAAACGCAACGGCGGTGACTTCGAAGTGACAGCCAAGGTGGTCGGTAAAGAGGTCAAGCTGACAGTGACCGGGGTTTCCGCGCACTCCTCCGAGCCGGAATCCGGTATCAACCCGGTGTCACGCATGCTGGAGCTGATCCACAGCGTCGACGGCAAGATCGCCCTCAAGCACAACCACATCACCGACGCGGCCCGTTATGCCTCGGACAACTGGGGCCTGGATTATCTGGGCGGCAAATTGGGCGTAGGTTTCTCCGATGATTTCATGGGGCCGCTGACCACCTCGCTGACCTTTGTCGGCCTGGATGACAAAGCCTTCAAGCTGGCGGTGAACCTGCGTGTACCAAAGGGCAAATCGCCGGAGAAACTGAAAGCCGAGATTTCCGACAAGTTGAGCACCTGGGACAAGCAAACCAAGGTCAATGTGGACTTCACTTACTCGGTCGCCGAACCGATGTACCGCAATCCGGAAGGTGAGTGGGTGAAGGCCTTGTTGGCCGTGGCCAGCGAAAACCTGGGCATGGAGCACAAATTCGGCACCTCGGCCGGCGCGACGTCCGTGCATGAACTGCCCAATGGCGTGCAATTCGGCCTGGCGCGGCCGGAAGTGAAGTACACCGGGCACACCGACAATGAGTTCAAGACGGTCGACCAGTTCTTGCTGGATCTGCAGATCGTCACCGAAATGATGGGGCGTATCGGACAGTTGCCGAAACTCTGAAACCTCTGCTCTCACCCATATGAAAACGCCGCTCCCCCCTCAGAGCGGCGTTCTTGTCTGGGCAGAACATGCGTAGGAAACCTCCTGTTTTGCTCGACCTCAGCCCCTATGAGTCTTTCAGGCTGCTGTTCGACACCACTTTCCATGGCATTGGGTGCTAGTTTCGACAGGCCTCTCCAACTACCTACGCAGATAGGAGTGCCATAATAATGAACAACCCACTCAAAGCACTGCTCGCCGCCACCGCGCTGGCCGGCAGCCTTTCAACATTCTCCCTGCCCACATACGCCAACATTACCCAGCAGCAGAGTTCAGTCATTCTCTCGACTTTCAGTGAGGCATCGTTCACCGATTTTCGTGAGTTCCTGAGACGCCTGGGCACCAGCAGCCTCGCCGTCAGCCAAACACTCGCACCGGCAATCAATGCCTTCCTCGATGCCAAGGACCTTACCAACGAGCAGCAAAACCAGCTTCATCGACTGCTTGGCTTGTATGCACGACTCAAATACCGTGATGCAGCCATCGATACCCTGGGTGAACTGGTGGCCATCCCAACCTTCCGCGTGGAAGGCGTCGCTCAGCATGAAAATCCCGAGTTCCTTCGGTTCGCCTACACCCTCGAACGCATCGCCCGATCGTTCAACCTGACATTTCGCAACGTCGACAACCGCGTATATGAAATATCCCTGGGCGATAGCGGCAACGAGGTCGTGGGAATCCATGCGCATGCCGACGTGGTACCAGCCGATCCAGAGGACTGGGTGCTTGAAGACGGCACACGCCTCGATCCATTCCAGGTTACTCAGGTAGGTAACCGCCTGTATGGCCGAGGCACGGAGGATGACAAAAACGGGATCGTCGTGGCGCTATATGCAATGAAAGTTATCAAGGAAGAACAACTGCCGCAGGTACGCAGTTTCAAACTACTGGTGGATACCACCGAGGAGATCGCCGGCGATGCGATCGCCTACTACTTTTCACGCAACCCAACCCCCGACTACAACATCGCACTCGATGGCGGCTATCCCGTGGTGATCGCCGAGAAGGGCTACGGCACGCTAGTTACCCATTTCCCCCGGCGCGACGCACAGGGCAAGGGCGCCGAAATCACCTCCGTGACGGGAGGACTTGCCGCGAACCAGATCCCGCGGACGGCCGTCGCGACTTTTGCAGATGACAACCCGGCACAATTGGCGGCCGTCCTGCAAAAGACTGGCGCCGACTATGCCAAGGGCAATGGCGGCGACTTCGAGGTGACCGCCGAGGTCGTCGGCAAGGACGTCAAGCTAACGGTTACGGGGGTTGCGGCCCATTCCTCGGAACCCGAGTCAGGTGTAAACCCCGTCGCCAGGATATTGGGCCTGACCCACGAGTTGGCGGGAAAGATCGCCCTCAAGCGCAACCACATCACTGACGCAGCGCGCTACGCCACCGACAACTGGGGCCTGGATTACCTGGGCAACAAACTGGGGATTGGCTTTACCGATACATTCATGGGGCCACTGACCACCTCCTTGACCTATATCGGTATGGACGAAAAAGCTTTCACCGTGACGGTCAATCTGCGAGTGCCGAAGGGCAGGGCCACAGAAGTACTCAAAACCGATATCGATGAAAAGCTGCGAGCCTGGAGCCAACAGACCGGGGTGGCGATGACCATCGATTGCTCGATTGCCGAGCCGATGCACCGCAACTCCGAGGGTGAATGGGTCAAAGCATTGCTGGCCGTGGCCACCGAGAACCTTGGCATGGAGCCCAAGTTCGGCGCGTCCGCAGCCGCTACATCGGTGCATGACCTGCCCAACGGCGTGCAATTCGGCCTTGCCAGACTCGATACCAAATATACCGGCCACACCAACGGTGAATTCAAGACAGTCGACCAGTTCCTCCTGGATTTGCAGAACGTGACCGAGATGATGGGGCGAATCGGGCAAATGCCCAAGCTCTGACGACGAGGTCTTTATAAATCAAGCACAAACAAAAACGCCGATCATCACTGATCGGCGTTTTTGTTGAATATGGAGCGGGAAACGAGACTCGAACTCGCGACCCCGACCTTGGCAAGGTCGTGCTCTACCAACTGAGCTATTCCCGCAAATGGCGTCCCCTAGGGGACTCGAACCCCTGTTACCGCCGTGAAAGGGCGGTGTCCTAGGCCACTAGACGAAGGGGAC
>NZ_JBWKOX010000041.1:0-13144 GCF_059416305.1 Pseudomonas sp. GW821-FHT09D08
AAAGCCGGCATCGGTCTGGTTCCACAGTTGAAGGATGTGCCGTTGCTCATCCTGGTCCAGCAGGTTCAGTTGGCTGATGAGCTGCTGCTGATCGGCAACCATCGCCTGCAACAGGTTCTGCCAATGGCAGGCCATGCGCTCGATGGTAGAGGCCTCGAACAGATCGGTCGCATACCCCAGTGACGCCCAGAGCCCGTCCGAACCTTCCTGAACATCCAGGTCAAGGTCGAAGTGTGCGGTACGCCGGTCCCACGCCAAGCCTTCGATACGCAGGTGGGCCAGGGATTGAGGCTCATCCCCTGGACGCCCTTCGACCTGGTGATTGAACATCACCTGGAACAGCGGGTTGAGGCTCAGGCTGCGCTCGGGCTGCAGCGCCTCGACCAGTTGCTCGAAAGGCAGGTCCTGATGGGCCTGGGCGTCCAGCGCACGCTGTTTGACCTGGGCCAGCAAATGGGCAACGGTGGTCTGCCCATCGATATCGGCCTTGAGCACCTGGGTGTTGACGAAGAAGCCGATCAGCCGCTCGGTTTCGACGCGATTGCGGTTGGCGACCGGTACACCGACCCGAATATCCTGCTGGCCGCTGTAGCGGTACAACAACGTCTGGAACGAGGCCAGCAGCAACATGAACAGGGTCACGCCCTGTGCCTGGGCCAGGGCCTTGAGTTCGGCGGCCAGGGTGGCCGGCAGCGGCACGTCCAGGCGCGCGCCGCGATGACTCTGTTGCGCCGGGCGCTGATGATCGAACGGCAGCTCGAGCACCGGCTGTTCTCCGCCGAGCAGGTCACGCCAGTAATCCAGCTGACGGGCCTTTTCACCGGCCTCCATCCAGGCACGCTGCCACACGGCATAGTCGGCATACTGGATCGGCATCCCGGGCAGTTGCGGGGCCCGGCCTTGGCTGAACGCGGCATACAACTGCACCAGCTCGTCGACCATCACCTGCATCGACCAACCATCGGACACGATGTGATGCTGCACCAGCACCAGCACATGATCGTCCTCGGCCAGGTGCAGCAAGGTCACACGCAGCAACGGACCTTGCTGCAAATCAAATGGACGGGCGATCTCGGCTTCGACCTGCGCCTGCAGATCCGCCTCGTCGACCTTGCCCAGCCGGATCGGCACAGTGGCGTCGGGCCGAATCACTTGCCGCGCACCGTCCGCGTGCTCTTGCACACACGTGCGCAGGCTTTCATGACGGGCCACCAGGGCGTCAAAACTGCGTTGCAGGGCCGAGATATCCAAGGCCCCCTTGAGGCGCAAGGCGCTGGGGATATGGTAAGCGGCACTGGAGGGGTCCAGTTGCCAGAGAAACCACTGGCGTTCCTGGGCGTAGGACAGCGGCAGCGGCTGTTCGCGACCCACCGCGAGCAACGCGGGTGCCTGCTCACCTTCGCGCGCCTCCAGCGCTTGCAGGGCAGTGGCGAAACCTTCGAGACGCGGTTGCTCGAAGACCAGTTTCAGTGGCACTTCACGGCCCAATACCTGGCGCAGGCGCGAGACCACCTGCATGGCCAGCAGCGAGTGGCCGCCCATCTCGAAGAAGTGATCGGCCAGCCCTACCCGTTCAGCCCCGAGAATATCTGCCCAGACGGCGGCGACCTGTTGCTCCAGCTCCGTGACGGGCGCCACCCATACCTGTTGCGCTTGGCTGGCGTCGGGTTTGGGCAGCGCCTGGCGATCCAGCTTGCCGTTCGGGTTCAGGGGCATACGCTCAAGGAAGATCAGGTGCGCAGGCACCATGTAGTCCGGCAACTGTTCACGCAGAATCGACTTCAGCGCGTCGACGTCGTGGCGCTCGCACACCAGATACGCCACGAGCTGGTTTTCGGCCGCCAACACCAGGGCTTCGCGCACACCCTCCTGGGCCAGCAGCAGGGTTTCTATCTCGCCCAGTTCGATGCGGAAACCCCGGATCTTCACCTGATGGTCGACCCGGCCGACGTACTCGATCACGCCATCAGCGCGGTAGCGCGCCAGGTCTCCGGTGCGGTACAGGCGCTCGCCGGTTTCACCGAAAGGGTCCGGTACAAAGCGCTCGGCCGTCAGCACTGCACGGTTCAGATAGGCACGCGCCAAACCGCAGCGGCTGCCGATGTACAGCTCGCCCACAGCCCCCAGCGGCGCCAGGTTCAAATCGCGATCCAGCACATACAGCGCTCGACCTGGCAGCGAACGGCCAATCGGGCTGGCGCTGGCGCCCATCAGCTCGGTGCCTGCCGTGCAGTCCAGAACGCTGGATACAACAGTGGCCTCCGTGGGGCCATAGGTATTGAGCAAACGCACATGACCGAGCCCGGCCTTGAGCCACTGCTGCGGACCGTCCAGCGGCATGGCTTCACCGCCGATATGGACCTGGCGAAGTGCGCCGTAGGCGCGTGGGCCGGCGGCCAGGCAGTCCAGCAGGAACAGGTGCCAATAGGCGGTCGGCAAGTCGGCCAGGGTGATGCCCTGGGTAATGATCTCGTCGTACAGCCGCGCGCTGTCCCACAGCTCCGGGCCGCGCAGGACAACGGTGGCGCCATGGGTCAGCGCCGGGTACAACTGTTCGACAAACCCATCGAAATTCAGGGTAGCGAATTGAAGCACGCGATCGTCGGCGGTCAACCGCGAGTAACCGGCGGCAATACTGGAGAATTCGGTCAGCGCCCCATGGTTGATCGCCACGCCCTTGGGCTTGCCGGTGGAACCGGAGGTGTAGATCACGTAGGCCAGGTTTTGCGCGGCAACGGACACCCGCGGATCGCTCTCAGGGCACAGCGCCAGGCGTGCATCCGCCAGGTCGACCGTCGCCATGCCCTCGGGCAATGGCATCGCCACATGGGCGTGGGTGAGCACCAGGCGCACGCCGCTGTCTTCGAGCATATGCAACAGGCGTTCGCGCGGGTATTGCGGGTCCAGCGGCACGTAGGCGCCACCGGCCTTGAGCACCGCCAACAGGCTGACCACCATGTCGAACGAACGCTCGACCGCCACCCCCACCAGCACTTCCGGGCCA
Source organism: Pseudomonas sp. GW821-FHT09D08 (assembly GCF_059416305.1). Lineage (NCBI taxonomy): Bacteria > Pseudomonadati > Pseudomonadota > Gammaproteobacteria > Pseudomonadales > Pseudomonadaceae > Pseudomonas > Pseudomonas sp. GW821-FHT09D08. The sequence goes on from NZ_JBWKOX010000041.1 coordinate 3,005, forward strand.
ACACCCTGGCCGATGAGGTGATGGGCCAGGCGGTTGGCCTGGCGGTTCAGCTCGGCATAGCTGATGGACCGGTCATCCAGGCACAGGGCAACCGCGTCAGGCCGCTGCCGGGCCTGGGCCTGGAACAAGCCGTGCACACCCGCGACGTCTTCAAACGCCGCCGTGCTGCGGTTCCAGTCTTGCAGCAGGCTGCGTTGTTCACCGTCAACCAGCATCCCGAGCTGGGCAATACGAGTGCCGGCGCGCCCCACCACCGCCCGCAATACCCGTTGCCAATGCTCGGCCATGCGCTGCACCGTCGCCGCTTCGAACAGGTCGGTGGCATAGGCCAGCGAGGCCCAGATGCCGTCAGGCGATTCCTGGGTATCCAGGCTCAGGTCGAACTGCGCACTCTGGCTGCCCCACTCCAGGGCCTCTACGTCCAGGCCCGGCAACTGCTGCTCGCCGCGCGGCCCGCGGCCCTCGGTCTGGTGGTTGAACATCACCTGGAACAACGGGTTATGGCTCAGGCTACGCTCGGGCTGCAACGCCTCGACCAGCTGTTCGAAGGGCAGGTCCTGATGACTCTGGGCCTCCAATGCACGCTGCTTGACCTGGGCCAGCAACGCACTGAATGTCATGTGCCCATCGACGTCGGCCTTGAGCACCTGGGTATTGACGAAAAACCCAATCAACCCCTCGGTTTCCGCCCGATTGCGGTTGGCAATCGGCACGCCGACGCGGATATCCGACTGCCCGCTGTAGCGATACAACAAGGTCTGGAAGGAGGCCAGCAACAGCATGAACAGTGTCACGCCTTCGCGCTGGGCCAACGCCTTGAGACCGGTGACCAGCGCCGCATCCAGGCTCATGTCGAGCCGTGCACCGCGATAGCTCTGTACCGCCGGTCGCGGGTAATCCAGCGGCAATTCCAGCACCGGCTGCTCACCGCCCAACTGCTCGCGCCAATAGCCCAGCTGACGTTCTTTCTCGCCGGCTTCCATCCAACTGCGCTGCCACAAGGCGTAGTCCGGGTATTGAATCGACAGGTTCGGCAGGCGCACATCATGGCCCTGGCTGTACGCGACGTAAAACTGCACCCACTCGTCGACCATGACCTGCATCGACCAGCCATCGGAGACGATGTGATGCAGCACCAGCACCAATACGTGCTCATCTGCTGCCAATTGCAGCAACTTGACCCGCAGCAACGGGCCTTGTTGCAGATCGAAGGGCTTGGCGACTTCGGCCTGCACCAGCGCCTCAAGCTGCGCCGCGTCAGCCTTTTCAAAGGCGATTTCCAGCGCCAACTCGGGGCTGACCACCTGTAGCAACTGGTCGGCATCCTGCTGCAAGTGAGTACGCAGGCTTTCATGGCGGGCGATCAGGCTATCGAAGCTGCGCTGCAAGGCCGCCCGGTCCAGGCGGCCTTTCAAGCGCAAGGCGCGCGGCAGATGGTAGGCCGGGCTCTGCGGCTCCAACTGCCACAAAAACCACTGCCGCTCCTGGGCATAAGAGAGCCGAAGAGGCTCACCTTCCTGGCGCTTGAAAACCGGGGCAATCTCAAACAGGTTGATGCCTTGCTGCTTGAGCATTACCGCCAACGCTTTCTTTTGCTGCGCCGAAAGTGACCCTACCGACTCGATTAATGCTTGCACGCCACGCCCCTCAGGAAGTCAATTTATCCAAATCTTCTGCTGATAGACGTTTGAGAGCCTCCAAGGATTTAGCCAATGCGTCCTGCACCGGCGAATTATTTGTCTGCTGGCCTGCCACATAGGCGCTGAAATCGGCCAGGGTCGGGGTGGTGAAGATCGATTTGACGTCGAATTCGGCGTGCAACTGCTCGCGCAGGCGCACCACCACCTGGGTCGCCAGCAGCGAGTGCCCGCCCAGTTCGAAGAAGTTGTCGTTCAACCCCACGCGCGGTACCGCCAGGACTTCGGCCCAGATCGCGGCGATCTGCTGCTCCAGCTCGCTCTGCGGCGCGACGTACGCCCGTGCGTGCAAGCTGGCGTCCGCCTTGGGCAAGGCCTTGCGATCCAGTTTGCCATTGGGGCTCAGAGGCATCTGCTCCAGCAGCACCCATTGGGCGGGCACCATGTAGTCCGGCAACTGCTGGGCGAGATGGGCGCTGAGCACATCGCGCCAGTCGTCCCCGGCGTTTTGCAGCACCAGGTAGCCCACCAGGTATTTACCGTCGACCGCCAGCACGGCGGTCTCGCGCACCCACGCGTGTTCCAGCAGGCGCGCTTCGATTTCTCCCAGCTCGATGCGCAGGCCACGCAACTTGACCTGATGGTCGATACGCCCGGCGTATTCGATCACGCCGTCTGCGCGGTAGCGTGCCAGGTCACCGGTGCGGTACAGGCGCTCGCCCTGGATGAACGGGTGGGCGACAAAACGTTCGGCAGTGAGTGCCGGGCGGCGGTGGTAACCCCGGGCCAGGCCGATGCCGCCGAGGTACAACTCGCCGAGCACGCCGACCGGTACGGGTTCGAAGTGGCTGTCGAGGATATAGCAGCCGAGGTTGGCGATCGGGCGGCCAATTGGCACGGCGTCGCGGCCTTCGTCCACGCAGGTCCAGTGGGTCACGTCGATGGCGGCTTCGGTCGGGCCATACAGGTTGTAGAGCCCGGCCTGGGGCAGCTTGGCGAAAACATGCTGCTGGGCGTCCACCGGCAACGCTTCACCACTGCACACGATGCGGTGCAGGGTATGGCAAGTCGCAACCGTCGGCTCCTGCAGGAAGGCCTGCAACATCGACGGGACAAAGTGCAGCGTGGTGACCTGCTCGGCATTGATCAGGCGCACCAGTTTGCTCGGATCACGATGATCCCCCGGCGCGGCGACCACCAGGCGCGAACCGGTCATCAGCGGCCAGAAGAACTCCCACACCGACACGTCGAAGCTGAACGGGGTCTTTTGCAGCACCGTGTCGCTGGCGTCGAGGCAGTAGGCTTCCTGCATCCATTGCAGGCGGTTCAGCAATGCCGAATGACGGTTGCCGGCGCCTTTGGGCTGGCCGGTGGAGCCCGAGGTGTAGATCACGTAGGCGAGGTTCTCACCGTCCAGGGCGATGCCTGGGTTGGCGCCGCTGTAGTCCTCGAAGGCAGACTCGCCCAGCACCAGGGTTTCCAGGCCTTGGGGAATCGGCAGCTGTTCACGCAAATGCGCCTGGGTCAGCAGCAGTTTCACCCCGCTGTCGTCCAGCATGTAGGCCAGGCGTTCGCGCGGGTATTCCGGGTCCAGCGGCACGTAGGCGCCACCGGCCTTGAGCACCGCGAGCAGGCCGACGACCATGTCGATGGAACGCTCCACCGCCAGGCCGACCAGCACGTCCGGTCCTACGCCGGCTTCGATCAGGCGATGGGCCAGGCGGTTGGCGCGGCAGTTCAGCTCGACGTAGCTCAAGCGCTGCTCGGCGAACACCAGTGCCGTGGCGTCCGGCGTGCGCGTCACCTGCTGTTCAATCAGCTGATGCACGCCGTGCTGCAACGGGTAGTCCCGCGCCGTGGCGTTCCAGTCCTGTACCACTTGCCGGCGTTCGGCCACATCGAGCATCGCCAGTTCGCCCAGGCGCTGCTGGTCGCCCTCGAGCATGGCTTGCAGCAGATTGAGCAGATGGCGGCCGTAGGTTTGCACCGTGTCCGGGTCGAAATGCGCACGCGCAAAGCTGAACTGCACCGACAGCGTGTCACCGACGTCCACCAGCACCGTCAGCGGGAAGTTGGTCTGCTCGCGGGACTCCGGCAGGCCAAAACGGATACCGCTGCCGCCACTCTGTTCCAGGGCCTTGGACACCGGGTAGTTCTCGAACACCAGGATATTGTCGAACAAGGCTTCACCGCCCTGTCCGGCCCAGCGCTGGATATCGTACAGCCCGGTGTGTTCATGCTCGCGCAAGGCCAGGTTCTGCGCCTGCACCCTTTGCAACCAGTCGGCCACGGTTTGCTCGCCCTCCACTGCGCAGATCACCGGCAGGGTATTGATGAACAGGCCAATCTGCTGCTCCACCCCCACGAGGTCTGCCGGGCGCCCGGCCACGGTGGCACCGAACGACACCACCGCCTGCCCGCTATGGCGCTGCAACAGGACCAGCCACGCCGCCTGGACCAGGGTGTTGAGCGTGACCTTATGGCTGCGGGCGAAGGCCTCGAGGCGCCCTGTCAGCGGGCGATCCAGGCTCAGCGCGTGCTCGCCGTGCCCGTCCGCCGCCATGGGCTGGCTGCGGCCCAGGCGAGTCGGCGCTTGCAGTGCACTCAACTGCTCGCGCCAGAAGGTTTCGGTCGCACCGGCATCACGCTGCTGCAACCAACCGATGTAATCGCGATAGCGTCCGGCCGCGTCGGGCACCGCCACACCGGCGTAACGTTGCAGCACTTCACCGAACAGGCGCGAATTGCTCCAACCGTCCATCAGGATGTGATGGCTTGTGTAGATCAGCTCATGGCGTTGCTCGTCGGTGCGCACCAGCACCAGACGGACCAGCGGCGCCTTGGCCAGCTCAAAACCCTGGCGACGCTGGGCTTGCTGCAGGTCTTGCAACGCCAGCTCAGGCTCCGGCATGGCGCGCCAGTCGAGCAGTTCGATGGGCAGCCGGGCCTCGCGGTACACCACCTGGCAGGGCCACTCCAGCTGGCCCTCCCAGAAAAACCCGCTGCGCAGCACGTCATGGGCCTGCACCGTGGCATCCCAGGCCTGCTGGAAGCGCGCCACATCCAGGCCCTCGGCCGTCACGCGGATCTGGTTGATGTAGTCGCCGGCGGCCTGTTCGTACAGGGTGTGGAACAGCATGCCTTGCTGCATGGGCGACAAGGTGTAGATGTCGTCAATCCCATCGGCGGCCAGCGGCAAGGACTCAAGCTGCTGCTGGTTCAGGCGTGACAACGGGAAGTCGGAAGCCGTCACGCCTTGATTGCCGGGGGTGCAGCAATGTTCCACCAATGCCGTCAGCTCACGGCTGAAGGCCTGGCTCAAGGCGTCGATCTGCGCGGCCTCGAACATCAGCGGGCTGAAGGTCCAGCCCATGTGCAGTTCACCGCCGAATACCTGGCCGTTGAGGGTCAGCCAGTTGCCCAGCGGCGCCTCCGGGCTCTGCTCGGCTCCGGCGCTTTCCGCTGCGAGTACAAACAAACCGTCCGGCTGATCAAAGCTGGCGTCGATCTGGCCCAGGTAATTGAAGGTGATGCGCGGCACCGGCAACGCGCTGAATGCCTGGCGCGTGGCCTCGTCGCCGAGGTAGCGCAGCGCGCTGAAGCCCAGGCCCTTGTCCGGCACAGCGCGCAGTTGCTCCTTGATCTGCTTGATCGAGGCGCCAAGGGATTCGGCCGGGGTCAGGCGCACCGGGAACAGGCTGGTGAACCAGCCCAGGGTACGGGTCAGGTCGATATCCTCGAACAGGTCTTCACGGCCGTGGCCTTCCAGTTGGATCAGGCTGGAAGCCTGCCCGGTCCACTGGCAGATGACACGCGCCAGGGCGGTCAGCAGCAGATCGTTGATCTGGGTGCGATAGGCCGCAGGCGCCTGTTGCAGTAATTGCCGGGTGTGCTCGGCGTCCAGTCGGCTGACCACTGTCTGCGCCAGGCGGCCAGGACGCGCGCCTTGGGGATCACGGCAGGGCAGATCGGTCGGCACGTCCTGGAGCTGTTGCAGCCAGAAGTCTTTTTGCGGCTGTACCGCTTCGCTGCGGGCATGGGCCTGCAAACGCTCGGCCCAGGCCTTGAACGACGAGGTCTTGGCCGGCAACGGCTGTTGGCGGTAGAGGCTTTGCAGGTCCTCGAGGAACACCCGCCAGGACACGCCATCCACCACCAGGTGGTGCATGACCAGCAACAGGCGCTGGGAACCATCGGCCAGTTCGGCAAGCACCGCACGCAACAAAGGCCCCTGTTGCAGGTCGAGGCTGCGCTGGGCTTTTTCGCACAGCGCGGCCAGCTCGTCGGCATCCGCCACCGTGGCCTGCCACAGCACTTCAGGGCTGGCGTCTGCATGCTCGGCCCGCCACCCTTCGCCGGCCTGGCTGAAGCTCAGGCGCAGCACATCATGGTGGTGGACAATGGCGTGCAAGGCCGCTTGCAGCCGATCTGCCCGCACCGGCTCGCGTGGCATCAGCAGCAAGGACTGGTTCCAGTGGTGGCGGTCCGGCAGGTCCATCTCGAAGAACAACTGCTGGAACGGCAGCAACGGCGTCTCGCCCTGCACCGGGCCCTGGTCAAACACCTGGGCAACCTGCAACTGCGCCACCCGCGCCAGGCTGCGCACGGTCTGGTGCTGGAACAACGCCTTGGCGGTGAAATGGATACCGGCGGCGCGGGCGCGGCTGACCACCTGGATTGAAATGATCGAGTCACCGCCGCGCTCGAAGAAGTTGTCGTTCAAGCCCACCTGATCGACGCCCAGCACTTCGGCCCAGATCGCCGCGATCTGCTGCTCCAGGGCACTTTGCGGAGCTTCGTAGTGGTGGGTGGCTTCGGGTTTGGGCAGGGCCTTGCGGTCGAGTTTGCCGTTGGGGCTCAGAGGCATCTGCTCCAGCAGCACCCATTGGGCGGGCACCATGTAGTCCGGCAACTGCTGGGCGAGATGGGCGCCGAGGACTTCGCGCCAATCATCGCCAGCGTCCTGCAGCACCAGGTAGCCCACCAGGTATTTACCATCGACCGCCAACACGGCGGTCTCGCGCACCCACGCGTGTTCCAGCAGGCGCGCTTCGATTTCTCCCAGCTCGATGCGCAGGCCGCGCAGCTTGACTTGATGGTCGATACGCCCGGCATATTCGATCACGCCGTCTGCGCGGTAGCGTGCCAGGTCGCCGGTGCGGTACAGGCGCTCGCCCTGGATGAACGGGTGGGCGACAAAACGTTCGGCAGTGAGGGCCGGACGGCGGTGGTAACCCCGGGCCAGGCCGATGCCGCCTAGGTACAACTCGCCGAGCACACCGACCGGTACGGGTTCGAAGTGGCTGTCGAGGATGTAGCAGCCGAGGTTGGCGATCGGGCGGCCAATCGGCACGGCATCGCGGCCTTCGTCCACGCAGGTCCAGTGGGTCACGTCGATGGCGGCTTCGGTCGGGCCGTACAGGTTGTAGAGCCCGGCCTGGGGCAGCTTGGCGAAGACCTGCTGCTGGGCATCCACCGGCAGGGCCTCGCCGCTGCATACGATGCGCTGCAGGCTTTGGCAGGTCGACACCGCCGGATCCTGCAGGAAGGCCTGCAGCATCGACGGCACGAAGTGCAGCGTGGTGACCTGCTGTTGATTGATCAGGTTGATCAGCCTGGCCGGATCACGGTGATCACCGGGCGCGGCAACCACCAGACGCGAACCGCTCATCAGCGGCCAGAAGAACTCCCACACCGACACGTCAAAGCTGAACGGGGTCTTTTGCAGCACCGTGTCGCTGACGTCAAGGCCGTAGGCTTCCTGCATCCATTGCAGGCGGTTCAGCAATGCCGAATGACGGTTGCCGGCGCCTTTGGGCTGGCCGGTGGAGCCCGAGGTGTAGATCACGTAGGCGAGGTTTTCGCCGTCCAGGGCGATGCCTGGGTTGGCGTCGCTGTAGCCCTCGAAGGCAGACTCGCCCAGCACCAGGGTTTCCAGGCCTTGGGGAATCGGCAGCTGTTCACGCAAGTGCGCCTGGGTCAGCAGCAGTTTCACCCCGCTGTCGTCCAGCATGTAGGCCAGGCGTTCGCGCGGGTATTCCGGGTCCAGCGGCACGTAGGCGCCACCGGCCTTGAGCACCGCGAGCAGGCCCACGACCATTTCGATGGAGCGCTCCAGCGCCAGGCCGACCAGCACGTCCGGCCCCACTCCGGCCTCGATCAGGCGATGGGCCAGGCGGTTGGCGCGGCGGTTCAGCTCGGCATAACTGAGCGACACCTCATTGAAGCGCAACGCCGGTGCATCCGGCTGCGCCTGCACCTGGGCCTCGATCAACTGATGCGTCCACTGCCCTTGGGGGTAGTCGCGCGCGGTGGCGTTCCATTGAGCGAGTATTTGCTCGCGCTCAGCGGCGTTGAGTGTCGCCAGGTCGTGCAAGGGCGATGCAGGATTCGCCACGGCTGCCCGCAACAGGCTCAGCCAATGTTCGGCCATGCGCGCGACGGCGGCGGCGCCGAACAGGTCGGTGGCGTAGGTCAGGGACGCCCAGATCGCGTCGCCGCTTTCCTGGGTATCCAGGCTCAGGTCGAACTGGGCGCTGTAGCTGTCCCATTCCAGGTTGGCCACGCGCAGGCCCGGCAATTGCTGCGCGGCGGCGGGTGAATTGGCCTGGTGGTTGAACATCACCTGGAACAGCGGGTTATGGCTCAGGCTGCGCTCCGGTTGCAGGGCTTCCACCAACTGCTCGAACGGCAAGTCCTGATGGGCCTGGGCCTCCAGCGCACGGCGCTTGGTCTGCTGCAGCAGCTGGGCGAAGCTCATGTGACCATCGAGGTCGGCCTTGAGCACTTGGGTATTGACGAAGAAGCCGATCAGCGATTCGGTCTCGACCCGGTTGCGGTTGGCAATCGGCACGCCGATGCGGATGTCCTGCTGGCCGCTGTAGCGGTACAGAAACGCCTGGAACGAGGCCAGCAACAGCATGAACATCGTCACGCCTTCGCCCTGGGCCAGGGCTTTCAATCCTGCCACCAGTGCCGGTTCCAGCGCGATGTCCAGACGCGCGCCACGGAAGCTCTGTTGCGCCGGGCGGGGTTGGTCGAACGGCAACTCCAGCACCGGCTGCGTGCCGCTGAGCAATTCGCGCCAATACGCCAGTTGACGGGCCTTCTCCCCCGCTTCCATCCAGCTGCGTTGCCACAGCGCATAGTCGGCGTACTGGATCGGCAGCGGCGCCAACGCACAGTCCTGGCCCTGGCTGTAGGCAGCATAGAGTTGCATCAACTCCTGCACCATCACACCCATCGACCAGCCATCGGAGACGATATGGTGCTGCACCAGCACCAGCACGTGCTCCTCTTCACTCACTGCGAGCAAACTGACCCGCAGCAACGGACCTTGCTGCAAGTCGAAGGGACGGGCGATTTCGGCTTCGACACAGGCCTTGAGCTGCGCTTCGTCGACTGCGCTTTCGGCGATCTCGACCACCCCGTGGGCCAGCACCTCCTGAGTACGTGCCTCGGCCTCCAGGTGCAGGCGTGTACGCAGGCTTTCATGGCGCGCCACCAAGGTGTCGAAACTGCGCTGCAGGGCGGCCTTGTTCAGCTGGCCGCTCAGACGCAGGGCGCCGGGGACGTGATACGCGTCACTGTCCGGGTCCAACTGCCAGAGAAACCACTGCCGTTCCTGGGCGTATGACAACGGCAGTTTCCGGCCGTCCTCGCGGATCGAGGCAATCGGCAACTGGGCGAAGCTCATGCCCCGGCTTTGCAGGCGCTGGTAGAACTGCTGGCGCTGTTCCAGAGGCAGGCGAAGAAAGCGCGAAACCAGATCGATATTAGGGTTGGAAAGCATGGGTCAAATCGCCTCTAGTTCGCTCAAAAAGTCACGAAGATCATCAAAGTCTTCCGCGCTGCCGGCGCGGAAGGTGGCAGCCGCCTGCACATAGGCGCGCAGCGTTTCAGTCTGGAACACTTCCACCAGCGGCACTTCCAGGCCCAGCTCGGCCTGGACCCTGGAGGTGATCTGGATGGCCAGCAGGGAGTGGCCGCCCACTTCAAAGAAGTTATCGTTCAAGCCAACCTGCGGCAGGCGCAGCACGTCGGCCCAGATCGTGGCGATCTGCTGTTCCAGCTCGGTCTCGGGCGCCACATAGGCCTGTTGCATAAGGCTCGCATCCGGCTGCGGCAGGCCCTTGCGGTCGAGCTTGCCGTTGGGGGTCAACGGCATTTGCGCCAGGAAGATGAAATGCGCCGGGACCATGTAGTCCGGCAGGCGGGCCTTGAGTGCGCGACGCAATGCGTCACGGAACTCGGCTTCGTTGGACGGGGCGGACACCGGAACCACATAGGCCACCAGCTGTTTTCCGGTCGGGCCGTCCTGGGCCACGACCACCGTTTCACCGACGCTGTCCTGCTCACGCAGACGCGCTTCGATTTCCCCCAGTTCGATGCGGAAACCACGGATCTTCACCTGGTGGTCGACACGCCCGAGGTAATCCACCACGCCATCCGGACGGCCACGGGTCAGGTCGCCGCTGCGATACACGCGGCTGCCCGGCGTGCC
>NZ_JBWKOX010000042.1:0-6140 GCF_059416305.1 Pseudomonas sp. GW821-FHT09D08
CGCGTTCAGGCAAGGAAAATCAGACACCCGGTGGGGAGGGGCGTCTAGCTGTCAGAATTGACAGTGGCGATGAGTGGCGAATCACGCAGGGAAAAATCAGAGATGAACGCCTGGACAAAACTTCACACGTTCACATTTCTTCTTACATATTTTTCACGTTTTATTTACATCCCGAGACGTAGGGTGAAGCCTCATCCGTTACAAACGTTGCACATCAAGCCCGCCGCCCCAGCGGGCTTTTTTTTGCCTGGGATTTGTCAGCGCGAGGCCTTGGCGGCCGGCGCTGCCGCCTGTTCACGAATGGCGCGCTGGGTGTCCAGCACCTTGGCCAACGCGTTTTCGGCTTCGGGGCTTTGCTGCGGCACACGAATCGCCGCCGAGACCAGGGTGATCAGCTTGGCCATCACCTCGGCATCCGTCGCCGGGCGGCCCAGGCTCATGGAGTTCATCAGCAGGCGCAATTCAGTACCGGCCATGACCCCGGAAATCGCCTTGAGGGCAAATTGCAGGCGCACCCCCAGCTCGTTGCGCGGCAAGTCCGGCAAGGCCAGGGCGAAGGCTTCGAAGAAGCGTTGGAACACCGGTTGGTAATGCACCTTGAGGTATTCCTGGATAAACGGCGAGGTGTCGCTGTACACCCGCCCGAGGAAACGGATGAACGAACGGCCTTCCCCACTCGCCGGGTCGCTGCGTTCCAGGCCCATGGCCGGGGCGAAGAGCACGCCGAGCAAGGTGTCGCAGTCGAGGGGGCCGTCGGATTCGGCCTCACAGCGCGCCAGCAATTCCAGGCGCTGCTCGTTGAGCGGCTCCAGGCGTTGCATCAGCAGGGTCTTCATCAGGGAGTCCTTGTCCCCGAAGTGGTAGTTCACCGCAGCCAGGTTCACCTGGGCGCGCTCGGTAATCTGCCGCAGCAGCACGGCGTCATAGCCGTATTTGATGAAGAGAGCCTCTGTCGCATCCAGCAATCGAGTCTTGGTAACGTTTGGAGCGCTGAGTTTCTTCGCGACCATAAGGGTTCCACGGCGGAAATATTGTTTTAAAAAATAATTTGATTTTTTATACCGGTGCGGCCGGTCGAAAGCAAGTAGTGACACACCGCCATACTATCCAAAGCCTTTGCCCATGGGGATTCTCAGGCAAGCCAGGGACCTTTCGGTAGACCCCCGTACCGGCGAGGGAAATCTTTTCAAAGCGTAAAACCGCTCTACATCCACGGCTGGCGAAGCACCGGGAACACGGTTAGTATTCAAACAATATTTTAAAAACAAGAAATAAAACCAGTCCGTGACGCGAACCAGATAGCTCCCGAACTTGTTACAAAGATTTACAAAGGGCGCATTACGGCAGCGTCGAGACTGCAGGCGTAGTCACGATGACAGATACCCCCGCGCACCCAGGCTTGATTTCCCTGCAAGGCATCGGCAAGCGCTATCAGCTCGCCGGGCAGGAACTGACCATTCTCAATGAGGTGTGCCTGTCCATCGAGCGCGGTGACAGCTGCGGCATCCTCGGCGCCTCGGGCTCCGGCAAAAGCACCCTGCTCAATATCCTCGGCCTGCTGGACCTGCCCAATTGCGGCCAGTACCACTTTGCCGGCCACGATATTTTCAGTGCATCCCCGGACGAACTGGCGGCGATCCGCAACCAGCAGATCGGCTTTGTGTTCCAGAGCTTCAACCTGCTGCCGCGCCTCAGCGCCCTGGACAACGTTGCCCTGCCCCTGAGCTATCGCGGTGTATCGCGGCATGAATCGGTGGCGCAGGCCCTGCGCATGCTCGAACAGGTCGGGCTGGCCGAGCGCGCCCACCATCGCCCCGCCGACCTCTCCGGCGGCCAGCGCCAACGTGTGGCGATTGCCCGGGCATTGGTGGGCAAGCCTTCGGTGATCCTGGCCGACGAGCCCACCGGCAACCTCGACAGCAGCACCGCCCAGGACATCATGGACCTGCTGCTGGCATTGAACCGCAAGCAACAGGTCACGCTGATCATCGTCACCCACGACCCGCATATCGCCGAACGCCTGGAGCGCAAGATCCTGGTGCGCAACGGCGTAGTGCACGAGACCGGGCGCCTATGAGCCTGCGGGTCGAACAGAGCTTCAGCCAACTGCTGCATGAAGCCTTCGTCAGCCTGCGCACCCTGGGCAAGCGCTCGGTGCTGGCCCTGCTGGGCATCGTCATCGGCAGTTCGTCGGTGGTGGCGCTGATCAATATCGGCCATAACGCGGCGGTGGATGCCGCGATGATTTTCAAGGACATGGGCACCGACACCCTGGTCGCCCAGTTCCCGCCCAAGGGCAGCAGCACGGTCCCCGCGCCCGCGAGGCTCGACCTGGATGCCGTGCGCCAGGCCGTGCCGGGCATCGCTCATATCGGCGCACTGACCTTGTTCAGCGGGCCCATCGTGTTCCATGGCCGCACCACCAACGCCAACCTCGTCGGCAGCACACCGGACATCCAGGCGGCGATGCGCCTGGTGGTACGGCAGGGGCGCTTTCTGTCGAGCTTCGACGCCAACGAAACCTATGGCGTGATCGGTGACCAGCTGGCCCAGGCACTCGGAGCGCCGGGCGATCCGCTGCAACTGGGCGACCGCGTGCGCATCAACGACTACCTGTTTCTGGTGGTAGGCATTCTGCAGAACCAGCCCAGGGCGATGCTGATGCCGGTACAGGCCAACGAGTCGTTGTTCATTCCCGCCGAAGGCATGCGCCGCATCTATGCCATGCCGCAGATCGGCAATGTGGTTATCCGCGCCGCGCCCGGCCAGGACATGGAACGCATTGCCAGGGAAGCCGCCGGCGCCTTGCAGCCCCAACTCACCGACCACACGGTCGACATCCAGGTGCCCCAGCAAATGATCGACGGCATGACCCGGCAAAGCCGCACCTTCGCCTACCTGCTGCTGGCCCTCGGCGCCATTTCCCTGGTCGGCGGCGGCGTAGGCGTGATGAATGTGATGCTGATGAACGTATCGGAACGCCGTCGCGAGATCGGCATTCGCATGGCCCTGGGCGCTCGCCAGCGCGACATCCGCAACCTGTTCCTGCTCGAAGCCGTCACCCTCACCGCCGTCGGCGCGCTGTGCGGGGCGGTACTCGGGATGACCGCCGCCTGGCTCTACGCCTGGCTGTCAGGCTGGCTATTCGACCTGGCCGTCGCCGCCCTGCCTCTGGGGGTGGGCAGTACGTTGCTGGTGGGCTTGTTCTTTGGCATCTACCCGGCGGTGTCGGCCTCACGGTTGCAGCCGGTGGAGGCCTTGCGCGATGAGTAAATGGCTGGGGTTGCTCGTGTTGATCAGCCTGCACGGGATGGCCGCCGAGGTGGTCATCAAGCCGTCGGCCCCCAGCAGCACCCGCAGCGGTTACGACCGGGGCGTATCCTTGAATGCCCAGGTCACCACCATGACCCTGGGTGACGCCGTGTACCTGGGCCTGCGCAACAACCCGGCAATCCGCAGCGCCTACCTGCAACGGGTGGCGCAGAAATTCGACCTGCGCGTCGCCGAAGACGTGTTCAACCCCAAGCTCACCCTCAACAGCTATTACCGCAGCACCCGTGGCTCCCAGGACAGTGCGCGCAATGCCAACGTGGCACCGGCCACCAGCTTGCTCAGTGAATACGGTACCCGCCTGAGCATGGCCTGGACCCAGCAGTTGAACAACGCCGACCGCGCCGGCCGCTACCGCAGCGACGGCCTCGACCTGGCGATCATCCAGCCGTTGATGCGCGGCGCCGGCTGGGACGCCACCACCGCACCGTTGCGCCTGTCGCGCCTGTCGGAGCAGGCCAACCGCCTCAACCTCAAGGCGACCGTGGCACAGACCATCAGCCAGATCATCGCCACCTACCGCGAACTGCTGCGGGCCCAGGAGCAACTGAGCATCGTGCAGGACGCCCTCAAGCGCTCCGGCACCTTGCTGGACGTGAACAAAGCCTTGATCAGCGCCGGGCGCATGGCCGAATTCGAGATCGTGCAGACCGAAGCCGACATCGCCACCCAGCAACTGGGCGTCGAAGAAGCGCAGAACCAGCTCGACACCAGTCGCCTGGCCTTGCTGCGCCTGCTGGCCCTGGACCTCTCCACCCCGATTCGCGCCACCGAAGCCCTGGAGGCCAAGCCCCTGCAGATCGACAAACGCCAGGCCTTCAACCTCGCGCAGACCCAGCAACCGGAATACCTCGCCGCCCTGCTCGGCAGCCAGCAGGCCGACCTCAACCTGGTGATCGCCAAGGACTCCGGGCGCTGGCAGGTGGACCTGGTGGCCGGCGCAAACCAGATACGCGACGCCTACAATAACGATGCCGGCAGCACCAACAACCGCACTTGGGACAGCTACGCCGGGGTGCAGGTGCAGATCCCCATCGGCGACATCAGCACGCGCCAGGCCGAAGTGCGCGCGCGGGTCAACGTGGAGGACCAGGAGATCCGCATCACCGACGCCCGCCAGGAACTGGAACGCAACGTCAACGACGTGGTGCGCGACCTCGGCACCCGCTGGCGCCAGTATGAAATCTCCCAGCGCGCGGTGGAATTGTCGCGGCGCAAGATCGAGATCGAACGCGAGAAGCTCAGCGCCGGGCGCTCCACCAACTTCCAGGTGCTGAGCTTCGAGACCGACCTGCGCAATGCCGAAAACGCGCAGCTCAACGCCCTGATCGCTTATTTGAACGCCCAGACCCAGCTCGACTTGACCCTGGGCATGACGCTGGAAAGTTGGGAAATCGCCCTCAATGACTACTAATCGAAAACGCCTGCTGGGCGTCGCATTGATCCTGCTGCTGGCCGGCGCGGGGCTGGCCCTGCGCAGCCCCGCAGAAGGCCCGGCCGGCGCCACCGAACAATGGCTGGCCGTCAAGCCCGACCCGCTGGTGCACCAGATCGGCCTGGTGGGCAAGATCGAACCCGACACCACCCTCACCCTCACGGCGCCGTTCGACGGCAACGTGCAGGCCAATCTGGTGGAGCAAGGCCAGCGGGTCGAGGCTGGCCAGGTCCTGCTGCGCATGGACCCGGCCACCCTTGAGGTGCAATTGCGCGACGCCCTCTCCGCCCAGCTCAAGGCGCGCCGCGCCGTGCAAGAGCTGCAGGACTGGGACAGCGGCCCCACCGTCAGCCGTGCGCGCCGTAGCCTGCGCACCGCCGAGATGACCGCCGGCAACACCCAACGCAAACTCACCGAAAGCGAAAACCTGTTCAAGCGCGGCATCATCCCGCGCAATGAGCTGGACGACCTCAAGCAGCAGACCCAGCAACAGCAACTGGACCTCGCCTCTGCCCGCAGTGAACTGCAACAGGCCCTCGACCAGGGCAAGGGCGAATACCGCCAGATCGCCGACATGGAACTGACCAACGCCACGGTGAAATACGAGGCCTTGCGCACCCTGCTCGCAGGCAAGGAGGTGAAGGCGCCGTTCTCCGGCATCGTGGTGCCCGCCCCCGGTAACAATGCGCCCCAAGGCGGCGGCAACACCAACGCGCCGATTCAGGCCGGCAGCAAGGTCAGCCAGGGCCAGGTGCTGTTCGGCCTGGCCAATATCGAGCGGCTGAAAATCGTCGCCAAGGTGTCTGAGCTGGACATCAACCAGCTGCACCAAGGCCAGGCGGTGGAAGTGCTGGGCGATGGTTTTGACGGGGAACGGTTGAGCGGCTCGGTGAGCGTGGTCAGCGGCCTGGCGATTGCCAGCGACAGCCAGGGCAGCGCGCAGTTTCCGGTGACGTTGTCGATCCCCAGGCTGACCCCGCAACAGTTGCAGCGGGTGCGCCTGGGGATGAGTGCGCGGTTGACCATCGTCACTTACAACAATGCGCAGGCGATAGTGATTCCGAGCGAGGCGATCCAGGCGGACAGGACGGTGGAGTATCGAGAAGCGATGGATAAGCCGGTGGAGCGGGTGAAGGTGACTACCGGGCAATCGACGCCGCAGGGGGTGGAAGTGTTCGGCCTAAAACCCGGCTTCGTAAAGACCTCAAAATAAATGGAGCCCCCCCTGTGGGAGGAGCATAGGTTCCTACAAAACGTTGGCTCAACGCTGAACGCCCGGCAGATAGGGCTGTTGTGGCATGCCAGTCAGTTAAGCGTACATCGCCTCCTGTAGGAGCGAGCTTGCTCGCGAAAAACGTCAACGATAACGCGTGCT
>NZ_JBWKOX010000043.1:0-5227 GCF_059416305.1 Pseudomonas sp. GW821-FHT09D08
GTCAAACACGCTGGCCGAACGCAGGCTTGAATCCGTGGGTAACCCGGCAGGACGCCGGGTTAGCCGTCCTGGGCCAGAGATGGCCTATGACGGCGGCCCACGGATTCAAGCCTTCGTTCGGGCACACCGAGCCTAGGCGAGGCGCCGAGTGTTGGGGCAAGAGCCCTTTGGTTACTTTGGGGCTTTTCCAAAGTGACCCGCTGTAAGAGCGGAACCCTACGCCGCCGTTACCTAAATAACGGATATGTACCCAATCAAAAAACCTTGACCCCGATCAAGGGAACCCCACCCCATTCTCCGTAACCTCACTGCATCTTGTGTCTTAAAGCCTAAAAACATCTATATGTAGTGCCTGGAGCCCGGAAAATGCAAAACACGCTCACCCCGCTGGTCAGCACCCGCCTACACAAACGCGACGGCAGCCTGGTCCCCTTCAACGCCGAAAAAATCCACCACGCCCTGACCGCCGCCGGCACCGCCACCGGCGAGTACCAGGAGGCCGACGTCGACCTGTTACTGGGCGCCGTCCTGGCCCGCCTGAGGGGCATCGAACACCTGGACGTCGAACAAATCCAGGACAGCGTCGAACGCGTGCTGATGGACGCCGGCTACTTCCTCTCCATGCGCGCCTATATCGTCTACCGCGAACAACACGGCCGCCTGCGCCGCGACCGCAAGACCCTGGTGGAAGTCGCCACCTCGATGAACGAATACCTCGACCGCGAAGACTGGCGCGTGCAAGCCAATGCCAACCAGGGCTACTCCCTGGGTGGGCTGGTGTTGAACGTGTCGGGCAAGGTCACCGCCAACTATTGGCTCGACGAGGTCTACAGCCAGCAGATCGGCCGCGCGCACCGCGAGGCGGATTTGCATATCCATGACCTCGACATGCTCGCCGGGTATTGCGCCGGCTGGTCGCTGCGTTCGCTGCTGCACGAAGGCCTCAATGGCGTGCCGGGCCGTGTCGAAGCGGGGCCGCCCAAGCACTTGAGCAGCGCCCTGGGGCAGATGGTCAATTTCCTCGGCACCCTGCAAAACGAATGGGCCGGCGCCCAGGCGTTCAGCTCGTTCGATACCTACCTGGCGCCCTATGTGCGCAAGGATCAACTGAGTTACGCCGAGGTGCGCCAGGCGGTGCAGGAGTTCATCTACAACCTCAACGTGCCGTCGCGCTGGGGCACCCAGACGCCGTTTACCAACCTGACCTTCGACTGGGTGTGCCCGGAAGATCTGCGCGAGCAGGTGCCGGTGATCGGCGGTGAGGAAATGCCGTTTGCCTATGGCGACCTGCAAGCGGAAATGGAGCTGATCAACCGCGCCTATATCGAAGTGATGCAGGCCGGCGATGCCAAGGGCCGGGTCTTCACCTTCCCGATTCCCACCTACAACATCACCCACGATTTCCCCTGGGACAGCGAGAACGCCGACCGCCTGTTCGAGATGACCGCGCGCTACGGCCTGCCGTATTTCCAGAACTTCCTCAATTCCGATATGCAACCCAACCAGGTGCGCTCGATGTGCTGCCGCCTGCAACTGGACGTGCGCGAGCTGCTCAAGCGCGGCGGTGGGTTGTTCGGTTCGGCGGAGCAGACCGGCAGCCTGGGCGTGGTGACGATCAACTGCGCGCGCCTCGGCTACCTGTTCAAGGGCGACACCTCGGGCCTGTTGCAACGCCTGGACAGCCTGATGGACATGGCCATGGAAAGCCTGGAGGTCAAGCGCAAGGTGATCCAGCACCATATGGACGCCGGCTTGTACCCCTACACCAAGCGTTACCTCGGCACCTTGCGCAATCACTTCTCCACCATCGGCCTCAACGGCATGCACGAGATGCTGCGCAATTTCACCGGCGACGAGCAGGGCATGCACACCGAGAAAGGCCGCGCATTTGCCCTCAAGTTGCTCGACCATGTGCGTGCCACCTTGCTGCGCTTCCAGGAAGACACCGGCCACCTCTACAACCTCGAAGCCACGCCGGCGGAAGGCACCACCTACCGCTTCGCCAAGGAAGACCGCAAGCGCTACCCGGGCATCCTGCAGGCCGGCAGCGACGTCGCGCCGTACTACACCAACTCTTCGCAACTGCCGGTGGGCTTTACCCAGGACCCCTTCGAAGCCCTGGAGCTGCAAGACGAACTGCAATGCAAGTACACCGGCGGCACCGTGTTGCACCTGTACATGGCCGAGCAGATTTCCTCGGCCCAGGCCTGCAAGCAGCTGGTGCGCAAGGCGTTGGGACGTTTCCGCCTGCCGTACCTGACGATCACCCCGACGTTCTCGATCTGCCCGGTGCACGGTTACCTCGCCGGTGAACATGAGTTCTGCCCCAAGTGCGATGAAGTGCTGGCACGGGCCGCTGCGCACTGAACCAATCTTCCAACCCGCAAGGAGATTCACCATGCAAGCATCCCAGCCACAACGTCAGCGCTGCGAAGTCTGGACCCGGGTGATGGGCTATCACCGGCCCGTGTCGGCGTTCAATCCCGGCAAACAATCCGAGCACAAGGAACGCGAGCATTTCACTGAAACGGCCGCCGTGGCCGGGCGCCAATGAGTCGAGCGCTACGGGTCGGGGGCCTCGTGCCCCTGACCACCCTCGACTACCCCGGCATGCTCGCCTGTGTGCTGTTTTGCCAGGGCTGTGCCTGGCGCTGTCGTTACTGCCACAACCCGGACCTGATCCCGCCGCGCGGTAGCACGGAGGTGGATTGGCGCCGGGTGTTGCTGTTTTTGCAGCGGCGCAAGGACTTGCTCGACGCCGTGGTGTTCAGCGGCGGCGAGCCGACCTTGCAGGAAGGCCTGCCGGCGGCCATGGATGAAGTGCGGGCGATGGGCTTTCGCGTCGGCCTGCACAGCGCCGGGATCAAGCCGGCAGGGTTTGCCAATGCGTTGCGGCATGCCGATTGGGTCGGCTTTGACGTCAAGGCGCTGGCCGAGGATTGCCAGTTGATTACCCAGGTCAAGCACAGCGGCGCCGCCAACTGGCGCAGCCTCGACACCCTGTTGGCCAGCGGCGTGGAATACGAGTGCCGCACCACGGTGCATTGGCATTTGATCGATCCCCCTCGGTTGCTGTTGCTGGCCCAGCGTTTGCAAGCCAACGGCGTGCAACGCTTTGCGGTGCAAATGGTGCGCACGGCCAGCATGCTCGATGCGCAATTGTCGAGTTCTCCGGCACAGGCTGCCTTGCCGGAGTTATGGAGCCGATTGCGCGAGTTGTTTCCTGCTTTTGTATTGCGAGGGTGATCGGCGCCCTCAAGCGGATTTTTATAGATGCTGCCCATGACGGGCAGGTGTTCATCAGGGACTATCACAATGAAGCAATTAACCACGGCACAACGCATTGTCATCGGCTTCGCGATTGCGCCGCTGGCGCTGGTCGGCTTGGTGTTTTACGCCCTTCACGACCTGGCGACCCTCAAGCAGCAGTCCGAGCAGATCGTGCAGCAGGACTGGCCCAGAATTGCGCCGATCATGGTGATCGCCACCGGGGTACGCGATAACGGGCGCAATACCCGCGACCTGCTGATCGACCAGGACAACCAACAGGCCCAGGCCTCCATCGGCACCACGCGCGAGCGCATCACCCAGGCGTTCGCCACCCTCGAACCGCTGCTCGACACCGCCGAAGGCAAGGCCGCCTATGCCACCTTGAAAACCCACCGTGAGGCCTACGTGGCGGCCTTCACCCAGGTGCAGGCGCTGATCCGGCAAGGCGCGCGCGAGCAGGGCCTGGCCCAGCTCAAAGAGCAGGTGATCCCGGCCGAGCTTGAGGTGTTCAAGAGCCTGGATGCGCTGATGGCCATGCAAGGGCGGCTGTTCGCCGAGCGCCAGCAGGCGGCGCAAACCCTGTATGACGAGGCGCGACGCACCATGCTCGGGCTGTTCCTGCTGTGCCTGGCCCTGGTGGTGGTGGCGGCGGTGATCGTCACGCGCAGCGTCACCCGCCCGCTGGGCGGCGAGCCGGATGAAGTGGCGCGGGTGTTGAGCCATATCGCCGAGGGCGACCTGACCCTCGAGGTGCCGTTGGGCAACAGTATCGACGGCAGTGTGATGCGCAATCTGCACCAGATGCAGCAGAGCCTCAACCAGATGGTCCGCCATATCGCCGCGTCGGTGGACGGCGTGGCCAGCTCGTCGGAAGAGTTGAGCGCGGTCAGCGGCCAGACCAGCAGCAGCCTGCAGTTGCAGGGCCAGGAAATCGAACAGGCCGCCACGGCGGTGAACGAAATGACCGCCGCCGTCGACGAGGTGGCACGCAATGCCGTGAGCACCAGCGAAGCCTCGCGCCTGTCGGAGCAGACCGCCCAGCGTGGACAGGCGCAGGTGCAGGAAACCGTGGCGTCGATCAATACCTTGGCCACCGGTGTGGTGGAAACCTCGGAGCGTATCCAGCAGTTGGCCGGCCGTGTGCAAGACATCAGCAGCGTGCTCGAAGTGATCCGCAGCATTGCCGACCAGACCAACCTGCTGGCGTTGAACGCGGCCATCGAAGCGGCCCGCGCTGGGGAAGCCGGACGCGGGTTTGCGGTGGTCGCCGATGAAGTGCGCGCGTTGGCCCATCGCACCCAGGTCTCGACCCAGGAGATCGAGCAGATGATCGGCAATATCCGCCAGGACACCGAACACGCCGTGGCCGCCATGCACAGCAGCAGCGAGCGGGTACAGGCGACCTTGAGCGTGGCGCAACGTTCGGGAGAAGCGCTGGACGAGATCACCCGGTCGATCTCGCAGATCAACGAACGCAATATGATGATTGCCAGCGCCACGGAAGAGCAGGCGCTGGTGGCGCGGGAAGTGGATCGCAACCTGGTGGGCATTCGCAACCTGTCCCAGCAGGTGTTGCAGGGCGCGATACACACCGAGACGGCCGGGCATGACCTGGCCGGGATGGCGGGGACGCTGCATCAGACGGTGGCACGGTTCAAGGTGTAACTTCGGCTGGTGCGGTCAGGGGGCTTGTTTCCGTGGCGGCCGTCGGGCCGACCATGTCGTTGGATTTGATTGAGTACATATCCGTTGCTGCGGTAACGGCCACTTAGGGTTCCGCTCTTACAGCGGGTCACTTTTGGAAGAGCGCATTTGAGATCAAAAGCCAAAGCGCGGCGGCCTTAGAGCCGACCGGAGTTGGGTCTGGTGTACTGGGTAAAAAATGTGGGAGGGGGCTTGCCCCCGATTGCAGTGGGTCAGTACCAAATCCATCAACTGACACTCCCTCATCGGGGGC
>NZ_JBWKOX010000044.1:2146-5192 GCF_059416305.1 Pseudomonas sp. GW821-FHT09D08
GTAGCTCTTAATTGAGTATGATCGAATTTTCGGCGAATGTCGTCTTCACAGTATAACCAGATTGCTTGGGGTTATATGGTCAAGTGAAGAAGCGCATACGGTGGATGCCTTGGCAGTCAGAGGCGATGAAAGACGTGGTAGCCTGCGAAAAGCTTCGGGGAGTCGGCAAACAGACTTTGATCCGGAGATGTCTGAATGGGGGAACCCAGCCATCATAAGATGGTTATCTTGTACTGAATACATAGGTGCAAGAGGCGAACCAGGGGAACTGAAACATCTAAGTACCCTGAGGAAAAGAAATCAACCGAGATTCCCTTAGTAGTGGCGAGCGAACGGGGACTAGCCCTTAAGTGGCTTTGAGATTAGCGGAACGCTCTGGAAAGTGCGGCCATAGTGGGTGATAGCCCTGTACGCGAAAATCTCTTAGTCATGAAATCGAGTAGGACGGAGCACGAGAAACTTTGTCTGAATATGGGGGGACCATCCTCCAAGGCTAAATACTACTGACTGACCGATAGTGAACTAGTACCGTGAGGGAAAGGCGAAAAGAACCCCGGAGAGGGGAGTGAAATAGATCCTGAAACCGTATGCGTACAAGCAGTGGGAGCCCACTTTGTTGGGTGACTGCGTACCTTTTGTATAATGGGTCAGCGACTTATTTTCAGTGGCGAGCTTAACCGAATAGGGGAGGCGTAGCGAAAGCGAGTCTTAATAGGGCGTCTAGTCGCTGGGAATAGACCCGAAACCGGGCGATCTATCCATGGGCAGGTTGAAGGTTGGGTAACACTAACTGGAGGACCGAACCGACTACCGTTGAAAAGTTAGCGGATGACCTGTGGATCGGAGTGAAAGGCTAATCAAGCTCGGAGATAGCTGGTTCTCCTCGAAAGCTATTTAGGTAGCGCCTCATGTATCACTGTAGGGGGTAGAGCACTGTTTCGGCTAGGGGGTCATCCCGACTTACCAAACCGATGCAAACTCCGAATACCTACAAGTGCCGAGCATGGGAGACACACGGCGGGTGCTAACGTCCGTCGTGAAAAGGGAAACAACCCAGACCGTCAGCTAAGGTCCCAAAGTTATGGTTAAGTGGGAAACGATGTGGGAAGGCTTAGACAGCTAGGAGGTTGGCTTAGAAGCAGCCACCCTTTAAAGAAAGCGTAATAGCTCACTAGTCGAGTCGGCCTGCGCGGAAGATGTAACGGGGCTCAAACCATACACCGAAGCTACGGGTATCACGTAAGTGATGCGGTAGAGGAGCGTTCTGTAAGCCTGTGAAGGTGAGTTGAGAAGCTTGCTGGAGGTATCAGAAGTGCGAATGCTGACATGAGTAACGATAATGGGTGTGAAAAACACCCACGCCGAAAGACCAAGGTTTCCTGCGCAACGTTAATCGACGCAGGGTTAGTCGGTCCCTAAGGCGAGGCTGAAAAGCGTAGTCGATGGAAAACAGGTTAATATTCCTGTACTTCTGGTTATTGCGATGGAGGGACGGAGAAGGCTAGGCCAGCTTGGCGTTGGTTGTCCAAGTTTAAGGTGGTAGGCTGAGATCTTAGGTAAATCCGGGATCTTAAGGCCGAGAGCTGATGACGAGTTAACTTTTAGTTAACGAAGTGGTTGATGCCATGCTTCCAAGAAAAGCTTCTAAGCTTCAGGTAACCAGGAACCGTACCCCAAACCGACACAGGTGGTTGGGTAGAGAATACCAAGGCGCTTGAGAGAACTCGGGTGAAGGAACTAGGCAAAATGGCACCGTAACTTCGGGAGAAGGTGCGCCGGTGAGGGTGAAGGACTTGCTCCGTAAGCCCATGCCGGTCGAAGATACCAGGCCGCTGCGACTGTTTATTAAAAACACAGCACTCTGCAAACACGAAAGTGGACGTATAGGGTGTGACGCCTGCCCGGTGCCGGAAGGTTAATTGATGGGGTTAGCTAACGCGAAGCTCTTGATCGAAGCCCCGGTAAACGGCGGCCGTAACTATAACGGTCCTAAGGTAGCGAAATTCCTTGTCGGGTAAGTTCCGACCTGCACGAATGGCGTAACGATGGCGGCGCTGTCTCCACCCGAGACTCAGTGAAATTGAAATCGCTGTGAAGATGCAGTGTATCCGCGGCTAGACGGAAAGACCCCGTGAACCTTTACTATAGCTTTGCACTGGACTTTGAATTTGCTTGTGTAGGATAGGTGGGAGGCTTTGAAGCGTGGACGCCAGTCTGCGTGGAGCCAACCTTGAAATACCACCCTGGCAACTTTGAGGTTCTAACTCAGGTCCGTTATCCGGATCGAGGACAGTGTATGGTGGGTAGTTTGACTGGGGCGGTCTCCTCCTAAAGAGTAACGGAGGAGTACGAAGGTGCGCTCAGACCGGTCGGAAATCGGTCGTAGAGTATAAAGGCAAAAGCGCGCTTGACTGCGAGACAGACACGTCGAGCAGGTACGAAAGTAGGTCTTAGTGATCCGGTGGTTCTGTATGGAAGGGCCATCGCTCAACGGATAAAAGGTACTCCGGGGATAACAGGCTGATACCGCCCAAGAGTTCATATCGACGGCGGTGTTTGGCACCTCGATGTCGGCTCATCACATCCTGGGGCTGAAGCCGGTCCCAAGGGTATGGCTGTTCGCCATTTAAAGTGGTACGCGAGCTGGGTTTAGAACGTCGTGAGACAGTTCGGTCCCTATCTGCCGTGGACGTTTGAGATTTGAGAGGGGCTGCTCCTAGTACGAGAGGACCGGAGTGGACGAACCTCTGGTGTTCCGGTTGTCACGCCAGTGGCATTGCCGGGTAGCTATGTTCGGAATAGATAACCGCTGAAAGCATCTAAGCGGGAAACTAGCCTCAAGATGAGATCTCACTGGGACCTTGAGTCCCCTGAAGGGCCGTCGAAGACTACGACGTTGATAGGTTGGGTGTGTAAGCGCTGTGAGGCGTTGAGCTAACCAATACTAATTGCCCGTGAGGCTTGACCATATAACACCCAAGCAATTTGACTACTCGAAAGAGCATCAGATTGCGGTGTGTGAAGACGCAATGAACCGAAAGTTCGA
>NZ_JBWKOX010000045.1:0-1233 GCF_059416305.1 Pseudomonas sp. GW821-FHT09D08
CTCGTAATCCAGCGGGTAAATACTCAGGGTCGGGGCAACCAGGTTGGCGAACGCCGGGGCCGGCAACGTCGAGGGAATGGCCTGCACGATGTGCTCGCGTACGCCGAACAGCACCGCCTGGTCTTTGCTGAGACTTTCAGACAAGCTGACCCAGAAGCGGATGGTCAGCCGCGAGCCGTCCTTGAGCCGACGCAGTTTATCCACCGGTGCAGGGGGAGAGATGCCGTTGACGACACCGGTCCCGGTCACCAGATTGGCCGTGTAGGTGTGCTCGATAAACGCTGTGCCATCGTCAAAGGTGCCCTCGTAGGTCATCCACATGCGTTGGTTGGCCGCGATGAAATTCCACACCGAAATACGCGTACGCGTCGCGTCGGTGAGCAGGGACAGTTGCAGCACCATGCTGTCGCCGATCCCGTCCAGGGTCGGTGTGGGCAACCCGGTCAGCGGCAGCAATTCCAAGCTCAGGACATCTGACTCATAGGGAATGGCACCGCGGAAAAAATGGTACTGCACGCTGATGCGGTTGCCGTCTTCACGAATACCTTTGGCAATAACCTCCCTTGGAATGGGCACGCTCACCTCGTGGGTGGCGGGGTTGCCCTGCACTTCTGTGGCGTAGCTGCCATGGCCATCCGGGCTGAGCCAGTCGATAAAGATCCGATCGGTGGCGTGCATCGGCCGAAATTCCACCACCACGTTGGCCCCCGACAAGGCCGCCAACGGGTCGAGGCGATCCGGAAAGCGTTGGGCTTCGGCGACTTCCGGACGTTCCAGCACCACCCCCACGCCAACGCTGAGGTTCAGCACCTCCGAGCGCAGGATCTGGCGTGGCGGCCCCTTGCGTTCCAGGCTGTAACTGATGCGCAGGCTGCCGTTGAGGTTGAAGTCCAGGATGGTGCGGGTCACCGGGAACGTCAGTGCCACGCCTTCGGTTGCCGCATTGACCAGGATGGTGCCATTGGCCGAGCCGCCCAGGGCCGAGCCGATGCAGCTCCAATGGTATACGTCGTCCTTTCGGGCACCGAGATAGGGCAAGGTCAGCAGTACGGTGGGGCCGACGATGTGGGCGGGGTTGATGTTGTTGCCTTCGGTGCCCTGCAGCTGTGGCGGCGGCAGTTCAGCGACACGTTCGCCCACCTGGGCCCCCACCTCCACCGATTTGCGCGTGTTTTTACCGTCGGTGACCACGTAGTAAAAATAGATGATGCCCCGGCCGTTGAACCGTTGCAG
>NZ_JBWKOX010000045.1:1331-2891 GCF_059416305.1 Pseudomonas sp. GW821-FHT09D08
GATCCGCCTTGCTCACATGGCGACTGCCACCCTGGGGCCCCGCCAGTTGGGACTCGACGTAGGTTTCGCCACCGCCGCCGGGGACCCGCTGTTCGATGTACAGGGTCTCGAGCCAGTCCGGGTTATGAGGCTCATAGAACGGCAGGGTGACGTCGATATCGTGGTCGGGGTCAATCAGGCCCAACTCGATCGGGTTGATCGTCACCCCAGGCATCGACACCGGCGTGCCGAGCACGGTGACGGTGATGCTGCCGGACTGGCCGACGAAGTCGCCGCGGTCGGTTTTAATCACGAACGAAACCCGGAAGGAACCGCCGACTATTTGCTTGATGATGTCGCCATCAACGGGAACCTCGGTCACGTATACGTTGGTCGCGTTCC
Organism: Pseudomonas sp. GW821-FHT09D08; assembly: GCF_059416305.1. NCBI lineage: Bacteria > Pseudomonadati > Pseudomonadota > Gammaproteobacteria > Pseudomonadales > Pseudomonadaceae > Pseudomonas > Pseudomonas sp. GW821-FHT09D08. The sequence continues at coordinate 1,713 of NZ_JBWKOX010000045.1, forward strand.
TGAAGGGAAGGGCAAACTCCCGGGTCGAGCCATCCGCCAGCGTGGCAGACAGCGTGACGAACACCTGATGGGGCGGATTGGGCGCGGGAAACTCGCGGCCCGTGAAACACGAGACTTTAAATGCCGCATCGCCCTGGGTATCGATGTCGACCTGCTTGAGGTCGACATCGTCCACCAGGAACACCGGGGCTTCAATCAGGCTGGGGTCCAGCTCGCTGACCAGGAAGTAAGACTTGGAATACTGGTACTTTTCCCCGGAGAAGTTCTCCACCACGTCCTGTACCCGAAAGCGCAGGGTCAGGGTGCCCAACAGCCCGCCCTGGAGAATGATCGCCTCACTGACGAAAATCCGGATCGGCCCACTGCCGGGCGCCGCCTCGGCCGGGCTGACGATATGCGTGACGATGACGCCATCCCAGGACAGCTCGATGCGGTCGTTCTGGCGGATATGTTCATACCGCTGAATCAGGCACCACACGCCAGCACCGGCAATCAATCGATCGATCGTCGAACCTTCGGGCAGGCCCTCAACCGTCATGACCAGGCCGGTGTGCCAGGCGCTGCCTGGGTCGCGGTCGGTGCCGCCGGGGCGAGTGGTCTTGATCAGGAGGGTTTGCAGCGGCGAGGTACTCTCCTGGAAAGTGCCGGCGCGCAATACCCGGCCGTACATCGGCACTTCGCCTTCAGGCACATGCTCCTCTGGCACAAAGAGATCGTAACGGGGCAAATCGTCGAGGACGATGTCCGAGGCCACGGCACTGAGCAGGTCATCGAGGTAGAGCGCGTAATAGTCGTAGGCCGACCAGAGGCGCCACTTTTCAAAGATGAAATGCGCATAAGGACGCACATGACGAATGCCCAGGCCGATGGGGGCGTTTTCAGGGTACAGGGAGGCGTGCAGCGAGATTGACGGGTAGGCGGAATACGGCTCGTCGAGGTTTTCGACCCGCTGGGGGCCTGTCGTAGGCACTGCGGCAGGCGTAAAGGGAACAAGCTCTTGGGAGGGCGCCGGGGTTGGGGTGTCATCCATCGAATGACACTCGCAGGCTGGATCAACGGGTCGGTCGGACATGAAAGAGACTCCTTGCTGGAGGGCGTGCGCGAATAAAAAGGCGCGTTCAGGCAAGGAAAATCAGACACCCGGTGGGGAGGGGCGTCTAGCTGTCAGAATTGACAGTG
>NZ_JBWKOX010000046.1:0-2041 GCF_059416305.1 Pseudomonas sp. GW821-FHT09D08
GTAAGCGCTCCATAAACCCCACCTGTTCAAAAATAGGCGGCGCGCTTAGCTAGGCGATGCGGGCGAACAGTTCCACGGCAGCAAGGCTTCGTAATCTTCAACCGAGGTTGCCTGTGGCAGGCGCTCAAGGGCGTGGCGCAGCCACGCATAGGGCTCTTGGCCGTTGGCTTTAGCCGTCTCGACCAAACTGTAAAGTTGAGCGCTGGCCGTCGCGCCTTTGGGCGTGTCGCTGAACAGCCAGTTCTTGCGCCCGATCACGAAGGGCCGGATCGCACGCTCGGCCGCATTGTTGTCGATCGGCAAATATCCGGCTTCGGTGTAGCGCACCAACTTGATCCAGTTGCTGGCCAAGTAGCTGATGGCTTTGCCCAGTGCATTTTGCGCCGTCACTTGTGGCTGGGTTTTCTCCAACCATGTTTGCAATTGGGCCAACACCGGCAAGCTGTTTTGCTGTCGGCTTTCGTGGCGATGTTCATCGCCGACTTCTTTTAAATCTCGCTCGATACCGTACAGCTTGTTGATCAGATTCAGGGCGATATCGGCACGCCCGGTTTTACCTTTAGGCTGCACCTTTTGCGCCTCGACAAACTTGCGTCGTGCATGGGCCCAACAGCCTAAACGTTCGACACCGGACTGCGCGCCCAAGGCGTTGTAACCAACATAATCGTCGGTCATCAGGTAGCCGCGATAACCTTCGAGCAGGCGCGACGGAACCTCCTGCGCCCGGCTGGTCGAGTAGTCAAAAAGGATCACAGGCTGATTAGGCGGTCCGCCGGTTTGCACCCACATCCAGGATTGACTGGTCGGCTCTCGATCAGGCTCTTTCATCACCTGTACACGCGTTTCGTCGCAGTGGATGACGCGACTTCCCAGCAGTCGATCCCGCATCAAGTTGAGCAAGGGTTGCAGGTGTTCGCCGCACTGGATAACCCAGCGCGCCAAGGTCTGGCGTGGGATATCGATACCGTGGCGGCCCAGCACTTTTTCGAAGCGGTGAAGCGGTAAGCCATCGACGTATTTGGTCGTCAGCAGCATCGCCAGGACACTTGGGCTGGCCATGCTTTTTTCAATCAGTTGAGCGGGCTTGTCCGCGGTAACCGGTGCGGTCTCGCAATCGCGGCAACCGTAGATCTTGCGGACATGTTTGATCACACGGATTTGCATCGGCACGATCTCCAGCTGCTCGCTGATTTCCTCACCAATGGTGTGCTTGCGGCAACCGCAGGCGCAGGTCAGTTCGTGCTCGGGCAGTTCGTGGATGACGTCGATGCGCGGAAGATCGGCGGGCAGAGGCTTGCGTTTACCGCGATGTTTGGTCGGAGCGACAACCTCTTCTTCCACCGTTTCGTCGACAGACTCGGCCACGCTTTCAACTTCGTTGAACAAGGCCATTTGCGGGGTCGCGGGATCGGCTGTCTGCTCTGACTTACGCCCGAAAAGGCGCTGACGCAACAACGCGTTTTCTTCTTCGAGATGAACGATCTTGCCCTTATCCGACTCGCGCTCACTCAGCATTTGCTCAAGCAGTTGCTTGAGCAAAGCAGGGTCGTCAGGAAGGTCTTTGGGCATGGAAATCATGCCCTGGATTATACCGAATCAGGCGACAAATCGAGGCGTCAAAACTTGATGCGGGCGGTTGCGCCACAAATCAAAACCATCCAATAACCAGTTGAGTTCTTGAACCGTCAGCACGATGGCTTCATCCGAACAATCCGGCGATGTTTTGAAGCGCTCGGACTCCAGCCGCTTTAGCCAAAGGCAAAAACCGTTACGCTCCCAATACAAAATTTTCACTCGGTTTCGAGGCTTGTTGAGGAACACGAAAAGTACCGGGTCAAACACCGCGACCTTAATGTCCAGTTCGACCAGAGCGGCTAGGCCATCGATGGATTTTCGGAAGTCGACGGGTTTGGGGTAGAGATAGACTTTTTCGACTTTTGCGTCGGGACGCATCATGAGGTGCTGGCTCCGGAAAGGAATCGGGAGCACAGCATCGGGGATCAGATGGTGACTTTGAATGTGGGGTTCATGGAGCGCTTAC
>NZ_JBWKOX010000047.1:0-901 GCF_059416305.1 Pseudomonas sp. GW821-FHT09D08
ATTCCTTTGTCCAGACCCTGACCGTTCAACCCCTGCGCGAGTCGGACTTGCCCAGACCGCTGATCAACGGCATTGCCCATAACGGCACACTCGACCTCAATACCTTTACTGGCAACGCGACGGCGTCGTTGGCCAAGTGGCGGTTGAGTGCTCAGGGACAACGGGTGTGGTTGAGGTGCAGCAGCGTCGGCGTAGATGATTTGCCGGTGCTTGACGGGGTGGCGATCACTTCGGCGGAAGCGGCGAACGGCCTGGTGAACAAGGCGGTACTGCGCAGTTGGCTGGCGGCATTGCCGGATAACCGGCAGATCACTGTCACCTGCAACGTGAGTTTTGACGGCAGCGCTGTCGAGGCCACTGCCCAGGAATTCCCCGCGTCCACCTACATCGTGCGTTCGGCACTCGGAGACCTGCGCCTGCCCGTGCTGCTCCAGGCTTCAGGCAGTGGAGCCTCGGTAACCCTGGCCCCATTGAGCGCCTTGAATGGGGGCACGGTCCGGGTGAGCTACACCGGTATGCTCACCACCGATAGCATCCGAGTCATCATGCTCGGCAACGGCGCCGCAGGTTCTCCCGTCCTCCCAGCCAAGGGCGGCAGCACGAGCGGCAGCGTTGATTTCCCGATTCCGGCGAGCGCCATCGCTGCCAATATCGGTAACAGCAACCGAATATTTACGCTCAGGTATGAAGTGACCCGTGGCAGTGAGACCAAGCCTTCCGGAACGGTAACGGTGACGGTGACGCCGATTCCAGCAGCGAACCTGCCTCGGGCGGTCATTCATAACATTCCTACGGGCGGGACGCTGGACCTGAACACGTTTGCCGGCAATGCATGGGCAGCCCTGGGGAGATGGCCTTTTATTGCTGGTGGACAACGGGTGTGGATTATCTGCAGCAGTGC
>NZ_JBWKOX010000048.1:0-879 GCF_059416305.1 Pseudomonas sp. GW821-FHT09D08
CTATTACGGCTGGAAGATCCCTCCGTCACCTGGCCCTCTCCAAGTACGGCCGGTCAATGGCTTGACCGACTTGGGCTCGTCAAAAAGCGGCGTTTCAAACGCCGACACAGCATCTCCCACGCACAAATGCGAAAGGCCGACGAACCTAACAAGACGTGGTGTGCTGACTACAAAGGGCAGTTCAAGATGCTTAATGCTCAGATGTGCTTCCCTTTGACCGTCACAGACCATGCGTCGCGGCTGATTTTAGCGTGCAGGGCCCATCCCAAGATCATGACCCAGCCTGTAAAACAGGCCTTTGAGAGGCTTTTTCAGGAGTACGGCATGCCGGAAGTTATCCGTTCGGACAACGGGGTACCGTTCGCCTCTCCTGGCCTGGCAAGAATCTCCACACTGGCAGTTTGGTGGATTCGGCTGGGTATTTATCCCGAGCGAACCATGCCGGGAAGGCCCGCCCAGAATGGTCGCCATGAGCGAATGCACCGTAGCTTGAAACTTGAGTTGCCCTTAGGGAAAAACTTAGTCGAGCAGCAGCTTTTGCTGGAGCATTTCAGGCATGAGTTTAATTACGTACGCCCTCACGAAGCGCTCGGCATGAAAAGTCCGGGAGACTTGTATGTGCCGTCCACCCGAATTTATCCAGGATGCTTGCCCGATGTGGAATATCCGGCAGAAATGAAAGTTCGAAGCGTCAGGCAGGACGGATCGATCAAGTGGAACGGCAAGTTGGTATTTATCAGCGAGGCGCTGTCCGGGGAAAGGATAGGGCTCAAAGAAGCTGAAGATGATGCTTGGGATTTGTACCTGTGTGATTATCCCTTGGGGAGGCTTGGACGAGGTATGACCCGCGTCCAGGCCTCAAATGTGTAAACGATGTCC
>NZ_JBWKOX010000049.1:0-662 GCF_059416305.1 Pseudomonas sp. GW821-FHT09D08
TTGCCGCAACTGCCGATTCCCGACGGCATGCAGACGCTGGCCATCGATCGCACCGAGCAATGGGCCGATTACAGCGACACCGCGCCAAACGTGACGCTGGACGGCGACAACCTCGCCTACGTGATCTACACCTCCGGCTCCACCGGCATGCCCAAGGGCGTGGCGGTGTCCCACGGCCCGTTGGTGGCGCACATCATCGCCACCGGCGAGCGTTATGAAACATCGCCGGCCGATTGCGAACTGCACTTCATGTCGTTCGCCTTCGACGGCTCCCACGAAGGCTGGATGCACCCGCTGATCAACGGCGCCAGCGTGCTGGTCCGTGACGACAGCCTATGGCTGCCCGAGTACACCTACGCGCAGATGCATCGCCATAACGTGACCATGGCGGTGTTCCCGCCGGTGTACCTGCAACAACTGGCCGAGCATGCCGAGCGCGACGGCAATCCACCGAAAGTGCGGGTCTACTGCTTTGGCGGCGATGCGGTGGCGCAAGCCAGCTACGACCTGGCCTGGCGCGCGCTCAAGCCGACCTACCTGTTCAACGGCTACGGCCCGACCGAAACCGTGGTCACGCCGTTGCTGTGGAAGGCGCGCAAGGGCGACCCCTGCGGCGCCGTCTACGCGCCAATCGGCACGTTGCTGGGCAACCGCAGCGGCTA
>NZ_JBWKOX010000050.1:0-576 GCF_059416305.1 Pseudomonas sp. GW821-FHT09D08
TGAATCGCCCCGGGTTTCGTAGACACCTCCATGCCTTAAACTGAGGCCAATCAGGAGGTGCCATGAGCAACCCACGTTATCCCGAAGAATTCAAAATCCAAGCGGTCAATCAAGTGACCGAAAAGAAGCTGCCTGTCGCTGATGTGGCGGCGCGTCTTGGCGTGTCGTCGCATAGCCTCTATGCCTGGATAAAGCGCTACAGCAAACCTCAGGCAGAACGGCAGCAAGACGATGATCAGCACGCGGAACTGCGGCGTCTGCGAGCCGAACTCAAGCGGGTCACCGAAGAGCGAGACATCTTAAAAAAGGCGGCCGCGTACTTTGCCAAGGAGTGCGGTTGAAGTACGCCTTTATCAAGCAGCGAGCGGGCGACTATTCCATTCGGCGGCTTTGCCTGACGCTGAAAGTCCATCCCAGTGGTTATTACGCTTGGTTGTCTGAGCCGCAATCTGCACGCGCTAAAGACGACCAACGATTGCTGGGTTTGATCAAGCATTCATGGCTGGAGAGCGGCGGTGTTTATGGCTATCGCAAAATTCATGACGATCTGCGCGAGGTCGGTGAGGATTGTGGTCG